>NZ_JBGNFV010000001.1:0-600000 GCF_041449215.1 Roseivirga sp. BDSF3-8 | reverse complement strand
TCGATCATAACACAAATTGATGTTTACACCAAGCTAACCTTATTACCTAAAGCACTTCAGGAGCAGGTTAGTGACTATATTGAGTTTCTTTTGCAGAAGTCTTAAAAGGAGACAGCAGCCAAAAGGAAGCCCGGGCTTGCAAAAGCCATGGTTAAAATGAGAGATGATTTTGATGAGCCGCTCAATGATTTTAACGAATACATGTAATGAGGTAATTGCTGGATACACATGCTATTTTATGGTTCCTCTCTGAGTCTGATCAGCTTCCTGAAAGCGTAAAGAATTTAATAATCGAGCCTGAAAACGAATGTTATGTCTCTGTAGCCTCGTTATGGGAAATGGCCATTAAGCACTCGCTTGGCAAGCTGGAACTGCAAATGTCATTAGAAAAGCTATTTGAATTAATTACGGAAAGTGGCTTCAAATTACTCCCCTTAACCCCTTCTCATGTTTTGGCCAATGCCTCCCTTCCTTTTGTAGAAGGACATCGAGATCCATTTGATAGACTGATCATTTCTCAGTCACAAGCAGAAGGCCTGACTGTTAGATACATTTGGCAACTCATTAAGCCACTTCACTACCTATCCCTCACATACCGCACGCTAAAGCCGCAGCCTTTATTGCCTGCGTCTCTTCCTATCCTGCCATTGGTCAGCCCGAGTAGTCGCTCTATACCTCTGCCTGCATCTACTTCGTCCGCACACCAGAAGTTTGCATGCTGCTGCGCGAAGTTAAACTTCCCGTAATCTGTCATCCAGCCACCGAAGACCACCTCCAGGCCCGTATCCCCTTCTTTCTTCAGGCGGTCCGCCTCATTATTCTCTCCCCTCCAGGTTTTATCATCAATAGCATTAGCGTCTATACCAATATGCCGTTCCAGCTCTTTCCACTCCTCATCGCTGGGCACGTGCCAGCCCTCCGGGGCCAGCTCCCGGGCCGCCTTCCAACTGTATAGCGCCCCATACATTCCGTATTGCGGAGTCTTTTTGGCTTCTGTAAGGCTTGAGCCGTCATAATCATACACCCAAACGCCACAGTCGGCCTCGCCCGGCTCACAAATATACGGCAGGTAAGCGAAGTTTTCCGCCAGCCATTCCTGCTCACCTATCCGTACCGTTTTGTACGCATGGCCATCCCTGGGGTCGATAAACCTATCGGCGGGTAGCTGTACCGTGTTTTGGACTGCGGCTCCTTTTGTACAGCTCAAAATGATAAGCATTAGTAAAATGTGCCTGCGTATCATATTACCTGCTTTCGATGGTGCCGCCGCCTGAGATTTCCTTTTTCACAGCAGGGTCGCCCTGGTAATAGAGCCTGCCTCCGCCTTTTATCTCACCATGGAGGCTTTTCTCAACCGTGGCCATCACCTGGCCCCCTCCCTTGATAGCAGCATGGAGAGAACCAATACGAAGAGCTGATAAATTCATGTCTCCGCCTCCCTTTAGGCTACATTTGAACGACTCGACAGGAGGGAAGCCTTTCATGATGCTAATGCTTCCGCCACCTTTTTGCTGTATGCTGCTAAGGGCTGATGTATAGATGTGTACCTCGATAGGACAGTTTCCCGTAGCATTTTCTGCTGGCCCTATAGATAGTTCTCTATAACTCACGGTAGCCTCCACCTCATCCAGGCACCGGCCCGCCCCTTTTATTTCTATTTTACTGCTCCTGCTATAATGTATATAATAGGTGCCCCCACCCTTAATACTAAGCGATGTAAAGGCCGGCAGGTCAATTTCCTTACCCGGGCCAGTATGTACTGTATTCACTGGCGTGTTAGCCCGCACAAAGCCCGCATGAATACAAAGCAAAGCAAAGATCAGAGGTAGTATTTTCTTCATAATCGTTTAGTCATATGTGATTTACACTGCTCCTTTGCAATGCATATGCCAAATGAAAAAAGGTGCCTGCATCGAATTTGAGGCCTGGTGTACACCTTTAAGCTGTTCGGGGTTGGACACCTAAAGCATACAACCGGACGGTTTTTTTCGCGGTAACATATGTCCCCGCCGAATGAGCTAGCGCATGCAATGGGCGCCATCAGCCTGCCCGCTGACTAGCGGGTCTGGCCCGACATTCTATACCCATAACTACCTTCTCCCGTCTATTCCGATGATAAAGTGAAGGGTGTGATAGATTTATTTAAATGGAATTAATTTCATTTATTATTTATAGAATAATAATAATTAAGTACACTTAAGAAGTGTAACCAAATAAATATCTGAAAACATGAAAAAACATAACATTTTTTACGTTCTATCTTTGCTCATGTTGAGCGGCTGTGGGGTTCAGTTGCAATCTGTGGTAGATCCACATCTTTCTACATCATACAAAAGGCCACTAATCGTCATACCTTTTGAATCCGGCAGAACAGTTACTTTTTCAAACTCCCTTAAAAGGCACCTTGAAGATGTATTTAGTCAAAATCAGCAAGAGGTAGATGTACTTCTGATTAGTGCTGACCGGCGAGATGAACTTGCTTTAAATGTCGAGGATGACAGAGACAAGAAAATCGCCAACGCCATTGTAGAAGGCGGAAAAGATTTGGTTATATTTTTCAAGCCTGAGCAACTTGAATACTATAATGGAACGCTGCAAACCGCGTCATACCAATTAATAGGTATCGATACCGGAACAAACAGGGAGGTCTGGAAAGCAAATTATTCATCTTCAGGTTCCTTTGGCCCATCCATATTTGCAAGAGCCTCAGCTGAGAAAATATTCAAGCAATTATTAGATGATAATATTATAAAGCCTACATCTGCTGGTACCCCGTAAGGTCGCAGCTAACGCTAACCATGTAATCCAGCAAGGGCACCTGACGGTCACCGATTATCCCCGGCGCATGACGTGGGCGCTCTGCAAGAGGTCCCCATCGCCTAGCTTATTGTAGCCATACCAGCAACTGCTTTTTATTGATAATGCCTTTTTAATTTGTCCATGGCACTCCTTATTTCCTCTCTTAGTTTTAGAGGGAATAGGCTTTCCTTTTCAAAAACCTTGCTAGCTATTTGTTCTGCAGTCAAATCAAATACAGTACATATCATAGTGAAAACTGTGTACCAGTCTTCAAGGTTGATTTTTTCGCCTAATACTTTCTGAGTGTCCAGATTCTGCCGAAAGGTTGACCCTGTATGATGGGTTCTAAAATCAGCTATTTGAATGTGAGTTCTTTTTAAGCTTTCAGTCCAGCTTGCATCGATAGAATCAAACTTGGCACCTTTAAACTATTTTAACACCTCGGAAAAGAGATTCAATTGAATGTTGAAGAAAGTTTCCAAACCCAGTAAGCAGAAGTTCAATAATAATAGAAAAAATGGGCGCACAAGTAAACCTATACGCATTATAAATTTTGATAAAGTGTATAGTTTTACTAAACGACCCAAAAAATTCATTTATTGTTTACTATTTAAAAAAATCCTGTAAAAAGATAGTTGCCAAATAAATTAATCATAATCTAATACCTCTAAACAAATTTGAATGCAAGCATCAATATGATTACAGATTTCTAAGACTGGCTGGGTAGGGGAAATCATTTTCATTCTTTCTTATTCCTATTCAGCATGCTTACCGTCAAATTCTTCACCGTTTGCATTTCTTCCGGCTTACTGGATGCTATGAAAAGGGTAAGGCTGGCCAATGCCTCATTGCTGATAATCATTTCGCCTTCGCTGTTTATGAGCATAGCATTCTGTTTTAAGAAAAGCAGGAAGCATGCAGCGGCTATTCTTTTATTACCATCAGCAAAAGCATGGTTTTTTATGACAAGGTAAAGCAACATGGCCGCCTTTTCTTCAAGGGTAGGGTAGAAGTCCTCATCACCAAAGCCTTTGGCTATTTGTGATACTGCACTTTCAAAACCCTTATCTTTTTCAAGTCCAAATACGGCTGAGTCAAACTTTGCCTTCATTGCCTCAATTACCTGCTGGTATTCTTCTTGAGTAGGATATTCTGCCTGCTGTTTAGATACACCTTTAGTATCCAGTTGCTCATGGTCGTAGTCATCCAGTAGTGTTAGCCCCTTGGCATATTGATTCAGCCATTCCAGGCCCTCTTCCGTGGCTTTCTCTTCAATAGCTCTGCTAAGAATCTGAATTCCTGACTTTAAAAACCTCACCTCCTGCTGCGTTTGCTCAAGGCGCTGTTCATTGATCGCATATCCCTTAACCAGGTAATCTTTTAGCCTCTGGGTAGCCCACTGCCTGAACTGGGTTCCCTGCAATGATTTTACACGGTATCCAACTGAAATAATGACATCAAGATTATAGAATTTAGTAGTCGTTTCTTGCATTTTATCGGCCATAGCACCGTGCTGAGTGGTATGTGCAAATTTTGCACATACCACTTCCTCGTCAAGCTCTTCCTCTTTAAAAACATTCCTGATGTGCCTTCCTATAACCGTTCTGTCTCTGCCAAACAGTTGACTAAGTTGTTCCTGATTCAGCCAAACCGTTTCAGAGTCTATTCTAACATCAAGCTGAACATCGCCCTCGGTACTCTGGTATATTTCTATCTTGTTACTGGCCATATGAAGGAAATTACTCAACTTGGCGGAATTTCCTCCAAGTTCAAAAAGCTCGAATTTACGAAAGATCAGGCTAAAATCTCTCATTCCTCTCTATCCGCTATCTCACCCACCACGGCCTCTATATTACGCTTCACGTCTATGTCAGCGAAGCGTAGGAAGTACAGGCCGTATTCTTCTAGTGGCAATCCCCGGCGCATGACGTGGGCGCTCTGCAAGAGGTCCCCATTGCATGGCTCCCATCGTCTGGCAGACTGTAGCTATACCCACCACTGCCCTCAGCCTACAGATAGCATAGATAGTTGGCGGTATTTGACTCAGTCCGCCAGGTTGCATTCTTGAGAATGCATACCGCAAGCGCGACCTTTTCACTAAGGGAGCCTGTATAAGCGTCACTTAGGTGAAAGACCCTATTTTAAAGAAAGCGTCAGGATGCTCTTTGTCAACACTACTCTTTATCAGTGCTTCTCTCATCACGATTGCTTATCCCGGTATTTCCTTCGTAAGTCGTGCCCTGAGCGCGTCGCCGTTCAGGATGTGGTACAGATAAGATTGGGAGCTCAAATACATAAGTGTGGAACGGCTTAATCAATAAAAATTAACTATATCAATTATTTATCTTATTTTAAGAATAACCAAATTAATATGGCCCTAGGCCCTGAATTAAAATCTTTAAATTATGAAAAAAGAAAAATTAAGCCTGGATCAATTAAGATTGACCAGTTTTGTAACAGTCCCTGGCATGAGAGTGCATGGTGGGGTACCCCCAAATCATACGGTCATTGATGATAAATATCCTGATGATCCTGAATGGGAAATGGGAACCCGTGGAGGCTGTACGCATTATGAAAATATGTGTAATGAAACTAATTACCGTAATTGCGCATAACTTTAAAAGAATTGTAACGAAAAAGACCGCCTTGTGCGGTCTTTTTTTGCTTTATGCATATCTATTTAAGTCCTAGCAGACTTAATGTACTAGTATCATCCGGGGATGTCCTGTAAAATGAGCACCAAACCCATCTACACCACCACCTTCCCATTCCCCTCTATCCACTCCGCTATCTCAGGCACCATAGCATCTATATTACGCTTCACGTCGATGTCGGCGAAGCGGAGGAAGTGCAGGCCGTATTCTTCCGGTCACGTATAATCCCCGGATAAGCGAAGCGCATTCCGGGGTCCCCATCGTTTGGCAGACTGTAGCCATACCCGCCACTGCCTTTAGCCGACAGTCTACTTCACTTCTGGAGTCTCTTTAAGCTAGCATTCAGCTAGCAGCCGACGGGTCCCGGGTCGGTGCCCGGGCTAGGCGCCCCCGGATGGCGCTTTAAGGAAGCTTCCGCGCAAGCAACTTCAGAACCTTCCGGAAAGGAATGATGTCGTTCTGTTTCTTATGCATAGCTGGGTGTTCCGGTCACAGATTATCCCCGGGCGAGCGTAGCGGTGACCCGTGGGCGCTCTGCAAGAGGTCCCTATCGTCTGGCTCACTCTTGCCATACCCGCCACTGCCCTTAGCCGACTGCCTGCAATACGTCTGGGGTCTCATTAAGCCAGCACTCAGCTAGTAACCGACGGGTCTCGTTTCACTCGCCCGGGAATGGTGCTTTAAGGAAGCCCCGCGCAAGCAGCTTCAGATCCTTCCGGTAAGGAATGATATCGTTCCGTTTCTTTTGCATAGCTGGGTGTTCCGGTCACGTATAATCCCCGGATAAGCGAAGCGCATTCCGGGGTCCCCATCGTTTGGCAGACTGTAGCCATACCCGCCGCTGCCTTTAGCCGACAGTCTGCTATACGTCTGGGGTCTCTTTAAGCCAGCACTCAGCTAGTAGCCGACGGATCCCGGATCAATGTCCGGGAATGGCGCATTAAGGGAGCTTCCGCGCAAGCAGCTTCAGATCCTTCCGGTAAGGAATGATATCGTTCCGTTTCTTTTGCATAGCTGGGTGTTGTTGGGGCTGCGAATATAGGGTGTAGGGCGGTTTTAGGCAAGTGGTGGTGTTGGTACGCTTTTGTGTGGACACTTCTGCTGTGACATCCCCCGGACGCACCATTCTACTTCCAAATTAACTAATTACCCCTTCCCCCTATCGGATCATCCATACTGCCCTTCCTTATCATTCGCTGCCAAAGGGGGACTACATTCTGCATCTTTTAAGAAAGAGAAAAGCCAATTAAGTGCACACTCAAAGTCCCCCTTTGACAGGGGGCAGGCGTAGAATGCTGCTTTGGAACACCGCCGTTGCGTCCGGGGGATGTCCTGTAAAATGAGCACTGAAGCTACACCACCAACTTCCCATTCCACTCCACCCACTCCGCTATCTCACCCACCACTGCATCTATATTGCGCTTTACGTCGATGTCGGCGAAGCGGAGGAAGTGCAGGCCGTATTCTTCCAGGCGCTCCTGGCGGATGATGTCATTGGCGGCGACTTCGGGGAGGTCGTGGCTCCGGTAACTGATAATCCCCGGGCCGAGACCCGGGGTCCCTATCGTCTGGCAGATAGTTGCTATACCCGCCGCTGCCCATAGCCGACAGTCTGCTATACTGCTGGGGTCTCATTAAGTCAGCACTCAGCTAGTAGCTGACGGATCCCGGATCAATGTCCGGGAATGGCGCATTAAGGGAGCCTCCGCGCAAGCAGCTTCAGATCCTTTCGGTAAGGAATGATGTCGTTCCGTTTCTTTTGCATAGCTGGGTGTTCCGGTCACAGATTATCCCCGGGCTTAGACCCGTGGGCGCTCTGCAAGAGGTCTGTATCGTCTGGCGGAGAGTAGCCATACCAGCAACTGCCCTTAGCCGACAGTCTGCAATACGTCTGGGGTCGCTTTAAGCCAGCACTCAGCTAGTAGCCGACGGATCCCGGAACGGCGTCCGGGAATGGCGCATTAAGGTCACTTTCGCGGCCGAAGGGGGACTCACTGTGTGCTTTTAAAATAGAGTCATTTTCGCCCTGTACCGCCATATCTCGCACAAACCCAAAAAACGAAAAGCCAAACCGAAGCACTGCACAACTCCCCCTTTGACAGGGGGCAGGCCTAAAATGCTACTATAGCAAGCAAATGCCCCGTCCGGGGGATGTCCTACCGTCCACCGCCCCCACGCCCCACCTACAATGATCGAGTTGTTTGAGGGGCTGGGGTGGTGGTTACGCCTTTGGGAATGGTACTTTTTGTTGGTTAAATCATTTCTTTTTTACTTTTGAAGACCCAGAAATATATCTTTGGTCTTGCATACTAATACCTAATTTTGCGCATAGTTGACTCTTTTCCTTAAAAGATATATTAAACATATATAGATAATCAATAACCAGATTTTGCAATAACATATGGCATAATTTATTGTCTTTCATCTCTTCATGATATTTGTCAACTGTTGTTAGGTTAATATTTTTGTATTTAAGTTTTGTTGAAAAATCAATCAATTTTACTGAATTGTAGTTATTCTTAGACAGAACTTTTTTCAATGTAGGATCTAATTTATCTAGCCCTACAGCGTTACTTACTCTATTAATAGTTCCCCAAGTAGCCAAAAACGAAAAGTTAAATAGTGTTTCTTTAGTAAGTTGTTGAACGGACTCTTTAAGTACGTGCCTATCTTTTATATGTTTCCGTGATACCTGTTCTTCAATAATATCAGCAATGGATTCAGAATTGCTTGCTAGCGTATTGATATAAAACGACAATGTTCTAAGCCCTATCATATAGGTCTCAGTTATCAACACTTCTTTAGTTTCACCATCTAGTTCACCCCAGTGCTTTTTAACAACCTGTCCTAACAGATCAATTGCTTTCATAGCCCTACTCAATCTGGCTATAAAATCTAGATTTTCAATATTGTCATCTAATTGAAATTCATCGTATTGCGACTTGTGATTTTGTAATTCTTTTTCCAATAATTCTTGTTCTTCTTCATTTTCTAATTCTTCAATTCTTGCTTGATCAACATCTATATGGTCTAGTATTTGATCTGGAATGGATTCGACTAATTTATTGATTTGTTCAATGTCAGAACTTAATTTTGTCGGACTAAATTCTTTAAATAAATTAGAGCTTTGTTCTATTAAGATTTTTATTATGTACTCATCTTTTGATAGATGCGTTAAGAACATTAAAATATTAGCAAATTCTTTTCTGAAAATTCTTTCTGCTAGCTTAGATATTATTAACTTTATTTCCTTTTTATATATATTATTTGCAATATACTTTGCTACGAAAAAGTAATAAATATAGTTTTCAGGAACTTGAATGCCATTATTTACAATTAATAGATTTGCATTCTCTAAAGTTTTTAAGGTTGTTTTGAAACTCGTTTCGATATCATATCTTTTGCAGAAAAGTATGAAGAAGTTGTCAAATGTATCATAGGAAACTTCTTTTGTCTGCAATTGGAACATATTAAAGCATAACTCCGTCATGAAATTATGGTACAAACTGATGTCCTTTTTATCCTTAACTGCAGTGTTTAACGCATCGTTTATTAAAAGTTCAAAGTAAAATCCATGTAATGAATAATTAGTATTATTAACGACATTTCCTTCATAGGCTTGAAGAATAGTTAATAGATATAAAGGGTAAGATGGTACGTAATTTTTGCCAATAATTGTTTTAATATAGTCGAGGGCAGCATCGTTTTTTCTCAAGACTTCATTTCTGTCTATAAAATTATCTTCGGCACCTAACTTATTCCATTTATCAACAAGCTCCTTTCTTAATATAGGTCCAAATTCTAAAATTCCTAATTTCTCATAATTTGCAAATGGATCCTTGCTGCCAAAGTTTTCCATTAGCATCAATGAGTTTCCTAATAGAACAATATTGGGTGAAATTTTATTTAAATTATTATTAAGGGCATGCCAAAATTTTATTTCTCCTTTAGTTGCCTTATCATAATCGTCTATGACAAAGATTAATTCATTTTTATTTTTAGCATTTATTAGAAAAGGCTCTTTATATTGTTCCTTTACCTTCTTCTCTAAAATTTTAATTATTGTCTCAATACGAAGGTTATTAGTAAAGTCTCTTCCTGATAGTAATATCGGTAGATACGAATAATTGAAATATTCTTTTGTCAAATATTTGGCTATAGAAGTTTTGCCTGAAAGTTGCTTGCCTAAAATTACATATTTAAAGCCTGAATTGTCAGAAGGAAAAGTAGAGGCTATCTCGTCGGTGTTTTTCGTTTTATAACCTGTATTTTCTTTGCTATCAAATGTTTTTAAGTCAGGAGGACAATATATATCATCTAATGTTACAGTTTCAACATTAGAATGAGAGAATTTTGTACCAACATTATTTAAATGGTTTTCAAATTTTTCGGTAAACTCGAATGTTATTTCGTCATTCTCTAATTCATTTGCCGTATCTTTACTTTTCGTTTCCTGTTCTTTGTTTTTCAGCTTTTCAGAGATTGCTAGATATAGATGGTCGTGAACTAAATCTTTAAAATCTGCTAAAGAGCTATAGGGCTTATATAAACTTCCATATGATCCAACCGTTTTTTGAAACTCTTTTACTTTTGAGAACTGTTCAAGATCTATATTGCTGGGATTTGAAGGCACTTCACTGAAGTAAAACATTATCGTAATGTCGCTCCCTTTAAGAAAGTTTTGATAGGCTATGTTGAACTCCTCCTCTGTTCCTGATCCAGCATTTTTTGTTGGAGACCCGAACTTGAGCCACATTATCCCTATAAAAATATCGTAATCAGTTCCGATTTGTTTGTTTATTTCGCCTTGTGCGTATTCACCTGTGGAAGGTCTAGTATCTTCCCATTTTAGCAGCTTAATATTAAAACCCTCTTGACTACCCTGGGTTTTATTTAATCTATCAATTTCCTTTTGACAAATTTCTCTTTCTTTTTGAACATCACTAGGGGAAGCTATAAATACTTTTATTTCTTTAATGTCTTTCATCTGACTTCAATAATTAAACTTTAGAATGCGAAAATATGAATAATTCCACCCCCACCAAACAAAAAAACCGCCCTACTCTCGCAGGACGGTTCTTAATACCGAAGGTATTATACTATACCTTAAAAACTCTCTCTAAGCTCCAATGTCTTCCTGATGCGGGCGATCATGTTGTCTGATTCGCGAAAGTTGAGGGTTTGCTGGCCGTCGGAGTAGGCTTTTTCGGGGATCTCGTGGGTTTCGAAGATTACGCCGTCTGCGCCTGCCATGATGCTGGCCAGGGTGATGGGCTCCACGTGGTGGCGGATACCGATACCGTGGCTGGGGTCGGCGATGATGGGCAGGTGCGTTTTCTCCTTCAGGATCGGAATGGCGTTCAGGTCCATCGTGTTACGGCTCGCCTTCTCGTAGGTACGGATACCGCGCTCACAAAGCAGCAGGCGCTCGTTACCGCCGCTGAATACGTACTCCGCACTGTAAAGCAGCTCCTCGATGGTGCCGCTGATACCGCGCTTGATCAGTACAGGCTTGTCCACCTTACCCAGTTCGTCCAGCAGGTTAAAGTTCTGCGTGTTACGCGCACCCACCTGGTACATGTCGATGTAGTCGTACATCTCCGCGATCTGGCTCACCTGCATGACTTCCGTAATGATCTTGATACCCGCCGCTTTCGCGTGCTGGTGCCACAGCTTCAGGCCGTCGATGCCCAGGCCACGGAAGCTGTACGGGGAGCTACGGGGCTTATACACACCACCGCGCATGATCTTCACGTTGTTCGCCTTCAGGTGGTCTATTACCTTCACGATCTGCTCTTCGCTTTCGATAGAGCAGGGACCGGCCATAATGGCAAAGTCATTGGCACCTACCTTCACGCCGTCGCCCAGGTCTATGGTCGTGTAGTCCACCTTCCACTTGCGGCTTACAAGCTGGTAGTCATCGCTTACCATGTGGATATCCTGTATGCCTGCCATCTGGCCCAGGTCGCGGATATCAAAGTCAGCCTTGCCGGTACCGATCAGGTAGTCGCCTTTCTGCGTCAGTACTTCGGTGGGCTTAAATTTCAGGCTGCTCATCTTATCCGTGATCGCCTTCTTGTTCTTTTCGCTTATATTTTTATCGAGCTGAATAATCATAATGCCGGGTGTTTAGATTCCTTTTACGGAGTGAATAAAAGAAGTAATGTCGCTGCCAAGGTCATTGCTCTCGCGCAGCATGTTGATGAAAGCAGAGCCGATAATGGCACCGCTGGCGTACTCACAGGCACGGCCGAAACTTTCATTGTCGCTGATGCCGAAGCCAATGAGGCGCGGATTGCCTAGCTGCATGTCATTTACACGCTTAAAGTAGCTCACCTGCTCATCGGATATCCCTTTTTTGGCACCGGTGATGCTCGCCGAGCTTACCATATATATGAAACCTGCGCTGTGCTCATCTATCGCACGGATGCGCTCCTCGCTCGTCTGCGGCGAGATCAGGAAGATATTGTGCAGGCCGTGGCTGCGGAATGTCTCCTGGTAGTGGTCCAGGTACTCCTGCAGCGGCAGGTCTGGCAGGATAAGGCCATCTACGCCTATCTCCTCACACTTTTTACAAAACTCCTCTACGCCGTACTGCATCACGGGGTTCATGTAGCCCATCAGGATAATGGGGATGCTCACCTTCTCACGGATACCGCTAAGCTGGTCCATAAGCTTGTGCAGCGTCATGCCCTGCTCCAGTGCGTGCATATTGCTCTCCTGTATCGTAGGGCCGTCTGCTACCGGGTCACTGAAGGGAATGCCGATCTCGATGATGTCCGCGCCCGCTTCCTGCAGGTGCTCCGCTATCGCTGCCGTATTGTCATGTCCGGGAAACCCGGCCGTGAAGTACACGTTCAGGATGCCTTCCTTTTTACTGCTAAAAAGGTCGTCTATCCGGTTATTTATCTGTATTTCTGAAGACATGGTGTCTGAAATTCTTTAGTGAAAAAGGCCGGATCAGTAGCCGCCCCATTTTATATAGGTTTCCAAATCCTTGTCACCGCGGCCGCTCAGGCTGATGACAACCCTGTCCTCCGGACGGAAGGCCACCTTTTCCAGCACCGCAATGGCGTGTGCCGACTCAATAGCCGGAATGATACCCTCTGCACGGCTCAGGCGAATGCCCGCCTGCATAGACTCCTCGTCCGTAATGGCCACAAACTCCGCCCGCTTGCTGTCAAACAGGTGCGCGTGCATAGGGCCGATGCCGGGGTAGTCGAGTCCGGCGCTGATGCTGTGGGGCTCTGTTACCTGGCCGTCAGTTGTTTGCATCAGCAGCGTAAGGCTGCCGTGCAGGATGCCCGGCTTACCCAGGAAGGTGGTGGCCGCTGACTTTCCGCTGTCCACACCATGCCCTGCTGCCTCTGCAGCCAGCAGCTTCACGTTTTCATTTTCCAGGAAATGGTAGTACGCACCCGCCGCATTACTGCCACCGCCCACACAGGCGATCACGTAATCGGGGTATTCCGTACCCGTCTTTTCCTTCAACTGCGCTTTAATCTCCTCACTGATCACCGCCTGGAACTTCGCCACCATATCAGGGTAGGGGTGGGGCCCCACTACGCTACCTATTATATAGTGCGTGTCCGCAGGGTTATTGATCCAGTGGCGCATCGCCTCATTCGTGGCGTCCTTCAGCGTACGGCTGCCGCTTTTGGCAGGCCTCACCTCCGCACCAAGTATGCGCATACGCTCCACATTGGGACGCTGGCGGGCTATGTCCACCTCGCCCATGTACACAATGCACTCTATGCCCATCAGCGCACATACCGTAGCAGTCGCCACGCCATGCTGTCCCGCACCCGTCTCGGCGATGATCTTCTTCTTGCCCAGTTTTTTGGCCAGAATGATCTGCCCGATGGTGTTGTTCACCTTATGGGCACCCGTGTGGCACAGGTCCTCCCGCTTCAGGTACACCTGTGTCTTATATTGTTCAGAAAGCCGCTCTGCAAAGTACAGAGGGGTAGGTCGGCCTACGTAGTCCCTGAGCAGGTGCTGGAATTCCTTCCGGAAGTCCTCGCTCTCCATGATGCTCAGGTAGTTTTGCCGAAGCTCCTCCACATTGGGGTAGAGCATTTCCGGTATGTAGGCGCCGCCAAACTTTCCGTAGTAGCCTCTTTCGTTTACTGCGTGTTTCATACGGCTATAATTAACCCTTGCGGGCCATTTTTTCTGTTAAAGCTATTAGTCTTACTGTGTCTTTCAGGGCCGGTTGGGTCTCAAACCGGCTGTTCACGTCTATACCGTGCAGAGGCAGGCCTTCCAGCGCGCCCAGTTCGCTTACATTCTCCGTGTCTACCCCTCCGCTCAGGATGATAGGCACCTCGTAAGGGTAAGCCTTCAGCACGTTCCAGTCAAACGCCACCCCGTTGCCCCCAAGGTTCTTTCCTTTCGTATCAAAAAGAAAATAGTCCACATGCGGCACGTAGGCTTCCAGCGTCTCAAAGTCAAATGACTCACCTACGGAAAAGACCTTGAAAATGGTAAAGCCTTTGTCCTGTAGCTCGCGGCACTGCTCGGGTGTTTCGTGGCCGTGTAGCTGCAGGGCCTGCAGGCCGTAAGTGTCGGCTTGCTGCAGGATGTACCCCCTAGGGGCATTCACAAAAACGCCTGTCTTGATCGTCCTATCCGGAAAATCTGCCGTTACCGCCGGGTCCAGCACACCTTCCGCATGCCTGGGGCTTTTCTCAAAGAAAATAAAGCCCATATAGTCCGGCTTCAGCGCCAGCACCTCCCGTATGTTTGCGCTGTCGCGCATCCCGCAGACCTTCCAGCGTAAACTCATCAGTAGGCGTTTTCCAGTTGACCTTTTCTGCGTGCTTCCAGGCTTTTTACTTCCTGGATAAATTTGCGGCAGGTTTCCCATGGCCGGCTTGTCGCCATGAAATGCTCACCGATTAGGAAGCCACGGTAGCCGTGCTCACGCAACATCAGCACGCTCAGCGGATCGCTGATGCCGCTTTCGCTTACTTTCACAAACTGATCCGGGATCGCGCGGGCAAGCTGTACGCTCGTATCCGTATTTACCTGGAAAGTCTTCAGGTCGCGGTTATTTACCCCTACCAGGTCCACCTCGTCACACAGCGCTGCTTTAAGCTCTTCACCGTCATGTACTTCCAGCAGCACTTCCAGACCCAGCTTATGGGCAAAAGCAGCCAGTCTTTTCACCTCTTCAGGCTTCAGTATAGCCGCTATCAGCAGGATACAGTCCGCGCCGATGCTCTTCGCCTCGATGATCTGGTACTCATCTATAATAAAGTCTTTACGCAGAATAGGGCAGAAGTTGTACTTACGGGCCGTCTGCAAATCTTCATTTTTTCCGCCAAAGAATTCGGTATCAGTCAGTACGCTAAGGGCAGAAGCACCTGCCTGCATGTAGCCGATGCTCGTCTTCTCCACCTTCGCGTGGTCATTGATAATGCCCTTGCTGGGCGACTGACGCTTGTACTCGGCTATGATACCGTTACGGTCTTCACGCAGCAGGTATTTTTTCATACTGATGGGCTGCGTCGGGAAGTAAATGCTCTTCTCAAGCAATTTTTCCGGAAAGAGGCTTTTCCTCTCCGTTACTTCTTTCTTTTTGTGGGCGGTAATTTTATCTAAAATATTCATAGTAAGATGATTTCGGATGTTAGTTTTTGCCAGCGAGTGCAGGCGATTTCGTTAAATTTCTGAACGTCTCGTAAGCCTTGCCACTCGTCAGGCTCTCGCGGGCTTTCTCCACTGCGCCCTTCAGGCCCAGTGAGTTATCTCCGCAGTACAGCGCCATACCCGCATTTGCCAGTATCACGTTGTTCTGTGCTTCCGTGCCCTTGCCTTCCAGTATGCGCAGGAAGATGTTGGCCGTTTCCTCTATCGTTTTGCCTCCGGCTATTTCTTCCGCACGGCATGGCTTCAGTCCAAGGTCCCGCGGCTCCAGTACGCGCTCCCCCTCGCGGGTGATCATTTTAAAAGGCCCCGTAAGGCTGATCTCGTCGTAGCCGTCCAGCGCGTGCAATATCACAAACTCCTTGTCCGTCTGCTGATACAGGTACGCATACAGCCTCGCCAGCTCCAGGCTGAATACGCCTACGAGCTGCTTGCGCGGGAAGCTCGGGTTTACCATCGGACCCAGCATGTTAAAGAACGTCTTCACCCCCAGGTCGCGACGGATAGGCGCCACATTCTTCATAGCAGGGTGGAAGAGCGGGGCGTGCAAAAAGCTGATACCCGCCTCTTCCATGCTCTTCTCTATCTGGGCCGGGTCGTTCGTAAACTCATAGCCAAAGTGCGCCAGCAGGTTGCTGCTTCCGCAGATGCTGCTCACACCGTTGTTGCCATGCTTCGCTACCGGCTGCCCCGCACCTGCCACTACAAAGGAGGACAGCGTACTTATATTAAAAGTGTCCTTGCCATCCCCGCCCGTTCCGCACAGGTCTATCGCGTCGTACTTCTTCAGGTCAAGGGGAATGCACAGCTCCAGCATCGCTTCGCGGAAGCCGCCGAGCTCCTCCACCGTAATGCTCCGCATGAGGTACACCGTAAGGAAGGCCGCCACCTGGCTCTGGTTATATTCACCCTGCGCCAGGTTAATCAGTATCCGCTTGGCTGTCGCCTTGTCCAGGCTCTTATGGTCAAAGAGGTCGTTTAGAATCTTTTTCATTTTTCCAGCCAGTTTTTAATCATTGTTTTGCCGTGCTCCGTCAGGATGCTCTCCGGGTGAAACTGCACACCGCGCACGTCATATTCCTTGTGCCGCAGCGCCATAATGTTGCCCGTTTCGTCCAGTGCCGTCGCTTCCAGGGCGCCGTTCATGCTGTCCGCCACCACGCTCCAGCTATGGTAGCGGCATACATTCAGGTCTTCCGGTATGCCCTTAAACAGGCGGTCGTCCATATGACTGATGCGGATACGGTTGGCCACGCCGTGCAGTACCTCAGGCATGTTAAATAGCTTGGCCCCAAAGGCCTCCGCTATCGCCTGGTGTCCCAGGCATACGCCAAACATGCTTTTGGTGGGCGCGTATCGTTTGATGAGTTCGGGCATAATGCCCGCTTCTTCCGGTATGCCCGGGCCCGGGCTCAGGAGCACCTTATCATAGGCCTCCACCTCATCCAGCGTGATCTTGTCGTTGCGGATCACGTCTGTGCTGTCGCCATAACCCAGCTCGTGCAGTATGTGCACCAGGTTATACACGAAGCTATCATAATTATCTAGTACGAGGATCTTCATGATCGTCTGTGTGACGGGTGTTTTTAGCTAATCTTAATCGCGTATCTCTTCTGCCAGTTCCAGAGCCGTATGCAGGGCGGCCAGCTTATTGTACACTTCCTGCTTTTCGCTCTCAGCCCTGGACTTAGCCACCACCCCGGCACCAGCCTGGTAGTAAAGGCGATTGCCCGTGCTGCAGAAGGAACGGATCATGATGGCGTGGTTAAACGTACCGTCAAATCCGCAGTAGCCGATCGCGCCGCCGTAGTATCCGCGGCGCAGCGTCTCGTACCGGTTTATCAGCGTCATCGCCATATGCTTCGGCGCACCGCTCAGCGTTCCCGCCGGGAAAGTATCCGCCACCATACGGATGGCAGACGTATTTTTACCCAGCCGGCCCGTTACCTTGCTCACCAGGTGGATCACATGGCTGTAGTATTGTATCTCTTTGAAAGTCTCCACCGTCACATTATCCCCGTTGCGGCTCAGGTCATTACGTGCCAGGTCCACCAGCATCACGTGTTCGCTGTTCTCCTTCGGGTCGTCATACAGCTTCTTCGCCAGCTCCGCGTCCGCCTCGTCATTACCCGTACGGCGGAAGGTTCCCGCGATCGGGTAAATGGTCGCCTCATCGTCCTTGATCACGATCTGCGCCTCAGGGCTGCTGCCGAATAGTTTGTAGTTGCCGTAGTCGAAGTAGAACAGGTATGGGCTCGGGTTTACGCTCCGCAGGGCGCGGTACACGTTAAACTCGTCCCCTTTAAAAGTATTGCTGAACCTGCGGCTCAGTACGATCTGGAACACGTCACCGCGCATACAATGCTCGCGGCCTTTCTCCACGATCTCCATATACTCATCGTCCGTGAAGTTGCTCACCTCTTCGCCGTCCCGCTTAAAGCCGTATACCGGCAGGTTGCGGTTATTGATCAGCGACACGATCTCCTCCAGCTTGCCCGTCGGCTTTTCGCCCTCAGGGTGGTGTTCAAACAGGTAAAGCTCGTTTTTGAAGTGGTCTACCACGATCACGAAGCGGTACGTGCGGTACACAATCTCCGGTATGTGGTACTGAAACTCGTCGTTTTCAGATAGGTCAATGTCCTCGAAGCTCTCCACCGCGTCGTACGACATATAGCCAAACAGGCCATTGGGGAGGAATTTGAAGGGAAGTTCAGGGTTTTTGAATGTCGCCGCAAAGTCATTCAGGCGGCCCACCGCGTCGTGGCGATCAGCGAGCGTCTCTAGGGTCGTTTCCTCGCCCGGCAGTTCTACGCGCAGCGTACCTTTGTCCAGCTCAAAAGAAGCCAGCGGCTCAAAGCAGATGTAGCTGAAACTGTTTTCATTGCCGTGGTAGTCACTACTCTCCAGCATGATACAGTTGCGGAACTTGTCCCTCAGCTTCAGGTACACACTTACAGGCGTGACGGTATCCGCCAGCAGCTTCCGGTAAGTGGTACTCAACTGAATGGTCTTCAATTGGGTTTCCACGTGTTAATTAGTTTTTAGTCTTTTGTAAGGCAGCCTAAAATTAGTCTAAACTGCCCGTAAAACGAAAAAAGCCCGCCGAGGGCGAGCTTTAGGTTCCATGTAATAATATCTTGAAATCATACACTTTTACTACTCGCCACTCATGTGAGAGAATGCCACCAGAAGTAAAAGAAATATGTGTTGTCGTTCATTTTCACGCTGTTAAGGTAATCACGGATTTTTTTCGAGGCAACAACTCTTTTGAAAAAATCTTCCGGCAACGTTTGAGTCCCTGAGCAAAAGCCAATTGCAGCCCCCACCTCAAGTATCAGTTTAGCCCCCACAATCGTGTGTAAGAATGATGTAAGTTTTTCGGGCTATGTGCACGTTTATCGCCTCAGCTTTTCTATGAAAGCGCGGGATTGTTCGGTGGAGGGGGGCTGAATTCTGTGTTGAGGATATACGTAAAGAAGTACGAGCGGGGTTGCTTTTTGGGGAAGTTGAGGCTCCTAGAGTAGGCTGATGGGGCATTGCTGTAGTGCTAGTTTGAAACTTCGGTGCTTAGCCCAGTACAACTGGGTGTAGGTTTCAACCACAAGATATGCTGTCGCTAATCTCGCGGTTGCTTTAGCCTCAATTACAAAAGGAGTATCTAGTTATACTCCAATTACTTTATTGCATGTCGATAGACACTTTGACTAGATAATTTCCCATAATTGGAAATCCGCTAATGTTGCTGTAAGGCAATGCTTCACTGAAGCTTTTTCTATTGGGATTTCTATTAAACTGGGTGAAATATGTTCTCCCATACCTCAACTCATGAGTATCTCCAATGCCTTTTGTAGTCAAGAGACATTTATAACCAAATTGATTTTTGATATGGTGAAAATTAACTATGCCTCTATTTGATATCTCTATCAATTTCTTATTACTCATAATAATACATTATATTCGATTAATATAACTTAATTGAGGTGAGTTTAGTTCGCCAACTACCGCGGGGTTGCCACCTTTGGGAAGTTGTCTCATAGGGATCCCTTCGGGGTACCTCCCAATGCAGGGTGATGGGGCATTGCTTAAATGTAAAAAAGGCAAATATTATAGCACACATTAAAAAAAACTCCCTTCCAAAGTAGAAGGGAGTCAGTCTCAGCCAGATGAGTGGTTTAATCAAAATCAGCTTTCGCTGTTTTTTCGTCACAATTAAAGCATGTTGGTAATCCATTGTATTGAGGGTACTCACCACATAGTTCACACATTTCCGGTTCTTTTTCTTTGCGTAACTCTATGTTGAAATATTCTCTAACAGTATTTCCACCCTCTAATCTACATTCTATATAGTCAATATTACCTTCAGGATATTCTACAACCTCAATATTAATATTCAATGAGTTGTTACAGTGTTCGCATATGAAACCGACTACGTATTCGTAATGTGTTTCATAACCCATGCCCCTTTCTTGAGAGTCTGTGAGATCTAAATTTTCTGAGATATCATCAAACGTCATGATATCTCTTTTCTTACAGCTATTGCAATCATATACTATATAGTTGTCACTATAGTAGAGATTACTCACCATATCATCAATTGTAGTAATGTCTATTTCAGTGGCAAGATGCTTTTGTGATTTGTATATAAAATCAGACAATGTATACATCCAAAAATCCTTCTCTGAGTAATCCATAAACTCTTTAATAAGATCATTATTTGGATGTGTTATCCGTTTTCTATTATCAATATGACACCAGTCATCTTTTTTACTTATGTCATCTATTATTAGTATAATAGGTTTATTGGTTTCTTTAGCGAAGTCTAAAATTTGCTTCCATATGATTAAATCCGCATATTTTTGAATTCCTGATTTTTTGTTTTTATCTCCATAACCTGGAGGGATTTGATTATTGTAGCGGTATTGGCCTTCTTTAACTATTTCTAATTGCTTTTTGAAACTGTAGTTTTGACCAACTTCAAAAGTTTCTTGAAGGATTTTAAAATACGAGTCATCTGCCAGTAGATCATTGATGGCTCTAGTTTGACTCTCAACTTCTGAGTAAATTGGTTCTGATAGTGACTCTACATCTTGCTTGAATTTTTCAATTACATCAACTAGTTTGTTAAAGCTTTGTGAAGGAATGAAAGGGTGTTTATTCTCATTTTTGGTTTCTTTTATTATGTTCGAAATTGTCGTTTTAAATTCCTTCTCTACAATTGAATTTAGATTTTTTAATTTTTCAATTATAGAGTCATATTTTTTAATTGGCTCTTGTAAAACATGCTCTCTATTTTTCAGATACTCGAATTCTACATGACCTGGAATCCAAGCTCTGTCTGATATGCACTTAAAAATCTTCTCTATCTCATGTATATAGCTTATTGGTATATGATATATATTTAATAGTGACGAAGAGTCGAAAATGAAATATGCCTCTTTCCATAATTTGATTTCTTTTTGTTCAGGCATTTGAAATTTACTATAGTTTTTTAAAGATAAATCCATGTAAAATTTAATTTTTTTAATTTTTAATGTAGTACAAATATAGAGTTGTTTTTTCAATAGTCCAAACGCTATTTAGTTAAATATAACAATTATTTAGACATGTTTTTTTAGGAAATTTTTTAATGAATTTATAAAAATTGTATATAGCTTATTTTGGGTAAAATTTTATACATCTATCTATAAATTTAGGTGCCTTTGTATAGGTATTTCTATATGTAGTGATATTTCAAAAACGTGAGAAGGCAGCTAGTAAAAAAAACTACGATTTGTCTAGACAAGATTAAGCTATCGCTAATCTCGCGGTAGTTACATCGTGCAAAGCCAAAGCTACCTACTCAATAAAAACCACCAGCACCCTCTCCCTAACTCCAATAGCCTTAAATGGCGCACCTGCATAATCCACAGCACTGCTATACGGATAGTGTTCTGGTTCCAGTACATAGCCTGCGGCTACCGGGTTTTGGTGGATGTAGTCGAGGCGCTGGTCTATCATAGTGGGTACCTCGAGGAGGCGGAGGACCCCTTCCGACCGCCACGTGGGCATTAGTAATATCCTTATTTTCTTCCTTTCAAACCAGTGTTTCTGTAGAGGTAAGCTAATGCTTTGGCGGCCACCTTCCCGAGGGAAGGATTTTGCTCACTGCTAAAAGTCATTAGAGTTGCCTTATAACCAGCTTTTTATTGATTAAGCTCTGGTGTAAATACCCTCCGCGGAGGGTCGGGCTATGTGGTTGCTTATGAAATCGGACTGTTCACTCCGGGGTGGGTCTGGGAAGTTGTGGATAATGCAAACGCCATAATCACTGCTATAGCCTGTCCAAACCCCGAATAAAGTTATCTCAAGCTGTTTTGCATGAAAAATCATTCAATAACCCTGTTTTTCACTCTTAATGAATGAAAAATCATACAGATACCAGCGTTTTCTTTATTGCCTTCTTCAGGTCAGGTAGTACCTCCACTTCATCCGCAAAGTGCTCCCACTGATTTACGGTATCGTTTACTTCCTGGATGATGTGCTCCGGCTTGCGGATGTTCATGGCTTCGGCTACGGTGAGGAAATCGGCTTTGGTGATGTGCTGCCGCTTGCCGTTGACGCTGAGGGCGTGCTGGCTTACCCACTGGCTGCCTGGGCGGTAGGCGTGGCAGATGTCGTAGGCGGGGGCCAGGGTCCACCTGGCGGTATCTTTTTTCATCAGGAAGGCGAAGTTCTTGGTATGGTCGTCACAGTTGCGGGACAGTACATTAAATACCATCCGGCGATACATCTGCTCGGCCTCGGGGTAGGTGAGCTTTAGTTCGCGCATGGTCTGGAAGAGCTGCTCGTAGCTGTAGCTGGTCACTTCGTTATAGTCGAAGTGCTTCATGGCGCAAAAGGTTTGCATATGGTGCTTGGTGTCCGCACCTTCGCGGTCGAAGCGCTTGGTCATGAAGTGTGCGCGGCCATTCTCTTCCAGCAAGGTGCTGGGCATGATGTCTATACCGCAGTGCTTTGCCATGAGGTAGTAGGCCATCTCCACACGGCCGTAGCCCTGGGTGGCACCGAGCTGCACGTCACTTACACCGTCCAGCTTTATGAGCCAGTGCTCGAAGCCTTTGGGTACACGGGTCTGTCCGGAGCGTACCTCGCCGCTCTTTTCATTATAGGCTATGACGGCTTTGGGTCGCGCCCCACCGGCGGAGGTGCCTATCTTCAGCATCTCGCGGATGGCCTGCTCATCATGGTTATCATCCAGTTCCGTAGCAAAGCCCTCCCGGTACTCCAGCATCTGGCGCGCGATGTCTACCAGTTGGTCTATCTCTACGGAAAAGGTATTGGTACCTGCCTTAAACTGTGCGGGTTCGAACTCCAGTGCCCCCATACCGCGCTGGCCGATGAAGCAGAGGGTTTCGACGGGGTTCATACTATCTTCCGGTCGACCGTTACGTGCGAGCCAGGCATTTATAAGCTGGTTACCGTAGCGGTCGGGCAGTACATCGGCGAGCAAGCCGGGCAGGCCCTTAAAGGTATTATAGGGGTCGTTAGGTTTTTTTCTAAGCTCGGGAAATTCATAGATTCTTCGCCCATCTTTAAGGGGCATTTTCAAAGGGCTAAGGTCCCAGCCGGTTTGGACAAAGGAGGGTGCATACTCGAAGGTAGCCAGTCCCCGGTCGGGCTGCCATGCGATAGCACCGGCATCACGTCCCCATATTTTAACGGTTGCAATGGTGATCATTACCAGTCGGAATCAGGGGCTTCATCGGACTTGTTTTGGCTGCGGGCACGCTTACGTTTTTCCTGCTGTAATTTGGCCAGGGCGATAGGGCTAATGGGTTCTTTTACCTCAAAGGCAGAAAAGATATGAAGCTGATCCAGTACGCGAAGTACACGAATGAGGGTTTCGGTATTGCCGGTCTCGCCACGCTCCAGCAGGCTAAGGGTAGAGCGGCTTATATCGGCTGCATCGGCCAGCTCTTGCTGGGATTTGTTTTGTTGCAGGCGATGATGCTTTACAAATGCCCCTATGAGTTCTTCCAGTTTTTTATCGGTATACCCGTTGTAAGCCATAGATTTAAGGTATGTAATTCCTCTATAAATTTAACGGATTCGCCCGGTATTTGATTCACTTTGTATGAAAAATCATTCAATAACCCCCATTTTGTTCATTAATGAATGAAAAATCATACATTATACTATCTCTAAGGGGCCTGATTGCAGGCTAATGGCCCGGTAAAGCACAGCCATTCGATGATCCAGCCACCTACACCCTTGCAGCCCTAACCCCATCTTTAAAGGCCCGGACCAGTTCACCCATACTACGGAAGTGAATGCTCTCATTGATGGTAAAGCCTACAATGCCTTCACTGTCCGCCTTACCAATATTTATCTGATGTGCTGTGTCGAGGTAGGTGGCCATTTTCTTCAGGTCGATTGAGTCATCCAGTGCCATCCTGTGAGCGTTAGTACCATTCGGAATACGGCTTATCGTAACCCCCTCTATGCCATTCAGCGCCCGGATTAACTCCTCGCCGGACTCCACTACCTTTTGCCAGCGCTCATCTATTCCCTTCAGGTAGTGCAGCGCCATAGCCGTATGTGGCCAGCTATGAAAGGCCGTGCCGCCAAATATCTTTATCTGGTGTGCTACCTGGTCTATGAGTTCCGCCTCACCGCAGAGGATCGCCCCGCCCGTAGCATTCAGGTATTTGTATAGAGAAATATACACCGTGTCAAAGTACGAGCAGTATTCCGCTACCGGCACCTTCGCGTAGGCCGAAGCGATATGCAGGCGCGCACCGTCCAGGTGCAGTTTCAGGCCATTAGACTGGCAGTAGGCCGCCACCTCTTTTATTACCTCAAGTGGCACAAACGTATTATTTTCACGCCTCACCGGGTTTTCAATAGCTACTGCCCCCATGCCGCTTCTGAACACCTCCCCCTCCTGCAGGTAAGTTATCTCCTTTTGCAGGTCCTCTGCCGTAAAATAAGGCTTCCCTTTACCCACCGGGATCAGCCGTTTACTATGAACCGTCTGGGCCGCGTCTGCCTCATCACGGTAAGTATGGCTGTTTTCCGGTACAAAGACCTTCGTATGGTCCCCGCTCAGGAGCTTCAAAGCCACCTGGTTTGCCATAGTGCCCGTAGGCAGGTATATCGCCTTCTCCTTACCCGTAATCGCAGCAAACTCCTCCTCAAGCCGCTGGGTCACACCACCGTTTCCGTATATATCCGGCTGTATACTATTTTCTTTATTTATCGCTTCCAGCTTTTTAATATAATCTGCCGGTGAAAAGGACAGAGAGATATCATCATATATAAAATTGATCCTGCTTTGTCCTGCATCTTCTTCAGGGGTAGCCAGTTCACTACCCAGCGTGGCGGCCAGTCCGCTTACCGGCATAAGCAGGGGGAACGCAGAGAGACTACATGTCTTCAAAAAATCTCTTCTATTATTCATGACAAGCGATTAAGTCTAGGGTAAACATAGCAAATTGTAAGCGGAGGTGGGAGAGATAAACTACTTTAAATTACCTTGCTTTCTTTTGTCCATTTTTCGTAATGTCTATCAGGTAATATATGGCTTTAGTGTTATCACTACTTGATTTATGTTTTTTATTTATATAAATAAAAAACACACATTAATTATTAGAAAGACTAATATCTATTACTATTTCCAGTTTTACTACCTCGGCTATAGACGTGAAGAAGGAAACTCATGAGGTAAAAGGTGAAGAAAGTATTGATGAAAGGATGTGTACAGCCAACGGACCCTTATCTTACCTATGGTGAATGCTTTACGCAGGGCAGTCCTTATGGGGACTGCTCGGATATATGGGTCTGCTATACAGAGTAAAATCCTACGAGTATATTTCGTGGCATTTTTTATATAAGTTTCTTTCTTCTACGGGAATATCCTGCGCGCATTTGGTCTTTTTAACATTTCCATTAAGAAGTTTAATAAAATAGGGTAAGTGATTTTTGGTGAGGCTAATTACTTTTGTTTGGTTATATTGTATTAATAAGACCAATTAAATTAGATTTTATGAAAAAGTTATCATTGAAAGACTTGAAGGTTTCCAGCTTTATAACTGGAAGTAATGTTAAAGGTGGTACCAATCAGATCACCATGTACGGATGTGAATCGTTTAAATGTGGTGATTCAGGGTTCTATAGTTGTGGTCCTTCAGAGGCAGTATCTGCCTGTGTAAGGAATACAATGTGTGTGTATCAATAACATGTCTAGTAATACACTTTATAGGTATTAAAATATTATGAAAAAGCTATCATTGAAAGACCTGAAAGTTTCCAGCTTTGTCACCAAAGCAAGTATTAAGATAAAAGGTGGATGGACTTATAATTCATGTGGACTTGAAACAGTCTGCATTGGCTGTCCGCATGCATCAGGACAAGACGTAGAAACATGCGGCTATTCTGAGGCTCAAACAGCTTGTCAAGGCCCTGATACTGCTTGTATATACCACTAAAAACTTCAGGCACCTGCCTTCATTGTCAGGTGCCAATTATTCCCCAATGATTGAATTTTTCCTATATTTACAGAACAATTCCACCTACTTTGAAAGGGTGAGTTATCCACAAATCCCCCCGAGCTACTTCGTCTCTGCTCCGTTTCTGGTCCGTAACTACTTCGCCTATCCTGTACCTATCCTATAGGTAGCCTATATGTAGGCGGTATATAGCGTTTGGCGCTGGTCAAATTGCCTGTAATTGGACTATTCCGCTACCGCTTTTCTGTCTTCATACCGCCTTTTATCAGAATGGTGCTTTCAGGTATATCCCCTATATTGTGACAAATAACCCTATGAGATATATCCGGCACATAGCGGGCCTTACGTTCGCCCTTATCCTCCTATGTAGTGCAGGCACTCTTGCACAGCAAGCCGCCATGCCCGACCCGGTAGTATATGAAAGATCAGCGGACAGGGGGGCGGCAGGTAGGTTGCCAGTACCTCAGCTACAGCAAGGCGAGTTCTGTATGAGGTTCTACTCCATCTATCCCATGGGCGCAAAAACCCTCGTGCAAATCGCCTTTCAGGATAGCGTCTATCAGCTCAGTGCCTATGTCTACCCCTGGTTTAAGTTTCCCCTGCAGTATAATACAGACACCCTGAATGGTGATATAGAATCATTATGGTACAGGCTGGACAGCCTTAACATCACCACCCTCCCAGACGAAAGCGAGGTGTGTTTGACCATCACAAAAGATGGTGTAATGGGTAAAATAGACCATGAGGAGTTCAGTAAAGTTTGGTCAGATGCAGCGTATTATAAAGTAGAAATAGTTAGCCCTCAAACCTATAGGGTGTATCAATATACGGCCCCTGAATTATATCAACGATCTGCGGACAAATATAAAGACCAATTCACCCTCCGGTTTCCCGACCATGAGCATTTTGCCAGAGTAATACAGGAAATTAATAAAGTGGTCGACCTGGAGCAACTGATTGTTTATCAACAAAGAAAAGAGCTACATATCCGGTACATTATAAAAGTTATGGAGTTTACCAACCTAAATATTTAATGCGCTATAACGTCTTCTTTGGAGTACGCCTCTCTACGTCACGCTTTAATAGGTAATTACCCAAACCGGCACCATGTATAGCCTATACTATAGCATATATATTCTTTGGCGCTCCATTTCTTTCGGCCTAAAGCATATGGAGTACCGGGCCTCAGCCACCTTTGGCCTCATAACCTTCTCCAATATGGTAAGCATCTGGCGCCTGCTCGGAGCAGACCCTGAGCTGATCAGTAAAAACCTGGCCCTGCTCTTGTGCTTTTTATGGGTAATCGCATGTATGGCCTGGTTTTCCAATAGAAAAGTTCACACCGATATCATCAGGAGGTTTTCCCACTGGACTAAGAAGCAAACCTACCTCAGCATCCTGTTTGCAATAGCCTATATCCTTGCGTCAGCACTATTCTTTATCACCACCATGGCTAATTAACGTTGTGTAATCCGCATATTTGCAGAGATATTTAAGTAATACCATTAGAGGAATTAAGGAAATGGCTAAGTATATAGTTCTACTGTGCGTCTGGAGCTTGGTTGGTTTCATCCGCTGTAGTGACAAGCAGGAAGAAAAAGCCGCTGAAACCTCCGGTGTTAGTGACGAAAGCGCCGAAGCCAGGCGTGAGCCCCGGGAAGGTTATAAAGAAATTAATGTAGGAGACTCCATTCAAATGCAGGTGCCTTCCGACTGGCAGCAGGTAAATAGCGAAGCCGTTGAACTGGCCTTTAGAGAAGACTGCGACAGCCGGAATTGTGATAGCATGATCATCTATGGCATAGCCCCAAAAGGTGCTTCCGGCAAAAAAGAACTAATTGTAGCCTTCGAGAAGTTCAGCTTCGCGAGTGACTACATTAGTGACCTTAACCCACTGATCCTTAATAACGATACTACCCGGATTTTGTATGACTATGTCGTCAATACTGATTCCACCTCATATTATGGAGGAGCCCTCTTACATGTAAATGGCGATCACTCCATTGCTTTTACCTTTTCAAGCTTTGAAAATGATAAGGATAAGTTTTACCAGGAGATGCTATATATGTGTAAGAGCATCAGCATTACGCATAATTAAAACATCGAAAGCAGGGTGGGGGATAGGAAATAATGGGGAAAGTAGGCGTTCTTATACCTATGCACGACTACTAATACAACACAATTAGCAGCCAGGGCATACTATAGCTGGCAGGGATTAATGCTGCTTCAGAGGCATAGCCGTCAAGCTAAGGCTCTATCAAAGGTATAGCCGTCAAGTTAAGCACACAAATTACTGTAAATCAATTAATAAGAAGTTAGTCCCCTTTTGAGACTGGGGACGCACACGTCGGGCAGGCGCAGAAATTTACTTTGGAATGGCAATAGCTCACGCCGGGGTGGGTCTAAAGCTGGAGCAATAATCCATTATTTCAGCTTATACCTACAGCCTAACCCAGTCGCCTGCGTACTCGGTCTGAAAGACCCCGGCTCCGGAATCTTTATTTGAGTTCTAAATGGCCATTTGAGGCCGAGTCGGTCCCGACCCCGGCTCCCAGGAAGGTAATTTACATTGGATCAACTCTTAGCTTGACCGCTATGCTAGCAAAGGGAGACTTGTTTCGGTGCTTTGTATGGCTTTCAATAAAGGATGCCTGAACCCCTGCCAGCGGGCAATCCAAGGATTGCATGGTACAAGTGAGATGCGTGCACCAATGAGAGTCCGAAATTCCTTCCCTGTTTTAGGGAAGGTGGCCGCGCCTGAAATGATTCACTCAAATCATATGCCTGTTTAAAAAGCAAATGTCATAGCTACAACGACGGCTCCCTCGCGGACGGAAGGGTACCTGGCAGATAGTGGCTAAATGTGCCAGGGGTCAATTAGTCTGCCTTTGCTGCCAGGTTACATCCCCCCGATGTCAATAACTCAACTTCGAATAGCTGTTTTGCATCTGCTCGTGTGCGAGTTCAACCTCCGTCGGTAGTGCATAGCCCTCGAGTTAAGAATGTAAGCAGTTCAAAAATAGCATGTTACCATTCCCCACCCCTTGGGAGGGGAAAGAAGAAAAAAGGTGACACACTTTTTTCTTCAGGGGCGGGTGCGAGTCAACTTTTCGCCCGAGGTACCAGTTGGACCGCACCCACTCTAAAAAGCCCTCAGCTACCGACATTAAGCCCCTCTATGCAAGAGAGGTAGACCTTGGGCCGAAGAAGCACCTGGAGATAACCAAACATAACCAATACGATTATGAACTGGCCCTCTACTTTATGGAGCATAATGATGTCAGGGTCAGTTTGAGTATACAAAACGACTGGATCCTTATAGAAGACCGTGTAAATATGTCCGGAGCCGTATATCCACTAAAAATAAGCCTTCCTATCCCAAAACGTAAAGAATAAAGTTTCTCATTTCAGGGGGGGTGCCTCCAGCCCTCGAGTTAAGAATGTAAGCAGTTCAGAAATAGCATGTTACCACTCCCCACCCCTTGGGAGGGGAAAGAAGAAAATAGGTGACACACTTTTTTCTTCAGGGGCGGGTGCGAGTCAACTTTTCGCCCGAGGTACCAGTTGGACCGCACCCACTCTAAAAAGCCCTCAGCTACCGACATTAAGCCCCTCTATGCAAGAGAGGTAGACCTTGGGCCGAAGAAGCACCTGGACATAACCAAACATAACCAATGCGATTATGAACTGGCCCTCTGCTTTATGGAGCATAATGATGTCAGGGTCAGTTTGAGTATACAAGACAACTGGATTCTGGTAGAAGGCCGGGTAAGTATGTCGGGAGTTATTTATCCACTAAAATTAGCCTTCCTATCCCACAGGGTTAGTGAAAAGGCATCATATCATTTACCATGTCTGCTGCCTGCAGAAATCGACACCATACCCCTTCCAGCCTGTTTCTTCTATTTCACCAGACTATGCCCTTTTTGTATATCTATAAGCACCCTCTCCACCTGTCGCATATGCCGTTCATTGTGGTTCACAAAGAAGCGTAGCGTATCGCCCAGCTTCACCCTCATCAGCGGGATCGTCATAGGCACCCTCACCCTGCCCAGATCGGCCCCCTTGGCTTCCTGCAGGATACCCAGTAGCGCCTTTTGCTGCTCAATGAAGCGCCCCACCACCCCCTTATCCAGCGTGCTCCCCCAGGGGTCCTTACTTTTAAAGGTCTTCATCTTATTCAGTTTCTCTTTAGGTTGCATCATACCCGCAAACCAGTTGCCAAACCAGCCCGGCCGGTAGGAAGGAGAAGGGTTATGCCTGCTCTTGCCGATCTGCCGTTTCATTTCCGGCAGGTAGTGATCACCGTACAGATTCATGTGCTCCAGGCACTCAAGCGTACTCCAACTAGTAACGTCCGGCTTACGGTTCAGCGTTTCTTCAGGTAGCTGGAGCAATCCCTCTCCCCGCTCAAGGTGCTCATTCACAAGGGCCGTTAGTTCCGCTAGCAATTCGTGGCTGTTGATCTTCATAGCATATCTCGTTTATCCAAAGGTCCCCATTGCTACCCCCAAAAGCATTGATCTTGATTAAGGTTTTGATGGAAAGTCCATCTTTTCAGGTAGTATCCCCATGCTTATTACATTTTATTTTTAACCGGCAGCCCCTATTTTTACAAAAAATCAAAAGCCTTGCCCGGTCAGGATCAAATAGTATTTACCAGCTCCCGCCGCCAGGTCATCATGACATTGGTCGTGTTGGTCCTTATATTTAGGTACTAAGCTATACTGGTTTAATTTTTTTTATGGGCTACTCCCCTCCATACTCATCGGCATATCAGCCATAGCATGGGTGTCTTTAGGTATATCATTCCTGAAACGATACACCGTCACACTCACAAACCAGCACATAATCATCCGCCATGGTAAAAACAAGGAAACCACTATCCTGAAGGCTGATGTAAGAGGCATTCATGTTAAAGACAAAGAAACCCTCCTGCTAATGGCAGGTGAAGAGCTTTTTTCCATAAACCATGACTGTCTGAAAAATAGTGAAAAGCTTATTAAGGCGCTGCAGAGCGAATTTCCTGCCGCCACACCCCCTGCCAATGTGCTGGGACAGTATAAAGTAGCAGATCAGCAGCCAGATAAACATTTTGCCGATGCCTGAGTCTGCTATTCCCGCCACCTTCAGCCTAGCCCTCAAGACAAGGCCCTATTTTACTGATTATGCATGATTTGCTTTTAAAAATGTAGCTCTGTAGCAATAAGCACAAATAATTCCCCTCCTGTGGGAGCATAGCCGTCAGGTTAAGCGTGTAATCAGCTCAAAAATACCACATTAGCCATTCCCCACCCCCTAGGAGGGGATAGAAGAAAAAAGGTGACACACTTTTTTCTTCAGGGGCGGGCCCGACTCTCGGTGGCCCGACTCTCGGTGGCCCGACTCTCGGTGGCCCGACTCTCGGTGGCCCGACTCTCGGTGGCCCGACTCTCGGTGGCCCGACTCTCGGTGGCCCGACTCTCGGTGGCCCGACTCTCGGTGGCCCGACTCTCGGTGGCCCGACTCTCGGTGGCCCGACTCTCGGTGGCCCGACTCTCGGTGGCCCGACTCTCGGTGGCCCGACTCTCGGTGGCCCGACTCTCGGTGGCCCGACTCTCGGTGGTCCGACTCTCGGTGGTCCGACTCTCGGTGGTCCGACTTTCGCTAAGCCGACTCTCGCCCCCCTCACTCCACCTCTCTTTTCACCCGGCTCAGCGTCTCCGGCGTCATACGCAGGTATGAGGCAATGTGCCGGTGCGGCACCTCATTAAATAGCTGCGGGCTTCTCGCCAGCACCCGGCGGTAGCGCGCCTGCGGAGAGGCCGTCAGCAGATCCATTTCACGCTCCATCTGCTGGTGCACAAGGTTCTTCAGTATAGCCTCATATTGTGTACGCATCTCGGGTGTGCTGCGTATAAGCCTCTCAAAAGCCTGCTGCGATATCGCCTTTAGCTCCGTCTTTTTGATCGCCTGCATATAGAACTGTGTCGGGCGGCCCGTCATCAGGCAGTCCAGCACCCCCACCAGGTTGAGCGGGTAGCCAAAGCGCACAACGTGTTCCACACCGTCATCCATTATATACATTCGCAGCGCCCCGCTCACCACCACGTACAGGTGCGTATTCAGGTCACCCGGCGTTGCCACAAACTCATTGCGCTTTAGCCTTATGTCACGCTCCCACAAGTGCTGGCGGTCTATCTCCGCTATCAGTACATCAAGCCCCCTTGGTTTCATGCTGCATAATACACAAGTGTACCCGTAAACAAAAAAAGCGACACCCTGTAGTGTCGCTCAGTACCCATTGCCCCCCTAGAGCCTAGTTAATCCTCGTCATCTTGAACGGATAAGTAACCGAAGGGGCCTGATCAGCCTTTCCGGTAATAAGCCCGGAGTCCCACGTATGATGGTGGCCCGTCAGGTTAACCACCCCCACCTCGCTACTGAGTTTTGCGATCTGTAAATAGACCTTATGAGGCTTATTGTTATAAAACTTAATTTGTGCCCTCGATACCAGGTTTTCCCAACTCGAAGTAAATCTACCTTCTATAATAACGTGATCTGCAGACTGGTCAGATACCACCTCGTCAAAATACAGTTCGCCGTATGCCCCCTCCGTACTAAAATACCACTCACTCTCATAGTAAGCCGCCAAGCCAAAGGGCCGGGGAGTGTCCCCACCGGATGAAGAATACTGCCCCTTAGACGCGTAGCCGCCATAAGTATTCCCGTCCGTATCAGTGAATTGTCCTGCCATAAAGTCATTACGCCTCAGGTAGAACTCAAACTTACGGCCGCTTACCTCATCCCATCGCAGCAGAGGCTTATTATTATCGATATAAAACGTGATCTTATTTCCCAGTACACTGCCGTTGACCCGGTAAGGGTTGCCCTGTGAATCATAAAAAGTGCCTATCCGGTAGTCATTATACTGGATAGGGATAGCCCCCGTAGTATAATTGTACTCAAATACATAGTCCGCCATGCCCGGCAGGTGATAGATGTCCAGAGTACCCCTGAGGCCATCGTAATTCAGTTTCCAGCGGCCAAAGAAGGCAATCTCAGGCCACTCTGATATAGCAGCCGGCCGCTGGATGTAGGCAGCCGCCAAACCATACCGCCTCACGTAATCATACGAAATAGCCGTATAGCCATCCAGATCTAGTGCAGATTCGTCTTCACCCCAACTGTTCTTTACCATGAAGTAATGCCTGGAAGGGTCACTGTCCCGCTTATCAAACCCCACGATAAGCATGCTGTGGGCTATCACATTACAGTTGCCGCACTCCTGCCATACCCCCCGGTCATCCACACCCCCTTCATCCCAGGGCGCGCTTCCGCTAAAGTCCCATACCACTTCCTTGCCGCTTTTCAGGATAGTCTCTATTTCATCCGTATCAGTCGCATCATCCAGATTCCTGTATGCTGCCACCCCATACCAATCCTCATTATGAAGAATATCATGCGTGAGTATCTCAGGGTCCAGGTTAAAGTCGCTATATTCCTTTTGGGTAGCGCCAGCCCCCTTATCCAATGCAATAGTGAGCGCCGGAAAGTTATCCTTGTAGTAATCTTCACTGTCATGGTACCCCATTACCTCTTCCAGCGGTATCTTATAGCCTTTGCTCAATTCCACCACTACGCCCACACCGCCACCGCCTCCGGTACTCCCAAGCTGGGTCTCTATCCTGTGCACACCATCAGCCATGTGATCATCCCAGATAGGATGCAGGTAAGCCGATTTCCTCGTGAAGTTGATAAACTCCTCAGAGAGGTCCGGTTCTCCATAGCCATACCGCCTGTACGACGCCTCTAAAGCCGCCACACCCGCAAACACTATGCACGTGCCCCGGCCACCCTGGTTACGCAGCGCGGTTTGCTGAGGCCTTAGGTCGACAAAATCGTCAGATATAACAGTTTCTGGCGGGGCCTCTACGTTCTCCAGGCAACCCGTAAGTAGTAAAGTGAAAAGGGGTACGGCCATGGCGCATAGCATTCCGTACCAGGATGAGCCAATCTTTTTCATGATAGCAGGTGGTTCATAAAAAGTATCCCATAGTACCGGGAGTTACATCATATGAATATAGCTTATTGCTATCAATATAATTACCCGCAGGACCAGCAAAGTACTGGCTCACAGGGCAATTTATTTGTTTTTGGCTATTTGTCGTGCTTAAAGTGCTATTCCTGATACAGCCACCAGCGGCCAGTCAGTAGATGGTTAAACACTATTTAGTATAATATATAAAATAAAAATCAGGGCCTGAAAGTCATGTGCCCGGCACCCTTTACCCCATCATACCCGCTTTCCGCTCAAATATCCGCGTACCAGATCCCTCACCCATAATCACTAAGTGAGTATAGTTAAGAAATAAGCCCGTCTCTACCACCCCCGGTATGGCATGCAGTTGCCGGTCCAGGTCGTCCAGGTCTCTGAAGTGACCAATATCCAGGTCAATGATATGGTTACCCTCCTGCGTGAGAAACGAATGCCGGCCATTTTTCCGGCGCCGGGGAGAAAACTCCGCCTTTTCCAGTCGCTCCGCTATCAGGTCCGAGGCCATCGGGATAGTTTCTATTGGCAGCCGGTAAGCCTGGTTAAGGTACTGCGTAAACTTAGAAGAGTCCGCAATGATGATATTGCGGGAAGAAGCCGAGGCCACGATTTTCTCATGGAGCAGAGCCCCGCCACCCCCTTTTATCAGCCTTAATTGTTCATCAAAGGCATCCGCCCCATCGATATTCACATCGATGTGCCCCACTTCAGACAAGTTCTTTACCTTTATGCCATGCGATTCGGCCAGCTCTTTCGTGGCTGCCGAAGAGGGTATACCCGTTATCCTCAGTCCCTCTGCCACACGCCTGCCCAGCAGCCGGATCATGATGGCAGCCGTAGAGCCTGATCCCAGGCCTACCACATAGCCGTCTTTTATATAGTCTAGGGCTTTCGTTGCTGCTGCTTCTTTTTCGGTATCTTTTGCCATATACCTACCTAACAGGCTTAGCACAAAAAGGTATGCTGCCTTTTGCTCAGGAGGTAAATTTTCTGATTTCAGCAATCACCTCCTCCGCCGTATCCGTAAGCGAGAGGATCATATTTTCGTATTTCTCCTCATCCGCCATCGCCTTTATCAGCGGATATACCGGGCGGTTATGCTGCCAGTACCCACTATCGAAAAAGACCATTGGGCTCGCATAGCCAAAGCTAAGATAGTGGTTCTGCGTAGCGTCCTGGAATACCTCCTGTATAGTGCCTGCGCTACCCGGCGCATAGATTACCCCCCCTTTAGCCACCGCCAGCAGGCCGTCTTCGCGTACGCTGTTGGCAAAGTACTTCGCTATCAGGCTGGCAAAGGGCGTAGGCGGCTCGTGGCCATACAGCCACGTGGGGATTCCCACACTGTGAAAAGGAGAGGGGGTGTAGCGGTGAATCACCTCAAAAGCCTTATCCAGCCAGAGCGTGTCCGTATAGGCAGGTGCCTCGCACAATATATCCATGGCCTCCTCCAGGTGAGAGCTGTCCTTTCCCGCAAAATAAGCCCCTACATGCGTGGCCTCCATGGCACCCGGGCCACCGCCCGAGATCATCAGGTAGCCTTCTTCCGTCAGCCGTTTACTCACACGGGCCATTTCCAGGTAGTCCGGATTTGTACGCAGCATAGTATGGCCCCCCATGATCGCCACCACCTTTCTTTCATCATACAGCGCCAGAAAGTCATATAGCGCATCCGTAATAGAATGGTCATGCAGCCGCCGCGCCAGCGTATCCTTAATATTCACCGCCTCCTTGCCCGTGTCAAGGTAATAATCATAGATCACCTTATCCGGTGTAAGCTCATACGTTTCAGGCCTGCCACGCACATAGCCCTCCATAAGCGTATCGCGCGTATATAAGTGACTTGGATATACATTAAAAGGCATGTCCATTTTGGGGAATATCACCGAGCTTTTCTCAAATCCATGCATGAGCGAGGCCGGGATGTCACATCCCAAAAACAGGCAGTTAGCAAAAGTGCGCCCACGGGCAATCGTCTCCACCTCATTAAAGTCCAGATTCTGAAAAGCATAATAGCTCAGAGAGGGCTCCTTTTTCAGTACATCTATCAGTTCATTCACGGTTTCTATTTCCCGGTAGGTCATATGTGATGATGAATTTAATAATCCTTTAAGTATAGTTTAATTAATTTTAAGAAGGCTGCACAATAAGATATTTAAACCCGTTCCGCATGAATATCATATAATATCAGTTTTTTTTGATGTGCGGAAACCCCCAATTGCAAATACTGATTATCTGGATAAAAACCCATTTTCATAACCCAGGCCCCTTTTATTTGTTAGCACCAGCCCATAATTGCGATAACAAATATTTTCTCATAACAATACTCTTCTCTACACCTTGAAAATTTCCCTAAACCTTATGTGTAAGTCTCTGTTTCTCACTTACTAAACTACGCACCCTGCTCCATTCATCTGAGTTATGAATGCACATCCTACCACTTTTCAGCAGGTATCCTGACCAGGTAACTTATTTATTTATTATAACTATATAACCTATGAAAAACCTATTTACTTCGGTAAAGGCAGTGATATTATCAACTGCCTTGCTGGCTGTATCCTTTGCAGCCGAAGCCCAGTGGACAGGCACGTCCCCTTTTCTTAGCGGTGAACTCGCCTCCCGGCTCGGTCCCGTTGCCGTGGGTACCAACTCCATACCCTTTGCACCTCCCGGCCCGGCCCTTAAACTCTACGTTAATGAGAACTTTGGCCAGCGATCTGCAGGTACCTTCGGCAGTGTTACCAGCGCTAGTAGCGAATGGACCAGCATCGGCCGCGGACCCAATGGCGTATTACCCTTTTACGGCATACGTATGCAGGACGGCCCCCTCAGTCTGCTAACCGGCTCGGATGATAATAACCAGCCCACCGTCAGTTGGACAGATAACCTCAATACCGCCTCCAGCTCTAACTCAGAGTTACGATTTAACTTCATCGGTAGCGACGACATCAAGCGTACCTACGGCCGCTGGGATGCCCGGGGAAATCTCTTTCTCGGTACCGACCCCGGTGGGGTAAGCGCCGACTTTTACGAGCTGTATGTGTTTGGGTACCAGAATAGTTCAGGCATCAGAGGGCAGAACATAAATGTCGACGCCGGGTCTGAGTCATTTAACTTTGGCCTGTTTGCCAGAACCGTAGGCGCCACCAGCAGCAATACAGCCATCTCGGCTCGTGCTAGCAGCTCCGCTAATGTCGTGACAGCCGTAGATGCCAACGCTTCCGGAGGTAATACAAATTATGGCGTGCGTGCTTCCGCCTCAGGTGGCAGTACCAACTTCGCCGGATTCTTCAGTGGCAATGTTACTGTAACCGGCACCTTCTCTAACCCCAGCGACGCAAGGTTGAAAAATGTGGTAAGCAACGAAAATGCCCGCCAGAACGGCCCCACCGTCCTGGAAAGGCTCCGCATGCTTAAGGCTTACGATTACACATACAAGAACGAAGGCGACCTGCAGCGCCTGAACCTGCCCCGGGGAGAGCACCATGGTTTCATGGCTCAGGAAATGCAGCAGGTATTCCCTGCCCTGGTGGAAGAGATCGTATACATGCATATCGATGAAAATGCCGCCACCGGCGAAGGCGATGTAGCCGAGCCCGATAAGATGGAATACCTCGGCGTCAACTACATAGGCATGATACCCTATCTGGCAGAAGCTATCCAGGAGCTTGACGCCCAGCAGCAGGAAAACGCTGCCCTGCAGCAGAAACTCACCGCCCTGGAATCCGAAATGGCCGATATGCGGCGTAAACTCGATGAAATAAGCAACACCGGCAGTACTGATGCCCTGCAAGGGAAGGCAAAGGTATTCGGCAATACGCCTAACCCCTTCAGTGCCGAGACCCGCATAGCCTACGAACTGCCCGCTAGTAGCAATGCCACCCTGCTGGTATATGATATGAGTGGCAAGCAGGTTATGTCCTTTGATAACCTCAGAGCCGGTAATGGAGAAGTGGTAATAGAAGGCCGCTCACTTGAGCCTGGTATGTACATCTACACCCTCATATCCGACGGCGAAGAAGTAGATACCCACCGCATGATCCTTACTAAGTAAAGAATCAGACCAGTGAGATCATAAAGGCCCTGCCAATAAGGCGGGGCCTTTTCTTTTGCCCATATGAACCATTAACATCATTTAACAGAATTTAACCTCATGCCGGGCCGCAGCCATGTATATTTATCCCCGATCAGTTATGGGCACATATATAACCAAACCCCCCGTATACATGAAAAAGGTAGTTGTTATTTGCCTGCTACTGATGCCCGTCCTTTCCTACGCACAGCAGGCGCAGGAAGATGATCTTATCCGCCAGCGCCTCGAGGCCCTGTTTGCCCATATAGCCACTAATCATTTTGACAGTCTCCAGCCTTATTTGGCAGAAGAACTGACCGTGTCAGGTCATGCAGAGCCTACCGCTACAGCCATTCTTAAGGCCCTGCCCATGCAGGCCAGTGCCCCCGACAGCTATGAAATTGCAGATAGAACACATACCGGGGCCGGCCTGGTAGTAGCCGTAATTGCCATGGTGAAAGGTGAGCAGAAAGAATACACGTTTTCATTTAACGAAAAATACTTTTTCACTGAGATAAACATGTTCAAAGTTGAGGTACAGCAGGTTGAAGAACCTAAAGCCACCCCACTCCCAAAACCTGTCGTGATCCCCTTTACCCTCGTAGACGGGCTTATTTTCATCAAGGTAAAACTGGGACAAACAAAAGACCCGCTGAATTTTGTATTCGATACAGGGGCCACCACCTGCGTACTGGATAGCCTCGTGGCCCGGCAGTATGATATGACAGAAATGGGGCAGCAATCAGGCAAAGGGGCACATGGCAGCTCCACCTATAGCCTCACATCATTAGACACCCTGCTGGTAAATGAGATAAGCCTCAGTAACGTTACCACTGTCCTCGTAGATCTTGATCATCTGGGCGGAGCATACCGTATAGACGGCATCATTGGCCACACCCTCTTATCCAAATACCCCGTAAAGATTGATTATGATAGGGCCCAACTGACCCTGTATAACGATATGGCGCAGGTAACCCGCCTTTACCACAGAGAGCTTACCTTTTCGTTTAAAGATGGCATACAGATTCCCAAACTGCCCATGACGATCAGGCTGGCCTCTGGTCAGTCCTATGCCGGTGATGTGTTTATGGACACCGGGGCCGGACCTGCTTTTCTGCTTAATAGCTCCTATGTAAAAGCCCATAGCCTCAATAAAGAGTTCAGGGAACGCTTTTTTGTAGGCTTCAGAAGCCTCACTAAAGGCCCACGCTCCGGTGACTTCAAATCCACCATACCCGCCCTCCAACTGGGTGCCCACAGACTGGAGGAAATACCCATTATCGTTACAGCCTCTGAGCAAGGAATAAATGCCCTCCCCAATACCCTGGGCATAGCAGGCAGTGGCATACTCCACCGGTTCAACTGGCTGCTGGATTATAACGGGATGAAGGCTTACTATGAACCCAATAGCTACTACGATAAACCATTCTTATACCCCGCCACCAACTTCACCATCAGGCGAAAAGCCGGGAAAATGTACCTGAATAATGTGCAGCCGGGTAGCGAAGAGGCCGAACAGGGGCTGGTCAATGACCTGGAAGTCATCAGCGTAAATGGGCTGGGCTATGAGGAATACGATCAGATAGAAGAGCTCATTGCCACAGACGGCATCACTATCGAACTACAATACATAAATAGCGGGGGGCAAAAGGAGGTAATGAAAATCAGGACAGGCAGGAAAATATAACCTTCAGGCTAAGGGTACCTGGTTTTTTAATTATATCCATTAAAAGAGGAAATAAATCTATTTATAATAAAAATGGATATATTAAATGATAGATAAAATAATATAGCTATGACGAAGACCAGAATGCCCCTTCACAAACTAAATGTTAGCAGCCTCCAAACAACCACCGCGTTTAAAGCAAGAGGCGGAACCAGCCCATCTGCATGTATTTGACTTAGTCAGGCATGCGAAACGTTGTATTAAACAGCCTGTCATGGATATAATGACTGCCGGGAGTTTGACACATCAGAATGTACCTGATACCTGTTGGCTCATTAGTAAAATAGTATGGCCTTAGCACAGGCTATACCCTGCTAAGCCGGCAGTTAATTATTGGCCGGCAAAGAGTGAAATAGTAATCTATTTTATCTCTCATTAATGATATGCTAAAAAAATCATTATATTATCTGACGTAAACATCAAAACACTATAAAAGATGAAAAAGACTAAGCTTACATTAAATGAACTTTCAGTAGCAAGTTTTGCCACTACCGATAAGATCACTGCCCGGGGTGGGGAAGATAACCCTACCTGCCTGCCTGATAGCTGTACCGGCTGTGATGCTATCGCAGATTTTGCATAAAGAGCTATATCACGTTTAATTATAATAAAGGGAGACCCGAAAAGCGGGACTCCCTTTTTTTGCAACCAAAAAGCTGCTTTCGCAGCGTCTGTAGTCTTTATTGATAAGTCTTATTAACCTCCGTTTCGGCCAGGAAAGGATAATCCGTATACCCGTCAGGACCAGGGGTGTAGAAAGTATCCTGATCCCACTCCGCCAGCGGAGCCTCCAGCTCAAACCGCTTGGCAAGGTCAGGGTTAGAGATATAGAGCTTAGCATACGACACCAGGTCAGCCAGGCCCTCTTCTATAAACCTATTGCCCTTCTCACGATCAAATCCACCATTGATCATAAGCGTACCTTTATACATAGGGCGGTAATGCTTCGCAATCTCCGACACCAGGTGGGGCTTATCGCTCACATCCGTAAACGGTTCCGACAAGTGCAGGTAGGCAAGATCATACTCATCACTCACCTTCTTCACGATATAGTCGAAAGTAGGGATCGTCTCCTCATCAGTCTCCATGCCGAATATGCCGTCCAGGCTCGGGTTCAACCGGATGCCGATGCGGCCTTCGGGAAATACCTGCTTCACCTCGTCCAGTACTTCGAACAGAAAGCGCGCACGATTCTCAATGCTGCCCCCATACTTATCCGTACGGTGGTTTGAGGTGCGGCTAAAGAACTGATGGAACAGGTAGCCATTACTTGAGTGGATCTCCACCCCGTCAAAGCCTGCCTCCTTCGCATTCTCAGCAGCCTTTTTAAAATCCTGCACGATAGCTTCCACTTCCTGCGTTTCCAGGGCGTGCGGCTCTACGGTTTCTTTGAACCCTTCCGGAGTATATGCCTTTTCCCCGGGGTTAATGGCAGATGGCGCTACAGGCTTGTTACCACCGTGAAAGTCCGGGTGACTGATGCGGCCTACATGCCATAGCTGAATAAAGATCTTTCCGCCCTCTGCATGTACAGCATCAGTTACCTTTTTCCAGCCTTCCACCTGGGCCTTATTATGTATACCCGCCGTGTTAATGTAGCCCACCCCCTGGGTGCTCACCTGGGAGCCTTCACTTATGATAAGGCCCGCACCGGCGCGCTGCTTGTAATACTCCACATGCAGGTCAGTAGGAGCGTTTTCCGGGTTATCTGCCCGCGAGCGGGTCATGGGTGCCATCACTACCCGGTTTTTTAGCTCCAGGTCGTGCATGGTGTATCGTTGTATGAGAGGTTGTTTGCTCATGGTTAGATCAATTTATGTGTATATACACGTAAATGAGATTCTCAGGTTTTCGTTTTCCTGAAATTTTAATCCCAATCAGGTGCAAACTCCGGATTGATCAGCCGCCCCTCCTTGCTTTGAAGCTCGTTCAGGTCGCTCATTTCATCGGCAGTGAGTTCAAAATCAAAGATATTGAAGTTCGACTCGGCATGGTCTTTAGAAGAGGTGCGGGGAATCGCGGCCACGTTATCCTGCTGCATAAGCCAGCGGAGGGCCACCTGCCCCTCATTCTTATCGTATTTCTTTCCTATCTTCTGTATCAGTTCGTGGCCAAATACCTTGCCCTTGCCCACGGGTGAGTACGCCGTCAGCAAGGCATCATTTTCCCTGACAGCCTCCAGCACCTCACTCTGGTCCATAAAGCAGTGATACTCCACCTGATTTACAGCGATGTTTCCTTTGGTCAGTTCGCTGGCTTTCCGGAACAGCTCCGAGGGAAAGTTACTGACCCCGATAAGGCGCGTCAGCCCTTCCGATTTGATTTTCATCATCTCTTCCAGGGTGTCCTCCAGCGGTACGTCCGTAGTACTGGGCCAGTGGATCAGCAGCAGGTCCGTAAACTCCACCTGCAGTTTCTTCAGGCTATCCTTGAAGTCCTCTCTAAAGTCAGCAGGAGCCAGGCGGTCATGCCATATCTTAGTAGTCACGAATACCTCTTCCCGTGCGCAACCCGCATCTTTTATTGCTGCACCTACATCCGCCTCATTACCATACGCTTTGGCAGTATCTATATGGCGGTAACCAGTCTTCAGGGCATGCTTTATCATCTCCTGCCCCCCCGCACCTTTGAGTGTCCAGGTGCCAAATCCAAGTGCCGGTATCTTTACGCCTTGTTTCTCTATAAATTTCATAAAAAAAGGGGTGTGAATTTACGTATTCAAACCCCTGTGATCCTTAGTTGTTCGTCAAAATATCAGTCCCTTACGCAGCGAACTTTTTGCACGCCTCCTCACAGGCCCTGCACGCTTCCGCACAGTCCTTACAGTGTTGGTGCTCGTGCTTTCCACACTCATCAGCACACAGCTTGCAGACCTCGATACACTCCTTCGCCAGGTGCTTCGCATGCTTGGAATCGCGTGCTACCAGCCTGGCCGTCAATGCACATATATCCGCACAGTCCCGGTCAGTCTTTATGCAGTCAGACATTTTCTTCACGTCATCCTCCCCCAGGCAAGCCGTTGCACAATGTTCACACGCTGCCACACAGGCATTCAACTTATCTAATAAATCTTGATGCTTCATAATAAAAAGTGGGTCTTTTAGTCAAAAAATACATATTACTAACACATTGATTAGCAATCTGTTCCGGTGATGTTAAGATTGATCGCTCCTATTCAATTCATTAATTCCGGTAATAATATACTACCGCGGAGTTGTACCGGGCCGCGATCGGTCCCGTGGTTGCCATTTCGGGAAGTTGTACTTCCCACCAAGTATGCACTCAACAGGCCCTCGAAGCCAGGCGAGGCGCCGTTTTAATCCCACCCAAAACTTAGTTTCAATCCTTGTTGTAGTGGAACAGGCTCTCGAAGCTCTACCAGCTTCCTTGAATACTGGGAAGCACATATGTTTCAATCCTTGTTGTTTTGGATCCGGGTTCCTTTCAGACCGACTATGCGTTCAAGTACCTGTCGAAGTTTCCGGCTCTGACGCATAGCCGTCAAGCTAAGCACACAAATTACTTTTAATTAACTGGTTCGAGATTAGCGAAGCGTATCTTGGACCTATTATTTAAGTTTAGTTTTTAACTGAACAGCCCCTCAGGGGCTAGTAGCTGAGCAGCTAATCCTGGCTGTTCGATACCTGGGGAGCATAAATCGACCTTAGTGCATGCGAAGTCGAACGCGACCCGGTATCAACTTCGCGTAGATGGCAACCACGGGGTACAACCCCGCGGTAGTTATTATTCGGAATACAAACCAGTTGTTAATATTTTGATAAATAGCACTTTATACCCTTAGCTTGACGGCTATGGGCTCTGGCGGGGGGTGGTACTTTACCCGGGTTTTCAATCCTTGTTATAGTGGATTAGGCTCTCGAAGCCGGACGTTGATCCGGGCAACATCCAATCAACAATGTTTCAATCCTTGTTATAGTGGATCCGGGGTCCCTTCAGACCGACTATGCGTTCAAGTTGCTCTCGAAGACCCGGGCTAAGACCTTCTGATGATTCGCTGGCTACGTTTCAATCCTTGTTGTGATGGATCCGGGGTTGCGCTCAACAGGCGCTCGAGGGCGATCACTACGAAGACGATACCCGGCCATGGTAGGTTTCAATCCTTGTTGTAGTGGATCCGGGGTCCCTTCAGACCGACTATGCGTTCAAGTACCTCTCGAAGGGCCAGTTAATGATTCGGATTACACTGACTGTAAGTGTTTCAATCCTTGTACTGGATTAGGCTCTCGAAGTACTTTATAGTCTATAGGAATAACTATAAAAGACTTGTTTCAATCCTTGTTGTAGTGGATCCGGGGTTGCGCTCAACAGGCTCTCGAAGAAACCTGACCCAGACATCGAGAACGGACATTGAAAAGTTTCAATCCTTGTTGTACTGGATTTACCTCTCGAAGTGATTCGCGACCTGATGAACGAGCGCAGCACCATGGGTTTCAATCCTTGTTGTACTGGATTTACCTCTCGAAGTTAACCCCTCGACAGAATAGGTTTATAGAGGCAATGTTTCAATCCTTGTTGTACTGGATTTACCTCTCGAAGTCAGGCAGACAGCCAAGGCAATATGTTCATAAGGTCGTTTCAATCCTTGTTGTACTGGATTTACCTCTCGAAGAAGCGTGTCAATTTCAAAAACAATTAATCATGATGTTGGTTTCAATCCTTGTTGTACTGGATTTACCTCTCGAAGAGATGCGCAATATCGAAATGACCACATGACCAAGGGTTTCAATCCTTGTTGTACTGGATTTACCTCTCGAAGTGGGAGAGAGAAGAGGGAGCCCGCAAGCTCAGGTCGAGTTTCAATCCTTGTTGTACTGGATTTACCTCTCGAAGTAAGAAACACGACTTAGAGGAGGTCCTGACATTGTGTTTCAATCCTTGTTGTACTGGATTTACCTCTCGAAGTAGAAAGCTCTTAGAATCATATCCAATGCCTTTGTGGTTTCAATCCTTGTTGTACTGGATTTACCTCTCGAAGAATAGCCTAAGTCTACCCGGCCAAAAAAGTCACTTCGTTTCAATCCTTGTTGTACTGGATTTACCTCTCGAAGTGTTGATCGATGAATCTAAGGTAATGGGTTTTAAGTGTTTCAATCCTTGTTGTACTGGATTTACCTCTCGAAGAATATGATTCCATCCGTCATCGGATTGCTCGTAAGGTTTCAATCCTTGTTGTACTGGATTTACCTCTCGAAGGCGATTTTCCGTGTAAGAAAAAGATAGCCAGAGAGATAAGGTATTTTTACTATCGGTCTTTTTTGCTGTTTTATCATGTCAAAGAACCATTTTCAGGGCGTTTTAGCCTGATTTGCGCAAGCGTAATCCATTGATGGATAGTGCTTTATCCCCTGTTTTGGCGGGTGCTTAAATAAATTCACACCCGGAAGCGTTCATTAGCTTACCTACAGGCAAAATAAGGATTTTATTCCGGTAAGAAAGAACGGTACCACTATTTGCAGTGTCCAAGGGCCCTTATTTCAATTATGCTGTTAATAATATACTACCGCGGAGTTGTACCGGGCCGCGATCGGTCCCGTGGTTGCCATTTCGGGAAGTTGTACTTCCCATTGCAGGCTGTCGGATGAGACGCCACAAGTCGCGATATGTACCATAGGCATCCCCATGGAACGCCTCTACAGGTGCATGTACTTACCTTTGCGTATACCGGCACAAGTGCTGACTTCTATTATTCAATTACTCTATTACTTAACAATTCACTCATTAACTACCTTCTACTACCTAGGTAAAAAATTCCCCGCCTAATTTAGGCCGGGGACCGGTTTAGCGGATGCTAAACCAGGGGCGGTAACCAGCAGGATGTCCGGACGCCTCTCTATGTTAGTTCTTGTCTGGAAGCCCCTTGAGTCCTTAGTCCAGGCACGGGACCCTACTTCCCATGTGTCAGTTAGCAAGTATATATCAAGTAGAGTCATTGCGCTTCAATCCTTGTTGTAGTGGATGTTGCTCTCGAAGTGATGGCCACCGGCTGGGTCCTACTCACGAAAACGACGTTTCAATCCTTGTTGTACTGGAACAGGCTCTCGAAGATGAGCGTATGTGGGAACCTGTAAGTCCGGTGATGAGTTTCAATCCTTGTTGTACTGGATCCGGGCTTGCGTTCAAGTTGCTCTCGAAGTCAATCCTACATAATAATACCTTTCAGCCACTTTCTGTTTCAATCCTTGTTGTACTGGATGTTGCTCTCGAAGGGATGGCGCTGCGCCTTCTTCCCAGGGGTATTTCTTGCCATACTCGTGTTTCAATCCTTGTTGTACTGGATGTTGCTCTCGAAGACGGTAAGGGATTCGAAACCCTGGGCCTTTCAGGCCACGTTTCAATCCTTGTTGTGATGGATTTACCTCTCGAAGAATCCTATCCCATTGCTCTATAGGTTCAGTAATACGGTTTCAATCCTTGTTGTGATGGATTTACCTCTCGAAGTTCCACAGGTCCGCCGTGCGGTCATTGCTCCGGATCCGTTTCAATCCTTGTTGTTGTGGATCCGGGCTTGCGTTCAAGTACCTCTCGAAGTTCCGGGGGAAACAGTGGACTTGTGCGATTCAATCATGTTTCAATCCTTGTTGTGATGGATTTACCTCTCGAAGTTAACCCCTCGACAGAATAGGTTTATAGAGGCAATGTTTCAATCCTTGTTGTACTGGATTTACCTCTCGAAGAGGGTGGGATGAAACCCTGGCCAGGCTTGCCAATACTGTTTCAATCCTTGTTGTAGTGGAACAGGCCCTCGAAGTGGTTGAGCCTTTACGTAAACCCCGTGGGCTTTGGCCATTTCAATCCTTGTTGTAGTGGATCCGGGGTTGCGTTCAACAGGCTCTCGAAGAACACGCGCGGAAATTGTGACCGATGTGCCCTACGGTTTCAATCCTTGTTGTAGTGGATTAGGCTCTCGAAGAATATACCGGGTTTTCGGATGAGCAGCATCAGGTGCGTTTCAATCCTTGTTGTAGTGGATCCGGGCTTGCGTTCAAGTTGCTCTCGAAGATAGCAAGACGAACCCGATACCCGAACAGCGTGATAGTTTCAATCCTTATTGTAGTGGATCCGGGGTTGCGCCCAACAGGCTCTCGAAGAGTATCTCACCGCTGACGAGTTCAGGCAATTGGATGAGTTTCAATCCTTGTTGTACTGGATCCGGGCTTGCGTTCAAGTTGCTCTCGAAGTGCGATTACTCACGCTACACCCCCTTTCCTAAAGTGATGTTTCAATCCTTGTTATAGTGGATTAGGCTCTCGAAGTATGTTTTTGTAGATGAAAACGACCCAAATATAAATGTTTCAATCCTTGTTATAGTGGATTAGGCTCTCGAAGGAAGATGCAGGCAATGTTCGCGGCCGCCAGCATAAGCAGTTTCAATCCTTGTTATAGTGGATTAGGCTCTCGAAGTGCATGAAAATGCGACTTTTTACAAGGGAGGAGAAAGTTTCAATCCTTGTTATAGTGGATTAGGCTCTCGAAGTGGATATACCAGGAGAGATGTTTTCTCGTATGGGCAGTTTCAATCCTTGTTATAGTGGATTAGGCTCTCGAAGTCGCCGAACTGGCTCTTGAGTTCAAGCTGGTTGTCAGTTTCAATCCTTGTTATAGTGGATTAGGCTCTCGAAGGCGATTTTCCGTGTAAGGTTAAGATATCCAGAGAGATACGGCATTTTTACTATCGGTCTTTTTTGCCGATTAATCATGTCAAAGAACCATTTTCAGGGCGTTTTAGCCTGATTTGCGCAAGCGTAATCCATTGATGGATAGTGCTTTATCGCCTGTTTTGGCGGGTGCTCAAATAAATTCACACCCGGAAGCGTTCATTAGCTTGCCTACAGGCAAAATAAGGATTTTATTCCGGTAAGAAAGAACGGTACCACTATTTGCAGTGTCCAAGGGCCCTTATTTCAATTATGCTGTTAATAATATACTACCGCGGAGTTGTACCGGGCCGCGATCGGTCCCGTGGTTGCCATTTCGGGAAGTTGTACTTCCCATTGCAGGCTGTCGGATGAGACGCCACAAGTCGCGATATGTACCATAGGCATCCCCATGGAACGCCTCTACAGGTGCATGTACTTACCTTTGCGTATACCGGCACAAGTGCTGACTTCTATTATTCAATTACTCTATTACTTAACAATTCACTCATTAACTACCTTCTACTACCTAGGTAAAAAATTCCCCGCCTAATTTAGGCCGGGGACCGGTTTAGCGGATGCTAAACCAGGGGCGGTAACCAGCAGGATGTCCGGACGCCTCTCTATGTTAGTTCTTGTCTGGAAGCCCCTTGAGTCCTTAGTCCAGGCACGGGACCCTACTTCCCATGTGTCAGTTAGCAAGTATATATCAAGTAGAGTCATTGCGCTTCAATCCTTGTTGTAGTGGATGTTGCTCTCGAAGTGATGGCCACCGGCTGGGTCCTACTCACGAAAACGACGTTTCAATCCTTGTTGTACTGGAACAGGCTCTCGAAGATGAGCGTATGTGGGAACCTGTAAGTCCGGTGATGAGTTTCAATCCTTGTTGTACTGGATCCGGGCTTGCGTTCAAGTTGCTCTCGAAGTCAATCCTACATAATAATACCTTTCAGCCACTTTCTGTTTCAATCCTTGTTGTACTGGATGTTGCTCTCGAAGGGATGGCGCTGCGCCTTCTTCCCAGGGGTATTTCTTGCCATACTCGTGTTTCAATCCTTGTTGTACTGGATGTTGCTCTCGAAGACGGTAAGGGATTCGAAACCCTGGGCCTTTCAGGCCACGTTTCAATCCTTGTTGTGATGGATTTACCTCTCGAAGAATCCTATCCCATTGCTCTATAGGTTCAGTAATACGGTTTCAATCCTTGTTGTGATGGATTTACCTCTCGAAGTTCCACAGGTCCGCCGTGCGGTCATTGCTCCGGATCCGTTTCAATCCTTGTTGTTGTGGATCCGGGCTTGCGTTCAAGTACCTCTCGAAGTTCCGGGGGAAACAGTGGACTTGTGCGATTCAATCATGTTTCAATCCTTGTTGTGATGGATTTACCTCTCGAAGTTAACCCCTCGACAGAATAGGTTTATAGAGGCAATGTTTCAATCCTTGTTGTACTGGATTTACCTCTCGAAGAAAAATGATTATGTCAGCGTAATTTTGCTCGGTAAGGTTTCAATCCTTGTTGTACTGGATTTACCTCTCGAAGATTTATTATAACAGGTAGATTAAGCTTTTCTCGGATGTTTCAATCCTTGTTGTACTGGATTTACCTCTCGAAGTGATAGACCACGGACGCTGATAGAAGCCATTAAAATGTTTCAATCCTTGTTGTACTGGATTTACCTCTCGAAGTTGTATAAGAGGTACCAAAAAATAGTAGCTCTATAGTTTCAATCCTTGTTGTACTGGATTTACCTCTCGAAGGCGATTTTCCGTGTAAGAAAAAGATAGCCAGAGAGATAAGGTATTTTTACTATCGGTCTTTTTTGCTGTTTTATCATGTCAAAGAACCATTTTCAGGGCGTTTTAGCCTGATTTGCGCAAGCGTAATCCATTGATCGATAGTGTCTTATCACCTGTTTTGGCGGGTGCTTAAATAAATTCACACCCGGAAGCGTTCACTTGCTTACTCACAGGCAAAATAAGGATTTTATTCCGGTAATAAAGGACGGTACCACTATTTGCAGTGTCCAAGGGCCCTTATTTCAATTACTCTATTACTCAATTATTCTGTAACTCTATTATTCAATTACTCTGTTACTCTATAATTCTATTACTCTATTACTCATTAAAAAAGCCGCCGGCGTTTCCACCAGCGGCTTTTTTGTAATGTTGTGATCAGGAGGAGATTACATCTCGATCGTCTCTTCCACGCGGCCGCACTTCAGCATCGCATCGCCGAAGTAAGGGTTTTTGATTTCCTCTTCGCCACTGATCCAGTAAGCACCTTTGTTATCAAAGGCCATAGGGCAGTACTGGTAATACAGCGTCTGCTCGCTGCCAAATGTTTTTGCCAGGGCATATACCGTGCTGCTCAGTTCTTCAAACGACTTGCGCTGCATAGGCAGATCACGCGTCACGTTGATCGATACCGCGTCGTCGCTAAGCTTTTTCATAGCATTTTTTATATACTCGATCTGGTCTGCAGGCACGTCCGCCATATTGCTTTCGTCAAGCTTAAACCTTACAAGGGGGCTTGCCGCGTGGCTTGCTCCTTCTGCATTGTCCATTGCCAGGCTCGTTTTAATGTCCAGGTAGTGCGTCATTACCTCACTTACCTGTGTCTTTATAGCCTCTGCAGGCTGGTCAAAGCTGGCAGGTTCTACAGGAGTCGCATTACCTTCCATGCCCTCGTCACCCTCCATAGCCCCCATGTCACCATGGTCACTATGGTCATGGCCTTCATGGCCATCCATTTCGCTCACTTCGGAGGTTTCAGTCTCTTCGTTTGCCTCTTCATTGTTAGCGGTATTGTCGCAGGCAGTAAATGCCAGAAGCGCTACTATCGTCATAGCAGCAATAAATCTCACACGTTTCATCTTAGAATTGTTTTGTTATTTGATAGATGGTTGATTACTCTTTTCGTTCAGCACGGCCTTTACCTCCCCGCAGGTCAGCATCATGTCACCGTAATACGGATTACGCACCTGCTCCGACAGGCTCAGCCAGTCCGCCCCTTCGTTATTATCTGCCATAGGGCAGTGCTGAAGGTACAGCAGGTCCTCCGTTATGTCAAAGGTAGTGGCCAGCTCGATCATTCGCTCGCTCAGGTCAATGAAAGCCTTCCGCTGCGTATCGATGCTGGAGACACCCGCTATGTCCTTCGCTGCCATCAGCATAGGCTGCTTCACGTTATTCCACCGTTTTCTTCCTTCAGCAGGCAGGGCAGATTCTTCCGTTGCCAGAATGGCCTTCACCAGTTTTTCCGCTTCCTTCATCACTTCCTCTTCCTTAGCCGCCACTAACAGGTCTTTAATATAAAGGTATTTTTCCAATACGCCTTCCAGTTGTTCCTTCGCTTTCGCGTTTAACGGCTGGTTAAGAGGCTTTTCGCTCATTTTCATTTCCCTCTCCTGCGGGTTGTTCATCATACTTGGCTTATTGCTAAGCTGTGCTGCCGCATCCACGCTAAAGGTGCCATTCGTCACCACCCGCTCGCCTGCCTGCAGACCGCTTTCCACCAGGTAGCTGTCACCGGCCCCTTCGCCAAGTACCACCTCACGCATGTTGAAGGTAGGCTTTTCCGTACCCGGTTCCTTCACATACACCACCGAGCGCGTGCCCGTCCACAGTACCGCCGAGCGCGGCACCAGCAGTTGCTCGCCCTGACCGGCCAATTGGGCATCCAACCGGCCGCTGATCAGCATGCCCGGCTTCAGTACATCCGCCTGGCGGCGTACCGGCCCGCGCACGATGGCCGTACGCTCGTTTGTATCGATCACCGGCTGCACAAAGTTAATGGTGGTGGTGAATGTCTCTCCCGGTACCGATGGCGTGGTAAATGACACCTCGTTGCCTTCCTTCACGAAAGGCAGTTCGCTTTCATACACGTTGAATACCGCCCACAGTTCCTCCAGGTTAGCTACCGCAAAGAGCACCTGCCCCTGCTGCACATAGTCACCCGGCTTCACCTTCTTCTCCGTCACCACGCCGCCTTCCTGGGCGAATACCGTCACCGTATTTTGTACCGTGCCCGAGGCCAGTATTTTATCTATCTGCGCGTTGCTTAGCTTCCAGTTACGCAGCTTTTGCCGGGCCGCCTCAAAGAGCGCCGGGTTGCTTTCGCGAAAGTCCTCCGCCTCCAGCAGTTCACGCTGCGCCGTGACCAACTCAGGTGAGTAAATACGTGCGATGGCCTGCCCCCGCTTGATCTCCTCACCCGTTACCGTAATGTAAAGTTGCTCGATACGACCCGGAAACTGCGCCACCTGGCTGTATTCCCGGCTTTCATCCTGCATGATGCGGCCATCCAGGCGCAGCGTCTTGTCACCCGAGCCCGTTCCTATCAGCGTTGTTTGCACATTGGCAAGGCGCATAGCACTTTCAGACATGCTCACCGCCTGTGAGTTGGCGTCGTCGCCACCCTCATCCATAGGGATCAGGTCCATGCCGCAGATAGGGCAGTCCCCCGGCTCCGGCTGGCGTATCTGCGGGTGCATGCTGCAAGTCCACACCTGCTCCCCCGCTTCCGTCGTCACCAGGCTGTCCCCATTGTGTTCATGGCCGGCCTCTGTGCCGTTTCCTCCGCCCGATATGACGGCAAAGAGCAGAGCGCCCACGATCATGCCGAAGAGCAGGAGCACCAGCGCAGGTTTCAGGTTATTCTTCAGTTGACTCATTTTCTTCCGTTATGACAGACCGGTCCGAACCGGTCAGGTATACGATCTTTTTAGCATTCACAAATTGCCGGGTCAGGGATTCATTCAGCCCCATTTGATAGCGCAGTATCTGCTGCTGCACGTCCAGCACATTTGTCAGTGACTCGTCTCCCGCCCCATAGGTGGAGATGAGCAGATTAAGCGTTTTGTCCGCCAGGTACGTCTGTTTTTTATAGAGTTCTGCATCCGTGGAGGCATTACGGTAGTCCGACACCGCCTCCAGGTAGTCCGCCGTAAGCATATTTTCCATAGCCTGAAGGCGGGCCTCAGCCGCTTCCCTGTCAAGGGCGGCCTGGCTCTGCTGTGCCTTATATTTTTTTCGGAAAATGGGCAGCGACACCGATACCATTGGCATTATCGCATCCTGTCCGTTGTCCGGCATCGTCATATCCTCCCTCTTTCCGGTAATGACATAATCGATACCTGCCCCCAGCATAGGGCGCGACTGCAGCCGTACCACCTCTTCACGCTGGCGGGCCGCCTCCACGCTTTGGCGCGAGCCTTCCAGCCGGTACTGGGTGGCAACAGCTTCCCTGGCTACGGCTGCGGCGGGCAGCTCTGCCAGCAGCGAGTCCGGGGTGGTCACCGCTGCCTCAGGATCCCGGTATAGGGTCAGGTTAAAGGTAGCCACCGCCGTCTCCAGGTCCTGCTCCTTTCGTTTGATCACTGTTTCCAGCTCACTTGCCGCAAGTTGCACCTTCAGTACGTCCGCCAGGGAGCCTTTCGCATTTTCATAGCGGGTCAGCGCGATTCGCTCCAGGCTGGTCACCAGCGCCTCCTGTTCGTGCAGCAGGGCCGTATCCTGACGCAGCCGGTAGATGGCGGCATAGCGGCGGTGTGCTTCCAGGGCAGTAGCAGCCCGGCTCTCCAGGTAATCGTAGTAAGCCGCGCGGGCGGTGACCACGGCCAGTTGTTCACGGACGGAGAGGCTACCGAACCAGGGAAACATCTGCCGTAGGCCGAGCCGGGCCTGTTGGGGCCCCACGCGCGTCTCGATGGGGGAAATGAACACTCCCGCCGTAAGCTGAGGGTCCTCGAGCTGGCCCGCCTGGTCCACTACCTCTTTCATCGCCAGCCACGTCTTTTCCCTGGCTACCAGTTCCGGGTTATTATCCAGAGCCACCTGCACATACCAGTTTTCCGCCAGGGTGCTGTCCTGAGCCCGGGCCGGTAAGCAGAGCAGCAGCGGTGCCAGCAACAGGCTGAGGCTTAGTCGTATCATTTCAGTCCCTGTTTTCATTTCTCTTCAGATTTAAACGCTTCCGCGCCCCACTTGCTTTTCTTTACCTTGCGTTCCATATACATGGCATAGAGTACCGGCACCACAAAGAGGGTGATCAGCTCTATGGCCATACCGCCAAATGAAGGGATCGCCATGGGCACCATAATATCCGACCCGCGGCCCGTGGAGGTAAGCACCGGCAACAGCGCCAGCAGGGTAGTAGCCGTAGTCATCAGGCAGGGCCTGATCCGGCGGCTGCCCGCCTCCGCCACCGCCTCGTGTACCTCCTTCCGGCCTTCCGGCTCCCGGTCACCGTTTACCTGCTGCAGGTAAGTCGCCATCACCACCCCGTCATCCGTAGCGATGCCGAATAGGGCGATAAAGCCTACCCACACAGCCACGCTCAGGTTTACCGTACCCATCTGGAACAGGTCGCGCATATTCTGCCCCGCCAGGCTAAAGTCTGCAAACCACGGTTGGCCGTAAAACCAGAGCATGATAAAGCCTCCGGCAAAGGCCACAGCAATGCCGCTGAATACCATGCCGGTGACGGCCACGGAGCGGAACTGCAGGTAGAGCAGCAGGAAAATAAGGGCCAGCACCAGCGGCACAATGATGGACAGGCGCTTTTCCGCCCGCACCTGGTTCTCATAGCTTCCCGCAAACTCGAAGCTCACACCTTCCGGCACCTTCAGGCGGCCATCAGCTATACGTGCCTGTATGGCCCGGCGCGCATCCTCTACCACTGACACTTCCGCAAACTCCTGCTGCCTGTCAAACAGCACGTACCCGATCAGGAAGGTGTCTTCGCTGCGGATCATCTGCGGGCCTTTTACATAGTTCATCGTCACCAGATCGCCCAGCGGCACCTCTGCACCCGTAGGCGTAGGGATCAGGATTTCCCGCAGGCTCTCAGGGTTATCCCGTAGTTCGCGCGGGTAGCGTACCCGTACCGGGTAGCGTTCGCGGCCCTCCACGGTAGAGGTCAGCGCCATACCCCCCACGGCCACCTCTATGTGCTTTTGCAGTTGCTGCACCGTAAGGCCGTAGCGCGCGATCGCCTGCCGGTCTATCTCCAGTGTCAGGTAAGGCTTGCCCACCATACGCTCCGCAAAGACCGTTTCCTTCTTAATAGAAGGCACATTCATCAGCACCTTTTCCAGTTCAAAGCCAAAGGTCTCTATAGTACGCAGGTCCGGGCCTTTGATCTTCAGGCCCATAGGCGCCCGCATACCCGTTTGCAGCATCACCAGGCGGGTTTCTATTGGCTGCAGTTTAGGGGCTGAGGTCACCCCCGGCACCTTAGTCGCCATGACGATCTCATCCCAGATGTCGTCCGGGCTTTGAATGCCATCCCGCCACTGCCGCAGGTACTCCCCGCCGCTGTCGGGTATCAGATTCTCCGAGTCCACGACCTGGAAACCTTCTGACGGGTCATAATAGGTGCTGTCTTTCAGCATAAACCGCCCCTCGTCATCTGTACGGAAGCGCATCCGGTGGCCGTCCTCATCCATGGCGTACTCTGCCTTGTAGATGATCACGTTCTCAAACATGCTGATAGGGGCAGGATCCAGCGCACTATTCACGCGCCCCAGCTTACCCACTACCTCCTCCACTTCCGGGATAGAGGCCACAGCCATATCCAGGTAGCGGAGCGTCTCTTTATTATACTCGACACCCGAGTGCGGCATGGAGGTAGGCATAAGCAGAAAGGCCCCCTCATCCAGGCTGGGCATAAACTCCTCGCCTATACCGGGAAAGGTATGCACCATAGCCGACCACGGGCCGGAGGTACGGATATTGACCCCTACCACATCAAAGCCCTTGGCAATAAACCCGAACAGGGTATTGAAACCGAGCCAGATCATGGCGCCCCAAATGATCAGGAAGGTAGGGATACTGAGAAAGAGAGCCTTATTCCGCAGGCACCACATCAACATGGGCCTGTAAAAGTAAATAACAGCATAAAACAGGCCGAGCAAGGCACCTATGGCCACCGCCATCAGGATAAAGTTGATAATGAAAGGCACGGAAGGCCCAAGGGGCAGCCACTCGTAGCACAGTAATATGGACACGGCAATTACCACAATGATGGTACGGCCCAGCGGGCGATAGCTTTCCAACCGGCGGTCATACAAGGTATAAATGTTCCACCCACCTATAGCAATGAGCACTAGCCCCGCCCATACGAAGCCCATAAAGAGCAGCACCATGCCGCCTGCTGCCAGGATAGCGTTCAGCAGCAGGCTGGCGTTTTTCTTTTTACTTTTTGAGAAAAATAACCACTGCGCAAAGGCGGGAATAAATACCAGGGTCACCAGTACCGCTGCCACCAGCGCAAAGGTCTTGGTCCAGGCCAGGGGACGGAAGAGCTTACCTTCAGCCGCCTCTAGCACAAATACCGGGATAAAACTGATGATGGTAGTGGCAATGGCGGTGAGGATGGCGGGAGCCACCTCAGTGGCGGCGCGGTACACCAGCGTGACAGGGGCGTAGGGCGTGCCGGACTCATCGTTTCGCTCCTGCTCCTTATGCCGCAGGATATTTTCCGTAAGGATGATCCCCATATCCACCATGGTCCCTATGGCAATCGCGATGCCGGACAGGGCCACAATATTCGCATCCACCCCAAAGTAGCGCATGGCGATAAAGCACATAAGCACCGCCACCGGCAGCAGGCCGCTGATGAGCACCGAAGCGCGCAGATTGACCACCATGATGATGACCACAATAATGGTAATGAGTATCTCCAGCGTCAGCGCCTCTTCCAGCGTGCCCAGCGTTTCCTTTATCAGCGTCGTGCGGTCATAAAAGGGCACCACCGTTACCTTAGACACGGTGCCGTCATCCAGCACCCGCGTGGGCAGGCCGCCGGCTATTTCTTCTATTTTCGCCTTTACATTATTGATAGCCTCCAGCGGGTTAGCCCCCTCACGGGCCACCACCACGCCGCCTACTACCTCAGCACCGCCTTTATCCAGTATACCGCGCCGGGCTGCCGGGCCCATCATCACCCGCGCCACATCGGCCACCTTCACAGGCGTATTATTACTTACCGCCACCACGGACTGCTCCAGGTCTTCCAGGTTCTTCACATAGCCCAGCCCGCGGATGAAGTACTCCACGTTATTCACCTCTATCGTCTTAGCGCCCACATCCAGGTTACTGCCGCGCACACTGGCCACCACCTGGTCCAGCGTAATGTCATACGCCTGCAGCTTGTCCGGGTCCACATCCACCTGGTACTCCTGCACATAGCCGCCAATGCTCGCTACCTCACTTACCCCACCCGCGGAGTTGAGGGCGTAGCGCACGTAATAGTCCTGTATGGAGCGCAGCTCCTGCAGGTCCCAGCCGCCCGTCGGGTTGCCCTCCTCATCGCGGCCCTCCAGCGTGTACCAGAATATCTGCCCCAGTGCCGTTGCGTCCGGCCCCAGCACAGGCTGCACACCGTCCGGTAGCACCCCCGGGGGCAGGGCATTGATCTTTTCCAGGATACGCGAGCGGCTCCAGTAAAATTCGATGTCCTCTTCGAATATGATGTAAATACTGCTGAAGCCGAACATAGACGTGCTGCGTACCGTCTTCACGCCCGGTATACCCAGCATGGCCGTAGTAAGGGGATAGGTGATCTGGTCATCCACATCCTGCGGACTGCGGCCGGGCCACTCAGTGAATACGATCTGCTGGTTTTCCCCGATGTTAGGAATAGCATCTACCGGCACCGGGTCGCGCGGCAGCCACTCCAGCGGCCACGTGAAGGGAGCCGTGGACAGCCCCCAGCCGGTAAGCGCAACCAGTATGATCACGGTGACCAGCTTATTATGTAAAAAGAACCTTATAAATGAATTGAGCATAACAAATAGCGTGTGAAATGGACACAAAGGGACCATGCCGCAACCTTATAAGGTGCGGATAACAAGCTATGTTATGCTTAACAGCGGAAGTTTTGGAAAAGGATGGACAGCGCCGGTCCCGATCGGGGAGGGGAAGTGTCCGTAGGGTAGCCCTCGTTCAGGCCGGTTTCGGCCAGCGGGGCATAGGGAGTAAAGTGATCGATAACAGCTACCAGGGTGGCAGGCGCTAGCTGAAAACCAAATGAGAAAGTCTGCTGCTCCTGGGTCTTTTCCAGTGTCACCTCATGGTCACAGCAGCCGGACCGCTCGCCCATACTGCTGCAGCAAGGCTTCATATCCAGCTCACCCACCACTACCGTGTGCTCCTTCAGCTCACCCATACAGACATGGCTATAGAAAGGCACCCCCGCCGAAATAATCAGCAGGTAGCAGGATAATATAATATGGAGAGCCGCTCTCATTTGTAACTAAAGTACGAAATTACACAATATTTTGTTCAATCGTAATTTTTTCATCCTTCGTTGGGTGGATGTGGATGGTAGTGTGCCAGCAGAGAGGCTTAATGTGTTGACCGTACCGCCTGTTGCCGGGGGCACAAGAGCATTCCTAGCCAAGGGCAGAGCACAAAATTCAAACGTACGCCTTTAGCGACTTAGCGTAAAGAAGAGGACAGTCAGGGTCGGGCAAAAGGAATACCTGCGCCAGGGTGTGCTAATCCGTTGGGTAGGTTTTACTATTTTTACCTGTACAAATGACAAGGCATTCAATACCCATAAAGACATACAGAGGATCTAGTCGACTAGCCAAAATCCTATCGGCTTTTGCGTACGGAGCATTTTTAGGCTTTCTAATACTAGGCATCTTTAAGCAGATAGATTTAAACGTTCCTATGTATCTGGTGGTAGGTGTACTGATTCTTATAGCTGCAGGTATTGTGTCAATAATATTATTGTCGATCAAAAATGATTGGGCACTGAAGAAGTTTTTTAAAATAACGGGAGAATTAAACCTGGAGCAAGGCCTGTTTGATCTGAAGCCTGGTGCCGACGCTCAAATATATGTCGACGCTCAGTATATAAAGGGAGAGGTCCACGGGAAGTATGTAAGGGAGGGGAGTGGAAATAGTATTACGCTTGTCAGGGACAAACGGGCCATATCTGAGATAACCTTTATTCTCGAAAACAGGCAACAGATGGCTATCGTGCATGATTACTTTCAGGAAATGAATAAATCCGGGTATGATATCCGCTTTGAGCCCTTTGTACCAATAATCCCACGGTTTTTATAGTATAATGACAAGGTAGTCATTACCATGTACCCGCTAACCTAACGCACTATTCCCGGCCGGGGAACGAGAGCCGGAATCTGTCGACAAATCGTACTTGGCTGGCTTAATGAGATCCCGCGAGTATAGCAGGAGGCTATTTTTAATTCAATTGTCTGCTATTCGCCACAAGTCGCGATGAATCGCGTCCCTACACGTGCCTGTAATTACGTTTCCCTATACCGGAACAAGTGCCAAATTCCATCATTTCAATTAATCTGTAATTCAATTACTCTGTAACTCTATCATTCACCCATTCTCTCATTCAATATTCACTCATTAGTAACCTTTCTGCAATCCGGGACAAGCCGCGATAAATCGTACCATGGCATCCCCACAGTACGCCTCTACGGGGTGTTTCAATAATTCTATTAATCAATAATTCTGTACCCGTTAACTTAAAGTGCTATTCCCGGCCGAGGAACGAGAGCCGGGATCCGTCGGCCAATTGTACTTGGTTGGCTTAATGAGCCCCACACGTATAGAAGGAGGCTATTTTTCAATTCAATTGTCTGCTATTCGCCACAAGTCGCGATGAATCGCGTCCCTACACGTGCCTGTAATTACGTTTCCCTATACCGGAACAAGTGCCAAATTCCATCATTCAATTAATCTATAATTCAATTACTCTATTAATTATTCCTTCTATCCTTCAAAATTCATTCATTAACTTACCATTATATGAGAACACTCAAACTGCAGGCTCAGATGACGCTGGACGGATTCGTTGGCGGACCTAATGGGGAAATGGACTGGATGACTATGCCATGGACGGATGACGTGAACGCTTATGTTGAGGGTTTGCTGAAAAACGTGGATTGCATGCTGCTGGGGCGTAAGCTGGCGCAAGGTTTCATTCCGTACTGGGCCGGCGTGGCGGATGATAAGGATAATCCCGAGCAGTCCAGCGGCAAATATTTCACTAATCTCCGAAAGGTGGTGTTCTCTAATAGCCTGGACGAGTCGCCTTGGGCAGATAAAAATGCCACGCTGGCTAGTGGGGATTTAGTAGAGGCTGTCAACAGGTTAAAGCAGGAAGAGGGCGGCGATCTGTACGTGTGTGGCGGAGCCACCTTTGTGTCCGAACTGATCAGGCACAACCTCATAGACGAGTATCATCTTTTTATCAACCCCGTAGCAATAGGCAAGGGACTACCCATCTTCGATAAACTGGAGAACAGGCAAAATCTTAAGCTACTGAAATCACTGTCCTTTCAGTGTGGCATCACCGTACTGAATTACGTGTCTGATTGGGATTAGCTTTGGTGGTATTTTTTAGCCAATTTTCTGCTATGGACAAGCTGTCGCGCTTCATCAAAAAACTGGATGATACGAATACGCGAGTGGGAAAGGCCATCCAAACAGTAGAAGACGGCGTAGGCTACGCCCAAGACCTCGCCAAGCACTACAATAATATAGCCGAATGGTGCGGCCTGCCCCAGGTGCCCCGGCTCTTCCTAAAGAAGGAGAAGTGATTATTTCTAATGGATAATTAATGAAGCCGTTAACTTAACGCACTATTCCCGGCCGAGGAACGAGAGCCGGGATCCGTCGGCAAACCGTACTTGGTTGGCTTAATGAGCCCCACGCATATAGCTGGAGGCGATTTTTAATTCAATTGTCTGCTATACGAGAGAAATCGCGATGAATCGCGCCTCTACGGGGTGTTTCAATAATTCTATTACTCAATAAATCGGTAATTCAATTACTCTATTATTCTATTCTCTGTAATTCAATTACTCTGTAACTCTATCATTCACCCATTCTCTCATTCAAAATTCACTCATTAGTAACCTTTCTGCTATTCGCCACAAGTCGCGATAAATCGCGCCTCTACGGGTGTTACAATAAAAAAGACCTTCACATTGCCTATTTTTGATGCGGAACTTAATAGTAAATATGAAAAAACTGCTTTTTACCCTCTTCATGTGCTTTCTGGCCATTATAACCTACTCGCAAGAAGAGGAAGGGCCTATCAATTTACCCACTACTAACTTATTCATTGATCTGCCGGAAGGGTATGAGATAGTAACCGAGCTGGAAGAGGCAGCGAATCTGTCACCCGGCAAGATTCTTTTTTTAGAGTTGCCTCCCAAAACTGCCAGGTCCTTTGACAAGATAGATAGTGCCCAACTGGCAAAGGGCATGGAGGTCCTGTCCTATTCAGAGATTAGCCTTAGCGGCCTGGAGGGTAAACTTATGGAGTATAAAGATAGCCTGGTGAAACTCATTTTTCTGGTTAAAGGCGAAACCGCGGCATATACATTCTTTGCGCCTTATAAAGAGGGAAACTTAAATGAAAAAAGGGAGATTATAACAGCTTTCCATTCTCTATACCGTAACGCAAATGTAACGCCTGATATCTATTCCGATATTTTCTTTTCATTAGATGAAGCTTCGGCGGGGTTTAGATTATACAGTAAATACCGGGATATATATTATTTCTACCTCCCTGGAGACGTAACAGATGCGGATGAGCCTGCCATTACCGCTACAGTAATGCTAATTACCGGAGATATGTATATTTCGCACGGCGGTCCAAGTAATCACATGAAAGGTTTTATCGAACGCCTGTTATACGACCCGGCAAGTGCAAACATAGTAATAGACGGACAGCCAGGATTAGAAGCTATCCATGCTACAGATTCAGGGGATAAATCATCTTACTACTTGGGCGTTAAGGTAAAAGAGGGCTATCTACTGGCTGTTGGGTCGGCTCCCTCAGAAGCCTTTAATGCAGCAGTTTTCAGAGAACTGTTCAGCACGCTGAAGTTCAAATAAGCGTCACTGACTTTCTGCCAAAAAAAATAAGGCTGTCCGCATGAAGCAAACAGCCTTTTTATATCTATAGCGATCTTTTAAATCAGATACACGTATCGATGGTGCAACCGCGAAGGGTAGGGCACGCGTCGATCCAAGAACAGTTAGGATCATTGAGGCCGGTTTCTTTCTTAGGAGCACCACCTTTGGCAGTTTGAACGGTGTTGTTCTCAATTCCGGTCACGAAGCTTTTTAGCTTCAGGTCGTTTAGTTTCATCTTTTTCATAACGTATTTCTTTATGGTTAAAAAGTGATAGTCATGCAACTACCTCTGCAAAGATACGCTTTTTCGGGTTTCCACCTATATCAGCGAGGCTATCTGGCATAGACGTCAAGTCAAGAATGAAAGCAGTTGAAAAATAGCATGTTAGCCATTCCCCACCCGTCAGCTGACGGGTGGGGATAGGATAAAAAAGGTGACACACTTTTTTATTCAGGGGCGGGATCTCCCTTTCAGTGGGCCGCTTAGTCTGAGCCAACTTTTCCCCGGCCCTACCCGCTGGACCGCCCCCACCATCAGCTGACGAGCCGCTCACATCTTCATCACCCCCTGCATATAGCTCCTCCTCATATTCCGTCACATTTCCTGCTGCATCTGCCGCTTCCACCCGTACCCTTACCCCATTCACTGGATCCACATCACCTTTAAGGTTATAAGCATACACCTCATTCGCTATCAACTCATCACACTCACCCCTTTCCAATACAGCACCCCTTCCATCCATTACCGTCACCCGCAAAGAACAAATGCCAAAATCATCAGACGCATATACTTTCAGCACCTCACCCGCCGTTCCCGTAAACCCCTCTGCTACCACCTTTTCCACCACCGGCGCATGCATATAGTCCCTCACCGCCAGGTTCTGCCATGAGATAAAACCCTCCGCTGCCGCCGCATACTTCGCAAACAGCCCATCATCCTCCTTCACCCGCTTGCTATACGCCGTAGCCTCCCTGAACCGTCTGTGATGCGCCTTTTGCTTTTCACTCAGAGGTTTCGATGATGTTGCCGGCCGGGCAGACACAATCGTCCTACCCGCCCGCTGCCGGTACACAATCGCACCTCGCACCATACCTCGCGCACCCTCTATCCATGGATTATTTTCTATGACAGCCATTATGTTGAAGCGTTATATTACCTGAATATTTCTGTCAAAAGTAACCCGCAGCAAGACACCCCCTCTTTTCAGGTAAGATTATCAGTATATATAATGACAATACATATAAACCCCACACACCCCAAACTATAATATATCTTATATCAGCCCCTTTCTTATCCCGTGCCCATCCTGTGGGTATCCCGTGGGTATCCTATAGGCATATGCCCCTTACCTACACGCACGCCTATTTATAACTATTCCTGGACATAGAGAACAGACCCATGTGCCAACCGCCCAAACCATCCTATATGATCACCTCATGTACCTTCCTGCTTAAAAGCGAAAAATTTGCCCTATTCCCACCTACACCGCCATTCCTGCGGCCTAGCCCCCATCGGGGACCGAAACTCCTTCCCTGTTTTAGGGAAGGTGGCCGCGCCTGCAATGCTTCACTCCATCATATGCCTATTTGAAAAACAAATGTCATAGCTGCAACCACAGCCCCCTCGCGGACGGAAGGGTACCTGGCAGATAGTCGGCTAAATGTACCAGAGGCCAAACTTTTTTACCTGGCCTCCTGCGTCATAGAAAACCAACCGACATAGGCCGGAAACTCCTTCCCTGTTTTAGGGCATAGCCGTCAAGCTAAGGGCCTACGATGCTAATTTTGATGATTAGCTTATAAAAATGTCGTACTCTGCAGCGATAGGCACAAATAATTCCCCTCCCTTAGGTATAGCCGTCAAGTTAAGCACACAAATTACTGTAAATCAATTAATAAGAAGTGAGTCCCCTTTTGGGACCATAGCCGTCAAGCCAAGCACCAATTCCCCTCCTGTGGGAATAGGAGAGGTCCGACTTTCGGGGTGGTACATGCAGCAAATCGCAAGAGAGTAATCATTTCAGTGTACTTCTACTTTTAACTTGACGGCTATGGGCTATCTCGGGCGAGAGTCTTTTTATTGTGAGTAGCGGTTGTGGCAAAAAAAAGCCACACAGAAATCTCTGTGTGGCCCGATATCATCAATGGATGATTAGCACTCAACAATAGTGCAACCACGTCCTGAAGGACACTTATCTACTGCAGAGCAGTTAGTATCCTGAAGGTCAGTTTCTGCTCCGCCTTTGGCAGTTTTAGAAACATTAACATCCATACGTGTTACAAAGCTCTTGAGCTTCAGCTCATTCAGTTTCATCTTTTTCATAATAGTATATTTATTAGTTTATAATAAAACAAGGAATTACCTGCTCTGTCTCGGTATACAAGACTATAGACCATAGAGTCTGGCTTGCCTCTTTTAATAATGAGGTAAAGCCATCCGCTAAGTCGAACAGGGCTTGACATGAAATATAGGGATCGTAGATTTTACCCTACTCCCTTGTATGATTATACTGTGGGTCTTAGCAAAGAGCCGTACAACGAGCGGTAGGACAGATATCCACTGCAGAACAGTTAGTGTCGTTCTGGTCAGTTTTTCCTCCACCTTTAGCTGTTTTAGAAATGTTTGCTTCCATTCCTGTTACAAAACTGCTCAGTTTCAGGTCGTTCAGTCTCATCTTCTTCATATCGAAATATTTTTAGTTTTTTCAGATGTGGCGAATCTCACGATTTGCCGTTTCAATTACAAAGCAATTTCTATACAAATATTGTTTCCAAAAACTGATTTTTATCTCAATCTATTGGTATCTAAACATTTAATCACAAAAGAAAAATATTGCTTAGATAATAAATTTGTGAATTTAAAATAATTCGACTATGAGGTGATTTTTCGGTGTTTTTCACTGATTATTGAATGTGGTTATTTATAAATGAATCTGATATTCTCTGATTCTGTCATTCACAATTCATTCCTAAAAACCCTGCCAGCCGGACTACACCCGAAACCATCATTACTACCAATGACTACGATTCTGTAATTAAAAAAATCAGTAATTCTATTACTCTATCATTCACCCATTCACCCATTCAAAATTCACTCATTAATACCCCTCCAGCCGGGATCCGGTACAATTACTATTATTCAATAATTCTGTAATTCAATTACTCTGTTACTCTATCATTCACCCATTCAAAATTCACTCATTAATACCCCTCCAGCCGGGATCCGGTACAATTACTATTATTCAATAATTCTGTAATTCAATTACTCTGTTACTCTATCATTCACCCATTCAAAATTCACTCATTAATACCCCTCCAGCCGGGATCCGGTACAATGACTACTATTCAATAATTCTGTAATTCAATTACTCTGTTACTCTATCATTCACCCATTCACCCATTCAAAATTCACTCATTAATACCCCTCCAGCCGGGATCCGGTACAATGACTACTATTCAATAATTCTGTAATTCAATTACTCTGTTACTCTATCATTCACCCATTCAAAATTCACTCATTAATACCCCGCCAGCCGGGTCCGCTACAATGACTACTATTCAATAATTCTGTAATTCAATTACTCTGTTACTCTATCATTCACCCATTAAAAATTCACTCATTAATACCCCGCCGGCCGGCTCCGGTACAATGACTACTATTCAATAATTCTGTAATTCAATTACTCTGTTACTCTATCATTCACCCATTCACCCATTAAAAAAGCCATCTACTTTGCAGCAGATGGCTTATAATAAGTTTGAAAGAGTTGTATCAGGCGCCGAAGCAGTTGTGGTTAGACTCCTCGCAGCCTACGTCTTCAGTGCCGCAGAAGCCGCCGCCTCCGCCGCTTACTTCCTGCTCTTCGGAAATGACCCTGGCCAGGCCGCCGCGGATCTCATTAGCCGCTGTGATAAAACTCTTTACAGAAAGGTCTTCGATTCTCAGTTTCTTATTTTTCATGGTATAATATGATTATTGTTCCATGTAAAATAAGGAATTTATGCCAGACCTGTGCTAGTAGCCCAGTACTTTCAGCATGGTGGCGCTGTCCTGTTCGTCTGCAAAGAGTTCCGTGATGATATTTCCGTTTTCGTCGCGGTCTATCAGTACATGCTTAGGGGCAGGTATCAGGCAGTGCTGTATGCCGCCATAGCCACCGAGTGACTCCTGGTAGGCACCCGTATGGAAAAAGCCGATGTACAGTTTGTCATCTTTCGGTATCTTCGGCATAAACACCTCAAAGCTGTGTGCTTCACTATTGTAGTAGTCCATGCTGTCGCAGGTGAGCCCCCCCAGGTTTACCCGGTGGTAGGGCTTATCCCACTGGTTCAGGGCCATCAGTATGTACTTTTGGTTCAGGCCCCAGGCGTCCGGCAGGTGCGTGATAAACGAGCCGTCTATCATATACCACAGCTCCACATCGTTTTGGAGTTTCTGGCCCATTACATTATAGATGGTAGCACCGCTTTCGCCTACGGTATAGCTGCCGAATTCCGTCACGATATTCGGTACAGGCACCCCGTTCTGGTCGCAGATCTCTTTAATGTTAGCTACAATCTGTTCGGCCATATATTCGTAGTCGTACTCAAAGTGCAGGCCCGTTTTAATAGGGAAGCCTCCGCCTATATCCAGCGTGTCTATGTCATCGCTGATCTTGCGTAGTTCACAGTACATCTCCACGAAGCGGTTCAGCTCCATCCAGTAGTAGGTAGTGTCCTGTATGCCCGTGTTTATAAAGAAGTGCAGCAGCTTGAGCTTCGCCTTTTTTGACTTAGCGATCACCTCCTTATAGTATGAGGTAATGTCGTTATACCGGATGCCCAGGCGGCTGGTGTAGAAGCCAAAGTTCGGCTCTTCCCCTGCTGCCACCCGTATGCCTACATTAAAGGGCTTATTTGCCTCTGCCTCATAGGCGTCGAGTTCCTCAAGGTGGTCCAGCACCGGAATGCAGTTCTCAAAGCCCTCATTTATAAGATAAGAAATGTTTTTTGTGTATAAAGGCCGCTTAAATCCGTTACATACTATAAGCGTCTGTTTATTGATCAGGTTATCAGCATATAGCTTTTTGATGATCTCGACGTCATAGCCGGAAGAGGTTTCCAGATGCACATCGTTTTGCAAGGCTTCTTTCAGGATAAAGCTGAAATGGGAGCTTTTGGTGCAGTAACAGTAGGTGTAGCTGCCTTGGTAGTCCAGCTTTTGTATGGCTTTGTTAAATATCCTCTGAGCGTTTCGGATGTTCTGGCCCACCTTCGGCAGGTAGGTCATCTTTAATGGTGAACCATACTCCTTAACGATGTCCATGAGGGGGACTCCGTTGAATAGCAGTTCATTCTGGTGGACATCGAACTCGGGGGTGGGGAAATAAAAAGTCTGGCGTATAAGGTCGTCGTAACTCTTCATCTTACGGACTACAAGGTTAAAAATTCAGGCTTACATGAAATATGCGCAAAAGCCCCTTAAGGCGAGCAAAATTCAATAGAAAATAACATCTTTGCAAAATGAAAAAAATAAAAATACTTGAGGTAAAATCCGAAATCGCTGCCGGTACGCGGGGTGCAAGCCTCGGTATAGATGCGATTAAAACTGCCTGCCTGGATAAAGGTTCAGATTACTTCGGTCGCTATGAGAGCGAGGAAGTCGAAAATGTGAACGATATCCTTTTCGATGGCTTCAAACATCCGAATGCCAAGTACATAGACGGTGTGCTTATCATGCTCACCAGGGTCTGCGAGAGTACCTTCACCACTCTCCGCAACGGTCACATGCCACTGGTACTTGCAGGCGACCACTCTACCGCAGCCGGTACCATTGCTGGCATCAAAAAAGCTCACCCCGATAAGCGGCTTGGTGTTATCTGGATAGATGCACACTCGGATCTGCACACGCCCTTTACCACACCCAGCGGCAACATGCACGGTATGCCCCTGGCTGCTGCTGCTAAGATCGACAACCTGGAGTCTAAGGTAAACGACCCTAAGGAAGATACCCTGATGTACTGGGATAAGATTAAGCGTATTGGGGTGGAAGAGCCCAAAATCAACCTGGAAGACATCTTTTTTATCGCGCTCAGAGACTTTGAGAAGCCGGAGTCTGCTTTGATCGAAAAGTATGGCATCAATGTCATCAAAACCCAGGAAGCACGCAGTATCGGAATGGAAGAAACCGCTACGCGCGCACTTACTGCCCTGGCTGCTTGTGACCTGATCTATGTGTCTTTTGATGTGGATAGCCTGGATACGGATGTGAGCCGTGGTACCGGTACGCCTGTGCCCGGAGGACTTACCCTGAACGAAGCCAAGGAACTGAATAGCCTCCTGATGGCCAATGATAAGGTCGTTTGCTGGGAAATGGTGGAAGTGAACCCTACGCTGGACACTGAAAATGCCATGGCAGAAAATGCCTTTGAGGTGCTGGAGGAAGTGACCAAAAGCTATGAAGCCAGAGCCAGCATAGAGGCCTGAGCAACATGATTTTAAACAACCCGAAGATTAAAGAATTTACATAAGACAGGGACGGTTTGTCCCTGTCTTTATAATTTTTGTGTCATACACAAAGCGTAACCACAAGATGAACATAGCATCGCAACTACAACAAGCCATAAGCCAGGCGTTCAAAGACCTGTTTGATGCCGACCTGCCTGCGAGCGAAATCTCACTGCAGCCTACCCGTAAGGACTTTGATGGGACACACACCTTTGTGACGTTTCCTTACGCGCGGCTCAGCAAAAAGAATCCTGAAGAAACCGGAAAATTGATCGGCGCTCATCTGGCCGAAAATCAATCCGGTATAGTGGCCGGCTTTAATGTGGTTAAAGGCTTTCTGAATATCCTACTTCAGCCTGCTGTCTGGACGACGATCTTTAGTGAAATGCACACTAGTGAGGACTTTGGCCAGCTGGAGGCCAAAGGCGAAAAGGTAATGGTAGAGTACTCTTCTCCCAATACCAACAAGCCCCTGCACCTTGGACACCTGCGTAATAACTTCCTGGGCTACTCTGTGTCCCGTATATTGGAGCAGGCCGGCTACGAGGTAGTAAAGGCTAACCTCGTTAATGACCGCGGTATTCATATCTGCAAATCCATGCTGGCCTACCAGAAGTTTGGTGACGGCGAAACGCCGGAATCTGCTGGCATGAAGGGCGACCACCTTATCGGGAAGTACTATGTCATTTTCGACAAAGAATACAAAAAAGAAATAAACACCCTTACGGAGGGTGGCATGCATGAGGAGGAGGCCAAAAAGGAGGCGCCCCTTATGAAAGAGGCCCAGCAGATACTGCGCCAGTGGGAAGAGGGCGATGAGGATACCGTGGCCCTGTGGAAGAAGATGAATGGCTGGGTACTGGACGGCTTTTCTAAAACCTACGACCGTATGGGCGTGGCTTTTGATAAGTTCTACTTTGAGTCAGATACCTACCTGCTGGGTAAGGACATTGTGGAAGAAGGCCTTGAAAAGGGTGTGTTCTTCAAAAAAGATGACGGCTCGGTATGGTGTGACCTCACCGGGGAAGGGCTGGATAACAAGCTGGTACTTCGCAGCGATGGTACCTCTGTATACATGACGCAGGACATGGGTACGGCTGACCTGAAGTATGAAGATCATGGCATGAAAAAGTCCATCTACGTAGTAGGCAATGAGCAGGACTATCACTTTAAGGTGCTGTTTGCCATACTGGACAAACTGGGTCGCCCCTATGCCAAAGGCCTCTACCACCTGAGCTATGGCATGGTAGACCTGCCCTCGGGCAAAATGAAGTCCCGCGAAGGTACGGTAGTGGATGCGGACGACCTCATGAGTGAGATGGTGAGTACGGCTGCCGAGTATACGCAGGACTCTGAAAAGATCAAGGACTTTACGGAAGACCAGGAAAAAGACCTGCACGAGATGGTGGCTATGGCTGCCCTCAAATTTTACCTGCTCAAGGTAGATCCTAAAAAACGCATGCTCTTTAATCCGGAAGAAAGTATTGACTTTCATGGACACACCGGCCCCTTTGTACAATATACTTATGCCCGTACAGCAGCCCTGGGCCGTAAGGCCGCACAGGTAGGGCTCTCCGCCGATGCTGAACTGATTAAGAACTACCATCAGTTGCAGCCCGCTGAGCAGGAGGTGATCAGATTGCTTAGCATATTTCCTGAAAAAGTGGAGGAAGCAGCGGCAGAATACAGCCCTGCCACCATATCACAGTATGTATATGACCTGGCCAAAGAGTATAACCGCTTTTATAGTGAGCACTCTGTTTTTCAGGCAGATGACGAAAAGGTGCGCGCGTTCAGGACAGCCCTTACGGGTATGACCGGCCGGGTGATCAAAAAGGCCATGGGGCTGATGGGCATCACCGTTCCTGAAAAAATGTAGATCGATGATGTCTAAACTCTGCATAATTCTGTTAGCTTACCTGGGCGCCTGTTTTGGTACGGGAAAGACCCTTACAGCGCCTGAAAACACCAACCAAAATAGAATGAATTCGATTTACGACATAACGCTAACTACGCTGGATGGCAGGAAGACAGACCTCTCTACCTATGAGGGAAAGAAACTGCTCATCGTCAATACAGCCTCTGAGTGTGGCTACACCCCTCAGTATGAAGACCTCCAATCTTTTTATGAGAACTATAGCGATGAGGTGGTAGTACTCGGTTTCCCTTCTAACCAGTTTGGCGGCCAGGAGCCTGGTTCAAATGACCAGATCGCGGCTTTTTGCCAGAAAAACTATGGGGTGGAGTTTCCTATGTTCGATAAGGCTGATGTAAAGGGAAGTGACAAGCAACCCCTCTATCAGTGGCTTACCGACAAAGATAAAAACGGCTGGAATGACCAGGAGCCTACCTGGAACTTCTGCAAATACCTGGTGAGTGAAGAGGGGAAGTTACTGAAGTTTTACGGCCCCGCCGTAAATCCTTTTGATGAAGAAGTACTTGATATTATAGAAAAGGAGGATTAAAAAACCCTCCTTTTTCCTTTTAACTTCCTATGAAGTACCGGCTCTGTTTGCCCGTTATTTTTTTGATGGTGAAAATGGCCGCCACGCAGATACCAGTGATCAGCGCCAGCCAAGCGATAAACGTGAGCGTATTGAAGGGCATGGAGAAGCCAGCCTTTGAAAGGCCTGTTTCGGTAATGCGAATGACGTAAAGGTGGATAAAGTAAACCCCGAAGCTGTAGTTTGCCATGAAGTCCAGCAGGGGAATCCTGATCTTACGTATCTTATAAAACAATACCAGCAGCGCGATACAGGCAATAGAGATCTTCATTTTACCGAAGTTCACCACGGTGGCATTGTCCGGTAGTTCCGTATAAAAGCCGTAGTTCTTGCCAATAGCCAGCACATCGAACACCTGCAGGGCTGTGATGCCCAGGTAGAATATAGCGATAGGCAATACCACCTTCATGTCCAGTGCCAGAATATGCCTACGGTATCGACTGGCCCACATACCTACCATGTAGATCGGGAAGTAGTAAAGAAAAGACTCCCAGGTGGGGGCCTCATAGCCAAACTCGTACTGAAAAAAGCTGGCGATAAGTATAGCAGGTAATACAAAGCGGTAAAACCACGGCTGCTTATCCAGCCACAGCATGGCCGGAGCAATCAGGTAGAAGATAGAGATCATGGGGATAAACCAGAAAGGCCCCAGATGCTTACCCGTTATCAGCATATAGCCAATCAGTCCCGCCGGGGAGCTCCCCTCCATCCACTCAGGCAACCAGGGCTTGTAGTCATCAAATAACACCTGGTTTGCAAGCGCTGGTATAGACATGAGTATGTAAGGCAGAATCACGAATTTGAGTTTCTTACCCAGGTAGCGCTTAAAGTTAAAGTGTTGGTGGTTGAGGTGCTGGAACAGCAGTCCGCCAATGAATACGAATATGATCGTACTCTGCGTAAGCAGGGCAAACCAGCTTCGCTGTTCTATCTCGCTGCTCCACTCATAGCTGGTACGGCAGTGAAACCCTACGATAAGCAAAATGGCAAGCCCCCTCAGATAGTGTATATACTGAAGGTGCTCCGCCTTGCGAATGGCAGGGCGGCTTACTGCCTGTTTTTTTTGTTCTTTTTCCAATACCTGCATGTCTTCATCCATTATAGTATACAGAAGAAAAAGGATTAGTACACGGTCTGGAGTAAGGATCATAAAGCCCCAGGTATTTCACCGTGCGTGTTGTATTCATTTTATTTATAAAGAAGTCGGTGGAAAGCAGAAACTTACCCACCAGGTCATCGCGCATTTGTAAATATTTATGTTCGTAAGGCAGGGTAAACATTTTATTCTTCAATAAATGATGCGCTTTGATAAATTCCTGCTTAGAGAGATCATACTGGTTTAGCACGCCTTCCTCTTCAGCTTCATTTAAGAAAGAAGCCACTGCGCCGCTTTCCAGTTCCAGTCCTCTGATACTTTCTCTGATTATTTGCTCCAGTGTTTTTTCAAAAGAAGGGGCAATAGCATAGCCCACCAGTAAACTGCCGGCTCCCGCCGCACCAATAAGCCCTATGAATTTTCTTCTTTTCACTGATACTTATACTCTTTGCCTGTTAAATGCTTTATCCGCCGCCCTTAGTGACAAAGCTGCCAGCGTCAGGGTCGGGTTAGCCGGGCTCATGGTCGGGAATGCCCCGCTACCCAGCACAAATACATTGCGGTACCTATGGTGAACCAGCCCTGCGTCCGTTACGCCCTCGCCAGGCTGTGCAGACATACGGTGAGTACTGCAAATGTGGTACTCTGACTTTTGCAGGTAGCCATCCAGATCAATACGTTCCACCGGTAAAGGGGAGAATACCCTGTTGGCCTTTTCAGCCAGGGTTGGTACCGTACGGTTTACAAAATCACTGTGGCCTTTATAGATCGTTTTAGGCTTAAGGGGATCACCTGTCGTCATTACCCGGTTATCTTCCCTGGGTATATCCTCCATCACGAACTTATACCTGGCTATCTGTCGCCATTTGCCGAAATCACTCCTGATAAAAGGAGTGTTATGGCTTTCGATCAGTATGGCAGACTCCTTCCTGCGGTGTTCGCCATCATACAGCATGTAGCCATTGGCCGGAATGATCGAGCCACCTCCCACATTATCTACGCCGTCCAGATAAACCATCATATACATGCCTACCTGTTCAGAGAGGCCGCGGCCCGTGTGGTAGAGGCTGTCTCCTGAATTCAACAAAATGTGGGCGTTAAAAATTGCATTAGCGCCCAATCCAATGGCATCTGCCATTACTTCTTTATCCTCATCGCCATGCCTGAAGACCAGGCTTCGTGCCGACTGGCCATTGGTATGCAGGGCATAAGCCTGGGCTTCATATACTACCTCCACACGCTCGTCTTCATACAAGCTGCGGAAGCCGTTTTCTATCGTGTACTTTGCATTTACAGGGCACAGACTGCATACTGCACTGCTGCAGCACCCTCCCCGGGAGGCTATTGCCTGACTGGCCCTGGCGGTAGGCTGTGAAATGTAGTCCGTGCCATACGCTTGTTGCAGGAGCTTGTCCGTTTCTGATAGTGCATGCGCCGGCAGGGGGTAGGGGCCTTCCTTTGGAAAAGGTGTTTCCTCCGGACCGGAAATATTCATCAGCCGCTCTGCCTCATCATAGTATGGAGCCAGTTCGTCGTAGCCAAAGGGCCAGTCCATCCCCACCCCATAGGTGCTTTGCATCCGGAAATCATTTGGCATAAACCGCGGCGTGCACCCCGTCCAGCAGTTGGAGCCACCTCCGAAGTTCGGGTTGAATACCCAGTGCTTCTCAGGGGTCTCGTTTTCATACGCTGCCTGCGATTCTGTCCAGTTTATACCTGATAAGGTTTTGTCTTTTCGGCGGGCCTGTACCCGTTCGGCATGGGGCCTGAACACACCTCGCTCCAACACCAGCACTGAGGCACCTGCCGGTGCACTCTCCAGGTACTTGTGGAGAAAAAAGGACGAGGCAAAGCCCGTACCCACCACGATGAGGTCGTAATGTGATTTCATAGTGAATTCAGCCAACTGCAAATTTAATTAATTATATTTTTAAACCTGCATATTTTTGCTATTAACTAGCTGGTTATTTGGTATTTATAAAAAAATACCCGGAGGTCATCCGGGTATTCAACTAAAAATTATCTGTTCGTTTTATCTGATAATGATCTTCTTCTGAATCCGGGTATCACCCTGGATCACGTTGAAGATATAGAGCCCTGGTGTGAGGTTCACATCAGAAGCAATGTTTCTGTTGACAAGTTCAGAAGGGCTAAAGGCACGCTGGTACAGTCTGGCACCTCGTATGTCCATCATCTCTACCATGATCTCGCTACCCTGGTTGCCGGTATTGGCTGTGATGAATATACGGCCGCTCTCAGTAGGGTTAGGGAACACATTCACCGCCAGTGTTTCGGTTAGCGCGTTATTCTGTACCGCTACCACCCTTGAGTAGTCGAAGTCACCATTGAAGTCCGTCTGCTTGATACGGTAGTAAACACTGCCCTGAGGTACAAAGCCATCCGTGAAAGAGTAGCTAAGCACTTCATTGCTGTCACCGGCCCCATCTACCCTGCCTACAGCAGTAAAGGTTTCCAGATCAGTGCTGCGCTCTACAGTAAAATAATCGTTCTCCTGCTCAGTAGCTGTCTGCCATTTCAGTAGTACATCCGTTCCGTCAAGTGTAGCGGTAAAGCTTAGGAACTCAACAGGTAGCGGGGGAGGAGCGAGGTTGGTAATAACTACCAGCGGCGCTGATGGCGCAGACTCATTTCCGGCAGCATCCCGGGCCAGTACCGTAATGGTATAGGTAGTCTCCGGACTCATGTCTTCCAGAATGTACGAAGTCTGCGTAGTCACGGCACTACCAGTTTCCTGGGTGCGGGCACCCGCTTCTACTCTTCCACCCGAAGTACTCGAAGAGCCGGAAGTGTAGTTGATGACATACTCCTTCACCGCAAGATTATCCGTAGAAGCATCCCATCTGAATCCGATGGTAGAATAAGACTTAGACAGCAGTTCCAGATTCTGAGGAACCGTGGGAGCCTCAGTGTCTGCCTGTGTGGTAGCGCTAACCATTGCGCTAAAGTCAGAGTCACCGCTGGTGGATACCGACTTCAGCTTGTAATAATAGGTACGACCAGGGATAAGGTCTGAATCTATATAGCTTGTAGTGCCTGCTCCTGTGGTGGCTATGCTTGCATATGTTCCGCCTGATGTGGTAGACCTGAAGATCTGGAAACCAGCCGTAGCCCCTGAGTAAGGGTCTGTTTTGGCTTTTACCTGATCATAGATCACCGCATGCCCGGCGTTATTTAAGTGTACACCGTCCCCTGATGCGTAGGCAGGGCGAATGCGGTTATTACTGTCAGCTAGCAGGTTGAATATACCAATGCTGAACGGCCCGAAGGTAGACTTGATAAGTCCCGCCTGTTCGGCAAGCCTGTCACGGCTGGTTACATCGATGTCCCTCGGCTGGGTAGTCGTGAAGAACACATCTACTCCCTGGGCCGCAGCCGCTTGCTTTACGGCAATGAGGTTGTTCATCGTCTCCGTATTTGTATAACCTTGCTGCACATCGTTGCTGGGAAGGTTTACAATAATGAAGTCCGGGTTGAGGCTCAGGGCCTCAGTGATATTGCGGTTTGTATCTGGCGTAGGACGACCACTTACACTATTACCGTCGGGCATGATGTGATAGGTAGTAAAGCCTCCCTGGGCCAGGTTTACAACCTGATGTGAAGAGAACGTAGTGCTGTAGTGAGCGTCCAGTAGCTCTACCCAACTATTGCCAGCCGTAGCGCCCACGCCCTCGGCAGTGGATGATCCTAATACGACTACAGTAGGGGTGGGGGCATTCCAGGTCAGGTTAATCTCAGTCATGGACTGAGTGCTGGCCTGCAAGCCCTGAGGTACAGGAGGTGCACCAGGAGTAATGTAGTTGGCACTGCGAAGCACTTCGTCAGGGATATTAGTCCATGACCCTCCGTTTTTCTGCCATTGTACATCCAGTCTCTGACCACCGGTTCTTTCAAAGTAATTTACCTCTATTGAGTGAGGACCCTGCGTCAGGTAAACCTGGTTACCCGCTACCCATGATCCTGCTCCGTGCAGTCCGTCATTGTCCTGCACCTTATTGCCATCAACGATTACGTTTGACCCATCATCAGACCTGGTGCGGAAAGTGTAGTTGGCCGCTTCGTCAATGTAGATATAGCCTGTAAATTTGAAGGCAAAGTAATCATCCTGGTCCCATGCTTTGGTACGGACACTGATATCGAAGTTGTTAACAATACCCTGATCCAATGCTGGCCAGTCCTGGAAGTCTGCAATTACATCCCAGGTACCACCGGCATACAGCAGGTAATTAAGCCCTACCAGGATGGTAGCGCCTTCCACGTAGTTACTTGGTGCCGAAAGGTTGCCGGAAATATCTTCCGCTACTACATAAAAGCTGTAATATGTTTCAGTAGGCAGGCCAGTCATTTCAAACTCAGTAGCGGTGGTAGTACCTACCTGTACCCCGTCACGATAAATTCTGTATTGTGCTACACCTACATTGTCCGTGCTGGCATCCCAGCGCAAACCTATTCTGTCAACGTCAGCCATTACGATCTCCAGGTTGGTAGGAGCCGTAGGGGCATTCATGTCAGCAACTGGTGAGGCACTCTCTGGTCCTATATAAGGAGAGCTGCCATTTTCATATACACCACGTACCTGGTAGAAGTAAGTCTGTTCGGAAGACAGGTTGCGGTCTACGTAAGCTGTTTCATTAGCATCAATAAGCTTAACAAACTGCCATGGGCCGGATGCAGATGTACTTCTCCATACCTCAAAGCCTGTTTCGGTAGTAGAGTTGTCGTTCCAGAAAATGTTTATGGCCGTTTCGTTACGGGGGGTGGTGATCAGGTCAGAAGGAGCAGGTAGATCCACAGGACCGTTATTTACCACATATACGGGTAAGCCATAATTACTGATACAGCCACCGGCTTCTCTCACACTTACGGAAACCCGGCGGGTGTCTGAAACCTGGATAGAAGCATTTGATGAGTTTGTGACAGCTCCGCCTGACGCCTGGATTCTCCAGTCGTAAAGCTCATAGCTTTCTTCAGTGCTTAGCGTAACAGAGGTACTGCCGTCAAGACCGGGAAGTACTGTCGTACCGCTGGCTACAATGTCCGCGTGGTCAGTAAGGGGTCTCTCAGTGATAGGGAGAGGGTCAGACCACTCCGTCCACTGGCCTTCCAGCCGAATGCGTACCCTGTAGTCTCCGTACTGCGTTACCTGCAGGTTGTTATTGTTAGAGTTAGTAATCGTTTGATTATTACGGCTCCACTCATATGCTTCAAAACCGGGAGATATACCGATAGTGGTACTCCAGTTATCCGCTGCACAAAATTCTGTTCTGCCATAGAAAGGATGAATGCTAAGCTTGGAGTGGCGCTTCATGAAGGGGAAGAAGTCCGGCTCATTGTAAGCAGTATTCCATACACCATGACCAAGGTTCTCATAAACCTGGAAGATAGGGGTGCCACCATTGTCGTAATATGGCTGAAGTGCCTGCCGTGAAGTGCTTTCACGGGGGTTAGGGTCGGTTCCGCCCTGAAACTGCCAAATGGGCACATGAAGAGTGTTCCGGTAATCAGTAGTTGTATAATCCTGAATTACCTCACCGGACATAGGGAGGGCGGCGGCAAAAAGGTCAGGCCTTCTTCTTAAGACTCTCCATACACCCTGGCCACCATCAGAAAGGCCATGCACGTAAATACGCAGACGGTCGATAGGGTACATGTCAATTAATTCCTCAATGAAGGTGATGGCATGAATATCATTGTTATTAGCAAACCATCCGCCTCGGTTCTGAGGGAAAAAGATGAACCCGTCGAATGAGTTGCTCTGAGAAGGGTCTCGCTTGGTAGCATTCTGATGCACACGGCCACCATGGTATAAGTTGTGGTCGTTATTCAGGTAGCGGGGGTCGTCTGTGGAATAAATCCTGCGGCCCGGCCACTGAACGCCTGACTCACCGGCACCATGCAGCATCACAATCATGGGATACTCACGGTTGGGATCATAATTATTTGGGAATAACAAACGACCGTTCATCAGCCAGTTGTAAACAAGCTGACCTCCTGAGCGACGCAGGTAAAGGTCTTCGTATTCTTCACTGTTGAAGCCAGCCATGGCACCCCCCGGAGCACCGTAATAGGTGCCTACCTGAAGCTGTGTTCCGATATTGTCATCAGTTATCCTGTAAGATACCGTACCGGGATTTACCTCGTACGTCTGTGCATACAAGTTTCCTAAACCCATCGAAAACGCTAGAAAAAATAGAAGTACGTAGAAACGTTTCATACAACTTTGAACCTTAATGATGGTAACCCTTCGTTAGCTGGAAGCTTTTTCAAAGAATTCTTTTAGAATTAATACGACAATTTGCCTAAAAGTAACCCTCTCTTACAAATGTAAGATAAATATAAGAAATTTTTTCAAGTAAGGACCGGATTAATTAAGCAGCATTAAGTGGAATAATTCAATTAAAGATTGTTTTCAGTCTATAAACGACTGTGTTTCTATTGCTTTATTATACTTAATATATTTTTTATTGAAAAATTTCGCTATCTCTTAGAAGCCTTCCTTACCGTCTTTCCGGCAATAATTTCTTTATATACAATGTAAGACGCTGGTATGTTTCAAGTGAGAAGTAAATTTTTTTGCTATGCCTCAGAGTAAATTTATATTTAAAATGTAGGTGAAAGGAGCTTTTTCTATCGTACATTTTTAAAATTCCCCATGGCTTATTGTGCATGGTTCCAGAGGGTTAATAAAAGCAAAGCCCCGGCAAACCTTAATGCTTTCTTAGCATTTGGTTTCCGGGGCTTTTGCCAGCCGGAACGGCTATTTTTCCGAAGGCTTATTTATTGTCTATCAGCACAGATCCACTGATCTTTTTACCGGCACCCCTAAGCGTCACAATGAAGAAGTACGTTCCCTCAGGTATCCCGATAGAGCCGGAGCGACCGTCCCAGTCATTCTGGTAATTCTCCCAGGAGTGAACCGTCTTACCACTGCTATCCAGGATATATAGGCGTGCTCCGGCCATATTATTCAGGTTTTCGAAGAGGTTGAAGGTATTGGAAAGGCTTTCTTCGGAGAGCTCTCCATTTACTGAAACATGCACCTCATCAGTTCCCTCAAGGCCGTTGGCGTCGATGACTCTCAGAGAGAAAGTATATTCGCCGGGAAGTAAGTTTCTTACTTCTGCTGCATAGCTATTTGTAAAGCTCATTGTAGTGACAGGCCCCTCAGCTTGTGCCCATTCATAGCTAACAATCTCTGCGCCACTTTCCCCGGGTTCGGCTTTACCCTTAAGAAGCAGGTATTCCTGCGGACCAGTCAGTACCTGGTCCTCACCAGCCCACACAATAGGAGCCGTTTCCACGATTACGCCGCTTACTGTTACTCTTACTTCGTCGCTCGCCGTCCCTCCCTTGTTATCAGTTACAGTAACCTTAAATGCATAGCTACCTTCCTCAGGGGATAGCAGGTGCAGTCTGGGGGTAAAGTGATTCGTAAGGGAAATATCCTGACCTGCGACCTGACTCCACTCGTATTGCACTATTTCTCCGTCAGAGTCACTCGCAAAAGCGCTGATGATAACCCTGCCTGCACCCTCCGGTACCATGCGGTCATTTCCTGCCGATACTACTGGCAGTTCGTTTGCTGTACGGGGTTGTGGCTTAACTGTCACAGAAACCTTATCGGTGCCTTTAGCTCCTTTATTATCCGTAACGATCAGCTCGAATACGTACTGTCCCTGTACCAGATTGCTTAGTTCCAGGGTGGACTGGTTCTGGCGATCCAGAGTAGCAGCAGGGCCGCTTACCTTCTTCCACCAGTAGGCTTCCACCTGGCCATCTTCATCATTGCCTGATCCTCTCAGGGTCAGATAATTTTGAGGTAGAGTAATCGTCTTGTCTTGCCCGGCACTGGCTACCGGTGAGGCATTGGGTTGTTGAGGAGCTGCATTTACGGTTACGTTAACGCGGTCCGTACCTTTTGCGCCTTCATTGTCCGTTACGATCAGCTCAAATACATAGCGGCCTTGTACCAGTGAGCTCAGTTTCAGGGTCGCTTTGTCCTGGTCTGCCAAAGTAGCCTGTGGACCGCTCACCTTCTTCCACCAATAAGCTGAGATCTGTCCGTCTGTGTCGTTACCCTGTCCGCTAAGCGCAGTGGCATTAGTAGGTAGGGTCAGTGTTTTATCTGTACCGGCATTAGCTACAGGGCCTTTGTTAGGCTGTCTTACCTTCGCTTTTACCGTAACTGTTACTTCGTCACTACCTCTGGCGCCATCATTATCACCGGCCTTCATTCTGAAGACATAGGTACCCTGGGTAAGGTTTTCGATTCTTGTGTGGGCTCTGCCGGGCGTTACGATGCGGGCATTGGGACCGCTCACCTTCTCCCATGCGATCCATGCGATGTGGCCATCCTGGTCAGTGGCAGATCCGCGCAGCTCTGCCTTATTAGTGGGCAGTGTGATGGTGATGTCCTGTCCGGCGTTTACTACAGGTCCCTGGTTTTGTTTTGGTTCGGCCTTCACCGTAACTGTTACCTCGTCAGTAGCTTTAGCGCCATCATTATCACCGGCCTTCATTCTGAAGACATAGGTACCCTGGGTAAGGTTTTCGATTCTTGTGTGGGCTCTGCCGGGCGTTACGATGCGGGCATTGGGACCGCTCACCTTCTCCCATGCGATCCATGCGATGTTACCATCCTGGTCAGTGGCAGATCCGCGCAGGTCTGCCTTATTAGTGGGCAGTGTGATGGTGATGTCCTGTCCGGCGTTTACTACAGGTCCCTGGTTTTGTTTTGGTTCGGCCTTCACCGTAACTGTTACCTCGTCAGTAGCTTTAGCGCCATCATTATCAGCTGCTTTTATTCTGAACACGTAGGTACCCTGAGCCAGATTCTCCACTCTGGTTTGTGCCTGACCCGGATTCACAATGCGTGCGTTAGGCCCGCTCACTTTCTCCCAGCTTATCCATGCGATGTTGCCATCCTGGTCAGTGGCAGATCCGCTCAGGTCTGCCTTATTAGTGGGCAGAGTGATGGTGATGTCCTGCCCGGCGTTTACTACAGGTCCCTGGTTTTGTCTAGGCTCCGGCTTCACCGTCACCTTCACTTCGTCAGTAGCGGTAGCGCCATCATTATCAGCTGCTTTTATTCTGAACACGTAGGTACCCTGAGCCAGATTCTCCACTCTGGTTTGTGCCTGACCCGGATTCACAATGCGTGCGTTAGGCCCGCTCACTTTCTCCCAGCTTATCCATGCGATGTTGCCATCCTGGTCAGTGGCAGATCCGCTCAGGTCTGCCTTATTAGTGGGCAGAGTGATGGTGATGTCCTGCCCGGCGTTTACTACAGGTCCCTGGTTTTGTCTAGGCTCCGGCTTCACCGTCACCTTCACTTCGTCAGTAGCGGTAGCGCCATCATTATCAGCTGCTTTTATTCTGAACACGTAGGTACCCTGAGCCAGATTCTCCACTCTGGTTTGTGCCTGACCCGGATTCACAATGCGTGCGTTAGGCCCGCTCACTTTCTCCCAGCTTATCCATGCGATGTTGCCATCCTGGTCAGTGGCAGATCCGCTCAGGTCTGCCTTATTAGTGGGCAGAGTGATGGTGATGTCCTGCCCGGCGTTTACTACAGGTCCCTGGTTTTGTCTAGGCTCCGGCTTCACCGTCACCTTCACTTCGTCAGTAGCGGTAGCGCCATCATTATCAGCTGCTTTTATTCTGAACACGTAGGTACCCTGAGCCAGATTCTCCACTCTGGTTTGTGCCTGACCCGGATTCACAATGCGTGCGTTAGGCCCGCTCACTTTCTCCCAGCTTATCCATGCGATGTTGCCATCCTGGTCAGTGGCAGATCCGCTCAGGTCTGCCTTATTAGTGGGCAGAGTGATGGTGATGTCCTGCCCGGCGTTTACTACAGGTCCCTGGTTTTGTCTAGGCTCCGGCTTCACCGTCACCTTCACCTCGTCAGTAGCGGTAGCTCCTTTGTCGTCTCCGGCAGTAAACCTGAACGTGTACGTACCCACTTTCAGCTCTTCTACCTTGGTATTGTTTCTGCCTGGGTTCGCGATTTTTGCATTCGGGCCACTGATTTTTTCCCATTTCACATAGGATATGGATCCGTCAGGATCATTAGCAGATCCATTCAGATCTACCTTATTAGTAGGTAAAGTTACCGTAATGTCCTGACCAGCATTTACCACGGGAGGCTGATTGGTCTGTCTGTTTCCGCCGGGAAGAGTATGTTGTAATAGCCATTCGTAGAGGTTAGGATTGTGAACTCTATGGTCTGTTTCGTAAGCATTTGTCCAGCTATCGTGAGAGTTTGACTCATACACAGTCATCTTTGCTCTTGGACTAGGTGCAGGCCTGCAGGCATTGTAGGCGTCTACCATAGCTTTACCCTTAGCGTAGGTTACTGTGCCATCGCCACGGTTATGAAATGCCCATACAGGAACATTGTATTTGGCCAGGTTACAGGTTTTACCCGCATTACCAAAGCCAGCTACAGGAGCTATGGCAGCAAATCGGTTATCATCTTTATTGTAAGCACCAGTGGCATAGGCCCAGGTACCACCGCCACCAAGGCTTAGTCCTGTAAGGTAGATACGCTCAGGGTCTACGCGATAATTTTGTACTACGTAGTCAATAAAGACATCAAGGTCCTTTTCAGCCCACCAGCCACCACCTATTTGGGGTGACATAACAAGAAAGCTATGAGTTTTACCATTAACCGTAAAGGTCATATCAGACCCCTCGCGATGAATTTCCTTAGGAGGGCCGGCACGAAGGATCTTCTGGAGGGCATTAACCGAACCATTACCAGTTTCACCTAAGCCATGCAGAAATATCATGAGAGGGTACTTTTTACCCGAACCATGGTATCCTTCAGGCAAAAACTCCCAATAACCCAGTCTATTCCCCTGTTTAGGAATAGGTGTATGGGTTTGAGCAATAGCAGCGGTACCAGTAATCAATAATGCCATTAGCATTACGAGTACTCTTTTGATGGTTGAGAATGAAGAAGGTTGGACCGGCTGGCCATTAGTGGCCGAAAAGGCGTTTGCCTTTGAGCCAGTGGTAGCGAAAAGTCTGATCATGAATGTAGCTTACCTAATGGTTCCTAACTGAGTTCTCTTTTTCTTGCCAGTTCACAGTACAATTAGTTGGCTGAGTTGGTTCCTGTGAAAAAGCACTCTAAAATATAAACTGAGATACAAATACCAAAAAGTCTACTCTTTGTAAGTCTCTGAGAAATATGCTAATAAAAAGACTTTTTACGCACAGTTTTGATGGTTTATGGGAGATATGTGAAAGTGGTTGTTTTGTTTTTTATTAAACCAACTATATCGGTCTATTGGAATAGTTCAATTTTTGAAAAGGATATAATTGGTTGGTAAAACCTAAAGGAAAATGTAAATAGTTATATAATTCATCAAATACCTGCAGATACCTGAGACATGATATTTGAAACTGGTCGGTAGCGTGTAGATGGAAAGGCGAAAAATGGAAAGAGATTAGGACCGGGCTTTGATGGTTAAGTCCGGTATTAAGCAGATAAGAACGTTTGCAGTATAAAAATCATAGGTACGTATTACCCCAGGGGATAGTAATTACCTAATGGAGAATGAACTCCATTCTAAAGCAAGAGAACTCAGGGTTATTTATTGAACAGACTGACAATAAGACTATTAAACACTATCAAATGTTTCTGAAAACCTGTAAAAATTAAATGCAAGTCCGGACATACATATCTGTTGGATAGCGTTTTTAAAATTGTACTATTTGCAGGTGATGTCAGGTAGAAAAAATATAAAAAATTATTCCTCACAGTTGTACATGAAGCTCGATAAGTCAAAATGATAGAGATTTCCCCCTATTACCTCATAGCTTACTTCGTCCGTAATGTAAATTTCAGTGTCATTTATAAAATCTATGCCCTCTTTCTGCGAAAAACCTCCTAATGAGATTTTTTGCAATGTTGCGGATGAGAATTTGTCTGGTTTAAAACAGGAAAGAAGAAAAAGCTTATCATACCCCAGCAGAGCAATATGGCTTTCATCCGGACTTATAGCCGCTCCGCCAAGCCAGGTTTCAAGCCTCATGTTCCCTCCCAGTGAGAGACTGTCAATAAGCTCGGCTTCATAATTACCCGGTATGGTTGGTATTTTGTAAATTTTTGTGATGCCACTATAAGGCACCGTCCTGTTTTTTGAGAATAAATAAAGGTGGTTTTTCAGATAAACCATTGCCTCCATATCATAATTCATCCTGGTACTATCCGGAGGAAATGCCTTTTGGTCAGGATACGTAAATTCTATTTTTTCGGCTGGAATCCGGCTGGATTCCTGTTCAGAAGGATTAGGGATCTTAAATACCTGTAAGGCTCTGCGATTATTGCGGTTGTTGCCAAAGTCGCCTATGTAGACATTGCCCCGATCATCCCTGGCCAGATCTTCCCAGTCCAGATTGAAGGCATTGGTTATAATTTTCATGTCTACTACATTCCCAAGCGTGTCAGTCAGGTATAGTACCGGCTGCCCCCCGCTATCATTGTGAGACCAAATCCGGTTAGGGCTTTCCACCCACAATCCTGAAGTTTCTTTTAATGCTGCCGGTAAGGTTGCTACTTTCTGCAGGCGGGGGCTCGCCTGCTTTGGTGGCTGCGGTCGTTTTTTTTCAGTGTTTAGTGAAGCCGCACCTTTCTTTTCTGTATTACTGACCTTCAGTGAATGTTGTAGTAGCCACTCATACACGTTAGGTGCCTGTACCGAATGGGTAGGGTCGTAAGCTTTAGTCCAGCTATCATGCCCTGTATTTTCATAAACGGTATAGTTTACCACACTCCTACCTTGGCAAGCCCTGAGAGCTTTCACCATAGAATTGTCCCTGCTTACAGGGATTACCCGGTCATTCTCACCGTGAAAAGCCCATACCGCAACTTCGCCTTCGGCAATTTTGCACGCCTTGGCAGGATTTCCCCATCCCGATACCGGTGCTATGGCAGCCACCTTAGGTGGTGAGTTTCTGTCATCAAAACCGTAGCGCCAGGTGCCATTTCCGCCCATACTTAGCCCTGTCAGATAAATGCGTGTCTCATCTACCCTGTACGTGCTGGTAATATGTGTAATTAATTCATCAATAGACCTCATCGACCAGCCGTTTGCCTCTTCAGAAAGCTGTGGGCTTACTACTAAATAGGAGTACTCTTTACCTTCTACCTCAAATCTCATGTTGTGCCCCTTTTCTATCCACATCGGGGGGCCATATGCTTTTATTTTTTGCAGGTCTGCTGCAGATCCGTTCCCCTTTTCATCTATACCATGTAGAAATACCAGTAGGGGATAGCGTACCTCTGTAGTACTATAATTCTCCGGCAAGTGCAGCAGATAACCCGTTCCCCCAGGCGATCTTTTAGCTACCTGCTGAGCACTCACGCTAAAAAAAGAAATCGCGAGCAGCAGAAGAATGGCTCCTGATACCCGCGAATAAACGGTTTTACGATGTGTCATATGTAGTTAACGGCCCCTCTTAATCAGATGATGCATTCCGTCAATTATTATTTCTTTACCCAGATTGTCTGAAATCCTCCTACCATACTGTGGGGTAGCTTATCAGCTATCGCACAATCCAGACGCTGTAAAGCATGAATTCTTTTACTTAAAAATGAATAGGGAAAGATATCCTCCATCCAGTCAGCATGGCCAAACTCTATTATCTTAAAGCCATTATTATCAGCCATATGGTACAAATCTGCATGAGAGAAGAACTGAATATGATCCAGGTTATCTGCATCCGATTGTACAGTAGTACCCGAGTAGCCTAGCATCTTCTTCACTCCATTCGTGATTTTCCACATTACGCCGTCTCCGCTACGCATCTTCTGCATCGGTTTCGTCATGAGTACCTCTCGCGGACCTTTGCCGTTGGGCACTGTCACGATAAGAATACCATTATCTGCTAGCAGACTGTACAGAGTCTTAACCAGGTTTTCAGGTTTTTCCAGGTGCTCAAGTACCTCACTGCAGATTACAGCATTATATGTTTTTCCATCAGCTACAAGTTGCTCTGCGCTGATCACGTCAAAGCGTACGTTAGCAAATGTATTCGTTTCTTTGGCTTTTTTGATCGCTTTATCGCTTACATCCACCCCCTGAACCATGTAACCAAGGCCACCGAGCTGGATGCTGATATTTCCATTACCACAGCCTACATCAAGCACTTTCCCCGTGTCAGGAATATGCCGGCGAAGATTTTTGACAATAAAATCGACTCTTTTGAGGTCCACCGCCCGGGTATAGCGGGTAAAGTTCTTTTCAGCTATAGCTTCCATTTTTAAACGGGTATTTGGTGCATACTTTTATACACAGATAAGACCTGCTCGGCAGTGCTTGTCCAGTTGAACTCAGAAGCGCGATTCAGTCCTTTTGTTATTAATTCTGTTCGTAATGCCTCGTCCTCGTGCATTTTGACCATTTGGCTGGCAATACTGTCCGGTTTAAAGGGATCAGAGAGTAGCGCAGCACTTCCTGCCACTTCAGGCATTGACGAAGTATCACTGGTGATAACCGGGGTGCCACAAGCCATAGCTTCCAGTATCGGCATACCGAAACTTTCCCGCAGACTCGGGTAAAGGAAGAACGTCGCCATACTGTATACATAGGGTAGCTGGTCAAAAGCTATGTAGTCCTTCAGATGTAATTTGTCACGCAGATGGCGTGCACCCATTTCCTGAAGCAACTTTTCAATGAAGGCAGGCTCAATATCTGTTATAACCATTGGAAGAGGATCCGAAACCTGGTTACAATAGGAAACATACGCCTTCAGGGCACCTATGGTGTTTTTTTTCGGAGCAGTATTCCCGAATAGAAGAATAAAATCCTCTGGCAGGTCATATGTCTTTCTGATACCGGCCAGTTGCTCCTCATCATCAATCTTTCTGAATTTTCTGTTAATGGCATTATAAACCACTTCTACTTTATCTTCAGGCAGGTCCAACCTGGCTATGATCTTCTCCTTTTCAAAATGGGATACAGTCAGCACCTTTTCACACTTGCCTACTATTCTTGGGACGACATAACGCCGGTAAAGATTACCGAAGTTTTGGTAGGCAGTTCCTTTAAAGCTGACAGATTCCAGGTAAATGATATCGTGCAGGGTAAGCACCATGGGCACCCCTGTCATAAGAGGAGCTGTATTACATGTGCAGTGTAGCACATCCAATTTGTACCTGGAAGCTGCCTTAGGTAAATTTATCTGCTCCCAGATAGGGTAGGAAGCACTTGGAATGGTGACTATCTCAAAGTTTTCAGTAGGCGTGAGGCAATCGGAGTCCTCATCTTCTTTAACAAAGATAAAGTACTCGTTTTCACGGTCTATTTCCTGCAGGTGGCGAATTACCTCCAGTGCCACCACCTCCATTCCGTGTTTCTTTTTTCTAAAAAGCCTCTGTGCCTCTATCCCTATCCTCATAAGAAGTATAAAGGGCACCCAGTGGTGCCCCGTTTAATTATTTTACGGCTACTTTCTTTTTGTCCCAGCCATCAGGCAGGTTTTTCATGATTTCGATGTTATCGAACTCTTTACTCTGGCGTGCGCCTACCTCTTTAGCCCAGTCCACCATCTTTCTGATTCCATCACGAAGCGTAACTGCCTCGCCAAGGCCAAAAGTTTGATGTACTTTGCTGTGATCAGAATAAGCGTGGACTACCTCCTTGCGTGCTTCCAGATGGCGAACGTCAGGAGTTACGCCAAATTCCTCAGAGACAACTTCCGCAAGTTCCAATACCGTATAAGGCTTATCCGCACCTACATTAAATACTTGGTTATAAGCTTCCTTAACATCTACTGAGCGGCTTATGATAGGGGCCACATCATCAATGTAGCTAAATGCGCGCGTTTGCTTTCCATCTCCAAATACCGTCATAGGCTTATCCTGCATGATTTGGTTCATGAAGATACCAATCACATTCCGGTATTTATCCCCGATATTCTGGTTTTCACCATATACATTATGAGGCCTGAATACTACATAGTTAAGGCCAAACATATGGTGCGCGGCCTTCAGGTCAAGTTCAACAGCGTATTTAGCCACACCATACGGGTCTTCGGGCTGTGGTACCATGTCTTCTGTCATGGGTAGCTGACCCGGACCGTATACTGCAATTGAGGAAGTGAAGACAAAACACTTTACATTATGCTTGACCGACTCATTGATCAGGTTCATGCTTCCGATCAGGTTGTTATTATAGTTAAACCTGCGGATAAAGTGCGATAAACCTTCTGCAGCATAGGCTGCCAGGTGATAAACATAATCAAACTTGTACTCGTCAAATAGCTTGGTAAGCAGTTCGTGGTCTGTAATAGAACCTTCAACAAAAGTAGCTCCCGCAGGGAGATGGTCCTTGAAACCACCACTCAGATCGTCCAACACCACCACTTCATGGCCCATATTCAGGCAATGCCGTGCTACATGAGAACCTATGAAGCCGGCTCCACCGGTCACGAGTGATCTAGCCATAATACGTTTTTATTTAGAATTTAGTAAAGAGTCACAAAAATGAGAAATCAAACCTGGGGTACGGGAGAAACTTCCCTGATAGGGTAGTCATCTGCCAGCATGCCCTGTTCGTAAGGTTTGTGATTAAAGTGCCAGAATATTCCTTTAGCAAATGATTTGAGATGTTGCCACTGCCCTTTAATCGTGTATTTTAAAATTGATTTTGGAATTACCAGTAAAGTCAGGAAGAGGAAAAAGCCCAGAAATTCCGTGCCGCTGCTATGTCTTCGCATATACAGGATACGGTTTCGGGTATGATAATATGCCTTAAGCGGGCTTTCTTTACCCATTGTTATCGATTCCTTATGGACGATGGATGCTTTGGGCTGGTAGATGATTTTATAGCCTGCTTTACGGATGCGGGCAGACCAGTCAAGCTCTTCATAATAAATGAAGAACATATCAGCGAACATGCCTGTCTTTTCTATCACCTCTTTTTTTACCAGCATGGCGGCACCATGTGCGTAAAACGTCTCGTTTTGCACTTCGTACTGCCCCATTTCCTTTTCCTGGTTACCTATGCATTCATTTCGCCCGGTAATAGGATTGACCTTCGTAAAACCGGCAAACTGGATCAGTTCCTGATCTTCGTAGTAATAAATCTTTGGACTAACCACACCCACTTCTGGGTCTTGCGCAAAAGGTTCTAGTAACCGCTCCAGCAAATCTCCGCCAACTTCGGTGTCATTATTTACAATGAACATATAGTCTCCACGGGCTGCGCGCATAGCTATGTTATTACCGCCTGTAAAGCCATAGTTCTTATCGGTGACAATAAGCCGAACCTCTGGATACCGGTTGGTAATAACTTCAGTTGGATCTGTCTTGGAAGCATTGTCCACCATCACAATCTCAAAATTGGGATAAGTAAGCGACCTGGTAGATTCCAGGAACTCACAGGTTACCTCCAATTGATTATAGTTAAGGATGATGAGTGAAATCAGAGGGTAAGTTTGTTCTTCCATTGCCATTTCGTTAACCCGTACCGGATTTAGCATGGGCAAGGCACAATGGCCTTTCCCATAACTTATAGTCTAAAAATTAAGAAAAAATAGCGAAATTTTAAGGGATATGATAGTTCTGCGTTCTGCTGGCAATCAGACAGATTCTTTTTGCCACAGTGCAGGGATAGTTTTAAGTATAAGTTTCATGTCCATCCAGAACGAACTATGATTAGCATAAGCCACGTCAAGCTCTTTTCTTTCTCGTTCAGACATTTCTTTTCGTCCACGCTTAGTAACCTGCCAAAGACCGGTGATGCCTGCAGGTGCGAGGAAACGCTTGCTCCACAGATCAGTGGTTAGCATTTCTGCTTCGTACAGAGGTAGCGGGCGATTGCCTACAATAGACATGTCTCCTTTCAGGACGTTGATTAACTGGGGAATTTCATCCAGACTGGTATTACGCAGGAACTTACCCAAACGAGTTACCCGGGGGTCATTGTCAATCTTTACAAAGGATGATTTACCACCGTACTGATTAAACTTTACCAGCTTTTGAAGTTCTGCATCAGCATTCTCACGCATGCTTCGGAACTTATAAAAATCAAATACCTGGTATCCACTGCCAGCACGTTTGCTTACATAAAACACCTTACCTCTTGACTCCAGCTTGATCATTAAAGCTATCAATAGCATGACAGGAAGAGCAAAAAGCAATGCAGTACCTGACACGATCACATCAAACAGCCTTTTGGCAATAGGCATTTTATATTGCTGGTCAGGGCCGACAGGAATTTGGTTCATCCGCTGCTTCTTCAGGTCCTGAAGAAATAGAATGCGATTATGAATGTCTTCCGGATTATCTGTTATAGAGTAGAAGTCATCTATCCCCTTTTTAAGGGCATTTACCTTTTCCTCATTATTGCATTTTTCCGATACAATAATGAAAGGTATTTGACTTAGCCGTGCGTGGTCTTTTAGTTTATCAAAAAGACTGAAGGCATCGCCATTAGAAAGCTTAAGGTCGCAAAGAATTGCATCCGGAAGCTCAGTAGCGGATAGCATACGATTCTCCAACCATGAATATGCCTTGGCAGGGTCGCTTAAAAAGATGCAGTTGTAATTATAGTCAGTAAGGCTTTCGCATACGAAACGCCCGCTATTACCCACAAACAACAGCTTACGCTGTGATTCTCCTACAGACTTGGATAGGGAAGGGGATACCTTAACCGTAGGGGAGGCTGTATCATTTCCTTCTATCTTAAACATGATTATAGTCTTTTTCTTCTGGGATGGTATTATATATCTTTTCTACCAGCTCGTCGAATTTGAATGGTTTAACCAGATAAGTAACCGCTCCGAGGTCCAGACATTTCTGTTTAACCTCCTCGCGATCCATACCAGTAAGCATAATGATAGGTATATCTCTGAAGAAACCACTTTTCTTGCAGTTCTTGAGAAACTCAAAGCCATCCAGTCTCGGCATTCCCAAATCGGCTATAATCAGATCAGGAACATTTCCTTCCTGTAGCCAGAACATGGCTTCCATGCCATCTTTCATTGTACTTATCTTGAAGCCTTTTTTCTTCAGATAAAGCTCAAGCAGCGTTCTGAGGCTATCATCGTCATCTATGATCAGTAAATGTTTGCTCATTAGAATCGGTTTTCTGTTTGTTCGTGTAAGAGATCACTTAGTCGTGCTCAATTTTTGGGCCTAGCTGCATGTACCTATTAAGGTAAACATTATTCAGGAAAATTACCGAAAAACTAAGTTTCAGGTTAAAAAATCAATAATGATCGAACTGCAATTTTAGTTCTTTTTTAGTCAGAAAAGTAACCTTTGATTTTAAGGAACTTTTAAAAAATAATTTAGCTAAGCATTAAGTCATTGATAAACAGATAAGTACAAGTTAATTGGCTTTATCTGCCCATAATCACCGGTTAAATCACATTTTTCAGCGTAACATTCATTCCATTACAGCCAGTAATAAAAGGCTGACTAGAAATTCAGATGACGGAATCTTAAGGTTGTGTTTACAATTGTAAATGTAAGTTTTTTTGATTTTTCGTAAAAACAAAAATATAGAAAAAATAGAAAAACTTGTAAAATTACAATAATTAACCTGGGTTACTTGAGTTAGAATTGCTTGAAAACCATCAATTTAAACATGTTGAACCATAGAGGCTGTGCAAAATCCTTAACCGTCGTGCAATAATTAAAAAATCAAAATTTAGCGCCTGAAGTACTTGATCTTGCTGTAAGTCAGTGCTCTCGACATCATTAAACATCATTCAAAAAAATCGACGAGGATGTTTCGTAGTACTAATACGTATAAGAGGCCAATTGTTTCAATTTTTCAGCGCAAACTGAATCTAATTTTTATAATCCTTTCATTTTCAGGTAAAATACTTTTAAAACCCTTCATTTGGTAATAATTACATACACCTCAGCACCCCTGGTGATTAGCCTGTACTATTTACCCCCTTTCCAATTCGTTCCTGATGCTTGGTATTTATAACCATTCTAAATTGAAACCTCTTAACTCTTCCAAATCTTGGATTCTCTTCATTTTGGCCCAAATTGCCCGAATACGAACATTGGCTACTTCCCATGTTCTAAAATGGGAAAAACAGATGTTTGAAATAAACTTATCCCATAGTACATTTGTGCCGATTTTGAAGGGGTTTGACTTCTGAAATGCGAAAAAAAGAGAATACCATGTCGAAAAGAAGTTCGGGAATACGCCGTATTCTTACACTTATATTTATAGGCGTATTTTTATCGTCGGTATGCAGCACTGAAGTGTGGGCGCAGGATGCCGACACTACGGGTACCGATACTGAGTCAGCCGAGGCAGGCGACAGTACTGCTACCGATGCTGGAGACAGCGCTGCTGCCAGCGATGAGGCTGCAGCAGGAGGTGCCGAGGGCATTCCTACTAGCGATGAAGCCATTGCGTCCGGTCAGGAATTGTTCGAAAACAACTGTACGGTTTGCCATGCAGTAGATGCTCAGGTAGTAGGACCTGCACTGAAAGGTGTAACGGAAAGAAGGCCTCTTCCCTGGTTACTCAGCTTTATCAAGAACTCTCAAAAGGTAATACAGAGCGGTGATGATTATGCTGTAAACCTGTATAATGAGTACAATAAAACTCAGATGCCTTCCTTTGCTTTCTCCGATGAGCAGATTACCAATATTCTGGCTTATGTTCAGGCAAAAAGCAATGAAGCTCCTGCGGGTGGAGGTACTGGTCCTCAAGGTCCGGGTGAAGAGCAGATAACAAACGATCAACCTACCGTTGCCTCCGAATACCTTGTAGCTATTTTCATCGGTCTTCTTATCGTACTTGTACTCATACTATTCGTACTCGTACTTATTATCAATATCCTCACCAGATACCTTAACGACCGTGAAGGTCTCGATGAGGATGATCATGAAGTGATCAATCAGCGTTTCGACGCCAAGAAGCTTGTCACCAGCAAAGGCTTTATTGGTATTGTGGTATTCCTGTTTGCTGCTATAGCATTGAAAGGAGCTGTAGACGGACTTTTCTCGGTCGGTATACAGGAAGGCTATCAGCCACGTCAGCCTATTGCTTTCTCGCATAAATTACACGCCGGACAGTACGAGATAGACTGTAACTACTGCCACACCGGCGTAAGGCTAAGTAAGTCCGCAAATATTCCTTCAGCCAATATTTGTATGAACTGTCACAATGCTATTAAGACCAACTCTCCTGAGATACAGAAAATTTATGCTGCCCTGGATTACACGCCAGGTGAAGGGTACGGTCCTAATAAGCAGCCAATTGAATGGGTAAGGGTTCACAACCTGCCTGATTTGGCCTACTTCAACCACTCGCAGCACGTAGCTGTAGGAAACATAGAATGCGAAACCTGTCATGGTGAGATCAAAGAGATGGAAGTTGTTTATCAGGCAGCTCCTTTGACCATGGGATGGTGTATCAATTGCCACCGCGAAACTGATGTTAATGCAAAAGGCAATGAGTACTACGATAAGTTGGTAGAGATTCACGCAGAGAAGAGTTCCGAGCCTATGAGAGTTCAGGACATCGGTGGTCTCGAATGTTCTAAGTGCCACTATTAATGTATTCGCGAATCTGTTTTACTGAAAGGAAATGAAGAGTAATAAGAAAATATACTGGAAGGGATTCGAAGAGCTTAAAAACGATCCCGAATACGTAAAGCGTGCCGACAGAGAGTTTCCGGATTACCTTCCTATCAACTCTAAAAATGATAACGGAGGTACATCCCGCAGGGACTTCCTGAAACTTATGGGATTTGGTATTGCCGCTGCGTCACTGGCTTCCTGCGAGGCACCTGTACGTAAGGCTATCCCTTATCTTAACAAGCCCGTTGATGTGGATCCAGGCGTAGCCAACTATTACGCTTCCACCTACTATAATAACGGTGATACTGTTTCTATAGTAGTAAAAACAAGAGAAGGCCGCCCCATTAAAATCGAGGGGAATAAGTTATCCAAGATTACCCAGGGAGGTACATCTGCCCAGGTGGAGGCAAGTGTGCTGTCTCTGTATGATAACACCAGGCTTCAGGAGCCTGTAAAAATGGCCGGCGATAAAGTTACAAAAGCAGAGAGCGTTACAGATTTTGACCGTGAAATCATCAATGCACTTCGTAATGCTTCCGGCACCATTTACCTGGTAAGCAATACCATTGCCAGCCCTACAACAAAAAAGGCGATAAGCGATTTTATAGCTCAGTATCCAAACGTACGTCACGTACAGTACGATCCTATTTCTGCAGAGGGAATGCTTAAGGCAAATGAAAGATCCCTTGGAGAGCGAATAATTCCTTCTTATGACTTCAGCCAGGCAGAAGTCATAGTCAGCCTTGGCGCCGACTTCCTTGGTACATGGCTATCACCTGTTGAGTTTAACAAGCAGTATAGCAAGACAAGAAAACTCGGTAAAGACAAGAAGAAAATGTCTCGTCACTTCCAGTTCGAGACTGTTATGACACTTTCCGGTGCCAATGCTGATTATCGCACACCAATTAAACCAAGTGAAGAGGGAGCAGTGGCTGCCGCTCTTTACCAGATGATCAGCGGAGGTAAGACAGATACTAATTATCCTTTCCTGAAGAAAGCTGCTGATGAACTTCGCGCTGCCCGCGGTAAATCATTAGTAGTTAGTGGTTCTAACGATCCTGATGTGCAGGAGATAGTTAATGCTATCAATACCACACTGGGTAACTACGGCACTACACTCAATACGGCATCCCCACTTATGGGACGTCAGGGTAATGATGCTGAAATGAGCCGCTTCATTGATGCAGCCGGAAGCGGTAGAGCAGGAGGCGTTATCTTTATGAACGCTAACCCTGTATACGATCACCCTATGGGAGCTAAGCTTGCAACCGCACTGGGTAAGATAAAATTCAGCCTTTCTACTAATTTTAAGCTTGACGAAACGGCCTCATTGTGCCAGTACGTTGTTCCTGATAACCACTTCCTGGAGTCATGGAATGATGCGGAGCCTAAGAAAGGTTACTATAGCCTTTGTCAGCCTGCTATCACTCCTATCTTCAAAACCCGTCAGGCTCAGGAAAGCCTGCTTGTTTGGGCAGGACAGCCTTCACCTAATTACTTTAACTATCTGCAGCAAAACTGGCAGGGTGGAACAATGGCCTCTCTTGGTGGGGCCAGCTTCCAGGAAGGCTGGGACATGGCATTGTACAATGGCGTAGTAGAGCCTGAAACTACACCCACGGGTGGGCCTGTGCCTTCAGCGAATGTCTCAGGTGCAATCTCCCGTGTAAGAAGTAAAAAAGGTAGTGGAACAGAGCTGGCTGTGTATGCTAAAACAGCCATTGGTTCAGGGTCACAGGCAAATAACCCATGGTTGCAGGAAATGCCTGATCCCATTTCTAAAGCTACGTGGGATAATTACCTTACTGTTTCCATGAGCATGGCGAAGGAACTGGGGATTACGATAAATGATAACGAAACCACCCTTGTAAAACTTACCGCCAACGGTATCGAGTATACACTCCCTGCGCTTATCCAGCCCGGACAGGCAAAAGGTACCGTAGGCCTGGCCTTAGGATATGGCCGTACAGCCGCTGGTAAAGTGGCCAATGGGGTAGGGGTCAATGCCTATCCTCTACTTACCGTTAAAGACTCTTTTGTAAACTATAACCTGAATGGCGTAGAGGTACAGAATCTTGAAGAAAGCTATACCCTCGCCCTGACTCAGACTCACCAGACCTTTATGGGACGTGAGACAGTCATTCAGGAAACCATACTTTCAAGGTACAAGCAAGATCCTTCTGAAGGAAGATACAATCCTATGATTGCTACTTCTGAAGGGCCAACTGATCCTGATAACATCTCCCTGTGGAAAGGACATAAATACCCTAATCATCACTGGGGCCTTGTTGTCGACATGAACTCCTGTACAGGTTGTGGCTCTTGTACCATTGCCTGCCAGGCTGAGAATAACGTACCTGTTGTAGGGCGCGAAGAGGTGATCAACCGGCGCGAAATGCACTGGATCCGTATTGATCGCTACTACAGCAGTTCAGCTGAAACAGATGATCTTGAAGCAATGGAGCAGGCCGCTGAGAATCCTGATGTGGTATTCCAGCCTATGATGTGTCAGCATTGTAATAACGCTCCTTGTGAAACTGTATGTCCCGTAGTAGCTACTACGCACAGTACAGAAGGTCTTAACCAAATGACCTACAACCGCTGTATCGGTACACGTTATTGTGCTAACAACTGCCCTTACAAAGTTCGTCGTTTCAACTGGTTCAAATACCACGACAACGATCAGTTCGCTGATGTTAACACATCGATGAACGGTATGCTCGGACGTATGGTGCTTAACCCTGACGTGACTGTACGTGCCCGTGGTGTCATGGAGAAATGCAGCATGTGCGTGCAGCGTATTCAGGCCGGTAAGCTTGAAGCGAAAAAGCAGGGACGCAGACCGGTGGATGGAGACGTTAGTACTGCCTGTGCTGCTTCCTGTCCTGCGGATGCATTGATCTTTGGCGACATGAATGATCCTGAGAGCGCGATCAGCCAGGCTCTTCGTGAAGATAATCGCGAACGTGCTTACCATGTTCTTGAAGAAATTCGTACGCAGCCTAACGTTTACTACCTGACTAAGGTACGTAACAAGGACGAAAACGATTATAAAGAACCGGCCACTGTATAAGCAAGCCATAGAGTTCAATTTGGAATTATTGAAGACTTTCTGATATACAAATGCAAGTTACTTCACCCGTAAGAGACCCCTTGGTTACCGGCGGCAAAACGCTACACGACATTACAAATGATGTGTGCCGCCAGGTAGAAGGAAAGCCCACTTTACCCTGGATGGGAGGCATGGCCATTGCCCTCGGAGCCCTTTCAATAGGTGCCTATGCTTTGGTTATGACCCTCTGGGATGGTATCGGAATGTGGGGATTGAATAAAACTGTTGGATGGGCCTGGGATATCACCAACTTCGTTTGGTGGGTTGGTATCGGTCACGCTGGTACCCTTATTTCGGCCGTACTCCTTCTATTCAGACAGAAGTGGAGAACATCTATTAACCGGGCCGCTGAAGCTATGACAATCTTCGCGGTAATCTGTGCCGCCATGTTCCCGGTGATTCACATGGGACGTCCGTGGCTGGGTTTCTACTGGGCGCTTCCTCTCCCAAATGCCTTCGGGCCTCTGTGGGTTAACTTTAACTCACCACTTCTTTGGGACGTGTTTGCGATCAGCACCTATTTCAGTGTGTCACTTGTATTCTGGTATATCGGCCTTGTTCCTGACTTTGCTACCATTCGTGACCGGGCGACTAATAAGATTTCAAAAATTGCATATGGTGCCCTTAGTCTTGGCTGGGTAGGTGGGGCTAAGGCCTGGGAGCGATACGAAGCTGTATCACTTATCCTGGCTGGTGTTGCCACCCCGCTTGTACTGTCAGTACACACTATTGTATCCTTTGACTTTGCTACTTCCGTAATTCCAGGATGGCATACTACCATTTTCCCTCCTTACTTCGTAGCAGGGGCTATCTTCTCAGGGTTTGCCATGGTACTTACGCTTATGCTTATCACCCGCCATGTGTTTAAGCTTAAGAATTACATTACCATGACCCATATTGAATTGATGAATATCATCATCATCATTACCGGGTCTATAGTAGGTATTGCGTATATCACTGAGTTTTTTATTGCCTGGTATTCAGGAGTACCTTACGAGCAGTATGCATTCATTAACAGGGCTACGGGGCCTTACTGGTGGGCGTACTGGAGTATGATGACATGTAACGTGATTTCTCCTCAGCTTTTCTGGATTAAGAAAATCAGAACGAGCATCGTTGCCACATTCATCCTCTCTATCATTGTAAATATTGGTATGTGGTTCGAGCGTTTCGTGATCATTGTTACCTCATTGCACAGAGATTACCTTCCCTCAAGCTGGGCGATGTTCTACCCTACATTCTATGACATAGGTGTATACCTCTTTACATTCGGACTGTTCTTTACCCTGTTCCTGGCATTTGCCAAGTTCTTCCCGGTGATCAACATGGCAGAGGTTAAATCTATATTGAGGTCTTCATCTGAAAAGCAACCAATCAGGAGATAATCATGGAAAGCGGTAAAAATTATATACTAGGAATTTTTGACGACGAAGACATCCTTTTAAAAGGTGTCAAAAGTGTGCGCGAAGCCGGCGTTAAGATAGAGGAAGTATTTACTCCTTATCCCGTCCATGGCCTGGAGCATGCTTTAGGGTATAAGCGGAGCAAATTGCCTGTAGTAGCCTTCCTTTTTGGTTTGTTAGGTACTACACTTGCTCTCACCATGCAGTTCTTCATGATGAAGATTGACTGGCCAATGATTATTGGTGGTAAAGACTTTGCTCCCCTGCCTACCTTCATCCCTGTTACATTTGAGCTTACCGTTCTCCTGGCCTCTTTTGGCATGGTAGGTACGTTCTTTGTTATTTCTAATCTTAAGCCCTGGGCACAGCCTAAGGTATTTGACGTTAGAAGTACCGATGATAAAATGGTGATGGCAGTAGACCTTTCTACTAATAAGACCGATTTGAGTAAGATTAAAGAAGTCCTGAAAGGTGCCGGAGCCATTGAGGTAAATGAAAAATCGTTTTGAGAAGAATCAAGAGTTTGATATCGATGCTTAAGAATAACCTTATTCTACTGCTTGTGGCCGGAGTCTTTCTTGCCTCTTGCTCAGCAGACGGAAACAATCCAGGGGTAGAGTATGCCCCTCAGATGTATCATTCGATACCTTATGAGCCCTTGTCTCAAATCGATGATGAAGAGGCTGGCAGCTTCGTGGATTCCTATGATAATGAAACAGGTGAGTACTACAATTCAAACCCATACAATGCATGGGGTATGAACATGAGGCTTCCTGCTGAAAATACAGTTCGTAGAACAGCTTCTGGTGTACTACCTTATCGTATTCCTGCTGATACGGTCGGAAGCACCTATTGGCTTGACTATGCGGCAGCTAATCTTTCTAACCCTCTGCCTGCTACTGAAGAAGTAATAGGCGATGGCCGTCAGCTTTATAACCGTTATTGCTATCCCTGTCACGGGGGAGCCGGTCAGGGTGACGGTCCTGTTGGACAAGTATACAAAGGTGTGCCTGCTTATAATAAAGGACGTGTGGCTGAAGTTTCCCAAGGTCATATCTTCCATGTTATCACTTACGGAAAAGGCCGTATGTATCCTCACGGATCACAAGTGAGCATAGAAGATCGCTGGAAGATAGCCCGATATGTAGAAACTCTTCAGAAACAGTAAAACCGGACAGAGATCGATGATAACTGACGAAAAATTTGTATTTACCTCAAAGGCAAAGCGCAGCCTCATTATCACAGCCGTGATAGGTGTGGTCTTAGCTATCCTTGGGATTTATCTGAATGCCACAGCGGGCCATCATGATGACCACGCTGCTGAAGCTGGTGCTCATACTGAGCATGTTGAAGGCGAGGCTCATGGTGAGGTTGCTCATGGAGATGAGCATGCATCTGCTGTCGGTGAGCATGCTGCTGAAGGTGAGGAACATCATACAGCTGAATATCACTGGACCCACCGTGTAAAAGCCAACCTTTGGATTAATAACGTATATTTCATTGGCCTGGCCGTTATCGGGCTTTTCTTTGTCGCCTTACAGTATGCTGCCCAGGCCGGATGGTCTGCTGCCATACAGCGTATACCGCTCTCATTTGTTAACTGGTTACCTATTGGAGGAGTGCTGATGCTCCTTACTTACCTTTGGGGTAGCCATGAGATCTTCCACTGGACTCACGAGTACCTCTATTCAGACGGGCCTGCAGGCGATGAAATAATTAAAGGTAAAGCAGGCTTTTTCTTTTGGCCACTTGCAGACGGCGGTTTCCCCTTCTTCTGGTTGCTAAGAATGGTACTTTACTTTGTGATCTGGTACGGTTTCTATCGTATGATCAAGAAGACCATTCTTCAGGAAGACCTGCATGGAGGTACTAAATACTGGTATAAGCTCAGAAGCTACTCAGCTATATTTTTGGTTTTCTTTGCTGTAACGAGTTCTACAAGCGCCTGGGATTGGGTAATGTCAATTGATACCCACTGGTTTAGTACGATGTTCGGCTGGTATGTGTTTGCCAGTTGGTTCGTAGCTGGCCTTGCAGCCATCACTCTGGTTACGACACTGCTAAGAGAGGCTGGGTACCTGAAAATGATCAACTCAAACCACCTCCACGACCTTGGAAAGTTTGTTTTTGCTTTCAGTATTTTCTGGACATATATCTGGTTTAGTCAGTTTCTTCTTATCTATTATGCTAACATCCCTGAAGAGACTATTTACTTCGTAGAAAGGCTTGCCAGTGATCATTATGCGCCTGTTTTCTTCATCAATCTGATACTAAACTTTTTCTTCCCATTCCTCGTTCTGATGACGAGAGATTCAAAACGCCACAGCATCTTCTTAAAGATCGTTTGTACGGTCGTCCTCGTCGGACATTGGCTGGATTTCTACCTCATGGTAACACCTGGTGTGTTGAAAGAAAACGGTGGATTTCAGTTCCTCGAAGTGGGCTTTGCGCTAATCTATTTTGCAGCCTTCGCTTTTGTGGCACTACTCAGCCTTTCCAGGCATGCACTAGTGCCCAAGAATCACCCGATGTTGGAAGAAAGTATTCATCACCATATTTGATTGAAAAAATTTAAAAGGGTTCACTATGCTTAATATAATAGTCGGTGTAGGTGTTATTCTGATTGTGGCGATCCTGTTCCTGATATTCCGTATCCAGACACTGGTTGGAGTAGCTAAAGGATCCGAAAAAAAGAGAATTACCGGCGCTAACTCTACGAACGCGATTCTGTTTATTGTCTTCATGGTCCTGAGCCTTGGTGGGTTCTTCTGGTATAGCTTTGCCTACTTTGACGATTATACCCTTCCCGTAGCGTCAGCTCACGGAGATGATTACGAATTCATGTTCTGGTTGACTACCGCTGTAACCGGCGTAGTCTTTCTTCTTACCCAAATTCTTCTTTTCTGGTTTTCTCACAGGTATCAGTTTAAAGAAAAGCGTAAAGCCCTTTTCTACCCTGATAACAGTAAGCTTGAGATCCTCTGGACAGTAGTTCCTGCCATTGTACTTGCCGTGCTTGTATTTACTGGTTGGAAGACATGGACCGAGATCACAGATAAAGCGCCTGAAGAAGCAGAGATTGTAGAGATCATGGGCTATCAGTTCGCCTGGAAGGTTCGCTACCCAGGTAAAGATGGTAGCTTAGGCCAGTATGACTACAGGCTTATCGATCCTGTGAATGAATTCGGTATAGATTTTACTGATCAGGCTAGTCATGATGATTTTATTCCTATGGAAATTCACCTTCCAGTGAATAAGCCTGTTTTATTCAAGATCAGAGCAAAGGATGTATTACACAGTGTATTTGGTCCTCACTTTAGAATGAAGATGGATGCTATGCCTGGTATGCCCACCAGCTTCTGGTTTACCCCTACCAAAACTACCCAGGAAATGCGTCAGGAAACAGGTGATGCCGAATTCAATTATGAAATCGCCTGTACAGAAGTTTGCGGTCGCGGTCACTTCTCTATGAAGATCCGTGTAGTAGTTGAGGAGTTGGATGAATACCAGCAATGGTATGCTGAGCAACAGTCCTTCTTGAGTAACAATCCTGAGTACCTTGCCAAAATACCTGCAGAGAAGCGGGAGCTGGCAATGGTAAAAGCAGGTATTGAGGAAACAGAATCAACAGAAATTCAGCAGTAAGGCGTAAGCTTTATAACGATATAAGATATGGCTACAGCAGATATTCATGTATCAGAGCACACCGCCCATGATGAACATCATGAGCACCACGGTAACTTTATTACTAACTATATTTTCAGCGAAGACCATAAGGTAATTGCCAAGCAATATCTGATTACAGGTATACTGTGGGCATTCATCGGTGGCCTTTTGTCGGTAATGTTCAGGCTTCAGCTTGGCTTCCCAGATATGAACCTTGAGTTCCTGCGCCCTATTCTGGGTAAGTGGATCACTGATGCCGGTTCTATTGATCCGGAGTTTTACCTTGCTCTTGTAACTATGCACGGTACCATCATGGTATTCTTCGTGCTTACTGCAGGGTTAAGTGGTACCTTCAGTAACTTTCTGATTCCTCTTCAAATCGGGGCCAGGGATATGGCGTCCGGCTTTATGAACATGCTTAGCTACTGGTTTTTCTTCCTTGCCAGTGTGGTTATGTTCTATAGCCTTTTCATAGAGACAGGACCTGCTGCAGGTGGATGGGTCGTTTATCCACCTCTTAGTGCGCTGCCTCAAGCCATTCAGGGGTCACAGTTGGGTATGACACTCTGGCTTGTAGCGATGACCTTCTTCATTGTTTCTACGCTACTTGGTGGTATTAACTATATCGCAACGGTGATTAACCTCCGGACTAAAGGGATGTCTTTTTCCAAGCTTCCCCTCACTATCTGGGCGTTCTTCCTGACTGCCGTTATTGGTTTGCTTTCATTCCCTGTTCTGTTTGCTGCGGCGCTTCTTCTGGTATTTGACCGTAGCTTCGGGACAAGCTTCTATCTGAGTGATATTTACATTGGTGGTGAGGCACTTGCCAACTCGGGTGGTAGCCCGCTGCTTTATCAGCACCTTTTCTGGTTCCTTGGGCACCCTGAGGTATATATCGTGCTTCTTCCTGCTCTTGGTATCAGTTCTGAGGTAATCGCTACCAACGCACGTAAACCTATTTTTGGTTATAGAGCCATGATCGGGTCTATGTTGGGTATTACCATATTGAGCTTCGTTGTATGGGCACACCACATGTTTGTGTCAGGTCTGAATCCTTTCCTCGGATCAGTCTTTATGTTCCTTACCCTGATTATTGCTGTTCCTTCAGCGGTTAAGGTATTTAACTACCTGACTACACTTTGGAAAGGAAACATTGTCTTTACACCTGCGATGCTGTTCTCTATCGGTCTTGTATCCTTGTTTATTTCTGGTGGTCTTACTGGTATATTCCTGGGTAACTCTGCACTCGATATTCAGCTTCATGATACTTACTTTGTAGTGGCGCACTTCCACCTTGTAATGGGTAGTGCCTCCTTCTTTGGTATGATGGCTGGTGTCTACCATTGGTTCCCTAAAATGTTTGGCCGCATGATGGATAATCGTCTTGGTTACATTCACTTCTGGTGTACATTTGTCGGGGTTTACGCTGTCTTCTGGCCTATGCACTACATCGGTATAGCCGGCTTCCCAAGAAGGTATTATTCATTTACGAATTTCGATACGTTCGGAGGCTTTACAGACCTGAACATGTTCGTAAGTATTGCTGCCATACTAACTTTTGGTTCTCAGATCATATTTGCCTTTAATTTCTTCTACAGCATATTTAAAGGAAGAAAAGCACCTAAGAACCCATGGAGATCAAACACTTTAGAGTGGACTACACCTATCACTCCGGGTCATGGCAACTGGCCAGGTGAAATCCCTACTGTGTACAGATGGCCCTACGACTATAGTAAGCCTGGTGCAAAGGATGATTTCATCCCTCAGCACATTCCTTTCTCACAGACTCCTGAGTCTAACCTTCCTCATGAAAATGAGCTGATAGACCGCGAGAAAGATAGTGAGGCGGATATCGTAGATGAAACAAGCGATAAATAATCAATCGGATAATACTGGAAAGACCTTCAGGAGGCTCAGCCTCTTGACGGTCTTTTCTATTTATTTCCTGATCCTTGTAGGAGGTATCGTAAGAAGCACAGGGGCCGGAATGGGTTGTCCTGACTGGCCAAAATGCTTTGGTCAATGGGTGCCTCCAACTAATGAGTCAGAGTTACCTGAAGGGTACGAAAGAGAGTTCACCGAGCAACGGCTTGAGAAAAACAGGCGTTTTTCTCAATATCTGAGCTCCCTCGGCTTCGAAAAAAAAGCAGAACAGATTCTTTCTGACCCCGGTATCACTGAGGACATTCCATTTAATGCCGCTAAAACCTGGACCGAGTATGTCAACCGGCTGGTAGGTGCACTGATCGGTTTGTTTGTCTTTGCTACCTTTGTCGCTTCTTTCTCCTACCTGCGAAAAGACCCTGTCATATTCTGGCTATCGTTTCTCTCTCTGATACTGGTTGGCTTTCAGGGCTGGATTGGTTCTATCGTTGTTTCCAGTAATCTCCTTACATGGATGATCACTGTTCACATGATACTCGCACTTGCGATAGTGGCACTACTTATTTATGTATCGTTCAGGAGTAACATGGATAACATCGAGGTAAGGCCTCCAGGCAGTAAATTCAAAACTGTTTATTTTCTGATCATCCTGTGCATGATCACCATGATAAGCCAGATTGTGTTAGGAACCGAAGTGAGAGAAGGTATTGATGAGGTGGCAAGAAGGTTAGGGTACTCGGCCCGGAATCAATGGATTGATGCATTAGGTACTTCATTTTATATCCATCGTACCTATTCTCTGATTATTACGGCTATTCATGTGTGGCTGCTCGTGCTTCTGATGAAAGATCCGGGGGTCGGTACGATTTTAGCTAAGTCAGTGAAATTATTACTCTTATTAATTGTTATAGAGGTGGTTTTGGGAGCCATAATGGCTTACTTTGCCATTCCGGCATTCGCACAGCCGGTTCACCTGTTACTAGCATCCCTGATATTTGGGGTTCAGTTTGTTATCTGGCTGGTTTTAGAACGCCAGCGTAAACTAACAGCAGTTATTGCCTGATATGATTGAGGTTAAAAGCAGAGCGGAAACAACCAGCTATTCGGTAAGAGACCGGGTCAGCGACTACGTAGAACTACTGAAAGGACGTCTTTCTATTCTCGTGGCATTTTCTTCCGTTTTCGGATATGTACTTGGTGTAAACGGTAGCATTGATTGGTTGGTGATGTTTATGCTATTCGTTGGTGGGTTTCTCATTAGCGGAGCAGCAGGCACACTAAATCAGGTCTTTGAAAAAGATTATGATGCCATGATGAAGCGTACCTCTGACCGCCCCCTGCCGCAAGGTAGACTTTCGGTTCAGGAAGCCTTTATTTTTGCCGCTTCAACCGGTATTGCTGGTATCCTTTTACTGATACAATTTACTAATCCACTTACTACTAGCCTGGCCGTACTATCAATGGTGCTATATAGCCTTGTGTATACTCCTATGAAGAGGGTAGGGCCTATAGCTGTAGCCATTGGTGCAGTACCCGGTGCTATGCCGCCCCTTCTTGGGTGGGTAGCTGCCACAGGAACCATAAGTCACGAAGCACTCATTATTTTTGGCATTCAATTCATTTGGCAGTTTCCCCACTTTTGGGCTATTGCGTGGGTTGGAGACGAAGATTATAAAAAGGCAGGCTTTAAGCTGCTGCCTTTAGGGGGGCGTAAAGATTTGAATACAGCTATCCAGATCATGATCTATACCCTCTTCCTTATTCCCTTAGGGCTATTGCCTGCCTATTTTGGGATTACGGGGATACATTCAGCTATCATAGTTACTATCTGTGGTGTATTGTTTCTAGCTCAGACTTTTACACTAATGAAAGACTGTAGCAGACAAGCCGCCCTGCGCATCATGTTTGGTTCATTTATTTACCTTCCGGTCGTTCAGATCGCTTATGTTGTAGATAAGTTATGAGAAAAGATATTGCGATAGAAAGTATTCAAACCAGGGATGAGGCAGTTCAGCCTTTAAGTATGCACCCTCAGAAATTTGCTATGTGGCTATTCATGGTGTCTATTACCATGATGTTCGTAGCACTCACGAGTGCATATATCGTGCGTCAGGCCGAAGGTAACTGGCGCATGTTTGAGTTGCCAGATATTTTCCTTGTAGGTACGGCCGTTCTGTTTCTGAGCAGCGCAACCATGCATTGGGCATATCTTTCTGCCGTGCGTGATAATCTGGATAAGCTCAAAATTGCAATGATTATTACAACCATTCTTGGCTTGGCCTTTTTATATATTCAGTTTAAGGGCTGGTCTGAGTTGGTATCTATTGATGTGTATTTCACAGGCGGTAATCCTTCAGAATCATTTGTTTATGTATTTTCCGGTCTTCACGGTGCCCACCTCATAAGCGGAGTCATCTTCATGATTGTTGTGCTCGTGAAAACTTTCCGGTATAAAGTTCACTCAAAAAATATGGTCAACATGGAGATGTTGACTACATATTGGCATTTTTTGGATGGACTTTGGATATTTTTGTTCTTATTTTTGTGGCTCAATAATTAATACTTGCTAACTGTATTAACATGTCGACAACTTCTACGGTAATAGAAAAGCCGAAGCGAAGCATCTGGGATGGCGGTCAATCGCCATTAAAAGCCAGCTACGGAAAACTCATGATGTGGTTTTTCCTGCTTTCGGATGCTTTTACATTCTCTACACTACTGGTGGCTTACGGAATGATCCGTTACTTCCATCCGGCGTACAATCCTGAGATTCACGGCGCATTTGAATTTTCACAGGACTACTGGCCTATTCCCGAGAAGGTGTTTAACGCCGTTCCATTCCTCCACGGGTGGGATTTACCTCTGGTATTTGTTGGTATTATGACCTTTATCCTTATTCTTAGCAGTGTGACTATGGTACTTGCTGTGGAAGCAGGCCACCGTATGGATCGTAAAGCTGTTGAGAAATGGATGCTTTGGACAATCATTGGTGGAATCGCCTTCCTTGGTTGTCAGGCATGGGAGTGGTCTCACTTCATTCACGGAACTGATGCAGGTGCGTCTCTGGCAGACGGCACTACCATTTTCGGAGCTAACCTTCAGATTAATCAATACGGCCCTCCTCTGTTTGCTGATCTGTTCTTCTTTATCACAGGTTTCCACGGTACGCACGTACTTAGCGGTATCGTGCTTAACTTCATTATCTTTTATAATGTAGTGGTAGGGACCTATGAAAAAAGAGGCCATTATGAAATGGTAGAGAAAGTTGGTCTTTACTGGCACTTTGTAGACCTGGTGTGGGTATTCGTATTTACATTCTTCTACCTCATCTAAACGTATTCAAATCATGTCTGAACATCATTCACATGCCATACCTTCTGACAATGGAAGGGCACAGAGAAAAAGGATATTAGTAGTAGCGGCTGTCCTTTCTATAGTGACAATTATAGAATTTATTATTGCATTTACGATTGATGCCGGTACTTTCAGGACTGCCTTGTTTTTAGGTCTTACCGTTATCAAGGCGTTTTACATCGTAGCTGACTTTATGCACCTTAAGCATGAGGTAAAAGTGCTTATCTGGTCTATACTTATTCCTATGATCTTCGTGGTCTGGTTAGTTATAGCCCTGATAAACGAAGGAAGTGCGATTCTCCAGGTTAGGTAAAACCTACCTTTATAAGATATCAAGCCGGGCCTTTTGTCCGGCTTTTTTCGTGGTTAAACGGAACCTCCCACCAGTTAGCTCCGTTTTTTAACGGGAGTAAATACCCTCAAATGAGTACGGCTAAAAAGATCATTTTACTAATTATTCTACTGGCCCTTCCCGGTTCTGTATTTATCTTTCTTCATTCTTTTGGGGAAAATGAGTTCGGTAATGTGCCTGTGTTATACGAAAATGGTGTGGAAAGCAGTCTGAATGATTGTTCTTTTGAACCCGGCGTTCAACATACAATACCTCCTTTCAGCCTTGTTAATGAGAAGGGAGAGCCTGTTACTGAAGAGGAACTTGAAGGCACACTTACTATTGTCGATTTCATCTTTACTACTTGTCCCAGTATTTGCCCTAAAATGTCGGATGCTATGGTGAGGGTACAGGAATCATTAAAAAATGATGCGAATGTACAGATCATAAGTATCTCAGTGAATCCGGAATACGATACCCCTGAAGTACTGCAAAGTTACGCAGACAGGTTTGGCGCTATTGATGGGAAATGGCAGTTTCTCACCGGCGATCAGAATGATATTTATAACCTGGCCCGTTGTGGATTTCTTTTGCCTGTAGAGGATGGCGGAGAAGTGGTTGAAGACTTCGTTCATAGCCCTATGTTTGTCCTGGTGGACAGCCAGCGGCGTATCAGAGGATATTATAATGGGTTGGACCCTGAGAAGCTTGAAACTCTTGTCACTGAAGCTAAAGTACTTCTGACCAAATTTTAAGAGATGGACATTACTCAAAATGAAACCCGAAACCTCAGAATTATTGGGGTATTGTCTGTGGCCATTCCTGTGGTGGTAGCCATATTATTATTTATGCCTGTACGCCTGGATCTTGGTGCAGACTGGATATATTTTCTTCCCAGGCTTAATGCTACCGTCAATTCTGCCACAGCCATTGCTCTTATAGCCGGGTTTGTTTTTATCCGGCAAAAGAAGATACAGTATCATAAGACAGCCATGCTGGCTGCGTTTGGCCTGGGGTGTGTCTTTCTTGTATCGTATGTGGTATACCATGCTTCTGTTGAGTCAGTTAAATTTGGGGACATTGATGGTAACGGCGTATTAAGCCAGGCAGAGCTTGCAGAAATAGGTTCGGGCCGTATGCTTTACCTTGGGCTTCTTTTTTCCCACATATTGCTTGCTGCTATAGTTGTTCCGTTCGTGCTCTTGGCTTTTTATTACGCTCTTAGCGGTAAGATAGAAAAGCATCGCAAGATTGTTAAGGTTACTCTTCCCGTATGGTTATACGTATCAGTAACCGGTGTTTTGGTCTATTTTATGATCAGCCCCTATTATCCCTACTAAGAATTCATTCCATAAATGAAGTATAGTAAGAAAATATACACCTTCTTTTTTCTCTTATTTGCAGTTATCCTTATTACTGCAGGCGATACATTTGCCCAATGCGCCATGTGTCGTGCTACTGTAGAAAATAATGTGAGCAATGGCGACGTAGGAATTGCGGCTAACCTTAATTTAGGTATTTTGTATATGTTTGTCGCTCCATACCTATTATTTATGGTGATAGCATATCTGTGGTACCGTAAGAGCAGAAAGAATGGCAAAAAGATCAAAACTACTGGCTATAGCCGGGGGTAAGTGTCCCCGGTGTCGGGAAGGTAATATGTTTAAAAACAGCCTTTTGCATGTTACGAAGTTCGACAAAATGCACAAGGAATGTCCTAACTGCGGATTGGTATTTGAACGGGAGCCCGGCTTCTTTTTCGGTGCTATGTACGTGAGTTATGCATTTACTATGGGAATCCTACTTACCACGGCTTTCGTCCTTTACAACTTCTTTGATGATCCTGAACTCATAGTCTACGTACTTACTGTACCTGCTATTGTGATTCTACTGTTACCTCCCATTTTCAGATTCTCCCGGGTTCTCTATTTACATGCTTTTGGAGGTGTAAGCTACGATCCGAAGTATAGTAATTGACCAGCTGTATCGTTATCTTTTCAGGATCGTAACTGACTTATTGAAAATTTGAAGGCCTCACCCTGGAAATCCTTTTTATTATTATTTTTCTCTCTGCTGGTTTTCTCACTGGTATATATGTTATCAGGCAGGGATGCAAGTGATGATAAAGATGAGAAGCGTTTTGCAGGTAAAGTGTCAGAAAACCTTATAAAAGAGGTGGGTGAACTTGAACGCCTAACAGAGTATCTTGACCTGACTTTCAGCAGGACCGATTCAGTAAGTTTTTCCACATTTGCAAAAGATAGCCCATTCCCCTTTGTAGTGTTTTTGGAGGGGCGCTTATTGTACTGGTCTGATTCTGAGGTAGTACCGGTCTACAGGGAGGTAAAGGGCAATTATTCTTTACGCGCAGTCAACCTCAATAAAAGCTGGTTTATAGCCAGCCGCAGAAATATAAATAGGGCAGGTGCTCAGTATGAGATCATAAGCCTTTTGCCTCTTTACCGGGATTATCCTCTCACCAATAATTACATAAAGAGCAGCTATAACCAGGATGTCTTTGGTGAGGGAGGGGTACTTTTTTCAAATGAGCCGGAACAAGGGTACTATTCTATAAATGATGAGGATGGGAATTACCTGATCAGCATTCAGTTTCTGCCAGGTTACCATATGCTTGACCAACAGCTAAAAGGGTTTCTGTTCCTATTATTTCTTATGGGCGTAGCTCTGTATATCTGGGGCCTTTCCGGAGGTGTGGCTCTGTTAGAGCAGAATGTGAGATACCTTACTGCCTGGGTATTTCTGACTACCGCAATTGTGGTGCTCAGGGTAGTAATGATAGTTCTCGAGCTACCGTTCAGTGTCATAGGTTTTGAGGTATTCAACAGCCGTTACTATGCAAGTTCGTTTCTAAATCCAAGCCTGGGTGACCTGCTATTAAATTCGGTGGCCCTTTCCATTATTTCACTTTACCTGTTTTATACCCTCAGGCGCATTACAGCGGTACGAAGAGCCCTTATGAGTAACCCTATTCGGAGGTTCATTCTGTCGATCTGCTTCCTGCTTACCTCACTATCATCTCTGCATCTGGTTTTCTTGCTGCCGCGGACTATAATCTTGCATTCCCAGTGGAGTCTGGATATAACCGAAAGTATTCTTTTTGACTCATTCAGGGTAGTTAGTATACTCATATTTGCCCTGCTCGCCCTTACTGCTTTTCTAATTATCCATAGCTGCTTCTCATTAAGCATAAGGCTGTTGAAGCAAGTACCCCTAAGAGTCATTGGTGCGCTGTCTTTGGCGATTCTCGTGTTTGCTATTTTAGTCAGTCTTAATGGTGACTTCCCATTGGAAACGCTGGGCATTTTAACCATTTATGTAGCGATACTTTTCCTGTTTGGTCTGCCGAGAAACCTATCCACCATGCGGTATCCGACCTTTCTTTACATCTTTCTCGGCGTGATGGCCATGGCGTTTACAGGAGCGTTATCTATTTATAAATACGGACGCACCAGTGAACTTCGGGCTATGGATAGGTTTGGCAATGAGTTGCTTATAGAAAACGACCTGTTTGGAGAATATCTGTTGGACGAGGCCACGAGCAATATATCCTCGGACGCATTCATCAAAAACAGATTATTCAGTGCATTTGCTTCAAAGGAGATCATAGAACAAAAAATCCGAAGGGTACATCTTAATAACTACTTCGACAAGTACGATATACAAATAAGTCTATTTAATGCAGCTGGTGAACCCATGAATAATAGTCCGAGTAACTACCGGCAGCTAAGGGAGACTTATGCGAAGGAACGGTTTGAGACGGAGTATACGGGAATCTATTTTGTAAATGATATCCAGACCGACCAGCCAAGGCGCTATCTTAGTTTTATAGACGTAAGCTTGTACGGGAGTACAGTGGGCCACATAGTGATAGATATGCGGCTTAAAAAGTTTATCCCGAATAGCATTTACCCGGAGTTATTGGTTGACAACCGGTTTGTTCAATCAGGGCTGGGCCGGGATTTTAGTTATGCTGTGTATTCAGAGGGGGAACTGGCTTATAGTTATGGTAATTTTAATTACCAGGTAGATTTTCCTAAGGAGCTAATGGAACAAACCCGGTTATATGACGAGGGGAAAGTAGCCTCCGGATTTCTGCATCATGCTGTTTCGGATGAAGATGAAACGGACATTATCGTAAGTGTGCCGGCTCATAGCAATCGTATACTTATCAGTAACTTTAGCTTCCTTTTCCTGGTAGGCTTGTTCCTTTTGCTGCTCTCTCTGCTGGCACTATCAATAGTGCTTACCTTCAAAAAAATACAGCTGAATTTTGCTGCAAAGATCCAGCTTTACCTTAACCTGGCTTTTTTCCTTCCTTTACTAGCCATAAGCATAAGTACAACAATTCTGGTGAGCAAGTCTTACCGTGACAATATTACGCGAAGCTATGTAGATCGCACTGAAAACTTGAGCAGAAACCTGTCGGGCATTCTCTCACGCTATGCAGGTAACCGTGTAGACAGGGAAGAGCTGAATAATTACCTGGCTCAGTTTGCAGAGTTTACGGAAAGCGATTTAAACCTGTATAATACCCAAGGGAGGCTTATAGCCACAAGCCTTCCTATGGTGTATGATAATGGCCTTGTGAGTCGCTACATAAATCCGCAGGTTCTGAAGCAATTCAGGGACGATAAGTTTGCCAGCCAGGTTATGTCCGAGAGTATCGGATTACTACAATACCGAAGTACCTACCGGAAAGTATTATCTGCAGAAAGCGGGAAGGCCCTGGGGATTCTGGGTATTCCTTTTTTTGAAAGCCAGGCAGAACTGGACAGGCAGCTTACGCTTATTCTGACCCAGGTGATCAATGTATTTGCTTTCTTATTTATCATCCTGCTATTCCTGTCATACTTTGCCAGCAGGGTGCTCACCTTTCCTCTCCGGCTGATTACTCAGAAGATACGACGTACCAGCTTAACCGGGCAAAATGAGCCATTGAAATGGCGTGCAGAAGATGAGATAGGCCTTATGGTGGGCGAGTATAACCGAATGCTGAAAAACCTGGAAGAGAGCCGCAAAGCGCTGGCTAGGAGTGAAAAGGAAAGTGCATGGCGTGAGATGGCCAAGCAGGTTGCACATGAAATTAAAAACCCTTTGACTCCGATGAAGCTTACGCTTCAGCATATGCAGCGCGTCGTTCAGTCGGCTTCTCCTGAGGTGGCAGACAAGACACGGAAGCAGATACATTCTCTGCTGGAGCAGGTGGAAACGCTAAGCAATATCGCTACTACCTTTAGCTCATTTGCCAAAATGCCTGTACCAGAGAGCGAACTCTTTGATGTGTCAGAAGCACTGGCCAGAGCCGTGCGACTATTTCAAAATCATGAAGCTGAGATCGTAGCGGATATTGAAGAAGGTACTCATATGGTACTGGGTGATGAACAGCTTACCGGACGAATATTCAATAACCTCATTATCAACGGCATTCAAAGTGTACCTAAGGAGAGGTCTGCCAGGGTATCTGTTAAGCTTTTTACCACCCATAATCATAAAGTGAGGGTGGAGGTGTCAGATAATGGCTCCGGTATTCCTGACCATATCAGCAAAAAGGTCTTTTTGCCCAATTTCACCACCAAAGCAGAAGGTTCGGGGATCGGACTGGCCATTGCCCGGCGTGGTGTAGAGCATGCCGGAGGCAGTATATGGTTTGAGACTACGGAAGGGGAGGGAACTACCTTCTTCATAGAGTGGCTCAAGGTGGAGTAAAAGTTCACCAAACCGGGGGGATTGACTTCGGAAGAGGGAGTGGCTATTTTGTAAAAAAAACTATGAAGAAGAAAACGAAGATTTCTCTGCAGAGCCTTGAAGTTATGAGTTTCCGAACGGGGGCGAAGCCTAACCGGATAAAAGGAGGGACGGCTGTTTCATTGAATGATCCTCTGGGTTGTACTGCGTTTTGCGGCACAGGCGAGACTTGTCCGGAATGTGCATACACTGAGTATGACACCTGTGATAGGGGGGGTGGTCCCGGTTTTTGAAAAATGATTGGGTCGGTCTGAATATAATGCAGCCTGTATCTATAGGCTCGTTTTGTAAGAATCAATAAAAAAAGAGGCTGTCTCAAAAGTAGAGAGGCCTTATTTCATGTCAAACAATATTTGGTTATTTACTATTTGCATTCTGCATGGCGAAGTACAACTTCGCAAAGATGGCAACCACGAGGTGCAACCTCGCGGTAGTTACGAAAGATGAAAAATTATATTTTGAACAAAAAGAAAGAGGCTGCCTTTTGAGACAGCCTCTTTGAATTTTTAAGGGATCGTACCTGCATCATATATCTACACATAGGGGAATAAGAGTTTCAGGATCGCAGTTTTTGCGGTATGTGTAAGGGGCAGGCCCTCCACCCGTAATTTTCTTGTCAGATGAAATGATGAAGCTCTGCAGTTGTAGCTCCTTAAGCTGAAGTTTCTTTTTCATAATGGTAAAGGTTTGATTCTCTTTCTAAGAAAATAGAATATTGAACCTTTCCAAGGTCTTGACGGTGTATGCTTCGATTTGATATATTCTAAAAAAGAAAAAGGAGGGTGTTGCCCTCCTTTCTAATATCTGTAGCCTTTAAGGTAAATAAATTATGACAGAGACTGGTTTTCTACGGAAGCGAGTTCAAGTATCTTATCATATTCATTACTATTCAGCTCCTTAAAGAAGTAATGAACCGGATTTACATGCTCATTATCTTTTATGACCTCGTAGTGACAGTGGGGAGCAGTAGAGCTACCGGTATTTCCCACATAACCGATACATTCACCTCGCTTTACTTCCTGTCCCTGGCGCACATTGAATGACTCCATATGTGCATAACGGGTCTTATAGCCGTATCCGTGATCTATTACGACCTCTTTACCATATCCACTAAAATTGCTGCGTACTACTGTTACCTTTCCATTACCGGTTGCGTAAATCGGAGTGCCCCGCGGTGCAGAAAAGTCTATGCCCTCGTGCATACGACGGGTTTTGTAAATGGGATGGATGCGCATGCCATACCCTGAGGCGAGGCGTTTCAGTTCTTTATTAGATACGGGCTGAATAGCAGGAATAGAGGCCAGCATAATATTTTTATCCTCAGCCATACGATTGATTTCATCGTAAGAGTTGGTCTGAATCAGCATTTGCTTTTTCAGCTTATCAATCTTCTTGAAGGTCTTCATCATCAGTTCGCCTTGGCTCAGGTCCTGCTCCATCAGTTCCTTATATCGCTGGGCTCCACCTGTTCCGGCCTGTCTTACTGCATCGGGGATAGGGTCGGCCTCAAAGATCACGCGATAAACATTATCATCCCGGTCCTGCAGAGCAGCCATCATCCTACGCATTTTTCCCATCTCCTCGTCTACCAATTCATAGTAGAGTTTCAACTCTTCGTTTTCCTCACGAAGCTGGGCCTCTTTTGGCATTTCGAAGTTGAGGGAATACAGCCATACCAGACCTACAGCAAGGATAAGTGCCAGGCACAAAAAGCCAAGGCCATTGAGTAAAGTATCCCACTTAGAAACCTTTACCCGCTCATAGCGGCAGGTTTCCGTATCGTAGTAGTATTTTATTCGAGCCATACCTTAGGGTAATCCTAAAATCTGTTAATTTTGTGGTCGATTTTTCCTTACGAGCCACACAAAAATACCGAAAAAAATTCACATTCGGTTTTAGTTCCGTACAAGCGCTACGTAAGGGATTGAAAAACAGGAAATAAATTATTCGGTCGCATGATGGAAGCCGCTACCATTCGCCAGAAGTTTCTGGACTTTTTTGAATCAAAATCTCATCAGGTTGTCCCTTCCGCTCCCCTGGTCTTAAAGGACGATCCTACCCTGATGTTTACAAATGCCGGGATGAATCAGTTCAAAGACTACTTCCTGGGCAATAAAGTGGCTACTGCAAAGCGTGTGGCTGATACGCAAAAGTGCTTAAGGGTTTCCGGAAAGCATAATGACCTGGAGGAGGTGGGAATGGATACCTACCACCACACCATGTTTGAGATGCTGGGTAACTGGTCATTTGGCGACTACTTTAAAAAGGAGGCCATCGAATGGGCGTGGGAGCTTCTCACGGAGGTTTATGGCCTTTCCAAAGATCGCCTGTATGTGACTGTTTTTGAAGGGGATGCCTCCGAATCACTTGCGGAAGACAGCGAGGCAAGAGGTTTCTGGCAAAAGCATATTCAACCGGAAAGAATTCTTAACGGTAATAAAAAGGACAATTTCTGGGAAATGGGGGATACCGGACCCTGCGGACCCTGCTCAGAGATTCATATAGACCTGCGTCCGGATGCTGACCGCAAAATGACTCCCGGTGATACGCTGGTAAACCAGGATCATCCGCTGGTGGTAGAGGTGTGGAACCTGGTATTCATTCAGTATAATCGCCTGGCCAATGGCTCTCTGGAGTCTCTCCCCGAAAAGCATGTGGACACCGGTATGGGCTTTGAGCGCCTGTGCATGGCTATACAGGGTAAGGAAAGCAACTATGAAACCGATGTGTTCACACCCCTTATCAGCACGATAGCGGGCATGGCAGGTAAAACCTATGGTGAGAATGAGGAGACTGATATTGCCATACGGGTCGTGGCGGATCATATACGGGCTGTTTCATTCGCAATAGCAGACGGGCAAATGCCTTCAAATAACCGGGCTGGGTATGTGATCCGCCGAATACTGCGCAGGGCAGTACGTTATGGGTATACCTTCCTGGGATTCAGTGAGCCCTTCTTCCATAAAATAGTGGAGCCGCTGGCGACACAGTTTGCAGAGGTATTCCCGGAGCTGGCCGAACAGAAAGATTTTGTAACGAATGTAATCAGACAGGAGGAGGCTAATTTTCTCCGCACCCTGGAAAACGGCCTTAAGAGGCTTGACCAGATTCGTGAAGAGCTTAATACTAAAGGAGAAACAGTCATCAGTGGCGCTCTCGCTTTTGAACTAAATGATACCTACGGCTTTCCGCTGGACCTTACGGCCCTCATTGCCCGTGAGAATGGGCTGAAGGTTGATGAAGCTGGTTTTGCCCAAGAGATGAAGCAGCAGAAGGAGCGGTCTAAGAGCGCTGCTGCTGTGGAGAAAGGTGACTGGACAGTGCTATTGGGTGATGAGGAAAACGTATTCGTCGGATACGATAACCTGGAAAGCAATAGCCGGATCATCAAGTATCGTGAAGTAGCAGATAAGAAGAAGACTTTGTTTCACATTGTGCTTGATCAGACCCCATTCTATGCAGAAAGCGGGGGACAAGCCGGTGATACGGGCTATTTGGATACGGGAAGTGAAAAGATTCGGGTGATCGACACAAAGAAAGAAAATGACCTGATCGTCCATTATACTGAAAAGCTGCCTGCAGACCCTGAGCAGGAGCTAAAGTCTGTCGTAAATGCTGAGAAGCGAAGACTGACAGCTTATAATCATAGCGCTACCCACCTATTGCACTCTGCTCTGCGGCAGGTGCTGGGGGATCATGTACAGCAGCGCGGCTCGTTGGTGAATGAAAAGATACTCCGCTTTGATTTCAGTCACTTCGAAAAGGTTAGCGATGAGCAACTGGAAGAAGTGGAAAGGATCGTGAACCGGAAAATCAGGGAAAACATACCGCTTGCAGAGAAGCGTAATGTCGCTATCGCTGAGGCTAAAGAAATGGGCGCAATGGCCCTCTTTGGCGAAAAGTATGGTGACTTCGTACGCGTGATCACCTTTGATCCTCAGTACTCTGTAGAGCTTTGTGGTGGTACTCACGTGCCTGCAACGGGGACCATCGGCCTTTTTAAGATAATAACGGAAACCTCTGTAGCGGCCGGCGTCAGAAGGATAGAGGCAATTACCGGTGATACCGCTGAGGATTACGTGCGTAAGCAGGAAGACGTCCTTGCTGCTCTGAAAGACTTGCTCAAGAACCCGAAAGATGTGGTTAAAGCTGTAGAGCAGTTAGTAGATGACCGCAATAAGCTTGGTAAAGAGATAGACCAGCTTCATGCCCGCCAGGCAGGTGCTGTGAAACAGCAGTTAATGGACAAACAACAGGCTATTGGCGGTGCTAATGTCATTATCACCCAGGTGACTTTGCCCAATGCAGACGCGCTAAAGAAGATAGGCTTTGAGCTCAAAAACGAGGTAGAAAACCTGGTCGCTGTACTGGCGGCAGATATTGCAGGTAAGCCCCAGATCGCTGTGGTGATCAATGAGGAACTGGTAAAAGAGAAAGGTCTTAATGCCGGACAGATGGTGCGCGAACTGGCCAAAGAAATTAAAGGTGGAGGCGGGGGACAACCCTTCTTTGCTACTGCCGGCGGTAAGGATGTGGCCGGTCTGTCTGAGGTAGTGCGTGTGGCTGAAAAAATGATAAAGGATAAGCTGGGGGAATAAGATTCTTCCGATACCGTTACTTTCACTAAAACGATAATACCATGCTGGAAGAGTCAGTAAGAAATAAGTATGAAGCGGTTATAGGGCTGGAAGTACATGCCCAGATGCTTACAAAAAGTAAGATGTTTGCTTCTGACTCTGCTGAGTATGGCGGGCGGCCTAACCGGCATGTTAGTGTGATCACCCTGGGCCATCCTGGCACACTCCCCAAACCTAATCGTAAGGCAATGGATTATGCCATGCGTATGGGGTTGGCTTGTGCATGCGAGATCAGCAGGGAGAATATATTCGACCGTAAAAATTACTTTTACCCTGACCTGCCCAAAGGGTATCAGCTCACCCAGGATAAAACCCCTATATGTATAGGAGGGCAGGTAAATATCACGTTGGCTGGCGGACAGTCCAGGGCTATCCAGCTGAACCGTATTCATCTGGAAGAGGACGCTGGAAAGTCCATTCATGTACAGGGTGAGGAGGATACGCTGGTGGATTATAACCGGGCCGGGGTGCCTCTGATAGAGATAGTAACCGAGCCTGATATACATTCTTCGGAAGAAGCCTATGCTTTCCTTACGGAGGTAAGACGCCTGGTGCGGTACCTTGACATATGTGATGGCAATATGGAGGAAGGGTCTCTTCGCTGCGACGCCAATATTTCAATAAGGCCGGTAGGCGAGACCAGCCTGGGAAAGAAGGTGGAAGTGAAGAATATGAACTCTATCCGGAATGTGGCGCGCGCTATAGACCATGAAATAGAGCGGCAGATAGCGGAGACTGAGAAGGGAAATAGTATTCCCTCCGAAACCCGCACTTTCGATAGCGTCACAGGTACTACAGCCGGTATGCGTACCAAGGAGGAGCTTAATGACTACCGGTACTTTCCCGAGCCTGATATCAGTCCCCTAATTGTAACCGACGAATGGATAGAGGAGGTGCGCCGTACGATGCCCAGCCTGCCCTGGGAGCTTTATGAGCGTTTCACCCGGGAGTATGGCTTGCCTGACTATGATGCTTCAGTTATTACGGACAATAAAGAGTTTGCCAGGTATTTTGAGGCTATCTGCCGAGACACGACAAACTATAAGTCTGCTTCTAACTGGATGATGGGGCCGGTGAAAAGCCACCTGAATGATCATGGCATACATGCCAGTGAACTGGCTGTAAAGCCTGCGCAGGTAGCGACACTTATCAATATGGTGGATGAAAACAAGGTGAGTGTGACGGCGGCCCAGCAGAGCATCTTCCCCGCTTTGGTTGATAACCCGGAGAAGACCCCGGAGCAGGTGGCTGAGGAATTGAATCTGGTGCAGGAAAGCAATGATGATGCGCTGTTGCCTATCATTCGTGAAGTGCTGGAGGCTAATCCGGATAAAGTAAAGGCATACCAAAAGGGTAAAAAAGGCCTCATAGGGATGTTTATGGGTGAAGTGATGAAAAAGAGCGGCGGTAAAGCCGATCCGAAAAAGACAAACGAATTATTACGTCAAGAATTAGGTTAATTGATAATGTTATACGCTAAAAGATATTTTCTACTGGCATGTGTGGGATTAGCAGCGCTGACTTCGTGCGGCGACAGCAATTCTGCATCTGAAGGTAATGATGGCGAGATTACCCTTTCCGGTAAGGTGAGATACCCACAGTCGGAGGGGGATATTCTGCTTATGCGCATGGACAGCCGTTCCGGTTCTGTTATAGATACCCTTCAGCTTGCCGAGGACAGTACCTTTTCTGTTTCGTTCGACCCCGAGCCAGGCTATTACCGGGTCAACTTTTATAATCGCCAGCAGGCTGCTGTCATTCTCGATGATGAGGATGTAAACCTTGTTGTGGATGGTAATCATCCGCGCGGAGCAGTGGAAGCTTCCGGTTCGGAAGATATGCAGTTGCTTCTGGATTTTCAGAAGTTAGGACAGGATGTGCAGCAGCGCATGGGCGGACTTATTCAGCGCAACCGCATTGCTTCACAAGAGCGTGATACGGCTACACTGGAGGCCAATATGGCTGAGGCTCAGATGATACAGGACAGCGTACGGGCGATCGTGCATGATAAGCTGGAAGGAAATACAGGTAGCCTTGCCGCCATGCAGGGACTTGCCTTCCTTAGCTACGATTCTGACCGTGAGCTTATTGACCAGATACTGGCTGACCTTTCTGAGAAGTACCCTAACGAAATGGTCGTGAAGCAGACGGCTGATCAGGTGGCCCAGGCAAGAAAAACAGCCGTGGGCAGCATGGCCCCGGAGATCGAAATGGCCACTCCTGACGGAGGCACACTTAAACTTTCAGAACTGCGCGGTAAGTATGTACTTATCGACTTCTGGGCTGCCTGGTGTAAGCCTTGCCGTATGGAGAATCCTAACGTGGTAAAGCTTTACAGTGAGTATGAAGATGAGAACTTTGAAATTCTGGGGGTGTCTCTTGACCGGGATCATGCCAAGTGGGTAGAAGCTATTGAGCAGGATGGTCTGCCATGGAAGCATGTGTCTGACTTGCAGTACTTCGATAACCAGGCGGCGCAGGATTATAACATCCAGGCTATTCCCGCCACGGTATTGGTAGACCCTGAGGGGAAAATCATAGCGAAAGACCTTCGTGGTAAATCTTTGGAGAACAAGCTGGCGGAATTATTCGAAAGCTAATTATCTGAAAAGAACAGATCATAAAAGAGGCAGGTTGCACTAGCAGCCTGCCTCTTTTATTTTCTAGACAGATAGAAATACTCCTAACAGCAGTCCGTATGCTGATTATCCGAAACGCAATCGTAATCCAAAGTATCATCCGGAGGCCCGAATGGACATTGGACTAAGATACTTTGTTCATCACCACCCCTGATAGCGAAAGCTCAAGTTCTTGTTATAAAGCTGTTTACAGCCAGCTCATTCAATTTCAGTTTCTTATTCATAGCCATTTGGTTTTATGGGAATAAAAATGGCAGGCTACTTTGGCACCTGCCATACGTTTTATAGGTGGATTATCCTATGCAAAGCTCACCTACATTGGTGCAAAATCCGCACCCGAATGTCTCGCAGGTGTTCGTATTCTCGCAAGGATTTGAAGCACAGTTATAGGTATCTAACCTTGTTCCACCTTTAATTCTGTTTTCCTTTTTTGTGATAAAGCTTTTGACTTCCAGATTCTTTAATTCAAGTTTCTTTTTCATGACAAATTGAGTTTATGTGACACTAAATAAAAAGAGCGGCCCCGGGGCCGCTCATGTGAAATTATCCTATACAAGGTTCGTAGAAGTTGGTACAGTCTCCATACCCAAAGGTAGGGCAGGTCACAGTAGGTCCGCAATCCTGGCAGCTGGCAGGAGCAGTAGGCTCAGCACAAACGGCTGTATATCTTTCACCACCCTGGATGCCTGCCTTTTCTTGGTTAGTTACGAAGCTTTTTACTTCGAGAGAGTTCAGTGTTAGTTTCTTTTTCATAATAGTCGAAATTTTAAATGATATTAAATAAAAAGGAGCAGCCAAGTGGCCACCCCAAAGTCATTATCCTATACAGGGGGTATTAATGTCACTACAGCCACCACAGCCCCAGGTATAGCATGAAAGGCTGTTTTCGCACGGGTTACTGGCACAGTTATTAGCTGTTGGCTTGTCCCCGCCAAGGATCTTTGATTCGGCGCGTTTCGTGATGAAACTTTTTACAGATAGGTCGATTAATTCTAATTTCTTTTTCATAATAGTAAAGTTTAGTCAGGTAACTAAATTTACAAAAAATTCTGCAGAAGCTGGTATAGCTACAATTTACCTGGCAGATAGTTCTGATTTTCAATAACAAATTCTTTTTCGTGAAGGAACATTCCACATCCGTTACTATACAATCGAGATATTTTACTAACGACCACATAAAACAGCCCAGGCAGGTATGGATGGCCTGCCACGGGTATGGCCAACTGGCCAAATACTTTATCAGGCACTTTGATCCGCTTGCTTCACAGGGAGTAAAGGTGGTGGCCCCGGAGGGTATGCACCGTTTTTATCTCAATGGTACTGAGGGCAGGGTAGGGGCTAGCTGGATGACAAAGGAAGACCGCCTGAATGATATAGATAACTATCTTGGTATGCTCAATACGGTTTATGATATGGAGATAGCTCCTCTACAGCCCGTACCGGTCACCCTGTTCGGTTTTTCACAGGGTGCCTCCACCATTTCGCGTTTTGCTATGGATGAGCGCATTCATTTTGACCGGCTGGTGATATGGGCAGGCGTATTTCCGCCGGATGTACCCCTGGAGCTGGGACGTAAACGACTAGAGGGTAAGGAGGTCTGGTTCGTATACGGTACGAAAGATGACTACATTGATGAAAAAAGGGTAGGGCAAATAAAAGACCTGCTTGAAGAAACAGGTCTCAGGTATCAGATAAGATCGTTCGATGGCCCTCACACCCTTAACCAGGGAGTGCTAAAGGAGCTGGCTACTCCTTATTGACCAGCGTGGAAGAGGCCTGGGCTAAAGGCAGTATCAGTACGTCGCTCATCACTACATGAGGAGGCCGTGTGACAGTAAAGGTGATAATTTCGGCTATATCTTCTGCCTCCAGAGCTTTGTAGCCCTGGTACACCTGGCCTGCACGGTCTTTGTCACCTTTAAAGCGTACTTCGCTGAATTCCGTTTCTACCAGCCCGGGGTTTATGGCGGTGACTTTTATACCATGGCCATTCAGGTCTATTCGCATGCCTTTATTTAGTGCATCTACAGCGTGCTTGGTAGCGCTATACACATTACCCCGGGGGTATACCTCTTTGCCTGCCAGTGAGCCGATGTTGACAATATGACCCTTCCGGCGCTCTACCATACCGGGAATTATGGCACGGCTTACGTAGAGCAGGCCTTTTACGTTAATGTCGATCATGGCCTCCCAGTCATCAATGCTACCCTCCTGTATAGGATCGAGGCCATGGGCATTACCTGCGTTGTTTACCAGCACATCTATCTCCTGCCACTTGGCAGGTAGTCCCGCGATGGCTTCTTCCACCGCTTCTCTGTCACGGACATCAAAGGTGAGGGGGTATACCTCTGCCTGCCCTTTAAGCTCATCTTTCAGTGCGTTCAGGCGCTCGCTACGGCGACCGCATACGATGAGGTTATAATTATTTTTAGCCAGGTCCCTGGCTGTGGCAAGACCGATACCAGAGGTGGCACCGGTGATAAAAGCGATTTTGGTCATTGGAAATGAAAAAGTAAGCTTACGGTATTAGTCGTTATACGATCCAGTCCCTCCGTAAGGTTTTCCCTGCTGTCCTTCTTCATGTTCACAATACCCCTGGAAAACCGGATCTCAGGAGAGAATTTAAATAAAGGATAGTAAATATCAAGGCCCAGCCCTAATTCCAGGGCAAAGTTCATGTCCTGGATAGGTAAGCGCTGCACGTCGCCTTCATCTTCTTTTCTTCCGCTTACTTCAAATGAAGGATTGGCCCCTCCTGTAATATACATGCGGTAGTTGCCCCGGCGATAGCTTTTGTATTTCAGCATCAGGGGCAGATTTACAAATACGGTCTCGGCCGTAGCTATCTCATCTTTTTTCTTGGCATACGTGTACTCCAGGTCGTATTCTGCTATCGTAACCATAGGCGTAAGGCGCAGGTCCAGGTACTGATTGAGCCTGAGCTGACCTATAAATCCAATAACGAGGCCTGTAGACCAGGGGGCCTGTATGGCATAGGTGGTGTCGAAATCCTCTGTTACGAAGTTTTCATCGTACCGGGGTTGCAGAGAAGCACGTTGTACCCCTAATAAAAAGCCGTAGCGGATGGGCCGCTCGTCGTAATTAGGATTGTACTTTTCGCGGGTGATTTGGGCATTGGATTCAAAGGGGATAAGCAGGGTAGCCAATAGGGCTGCCAGCACTATTTTTTTCCCGTGTAGATCGAGCTTATGCCGAAAGTAAGTGGTGTCCATGTGGTTTTTTCAAATCCTGTTTTCCCCATAATATCTAAAAATGCCTGGCCGTCAGGAAATGCCTGTACTGACTCGGGCAGGTAGGTATAGGCCGAGTTGTCTTTTGACACCATGCGACCGATAAGGGGAAGAATGTTCTTAAAATAAAAATTGTATGCCTGTTTGAATGGAAACTTCCTGGGGCGGCTAAACTCCACCACGACTACTGTCCCACCGGGTTTCAGTACACGGTACATGTCAGCCAGGCCTTTTTCCAGGTTTTCAAAGTTACGTACTCCAAAGGAAACGATGACCGCATCAAAATTATTATCAGGAAAGAGCAGCCTTTCACTATCTCCCAGCTGAAGTTCGATCTTATCCTGCAGGCCTTTTTTCTTCATCTTCTCACGGCCTACCTCCAGCATGCCTTCGGAGATGTCCACACCGATGACTTTATCCGGGTTTAGCGCAAGTGATTCGATAGCAAAGTCGCCGGTACCTGTGGCTATGTCCAGAATAAACTTCGGCTTTTCGGGTTTAAGCATACGGATGGCCTTTTTTCGCCATACGATGTCGATGCCTGCGCTAAGGAAGTGGTTGAGAAAATCATACTTGCGGCTGATGTTGTTAAACATCGTTGCCACCTGCTCTTTCTTTCCTTCCTGCTTATCCTTATAAGGTACTACTGCCATAAGTCTGTTTCATGTTAGTTGCCTCGGAGGTTGGCCGGGATTCCGTCCCGCCTTCCGTTTGCAAACGGCGATACAATAATACTAGAAAAACCTGAAAGCTCCGGCCTCTGGTCCGGATGATGTCTGATGCGAAGGGCATAGCGGCCTACAGGCCTGCTTATAATAAAAGAGGTCGGGATAGCTCCCGACCTCATCAATACAATTTTTAAGCGTATTTGGTTTACTTACCTCATAAGGTAGCTCCAGGGCTTATTCTCCGACTACTCTGAACTCTACTCGGCGGTTCAGTTCGCGACCGTCCTTCTCATTATCATTAGAGGCAAGCGGCTTTTCTTCGCCATACCCTACGGCCTGCAGGCGGCGGCGGTCTATGCCTTTATTGGCCAGGTAGCTTACCACAGCATTAGCACGAGCCTGCGAGAGATCCTTATTATAGGCTTTGGCGCCTATGTTATCAGTATGGCCGGCTATTTCCACGCTGATGTTTGCGTTTTCCTGCAGCAGCCTTTCCAGCTTATTCAGTTCGAAGTAGCTGTCTTTCGTAAAGGTGGCCTTGTTAAAGTCAAAGTAAATGTTTCTGAGCACGGAGCTTACACCGGTGCGGAGCTTGGTCAGTTCTATGCTACGATTTATTTCTGTGCCTTCGGGCGAGGTACCTGGTAGCTTGGCTTTCAGGTTTTTGAAGAGGTACCCGTCGCTTTCCACAGTAAGCATATACTCTGTGGGCTCGGGCGTGGTCACTTCAAACCGGTAAAGGCCGTCTTCTACGCGCTCGTAGCCTGCTTCCAGGTTGCCTTCTACCGTACGTAGCCTTACACGGCTTTCCAGGGGCATGCGGGTATCAGCATCTCTTACTTTGAGCATGACTATTACGGGCTGCATTTCTGCAGGCTCCTCGGTCTCTTCAGTTTCCGGCTCCTCTTTTGCCTGTATGTTGGCTTCGACATTTTTATTATCAGGCTTTTCCAGGTCTTCAGCCTCCTTGGCCAGGGTTTCTGAACCTTCTGAGTTATCCGGTACAGTTACCATGTAGATGTCGGTAAAGCCCATACCGTCTTCGCGTACCGAGGCATAGTAGCCACGTTTGCCGTCTTTTGTACTTACGAAGAAAACATCGTTATCAGGGGTGTTAATCGGGTAGCCCAGGTTTACCGGTTCGCTCCATTCCTGTGTGGTACTGTCGTATTCTGTTTTGAAAATATCAAAGCCCCCCATGCCTTCGCGCCCACGGGTACTGAAGTATAGAGTTTTGCCATCGTAATCAATAAAGGGGCTCTCCTCATCGTATTCCGTATTAATGGTTGGCCCCAGGTTTTTGACCTTGGTCAGATTGCCGCGATTATCCCGGGTGGCTACGTAAAGATCGAGCTCACCCCGTCCGCCTGGGCGGTTGCTGCTGAAGAAGATGGTATTACCATCCAATGTCGATATGGAATTTTCGGCAAAGCTTGAGTTGATGGCCCCATCCATAGGCTCGGGTGAGGACCATTCATTATTACCCAGGTTTTCAGACACGTAGATGTCTCCGCCGTTCTCATCATTAAACAGGTACAGGAATTTACCGTCGGCGCTCAGGGCAATATTACTATCAAAGTACAGCGTATTTACATTCTCTCCGATGTTTTGGGCAGGCGACCATTTGCCATTTTCTTTCACTGAGTAAAAGATGTCCTCATAGTAAAAGTTATCCTCAAACACGTCAGGGTTCAGGTTGCCCTCCTGGCGGCGGGAGGTGAAGATCATCAGCGTTTCATCCTCATTCAGTACAGGAGCATAGTCATCCCACTCACTATTGATAGCTCCCCCCACGTTCACGATCTTATAATTAGCCGGATTGGCACGGTAGTTCTTAGCATTTTCACACTCGAAAATCCGGCGCTCTACGTCACTAAGCATCTTACGGTCCAGCCCACGGTAGTTCTTTTCTTCTATAGCCTTGGTACGGTACAGGTTATAGTACTTGAGGGCATTATCATAATCCTGATCATACTGGTAGCCTCTGGCTATGAGGTAGTTGATGTCAAAGCGATATTCAGCGTCCAGGGACGCTACGCGCTTAAAATACTTTGATGCCAGAGGCTTCTTTGTGGTTTCCAGACAAAGCTGCCCGGCCATAAAGTTAGCCTTGATGTTGTTAGGGTCGGTCTCTGCCGCCTGGATAAACATATCGCAGGCCTGTACGATCGCCTTGGTTTCATTAAGTACTCCCTCGGCAATTTCCACAAGGTCGGCGGCAATTTGCTTGTTATTCTCCTGTCCGTAAAGGTCTGTGTGGGCTGTCAGAAAACAGACCAATAGTGCGGAAAGGATCAAGTACCTTTTCAACATCCTGTTATTAAGTTTAAGTTACTCGCTGTCTGATAAATAAGTTAAAGCAATAAAGATTTAATTTAAAAGAGAAAAAAGTTTAACTAATGCATATTTCTGACATCAAACTTGCCTGAAACCACCTTTTGAAGATTTTTTTCAAAAAAACAGCTTACCCACCTACCCGGGGTCAGGAGAAGTGTCGAGAAATGGCGGTGATGTCCTTGCTATACCACTCTCTAAGAGTAATGTAAGATTCGGCGTCTACCTGTTAAAATTTTTTATGCAAATCAATTCGGCCCGGGGCTTACATATTGATGCGCTATCTGTTAATTTTGCTGACCTTTAACAAAAGGCCTTCATCCATGAAGATCAAACAAGCCCGATTTCTGATGAGCAATACCGACCCGGCCAAATGCCCCGTGGCAGACAGGCCGGAGTATGCCTTCATCGGACGGTCAAACGTAGGTAAGTCCAGCCTGGTCAATATGCTGACCGATCGTAAAAAGCTGGCAAAGATTTCCGGACAGCCGGGAAAGACGCGAGAGATTAATCACTTTATGATTAACGAAGACTGGTACCTTGCTGACTTGCCCGGTTACGGTTATGCCAAGGTGAGTAAGACCCAGCGGGACCAGTTTGATAAGATGACCAAAAAGTACCTCACGGAAAGGGAAAACCTGGTTTGTCTTTTCATACTACTGGACTCACGACATGAACCCCAGGGCGCGGATAAGGAGTTTATCACTTTCTGCGGGGAGAGCGGGCTGCCAATCGCGCTGGTATTTACCAAAGCAGATAAACAATCCCCCAACAAAACCCAGTCTGTAAAAGCGGCATGGAAAAAAACCATGTTGAAGACCTGGGAGGAGTTTCCCCCGACATTTATTACCAGTGCCGAAAAGGGAGAGGGCAGGGATGAGCTCCTCGAATTTATTGAGGAGTGTAACGTGGCCTGGAGAGAGCAGGCCTGATTTTGGAATCGTTTTTGTTTTAAACAGGTAGAAGAAAATACAGTATCAAATATGGAACTCAACGAAATAGCAACTATATCCGGCAAAGGCGGATTATATCATATCGTAAAACCTACCCGTTCAGGTGTAATTGTAGAGACACTTGACGATAAAAAGAAGCGCCTGGCTGTAAACGCCAATCAGCGCATCTCTATCCTCCAGGAGATATCTATCTACACCACAGATGCTGAAGGTTCAAAGCCTCTGCAGGATATTTTCGTTACGATGAACGAAGAGTTTGGTGATGACCTTGGGGTAAATGGTAACTCTCCCTCCGAAGAACTAAAGGCCTTTATGAAGCACATACTGCCAGACTATGACGAGGAGCGCGTGTATGTAAGTGACATTAAGAAGCTGATAAGCTGGTACAATATCCTGCAAAGAGAGGCGCCTGAGATATTAGAACAAAAAGAGGAAGAAACTGCAGAAGCTTCTGCGGACGAGAGTAAGTCAGAGAAGTAAGTCACCTCAGGGAGTCTTACTGATCCACTCGTAAAGCCTTTCCACATCCGGCCCGTTGCATAGCTCCGAGCCTGGTGTCATGGTGGCAGCCGTACCTGCAGCCACGCCGTACTGTACGGCTGCCACCTTATCCCAACCTCTGTTCAGCGCCAGCATCATGCCCCCCACCATACTGTCGCCGGCTCCTACGGCGCTTACCGTATCCACTGTAGGCGACATCACATAGCTTATTCCTTCTTTGGTAGCGAGCATCGCTCCTTTAGGCCCCAGGGACACTACCATCATCTCGCAGGTACCCTGTGCGATTGCTTTTTGCGCGTACTCTTCCTGCTCACGGGCTTCTATCCGGTCTTTGCCCAGCAGGGAAGCCAGTTCATTAATATTCGGTTTTAGCAGAAAGACCTTTTCTTTAACGGCCTCGTGAAGGGGCTTGCCAGAGGTATCCACCACATAGCGAATCCCCTTTTTCTCCGCGATCCTGCCTATCTGTCCATAAAAATTATCCGGCGCTCCGGGAGGCAGGCTACCGCTTGCCACTATATAGTCTCCGTCCCATTTTTCCACTTCCTCCAGTATACCCTGCAGTTCAGCATCGGTGACAGTCTCACCGGGCATGCCAAAGCGGTACTGCTCATTCCTCGAGTGATCCATCACCACGAGGTTTTCCCGGGTAGGGGCATGGGCAGGGACTACCTTCATTTTTACCCCCTCCTGGTCCAGTAGCTCTGTGATGCGCTCACCCGAGTGGCCCCCGGCCAGATACACGCACAGGCTGTCGCCGCCCATCTTCTTAATGGCACGGGATACATTTATGCCTCCGCCGCCCGGTTCATAGCGAGGTGCTTCGCAACGGATCTTTTTCTCAGGCACTACCTGTTCGGCGGCCGTACTTTTGTCAAGTGAAGGATTAAGTGTGATGGTAAGAATGCTCATGGGTAGTTCGTTTATGAGGTAACGCACCCATGCACTCAATGTTAAGCCTTTTTCAGGGCGCGCCTCTTTCGCCAGCGGTTCATCACCGGGTAGGCCAGTACGCTGAGCAGAATTACAAGGGTACCGAGGTAGAAACCCGAATTCATTTTTTCATCTTCATTGAGAATAATGACGGCAAGCGCAATGCCGTATACCGGCTCCAGGTTTATGGCTAGGTTCACCGCAAAGGCTGTGAGGCGCTTCATGAGCTCTACTGAAATGGAGTAGGCATACACGGTACACACGAGTGAGATGATGCCGATGTAGAGCCAGTCTTCAGCCGTGGGGCTAAGCTGCAGCACCCCGTCTGTAAAATAAGTGGTGTAGATGGGGAAGAACAGGGCTATGCCTAAGGTGGCTCCGCTCATCTCATAGAAGGTGATCATGTAGTGGTTGTGCCGCTTGGTGAGGCGGCTGTTTATGACCGTAAACAAGGCCGCCAGAAATGCGGAGATAAGGGCTAGTACAAGGCCGAGGGCCTGATCCAGCTCAAACCGGAAGATAATATAGAGGCCGGCAATCACTACCAGGCCCAGCATTACTTCATAGAGGCGTATGGGCCGCCTATTAAAAAGGGGGTCCAGTATACTGGTGAAGAGAGTGGCTGTAGCCATACCTGCCAGGCATACGGATACGGTAGATACTTTTGCGGAGGCAAAGAAAAGAATCCAGTGGGCGGCAATGACAAAGCCGGTAGCGGTGATGGCGGCGATGTCTTTCCAGCCCAGGTTGAAGTTCATGCCTTTTACCTTAAGCATAACCGCCAGAGCCAGGGCAGCTATAAGTACCCGGTAAAAGACGATCTCCACCGAAGGGATGCTGATGAGCTTGCCCAATATGGCGGTAAAGCCCCAGATAAACACAATGAAGTGGAGCTTAATATAATCGCGCGTAAGGTGATCCGACATCAGCGGGGAACGGTATTGTACATGATGAGGCCAAGGCCGGTAAATATAATGTTAGGCATCCATACCGCCAGTATGGGATGCATGCTGCCTGCCTCTGCTATGGCCCGGCTCATGACAAAGAATATGATAAATACAAAAGCAATGAAGAAGCCGAGGGCAATCTGAAAGCCGGTGCCTCCGCGACTCTTACGGGCGGATACGATGAGGGCGATAAAGGTGAGGATGATAACGGTAAAGGGAGACATATACCGGATATACTTTTCTATCCTGTAGATGTGCACATCGTCGGCCCCACGTGCCGTTAGCTCATCAATGTAGTCATTGAGCTCGTTCATATTAAGTGTCTCATGACGGCTGTAGCTACTGGCAAAATCCTTAGGTGATATTCTAAGAGTGGTATCTTTTATCACCCCCCGGGTGTAAACCTCATCGAGGCCGTCAAACTGCCGGTTAGTCCAGTCCCGTGCACGCCAGCTCTCACTGCTGTCTATCCATTCCAGCCTGCGGGCTTCAAACTTCTCCGTAAGCTTATTTCCCTCAATGGTCTCAAGGGTAAATTTATGCCCCACATCACTGGTGGTGTTGTATGACTCCAGGTACATATAGGTGCTGGGGCCTGTTTTGAGGTGTATGTCCCGGTCAGAGTAGTTAAATGGTTTTTTAATGTAGGCTATTTCGAAGGCTACCCGCCGCTTATTGCTATTGGGAATGACCCAGCCATTGAGCCAGAAGGAAAGCAGGGCTATGATGAGGGCACCTATGAAATAGGGAAACATAAAGCGCTTAAAGCTGACCCCGCTGCTGAGTATGGCCACGATTTCAGTACGGGTAGCCAGCTTACTTGTAAGCAGTACGGCGGCGATAAAGACGGTAATCGGGGTAATGAGGTTCGCTATGAAAGGAATAAAGGCTGTATAGTAGGGCAGAATTTCCGATATCGTCAGGTCATTCTGAATGAACTTGTCGTTCTTCTCTGTAATATCGATAACGACCACCACGGCAATGATGAGGGCAGCCACGAATACCCATGAAGCCAGAAAGCGTTTCAGTATGTACCTGTCGAGTGTTTTCATTATCTCTATGCCTGCCTTTTCCCTTAATTAATATCAGAGTCTGACCATCAGCTTTGTCACCATTTCGTTTTTCCACGAAGCAAAATCACCTGCGACTATATGCCTACGGGCTTCCCTGGCCAGCCAAAGATAGAAAGTCAGATTATGAACACTAGCAATTTGCGCGCCAAGGATCTCTTTGCTGGTGATCAGGTGGCGCAGGTAGGCCCTGCTGTAAAATGTGCTTACGTAGCCCCCCAGTTCTTTATCTATAGGTGAGAAGTCATCCTCCCACTTTTTATTCCGGATGTTGATAATGCCCTGGGTGGTAAACAGCATGCCATTGCGGGCATTGCGGGTGGGCATCACGCAGTCAAACATATCCACGCCCAGGGCGATCCCTTCCAGTATATTGGCCGGGGTGCCCACTCCCATCAGGTAGCGGGGCTTATCTTTGGGGAGTATGCTGCAAACCAGCTCTGTCATTTCATACATTTCCTCCGCTGGTTCGCCCACGCTTAGCCCCCCTATGGCATTACCTTCTCGCCCCTGGGCGGCTATGAACTCGGCCGACTCTTTGCGCAAGTCCTTATAAGTGCTGCCCTGCACGATGGGGAAGAGGGCCTGGCTGTAGCCATACTTGCCTTCGGTGCTGTCAAACCGTTCACAGCAGCGCTTTAGCCAGCGGTGGGTCATCTCCATGCTTTTGCGTGCATAGCCATACTCGCAGGGGTACGGCGTACATTCGTCAAAGGCCATGATAATATCTGCCCCGATCGTGCGCTGTATGTCCATGACTCCTTCGGGAGTGAAGACATGCTTAGAACCGTCTATATGTGACTTAAAGGTTACGCCCTCTTCTTTGATCTTACGCGTGCCGCTAAGGCTGTATACCTGGTACCCGCCGCTATCGGTAAGAATGGGGCGGTCCCAGCCATTAAATTTGTGCAGTCCGCCGGCCTGCTCCAGTATCCCCAGGCCGGGACGCAGGTACAGGTGGTAGGTATTGCCCAGTATGATCTGCGCGTTAATGTCTTCTTTGATCTCACGCTGGTGTACAGCCTTTACCGAACCGGCTGTACCCACCGGCATAAAAATCGGCGTTTCTATCGTCCCGTGGTCCGTTGTGATAGTACCCGCACGTGCGGAAGAGCCGGGATCATTTACCTCAAGCGAAAATTTCATACGTTTATACCTGCTTTCGTCGCCGCAAAATTACATTTTTCAGGGAGGAAAAGAATCTTTTCTTTGCCTGTGGCTTACACTTTATGTCTATGTTTAGTTTCATGGCCTACAATTTCCTTTCCGGCCCCTGGCCTCTGGTGCTCTTCTGGTGGCTTACGCTGCTATGTGCGGTGCAGGAGCTGACACTGGCAGGGGCTTTTTTATTCAAAGGAAATTCGTCCCGAAGCTCTGCTGAGGGCGGAGGGGTGAGTATCATTGTGGCTGCGCACAACGAACTGGCTAATCTGAAGCACCTGCTCCCAATGCTGGAGGCGCAGCACTATGTTGATTTTGAGATCGTGCTGGCAGACGACCGCTCTAGTGACGGTACCAGGGAGTGGATGCATGCCGAAATGGCAAAGTTTCCCCGGCTCAGGTACCTGACCATAGATGAGGTGCCGGAAGGGCATAATACTAAAAAATATGCGCTTACTAGGGCGATACAAAGCGCCAGCTATGATTTGTTGGTACTAACGGATGCAGACTGCCGGCCTTTTGACCAGGAATGGCTTGCCACTATGGCAGGTTCTTTTCACAATGGCACATCCATTGTTATAGGGTACAGTCCATACCGGAAAGCGGATGGATTACTGAACAGCTTTATCAGGTACGAAACCCTGCTTACGGGTTTTCAATACATAGGCTCTGCCCTGCTGGGGCGACCTTATATGGCAGTAGGCCGCAACCTGGCCTATCGCAGGAGCCTTTTTATGAAAAATAATGGCTTTGAAGGGATAAGCCATATTACAGGAGGGGACGATGATTTGTTGGTGAACCGGCTGGCCACTGCTGATAATACGGCCGTGGTGACCCACCGCTCATCACAAATGTGGTCTATTCCAAAAAAAACCTGGAGGGCCTATTTCCGGCAAAAAACAAGGCATTTATCCGCTGGCAAGCACTACAGACTGGCAGATAAGTTTTTCACCGGTATTTTTGCCCTGTCTGTAGTGGCCTGGTGGGCTGTGTTTTTTATCAGCCTTGTAAATGCCTTTGGTAATGAAAATGAACTAACCAGTGTTGGCACAGGTTTTTTAGTCAGAACGACAATACATGTACTGGCTATGTGCACAGCCATTCGGGTCTTGGGCGAGCGGTTCCGTTGGTGGTATTTGCCTTTATACCATTTAATATTTGCCGTATATTACACCCTGACCGGGGCTGCTGCTCTTTTGAAAAAAAGGATACGATGGATTTGAGTAATAAACAGTTTTCACCAAAAGCTCTTCAGGATTTTAAGCTTATTGATCGCGCCGTGGATGAAAAGGACGAACAGGCCTTTGCAGAACTCATGAAGCGGTACAAAAAGCCCGTATACCATATGATCCTGAAAATGGTGAGAAATGTAGATGATGCTGAAGACCTTACCATTGAAGCTTTTGCGAAGGCATTTAAGAACCTTCACCGCTTTAAAAAGGATTACACTTTCAGTACCTGGCTGTTCCGTATAGCCACTAATAATTCCATTGACTTCATCCGGAAGAAAAAGCTGGAGACTCTTAGCATACATACTGGCTACCAGGATGATAATGGGGACTCCGTCACTATAGATGTGCAGGATGATAACCTCAACCCGCAGGAGGAGGCTATCAAAAGCCAGAAGATAGAGCTCATGCGTATGTTTGTGGATAAGCTACCGCCTAAGTATCAGCGGCTTGTTAAGCTGCGCTACTTCCAGGAGCTTAGCTATGACGAAATTGCCAAAGAGCTGGAAGCCCCCCTGGGCACAGTAAAGGCCCAGCTTCACCGTGCCCGCGAACTCATGTACGATCTGGTGAAGGACAAAGAGAAGCATATCTGATCAGGCTGTTCCAATAAAATGTTCAAAGCCTCAGTGCCTAATCGCGCTGAGGCTTTTTTCGTGGGTAGATTTTCTGCACTGTGCATCAGGGCTACGGTGTCAGGTGGGATTGTAGTGGGCTTATATCAGAGTAGGTCAATTCCCCCTCAATTAGAGAGCCTGGTTGACGGTAATGGCCGAATTGTCATACCACAAACCCCGAAAGTCGGACCACCGAAAGTCGGATCACCGGCTGCGGGCCCAGCGAAAATCGGACCTCTCCTGAGTCCAGAGAGGAATTTTGGTGCTTACCTTTTGGGCTGTGCTTGCAGACGGGTGAGAATGAGCGTTTTTTCGGTTATACAACCCTTCCTTAATTTTTTACCAGACGGGACAAGTCGCGATCAATCACGCCTCTACCGGTACACCCATAGCTAAAAACTCACCACTCAAAACCCTATTATTCAATTATTCTGTTATCACTTCCATCATTCACTCATTACCTTTGTAGATAGGATATTGTTTTTGTACTTTTACTATACGGCTTTCCTCAGCTAAAGCTACCTTTTAGTTAAAAACAGCCCTTTTTCCCATAATTATCCTTCGCTTCTGGTTCGCTCATCCTACGCTTCTGCTTCGCTTCTCCTTCGCTATGAGTATTACACGAGTCTATAGTGCGTTCGCCTTGCCTTCGCCCTTACTCCGTTAAAACCTTCAAATTGAATTATTTTTATAAATCCGTACCCGCTTCCGACAACCTCACCACTCAACACTTTATAACTCCCACTCTATCACTCAATAATTCTGTTACCCACCACTTCCATCATTCACTCCTTCACTCCTTCAAAATTCATTCATTACTCAAAACTCTATCACTTCAAACCTAACGTACTACAGGAGGGGCGTAGTGCTTAGCTTGGCGGCTAGGGCTAGCCGGAGGGGGGTAGTACTTCTTAAGGACTATGCCCCCTTGGGATCTGGCTTACTCTTCTGCTTAATGAAGATTCATTCGTTATATTTGCCGCCTGTTTGGACCTATTTAAAAAATTATGACGCACTTTTTCCTTCGCCTGATTCTTATAAGCTGCTTACTTTCAGGTATAAGCCATTTTTCTGTTGCCCAGACAGATACTACCCTATGGGCCGCGACTAAGTATACTATAGAGAGCGCATACGCTGATACAGACCGGGACTTCTGGGTAAGTCTGCCTATGCAATACGATACGGCTAAGGCCTATCCGGTTATGTATGTGCTGGATGCGGAATGGCGCTTTAACCTTGTCCGGAACATCGTGTGGGACCTGGCAGGAAACAAGAAAATACCTCATCATATCGTAGTAGGCATTCCTCATGTGGAATGGGAAAATCAGCGAGGCAGGGACCTTACTTTTTCTCAAAGCCGTATGGAGTATGATGGCACTCCCGTAGACAGCACCTGGTATAATGCCACCAACTCAGGAGACGCAGACGCCTTTTACCATTACCTTACGGAAGAGGTCGTGCCTATGGTGGATGAACACTATGCCACAGATGGCCGGCGCATCCTCATCGGGCACTCCCTCGGCGGTTACTTTGGGGGCTACATATTACCTTTTGACGGTACTTTCAGCCATTATCAAATATATGATCCCAGTATGTGGTACAGCGCCGGCGAAGTAAATAACCAGATAGAAAAGCTTAACAGGCCCTTGAAAAAAGCGAATGTATTTGTGAGCTTCCAAAGTGTACCTCCCTACCACCGGCAAAAGATCATCGACTTTATTACCCTCCTGAAAAAAGAGGAGGATATCGATCTCAATTATCGTGAGTATACGAACGAGACCCATAACAGCCTCTACATGTATAGCGTGCTGGAGGGTATGCTCCATGCCTATCCTGAGGGGCAGTAAGCCTGTGTTTGCCTGCTTTCTCTATAAAGGCTGGCAGTTTGATGCTGCGTTTCTACCTCCTTGTCTATCTCAACCATGATTTTTCTGATTGTCTTGATTACCCTGATTATTGTATTTGCCTGAAGCAAAACCAATCCCCTTCACCGTAGGTGAAATCAAAATAATCAAGGCAATCAGGGCCATCCTAAGAATCATGGTTTAGACTATTTTGCATCAAGCCACCTCCAAAAGTTCTGTAGTACTTCTTTTTCCAGACCACCGTTACCATCCGGCAGACTGATAAAAGCCAAAGAGCACCCGTGCGCCACATCCTGATGGGCGAGATACCGGCCATAGGTCGCAGGGGGACTTTGAGGTGTTTGAGGATAAAGTAGTATGCTGTGCCTGCAATTCCAGTGCAGGTTGTAGGCATACATCTGCTTCAGGTCGTTGTCTGATGGTTTGGCAAATGTCAGTCGCTTCCATTTGGTGTCGATGACCCAGGTGCAGCCGTCCTTTTCTATCACAATGTCCGGACGGATGGTTTTCACTTGTAAGCCTTCGGCTTTCCAGAAGTGTTTGCTGCTTTGTGCATGCACCATTACGCCCGTCGGGCGGGTGCGGTGCAGCATGCGGAAAATGTATTGCTCCCACAGGTCATTCATATTAAAGAGGATCGCCAGCAGGTTTTCCGTACCGGTTTTTATGTCCGGGGCGTAGTTCAGGATGAGCAGGCGTGCGATGGCCAGGGCCTCCCGGTAGGCCTCCGTATGGCGGGTGGGACGCAGGCGGGTAAAGGTCTCTTCCGTAACAGTGCCGCAGGTACTCACGGACTGAAAGTACAGGGACAGGCCCGCGGCACGGTCTTTTATTTGCGGGGCGCAGGGCAGGCTTTTGATGACTTCCAGACCCTTTTTCAGCACCTGGTTGTAGAGGTTATCGGCCGAGTACACCGTGTGCTCGGTGTAGAAGCGCTCTTTATGGATCACATTTTTACGCAGGTGGGGTGCCATGAGCAGTTTGCCCTTCAGCGCTTTGGTCTGGCCCTGGCGGCGGCCATATTTTTTGATCAGGCCCCGGTGCGCCAAGCTCTCCACCTCGTCCAGGTACTGGTGCAGGTACAGCTCCATCAGTGATGCGTTTCGCTTACGCAGGGTGGCATCGGCTACTACCTTGCGGGGTACCTTGCCGCATAGGGATAGCATTTGCAGTAGTACATTGCGCCAGGCGGTTTCCTCGCGGTTGTCAGTCTTGGGCAGTATTTCTATGGTGGTGCGGCCTACCTGTATCACGCCTACAAAGTGGCTGAACTTTATGCCCCGGCGCAGCACGGTAAAGTATTGGCTGCCATGCCGGTCATTATAGGCACAGAGCTGCTCGTACTGCTGCTGGGTGAGGCAGCGGCCCCGGCTGTCAGCAGATGTGTACAGGGCTTCGTGCTCAAATACGCGCAGGCTATTCATAAATAGCAATAAAGTCTTCCTTCTTCCAGCTATCCGGGCCGGTGAGGTGGTACACCCTGCGCTCTTCGTAGTCCTGCCGCAGGTCGCTGTGCATATCGTCAAATGCCGCAAAGCCATGGCCCTCCGTTTCCCGTACCTTTACAAAGGCCCTGCCCAGCACCAGGCCTATTTTGCCATAGTCGCCGTAGAAGTACTCCTGTAGCAGGGGGATGATGTTCTTCTGAAAAGTCTGCTTCAGTGCCGCCAGCGGATTGTCTGCCTCGTACACCCCCAGGAAGTAGGCGTGGCCTATAGCATGGTCTCTGTCCAGCAGCTTCTCCAGGCGGTAGTTGATCGCCTGCAGCATCTTATTCAGGTTGATGCCGGTGAGTTCTAAGTCTTTCCCATCCAAAACATCTTCAGGAGCCATTACTGACTCATCATCATATCCTTCCCTTATCCATTTCAATGCTTCTAATCTAGGTAATAACCGTAGTGCTTTCGCTCTTACTTCTGTATTGTTACCTAATCCGATAAACTGATACAAACTCTGTTTTTTCAGATCGCTAATATCTTTTTCGTTCTCCAGGATATTCAGGATCGCCCGCTCCGGAGCCAGCAGATCCGGATCCGGTGGCATTTCGCGAAACATAAAGCGGCGCCTCAGGGCCGTGTCCAGTGCCTCTACGCTGCGGTCGGCCGTATTCATCGTGCCCACCAGGTACAGGTTATTGGGTATGCCAAAGGGCTTTTGCGAGTAGGGGAGAGTCAGCTCCAGCGCTTCACTGTTGCCTTTCCGCTTGTCTGCTTCCAGCAGGGTGATCAGCTCACCGAATATCTGCGAGACATTGCCGCGGTTAATCTCGTCTATGATGAGCACAAAGTTGCGGCGGAAGAAGTCCGGTGCCTTGTCTTCCTGTTTTTTAAAGGGCTCGAAGAAGTCTTTTTTGATCAGGTCCGAGTCCAGCTTGTATAGGGTAGACTGGCTAAACTGGTTTTCGTACAGCTTGCCATGGGGCAAATCGATGTCTTTTAGCAGCCACTTAACCTTTCGGAAGTGGTGAAAGTCTATCTCCGTATCGTCGCGGTACTCATAGTCGCCGGTTATTTTGGCTATCGCCCTGAACTTCAGGTTACCGTTAGAGATCACTACATAGTCCCCCTCATTCATATACAGGCGAAAGGGCTTCATAAAGCGCGGCACCGTTTCGTTTATTGCCTGTTCTTTCACAATGCGCTTTATCTCCCCTTCATGCTCCGCCGCCGTAAAGTCCGTATCATCGCCCCAGCCCAGGGCAATCACCCCATGTTTTAAGCAATACTTATAGATCGCGTCACCGTCCTGGCTCTGCGTATTGCCCAACGACATCTTGTAAAAGGCTCCCTTGCTAAAGTCCTCCCGGCTTATGTCTGACTGCTCCTCCTCATCCAGGGTCTTTTTAGTGCTCAGGTAGCCTTCCGCGTTTTTGCAGAGGGCTTTAAAGATGCCGTCCTTAACCTCATAGGCTACCTGCTGGCCCTGCTCTGCTTCGCTGCCGCTGACCAGTTCCGGCTTTATGCCCTCCACAAAGTCCTCATAACCCATGCTCTGGTGAAAGGTGCAAAAGGCGATCTGACCCTCGCTGGCATAGCGGTTATACGTTTCTTTTAGCTCGTCGCGGTCCGTGTATTTTTCCAGAAATTCCTCTTCGCTTAGCTCCTCCACTATCTTTACCGCCTCGCTGATGGTATGGTAGGTCTTGCCCGTGCCCGGAGGGCCGTAAAAGATCTGGTTTAGCGGAGCCTCGTAGGCGGTTTGGGGCTGGCTTTGATTATTGCTTTCCTTTAGCCCTTCATTCAGGCGGAGCCACTCTGCTTTCAGGCTCTGCATGTGCTCAATAAGCCTGTCCCGATCCAGCGGAAGGTTTTCCGAAATGTTGCCTGGGTGGCCGCCTTTAATGTCATGCCCTTTTGCAATGCCGGCCCGCAGCCCCTTGTGCGTAATGCTGAAAAAAAGCTGGTAAGCGTCTTTGTGCGATTTGGCCGTATTGGGGTAGATGGCGGCCCACACCCAGCCCACGCCCTGCTGCCGCGATCCACGAAAGTCTACCACGTGCGTGCTCACCTCCTGCAGCGATAGCTCACGGATGATATCATCCACTAGGCTGACCAGCAAATCCTTTACGTCTTCCCGCTCTTCCGGCCGGTTAAAGAAAGGGAACAGCACATTGGCCGCATTGCTCCACATGGCAAAGGGGCTTCGTGACTTTTCCGGCAGGTTCTGAAAGTCCTGCCTTACCTGCTCGTCCAGGAAGTCATAGGCACCCAGGTCACGTTGCTCCAAGTCTTCCTTTACCTTATCTACTGTGCCCGGCGTGAGCGTTTCGCCTTCGGTAAGCTTGTGCAGCAATATGTAGCGCAGCAGGTTTACCGGCTGGTGACCCAGCCCCTCGCCTTCGTAGGCATGTTTCAGTTGCTCCTTTACCTCAAGAGGCAATACGTTTAGGTCTTCATACAGGGCGGGGTCTTTGGATATGTAGCGGTGGTAGCGCTCCGCCAGAGCCTTCAGTTCTTTCAGGTCCATATAGCCAGGGTGTTTTGCAGGTATTTCTTGTAGGTTAATTATTTGCAGGAATTTTTGCCTTTAGCTTAATTCAGCTATTCTTCAATTGGCCCGTCTTTTTTACTTTCAGCTTTTGGGAATATTTTTCTACCTATTAGCCCTGTAAGTACTAAGAGAGTAGGGGGGATGAAGGCATTTATAAAATAATAGTTGAACCATGGGGCAATAAATATAGGTATCGTTGCTAAAATATTAGCTAATCCCCAGGCGATGACAAATGCAATTATTTCTACAATGATTAAGATCCCTATCCTTTCTGATATAGGAAGTTTTTTATCAGCGAGGGCTGTAAAAAAAATGCCAACCATGAATAGCAATATCCACCATGTCGAAGAAATAAAATGTATTGTACTATTTCTTTGGATTTTATTCTTTGGTGAAATGTCGATTTCATCTATACTAGATGAATCTAAACTTAGTTTTTCATGAAGTAATACGCTATCAATGGAAGCCTTATCTACATCTTTATCCAAAGTGGAATTTTTTTTAGCAAAATACCTAAGGCCCTCGTAGATTATACGGGCAGAATCTTTCGATATATAGTTTTCTCTTATATAAGCTTGTAAAGTATCTCTTTCATTAGATATGGTATCTTCCTTAAAGCTTATTGAGAATAATTTGTCACGTAGTTGTATCGATAATGGTGTGTGTTCAATAATTTCCTCTCTCAGGGCAACCATGTTCTTTTTAGTAGATGAAGAGAGGGTAGTATCCGCGATGATCTTATTGAGTTTTTCGACCTGCTCAATTTTGTAGCTGTTTCTATAATAAAAAGTAAAACTTAGTACATCATTGATTAAGGCAGCAATAAAAATCAGGATTATCGCTACGCCTGCCCTATGCGAAAACTTTATTTTAGGGTCAAAGAATGATTTAAATATCCCGAAAATGTCGGTCATAGCTCTTCAAAAATGTCGATTTCTCGTGTAAATTTAGTGGTAGGCAAAATACTGAAACTGGTATAAAAAGTGTTTATCATAACACCTCTAAAATTTTTGTCCAGAACTTCAATCTTTACCCTTACCAATGATTTTTTTAAAAAATTACTTTTATTTCACAGAATAGAACTTTTGAAATAAATCACTAAAAAAGAATGAACGAGTTTGGTGGAGACTGGACTGAACAAAAAATTGTAATCCTGGAAAAATATGCTCAGGCTTTTCTGAAGGTTTTTAAAGATAAGCCATATATAAAATTGCTCTACTTCGATGGGTTTGCTGGATCTGGGGATATTAAGAGTAGGTCTGGAGAGCTCATTGAGGGTGCAGCCCTTCGGATTTTGAAGATTGATAACCCAAGGCCTTTTGATTTATATTATTTTGTAGAGTATAATGAAGGCTATAAGAATGCCCTTGAAGGTGCTATTCAGGAAAAATTCCCTAATCGAAATTATTATGTAGTAGCTGAGGATTGCAATATTAAGATACAAGACATGGTTACTAAGTTCTTAGGCACAGAAAAAGGAAAAAATTATAAGGTATTAGCTTTCATCGATCCTAAAGGAATGCAAGTTAACTGGAAATCAATTGAAATGCTTAAAGATCATAGTGTTGATTTATGGATACTTAGCCCTACAGGTGGAGCTAACCGTTTACTAAAAAAGGACGGTAAGATAAGTAAAGCTTGGCTCGATCGACTTAACAAATTTATGGGTTTGTCAGAAGAGGAGGTGAAAGCTTATTTTTATAAAAACTCTGACCAAATGGATATATGGGGAAACACTGAAACCTTAGTCAAACAGAAGGATGCTGTAAATCGCTTACATGAGCTTTATGTGAATCAACTGAAATCTGTTTTTAAGTATACCACGGCACCGTTTGTTATGAGAAATAGCACAAATTCTATCATGTTCCATTTTTTCATGGCCACTAATAACCCTATTGCAAAAAAAATAGCAGATTCAGTTATTAAGCCTAAATTTGAACTCTAATGGCACAATCAACAATAGAGTGGACTGAAATGACATGGAATCCTACTACAGGCTGTAATAAGGTCTCTGCAGGTTGTAAATTCTGTTATGCAGAAGTAATGTCACGTCGCCTCAAGGCAATGGGGGTCGAAAAGTATCGTAATAATTTCAAAATTACCCTTCATCCGGATACTCTTTCAGTGCCTTATACTTGGAAGAAGTCAAAAATAGTTTTTGTGAACTCTATGAGTGATCTTTTTCACGATGATGTTCCATTGGAGTACATTCAAAGAGTTTTCAAAGTGATGAATGAGAATCCTCAGCATGTTTTTCAGGTATTGACTAAAAGAGCCCAGCGTCTTGCTGAGTGTAGTTCATCATTAAAGTGGACACATAATATTTGGATGGGTGTGTCTGTAGAAAATGAAAAGGTTGCTGAAAGAATTCAATTTCTAAAAAGCTCTGCTGCAAGAGTTAGGTTTTTGTCATTGGAGCCACTTCTTGGTCCATTACATAACTTATCTCTTGATGGTATCGATTGGGTGATAGTTGGAGGTGAATCAGGCTTTAAACCAAGACCTATGAAGTCAGAATGGGTTTTGGATATTCAAAAACAGTGTGAAGAGTCAGACGTCGCCTTCTTTTTTAAGCAGTGGGGTGGGTTTAATAAAAAGAAGAACGGCCGGGAACTCAACGGCCGAACCTATGATGAAATGCCTGATATTATAAAAATGATATAAAAATATGAATGAAATTAAAACAAGAGGTCAGTGGTTCTTGCCTAATAATGTATCAAATAAAAAATCCGGTGAACTTATCTTTCATCCACAAAATGAACTAACACTTTTACTTGATGCAAGTCTATTATCTGTTTCAGATAATAATAAGGTGTGGCCAGGGTTTACTGATATTAGAGAATCTCATGATGTCATAAATGGAAATACTGAAATAGGGAAAATATCTATCCTCCGAGCATTTATAACTTACGCAGGTAGCGTAATAAAATATACAGGTCAATATTTGCTTATCGGTAAACATTATAGTTCAATTGATGAAATTCATTTTAGTTTTGCCAATGTGGAGATTGATAATCTTCGGGCTTGGTTGAATCCTAGATGTTTTATTGTAGATCCGCCCTTCACTAGTAATTCTCCCAAGATTGAAATCAAAACACCTGGAACTATTTCTTTGTACAATTCAAGACATATTAGTTATTCTTTAAGTACTGTATTAGACATTAAACATAATTTAGAAATCAGCCTTAAGCCAAAATGTCGAATAAATATTAACTCTATTTTGAAAAATGGAATTTCTTTTCTTGAAACTCTAGAAAAAATAAATGTTTTTGAACAGTTTTTAACTCTCTTAACATCGTATCCGTGCTTCGCCTATGATTTAAAATTTAAAGATGCAAAGTCAGATATATCATTGTATTTCAATAGACAAACCGATAATAAAAATAATGAAAACAGTGCTTTCTTTTTTATAAGTTATATTGAGATTAAAGATTCAATCAAAGAAATATATGGTAATTGGATTGAAAAGTGGAAAAAGTTAGAATCAGTATCCAGTATTCTTGTCGATAGTATTCTGCATCAAGATAGATTTTCCTATAATTCATTTTTAAATATTGTTCAGGGGATCGAAACTTTCCATAGAAGATTCAGAAAAATTGATGGTTCTATTAAGAAAGATATGATAGATGAAATTCTGGAAGTATGCCCTGAAAAGTACAAAGCTTGGCTAACAGACAGAATTGGGTCTTATAATCAACCTAGTTTACAAGATAGATTAAATAATTTATTTTCTGAGATAGAAGATGTTAACATTAAAGAATTAATGGGTGATATGGAGGAGTTTGTAAGATCTGTACTTGTAACCAGAAACTATTATACGCATTTTGACAGTGATAAGAAAAGCAAAGCCTTAAAGGGTAAGGAGTTGTTTAGGGCTAAGAGAATTTTAGAATTTATCTTACTTATAAATGTATTAAAAGAGATTGGTGTAGATCAAGACCTATTGTCAAAGTCATTCGATAGACTTAAATATTCAAATTTCTATGAAGATTTCTATTCAAAGCCACCTGTTAAATAATATACCAATCCTGTTGCACTGTGATTATAGCTAGCTATACCACCTCTTCCTCAGCCTCTCCCTCTCCGGCTTGATCAATTTGCTTCCAAGTAGCTTTCCCTACTTCAAATACATTTCCTGTTTTATTGATAAAATCAAGGCCATTAAGCATCATATTAAATTGATCATGACTTATGAACTCTTCAGCCAGTAGCTCCTGCAAAGCTTTTTTCTTTTCCTGGAATAATTGAAGCTCAGACCTTTTATTCTCAATTTTTGACTTTTCGTTAGCTAATCGCTTCTCTTCTATTTGTTGGTAAAGCAGTTCCAGTTCTAATTTTCTCTTCAGATCAGTTTCTTCAGATATAGAATCTTCTAGTTCTTTCTTCTTAATTTCAGTTTCTACTTTAATCTTTTCTTTCTCTGCCTCCGCTTTTTTAGCCTCTTCGTATTCTTTGGTCATTTTCCCCTCAGCAAGCTTTTTGGTATTGTCAAGTAATCGCTTGGCTTCTTCTCTTGCTTGCTCGTTTTCGAGCAATAACTTAAGAGTGGCTTTAATTGATCCTTTTCTTATATCTTCTATCGTCACTTTACATCCCTCAATTTGATTAAGAGATTCTATCAAAAACCATATTGTATGAAGGGCTTTGTGTTCTTGCCTATTACTGATAGATAAATCAATTGTTATTTCTTCACCTACTTTGGGACGAGCATCTAATAGGTTGGGATAGTTTAAACTAAAGTGTATAGTTGGAGTGCTAAATATAAAACTCTTAGTAAACGTTTTCCCTATATAACCATCTGTAAATTGAATCAAGATGCGTTCTATGTCATCAAACTTTTCATGAACGTTATCTTTATTAACATTCACCAATATCTTTCTTTCAAATATATCGGCAAGAGCCAATAGTAAAGTGTTAAAATAGCTTTCTAATTCTTCATCTTTAGAATCAACTAAAGCTTTGTCAATTTTCAAAATAAGCTTTATTATTTCATTTTTATTTTCTATTCCATATTTTATATCATATCTCTCAACTAAAGAAGTGATTTTATCTAACGCATTCCTATCATCTTCTGTGGTTTGTAATCCTAGATAATTCTTTTCCATTGTGGTTAAATTTTTTTTTATCCAAAATTAGAACAATTTTAAATAGATCAAACTTTTATTCTCCTGGAATAGGTGTGGCCTCGCGGCGGCCCGTGCGGCTGCGCAGGGGCATATTTTGTATTTTTTTGAATAGCTCCGGCTCTTCCCTGCGTAGCTTTCGCAGGTCCATCAGGTAGGCCAGGCGCTCATCGCGGTCTTCCTCTGGTACCTTCTCAAACAGTCCGAAGGACTCAAACTCCTCATCCTGTGAGTAGATCTGGCTGTCTTCGCCCAGGGCGGAGTGGAAGCCCTGGAGCTTCATGTAGGCTTTTTTATTCAGCCCGATCATGGTATCGGCCTGGCTGGTAGGGAAGAAGTTGTAGATATACACGTTATCAGAGCGGGAACCAACCCGGTTTACCCGGCCTATGCGTTGCATAAGGCGCGTAGCGTTCCAGGGGATGTCGTAGTTCACAATCACGTTAGAGCGATGCAGGTTTACGCCCTCCGCCAGCACCTCGGTGGTAATGATGATGCGTATGTCATCCTTCTGGCTGGTAAGCGGGTAGTTGGCATCAAAGTTTTTGGTAATGGTGGTGGCATGGTCGGTCACATTGCTGCTGTCTACCGTTAGCACCTGCGTGATGCCTTTTTTCTGCAGTCGCCTTTTCAGGTAGTTGGTGGTTTCTTTGCTTTCGGAGAAGACCACCAGCTTACGTTCGCGGTTCAGGTCCGGCTCCATCAGTTCTTCGGTGAGGCGTTCGTAAAACTCATCAAACTTCGGGTCATCCTCCACGGTTCGCCAGCTTTCCACCAGCTCATTTAGTATTTCCTGGTCGGCTTCCAGGCCTTCTACGAATTCAGGGCGGAAGTCTTCGCCGGTAAACAGGCGGAAGTTGTCCGGGTCTTCGCCCGACTCAGCCATCTCAATCAGTTCATCTTCACGACCATCCAGTATGTACTCGCTTACATTATACTTAGGCGCGATAAAGATGCGGTCATTGGCAAACATCTGCAGCATGGCCAGGTTGGCTTGCTGGTAGCGGCCCAGCGACTTTTTAAATGCATGAAAGCTGCTATCGATGCGTTTTACCAGCATCGTTTTCATAATATGGGCCAGTTGCTCCGATATCATGTCTGCCTGCCTGTACTCCTTCTTTTTCAGGTCGGGATTCAGAAAGCGTATGGCCTGGTAGCGGAAGTAGCGCAGGCCTTTGTTGGTGTCTTTTATCAGCCTGAAAGACCTTTCATAGAGGGCGTCCAGCTCCGGGTCAAGCTGGTACAGTACCTGCCGGGGCGGGTTTATTTCGGGAAAGGAGATACCCTGCTGCTGCAGGTCTTCCTTATATTCCTCAGTGGCCCAGATGTCTGTACGGGTGCGGCGCACGACGATGGGCTTAATGATCTTTTCGCGGATCTCTTCGTAAATCTCCTTTACTCCCTGGCTGATCTTCTCCTTGTCATTCAGTTTTTTCAGTTGCTTATACCGGTCCAGCAGCGGACGGAAGAAGTGCTGCAGGTTGCCCACTTCCAGCGTGCTTTTGCGTGCATCCTGAAAGAGGTAAAGTTGGTTACGGATGTCTTCGGGCGTATTGTTCAGCGGCGTGGCCGTGATCAGCATCACCTTTTTCTCTCGCTTGCCGGAGGGAGAGGGGTTTCGCCGTGGCGTTTTGCAGATTTTCTGCAGCCGGTCAAACATGTCCGACGTATCATTCCGGAACTTATGGGCCTCGTCCACGATGATGAGATCGTACTTTTCCGGCCTTTTTATAGTGTGCAGGCTGCCGTTGGTAATAAAGTCTATACCACCGGGCACGTCAAAGTCATCTACCGTTTTCTTCCAGTTGCGTAGCAGGGCAGGGGGTACCACCACCAGCGTTTTGGTACGGGGACCATTTGCCCAGAAGAACTTTTTGGCGATGATGGTGGCCACTATCGTCTTTCCCAGGCCCACTACATCAGCCAGGATAAAGCCATTGTGCTGCATCAGCTTCTGGAATCCTTCATTTACCGCATCTACCTGGTAGCGTAGTTTATGGTAGCCATCCGGCAGGTCTTCCACACTTTCCGGGTCGTACTCTATGGCCTTGCCAAAGTACTCGATCAGGAACTTGTAGTAGATCTCAAAAGGCGTAAAGCCGTCATTGAGGTAAGTGAGGTCTTTCACCTCTTCCACCTCCTGCGGCTTTATATCTATGCCCTGCTGCCAGAGCTGCTCAAAGGTGGTGGTGGCAAAGGCGACATCGTCATAGTCGCGCAACTCTACGTTAAACTCAAAGTTTTTCTGCACGCCGTGCAGGCTCAGATTGCTGGAGCCGGTAATCACAGAGCCACTGTGGTGCTCGTTAAAGTTCTCCGGCCTGAAAATGTATATTTTGGCGTGGATGTTCTTATCCGGGTGGGCCTTGATCTCGATAGAGCTGTCACCTATCCGGCGGATAAACTCCAGCATGCCCTCTTCCACCTCTTTGCTGTAGGCGGCCTGCTGTATATCCGCGCGCAGCTCTTCCAGAAACTCCTCGCGCGTAGCATCCGCATTAAACTTAAACTCCAGCCCCTTGCGCGCGGCCTCGCTCATGAGGTGGTCCACATCTATGCCTACCAGTATCCGGATCTTTTTTACATCTTTGACAAAGGGATGGATGAGGAAGTAACCGGAAGCGCGGAAGAAGGCAACGAGCACATCAAAGTAAGCGACACCGCAGTGCTCGAAGATGCCTTCGAATTTTTTAAGTAAAGTGTTTTCCTGGTTGTTAGTAAAAAACTTGGTGCTCACAGGCTCTCGTTGCGTCCGTTTAGGGTATCTTTTACAGTCTTTTTAGCCATATTCACAGGAAAAAGACTGCCTCCAATCGCTAAAAATAGAATTTTTCAAGTAAAAGTGTCGAAATTAAACGGGGGAATTTTTTAAGCAATGGATAATTAGTGTCAGTCCTAAAAAGTGCTGCCTTTGTGCTCCTTTGTCTGTACCCTGAATTATTGTCTCCATGCACTGGGATTTCTTGATTACCCTGATTGTGGTATTTACCAAAGGCCAAATTCAATCCCATTCACCGCAGGTGAAAATCAAAAAGAATCAAGGCCATCATGCTAATCCTACGAATCAAGGTCAAGACATTTACAGTTAGACTTCCTTGGGGCAGGGTGCTGCGTTTTGAGGTTTTGCGGGTAAAGCGATGCGTTTGTGCTCCTTTGTCTGTACCCTGAATTATTGTCTCCATGCACTGGGATTTCTTGATTACCCTGATTGTGGTATTTGCCAAAGGCCAAATCAATCATCATTCACCGCAGGTGAAATCAAAAAAAAATCAAGGCCATCAGGCCCATCCTACGAATCAAGGTTTAGACAGTTGCACTTGATGCGTTTGTGCCTGGAACCTCCCTATGCCTGTTTTTTTAATATTGAATTTGATGTTTATCTTATCTATGTAGTTTTACGTTTACGCTAGTAAGCGTTGTAATTTTAGACGTACGATGAGAATCCATAAACTGACTCTTCATAATTTTCGAAATTTTTCTGAGCGCTCATTTGAATTTCCCTCTCTCTTTACGGTAGTCATCGGAGAAAACGGAAAAGGAAAAAGCTCCTTGCTTCAAGGCATGAGGTTAGCCGCAGGGACCTTTCTATTAGGGCTTGATGAAGCAGAAAGGTTACATATACAAAAGGAGGACGTCAGGAGAATAGCTACAGAGAGGCAATTTGCCCCGCAGCCAAACTGTTTTTTCAGAGCAGAAGGTGAGGTTAGTGATAAACCATTTATTTGGCAAAGAACCCTTTCGCGGCTTGGGGGTCGTACGGATACAAAAGATGCCAGCGATATTATTGAAGAGGCTGGTAGGCTTAACAGTGAAGTTAATGTTTCATTAAATGAAAATACAGACCTTCCTGTTATATGCTTTTTCAGTACGGCCAGGCTATGGGTGGAATCAAAACAAACCATTAATCTGAAAAAAAAGGGTTCTATCATAAAAGATGGCTACGTAAGGTGTCTGGATATGCGCCATGATCGTGCTTCAGCTCTAGCATGGGTAAAATCTAACTATTACAAAAACCTTAAAGATGGAAGAGATGGTGGTTTACTAGAAGCTGTGCTCAATGCTATTTCTACCTGCGTTCCGGACTGGACCCCTGAAGAATGGGACGAGGACTATGACGACCTGGCAGGCACCTATGTTACTGAAGAAGGCGTAGAATCTTATGTACCCTTATATTATTTAAGTGATGGATTGCGTACCATGGCCCATATGGCTGCGGAGATAGCCTATCGTTGTGCTATACTTAATGGTCACCATGGAAAGGAGGCAGTGATAAACAGTAAGGGAATTGTGCTTATAGACGAGATCGATATGCACCTGCATCCTAACTGGCAAAGAACCGTTATTCACGACCTCAAAAAAGCATTCCCTCATATACAATTTGTCGTTACCACCCACTCCCCCTTTATCGTTCAGTCTGCCAAAGCGGAAGAATTAATTAATCTGGATACCTTTACAGATGCCAACCCGCCTCAACTATCCCTGGAAGAGGTAGCCACGGAAATCATGCAGGTAGAGGATATACATAGTGTTAGTTATGAAGAAACATATAAACAGGCTGAGGCATATTTCAAAACGCTAAATGAGGGCTCAAAAAAATTCATGACACCGGAGGAAAGTACCCAATACAACAAAAAGCTTGACGAGATAGAGAAAAATATAGAAGATCCTGCTTACGCAGCCTTCCTGAAGCTCAATCGTCTGGCGAAACAAAAAAAATAATTTCCTGCATGCGACCAATAGTTAGAGGAAACGCCCCTGTGGATGAGGAAGGGCAACCGATCAGCTATTCTGACTATGCCAATTTCAGAGGCGCTTTAATACAGAGAATGGGGCAATACTGTAGTTATTGCGATCAAAAATTGCCTGCCTCTTTGGCGGTAGAGCACGTTCAACCGAAAAGTCTTACACCCGAATTGGAAGTAGAATGGACTAATTTTCTACTGGGGTGCGCAAATTGTAATTCTTCAAAAGGTGATACACCTATAAATTTAGATGATTATCTCTGGCCGGACATTCACAATACCCATATGGCCTATGTGTATAATAGTGATGGCAGTATTGACGTATCAGCTGACTTGGAGCCGGAAATCCAACATAGGGCACAGAACACGCTGGATTTGGTAGGGCTTCAGAAAAATCCGAATAGACCCTCTGTATCTGATAGGCGATGGAAAAACAGGACGGTTACGTTTAATAAAGCATTCTCTTGCCGGTTATTAGTTGATGAGGCGGTAAGTAATGGGAATGATTTAAATTATATAGTAAGTTTAATTGGTGAGTTAGCACCAGAAAGTGGTTTTTTTTCCATCTGGTTTAAAGCTTTTACAGGCTACCCGACTGTTCAGGAGGTTTTAGTAGAAAATTTTATAGGCACTGATCGGAATGCATTTGATGAAAACCTTATTCCTAAAAAGCGAACCGAAGTTTTATAAGTAATCGCCTACATACTAGTAAGCTATGACTATCAGGTTGGCACACAGTAGGTGTAACCCGTTCTTTCAGTTAGCCGCCAAGCCTCCCCTCACTCTGTGACAAAAAAATCTCCGGTGTAAAATGTCACAGGATTAGCTGTGCCTGTACCGCCCCATCTGGCTTTGGGGTGGCCTGTAGGAGTGCTTCCGTGCTGCCTTTGTGCTCCTTTGTCTGTACCCTGAATTATTGTCTCCATGCACTGGGATTTCTTGATTACCCTGATTGTGGTATTTACCAAAGGCCAAATTCAATCCCATTCACCGCAGGTGAAAATCAAAAAGAATCAAGGCCATCATGCTAATCCTACGAATCAAGGTCAAGACATTTACAGTTAGACTTCCTTGGGGCAGGGTGCTGCGTTTTGAGGTTTTGCGGGTAAAGCGATGCGTTTGTGCTCCTTTGTCTGTACCCTGAATTATTGTCTCCATGCACTGGGATTTCTTGATTACCCTGATTGTGGTATTTACCAAAGGCCCAATCAATCATCATTCACCGCAGGTGAAAATCAAAAAATCAAGGCCATCATGCTAATCCTACGAATCAAGGTCAAGACATTTACAGTTAGACTTCCTTGGGGCAGGGTGCTGCGTTTTGAGGTTTTGCGGGTAAAGCGCTGCCTTTGTGCTCCTTTGTCTGTACCCTGAATTATTGTCTCCATGCACTGGGATTTTCTTGATTACCGTGATTGTGGTATTTACCAAAGGCCCAATCAATCATCATTCACCGCAGGTGAAAATCAAAAAATCAAGCCCATCAGGCCCATCCTACGAATCATGGTTTAGACATTTACAGTTAGACTTCCTTTGGGGCAGTATGATGCGTTTTGAGGTTTTGCGGGTAAAGCGATGCGTTTGTACCCCTTTGTCTGTACCCTGATGGGCGAATCTGTGATGAGATTGCTCAGAAGACAATATTCGTTACCAGGTTCAGGTGATGGAAGTTTGTGCGGTAAAAGTTTTGGGCCAGGGCAGGGGTTTCCTCCGCAGGGCTGTAGCGGCCTATGTAGAGGAAAGTAAGCTCCAGGCCTTTTAATCTGCCGCCAAATGTATAGCCTGCCTCTGCCAGCACCTGGTAAAAGGACGGTCTGCGGTACTTGTTCAGCTCATCGGCTGCCGGTAAGTCATAGCGGCTTAGCTGCAGCTTCATGTTCCAGCCTCCATGAGGTAGCCCCTTGTAGACGCCTTTTAGTGAATAGACCTTGGCATCGCCCAGGCCGTCTATCCAGGCCCGGGGCTGCGATACGTAAAAATCCTCCCTACCCAGTTCTTTCGGCCAAAGGAAGCGCCCTTCTGAGAAACTTCTCAACGCTGCGGCGGTCAGATGAATATGATCACCTTGCCAGCCCGCCTGCACAGAAGCCACCACCCCTCTTTCATTTGGCTGCATGTAGCGTGTGGTCTGCTCCTGGTTTCTTTGTGCTTTTTGAGGTTGCTGACAGGCAAGCTGCGCCCCAAGGATCAAGCCCTCGTGATGGTAGTCCACCTGGGCCCATTGCATGGTGAATAAGTTATGCAGGTAGTACGACCAGTAGGACAGCCTTATGCCAGGGAGTACGGTGTTTTCATACCCCGCTACCAGCAGGCCTTTTGTCTCCACCTGTTCATGGTACGCTGAGGGCTCCCCTTCAGGAGTCACCCCCATGCCCGCCAGCCCGATGGCCTCCGTGAGGGAGTACCATTCCGTAAAGCCCCTGGGCGATACCTTATCTATCCCTCCCAGCGTAAGGCGGTGTCCCTTTGCCGGGGTGCCCTGCATCCATACCCCTCTATAGACAAAAGGCTTCATGCGCCCGTCACGAGCCAGCAGTAGCGGGCCTTTGTTGATGTTCTGCTTACCTATCCTGATATTCCACCGTGGTCTTTCGTAGTAGAGCCACAGTTCCTCCAGCCTGTCCAGGTCCTTACCCACCCCGGGGCGGCTCACATCATACAGTTCCAGTTCCCACTTAGGTAGTTTGCCACTGATGCTGTCCGGCGTGGTTAAGTCAGGGCCTAAAGTATGAAAGGTGAATATCCAGGCCACCCCCAACTGCAGGCCGTGGTAGGTGGCCGTGGTGTAGTGCACCGCCCCCCCAGTGGCATTACTCCAATAGTCCGACAGTGCCCCTTTATTAGTGGTGGCCATGGTGTAGTTTCTTATATGGCCTTCAAAGTGGCCTTTGGTAAAAAAAGTACGAATGGAAAGGGTAGAATCAGTACTACCTTGTTCGGAGTCACCGGGTTCATATGTATGAAGGGTTTCCGCTCTATAACCTTCTTCCCTTTGGGTGTGCGGGGCAACCATATGTTGCGCAGGCGCCGGACAGGTGAGTAGAAATGCCCCCCAAAGCAGTAGTAGGGTGACGAGGTGTTTGCTCATGGCATTGACATCTGAAATTGTACTGCAAGGTGCACGGATTTGCTAAGGGCTGGTGTAACCAAGGTTACTTATGGAAGGGCCGGTTAATAAATTATCAAGAAGCTGGCGGGTTTAATTTGCTTTAGGTCAGTGATTTTCGTGTTTTCTGTCAAATTGGCAATACCTTCTTACGAAACAGTGACAATTAGTGGCTGGTTTTAAGGATGGAACACCGTTTGTTCTTATAGAAACAGTCTGATCGAACGGTGTTTTTCTGCCGGACTGTCAGTATACTATCCGGAAACGGTGTAAAACCGATAGAAAACGGAGGATTTACAATGGATTACAAAGATTACTATAAAATACTGGGCGTGAAGAAAGACGCCAGCCCGGAGGAAATAAAGAAAGCCTACCGTAAGCTGGCTGTTAAGTATCACCCCGATAAGAACCAGGGGGATCCACAGGCTGAGGACCGCTTTAAAGACGTAACCGAAGCGCATGAGGTACTCAGTAATCCTGAGAACAGAAAAATGTATGACAGGCTGGGGGCAAACTGGAAGCAGTATAAGAATGCCGGCTATGATCCCTCACAGGGAGGTAATGGCAACCCCTTTGGCCAATTTGGCGGTGGGGGAGGTGGCTATACCTACCAGGGCGACCCTTCTGACTTCTTTGGAGGCGGAGGCGGTGGCTTCAGCGACTTCTTCGAAAGGTTCTTTGGCGGCACTGCCGGAGGAGCTGGTTTTGGGGGCGGAGCCGGAGGACGCGCTGGTTTCAGAGGCGGAGGATTCAGCCAGGATATGCCCGGGGCTGACTTGCAGGGTGATTTGCATATAAGTCTCTCCGAGGCCTATAATGGTACGGAGCGTATGGTGAATACCAGTGAGAAAAAGCTTAATGTTAAGATCAGGCCTGGTGCTTATGACGGGCTTAAGCTGAGAATCAAAGCCAAAGGGCAGGCGGGACCTACGGGTAAGCGTGGAGACCTGTACCTCACAGTGAATGTACACGGCGACCCAAGGTTTGAGCGCAAGGGAGATGACCTGCATGCCAGGGTACCGATGGATATGTTTACGGCGATGCTGGGAGGCAAGCAGGAGGTGGAAACCATGACCGGACGTGTAAGTCTCACTATTCCGGAAGGCACCCAAAGCGGTAAGAAAGTAAGGCTGAAGGGAAAAGGTATGCCTGTATATAATGGCTCCGGGCACGGTGATCTCTATATCACCTTCGAGCTGGCCGTACCTAACAAGCTGACCAGGGAGCAAAAAGAGTTGGTAGAAAAATTAAGGGATAGCGTACAGGGGCAACCTGCATGATATCCTGTATAAAATAAGGAAACAATGAAAGGTAATTTTCAAAAGATGATTTCGGGCAGCCAGCCCGTATTGGTGGATTTTCACGCCACGTGGTGTGGCCCCTGCAAAATGCAGGCACCTATACTCAAAGAAGTGTCTGCAGAGACGGAAGGAAAGGCCAGGATACTTAAGATAGATGTGGACCGTAACCGCCAGCTTGCTGACAAATACCAGGTAAGGGGTGTGCCTACGCTCATCTTATTCAAAAACGGTAAGCCAGTATGGAGGCAATCGGGAGTAGCCCAGAAGCATCAGCTAATAAAGCTGATAAATCAGAATGCCTGATTAATAAATATCTGAAAGTCAGTGAGTAATTTATAAACACATTGGCTGTCAACGCAGTTTTGTATTTGATTTACCGACAAAATTGCGCCCGGATATGCAACAAATCATCGAATATAACAGAGGCTATTCCAATCCCTATACAGATGCTTTTCAGGAAGCACTTGATAACCATGAACTCCGCTTCACTAGCCGTAACCTGCAGGAGTTTGGTTTTGACACCTATGGTGAGTTGAGCCAGGCCATTAACCGGGCCATGCAGGTTTGTGCACTAAGCGGCATGCCAGTAGATAAACACTTTCGGTGTGTATACCTCAGTGATGAGGTAAGTAAAACCGTCTGCCAGGATTGGAAACTTTCAAAGTTAGCGTACACCCTGGTGCTGCTCAATGGAAAGCCTGAAAATCCTATGACCAGCCGCATGCAAGTAGAGTTGGTCAGGCACTACGTCGCTTGATCACCTCATTAAACAATTTTTGTAAGAAATCATAAGCAGCCTGCTGTATGCCTGGCTGCGCGCCCTCCGACGGTCCCGCGACATTTAGAATCCTCACATCATGTATGTCCAGCCAGGTGAGTACATCGACCGTTTGTTGTTGATCAGGCAAGAGTATGGCAAGGCTGGGCCTGGCATAAATAGCCGCCGCCTTTTCGGTAAACAATGTTCCTTTACAATTATCAGTCCCTTCCTCACTATCTAAACGAATAATTAACGTCGCATCACTATCACGCACGTTCCATTCCGTTCGTAGTGAGCGTGGTAGGTCCCGTGCGTAGGTACTTCTGTCCTCAGGCGTTGGGTTCAGCCCCAGGCCCTGCTGTATAGTCCCCTCCTCATTTTTAAAGTCCGCAGGGACCCATCCACCTGTTTGCAGCCCCACCTCCCAGGCTGCCACTAGAGCCGCCATGTCCACTCCGGTTTGTCCTCCCGATACGATTTTTTGAAGCATTTTCCTGTATTATTATTTTGACCCGATTGAATTGAATATACCCTTATGTGGTAGTGGCTTAACCGAACCCTTAAGCGGTTCAGTCACGTATAACAGAAGCACACTATGCCTATCATGAAAGTTTATACGAAGATACCCGATACCCTCAGACCATACTTTGACAAAGAGATAAACGCTTACCGGCAGGCCATGCAGGCGGGCGATCTCCATCAGGCGTGGCGCCATCTTGAAAGAGCTCATGTCATCGGGCAGGCCTATCCTTATCAACACTCCTATGCCCATTGGAAGATGCTGCAGTTTGGTTTTCGGATCAAAAGCGTCCGTGAGATAATCGGGCAGATCCCCCGGCTTCTTGTAGGTGGAGTGAAGTCATTTGTTGGCAAAATACCGGTGGGCAATACCGGCGGGGCCAATATACTTCCCTTAAAGCCTCTTCCCATAGAGGCAGATATAAAAGAGATGTTTAGGGCTGCCGGGGTAGCGGGCAGGTAGATTTACTGATCCCATATCTCAATATAATCTATTCATAATTAGTGAATCGTGTTGGTTGTCCTATTTCAGCCCTCATTTATTGGCCTCTCCATCTCCATGCCATTAGCCTGAACAAGGCACGCCTTCCTCTGTTACCCCATTAGATAAGCCAGACGACATGGCTGATTTTTTAATGGAAATATTGATGATTTTTTGAATCTATAGGTGTGGCAAAAGAGAAGAAACTAAAAAGAAGTCTGGGATTTTGGGACGTACTTATGTTTGGGGTAGGAGGCATAGTAGGTGCCGGCATTTACGCCATCATCGGACAGGCCGCGGGGCTTAGCGGCAACATGCTTTGGGTCAGTTTCATAGTGGCTGCGGTGGTGGCCCTGCTCACCGGTCTTTCCTATGCGGAGTTCGTTAGCCGATACCCTGACGCAGGCGGTAGTTTCGAATACATCAAGCAGGGGCTGGGTGAGAAGACCGCCTTGTTTATGTCCATCTTCATGGTTTTTACCGGTGTCGTAGCCGCCGCTGCCATCGCCATTAGCTTCTCCGAGTACCTCAGCCGCTTGTGGGACATACCCAACTGGACAAGCATGGTAGGTATCATCGCCCTTATGGCATTTTTCAATATCATAGGCTCCAAGTATAGCTCTTACTACAATGGCTTTGCCACTATCGTTACCCTTGCCGGCCTGTTATTAGTTATTGGTGTGAGCATACCGGAGTTTGGTACCGTAGATTTGTTTAAGGCGCCCTCTGATGGGGCTTTTGGCAGCATACTCGCAGGCGGCGCCCTGATTTTTTTCAGTTATATCGGTTTTGAGGACCTGGTAAAGATGGCAGAAGAGACCAAAAAGCCCCGAAAGAACATGCCCCGCGCTGTCTTAATGAGCGGCCTTATCGTATTGGTGGTCTATGTGCTTATCGCCATCAGTAGCTTAAGTGTGCTGGATGCCCGGGAGCTGGCGTCATCCAGTGGTCCCCTCGCTGCCGTTATCAAGACAAAACTAGGGCAGACCGGAGCTACTATCCTCGCTGTAGTGGCCTTATTTGCTACGAGCAAGACAGTGCTCAGTAACATCCTGGGCACCTCACGCCTCCTGTATGACGTGGCCCGCGATAGCAAGATCAAGTGGCTGGAGCGGTTTACCACCATTAGTGGTATAGGCAATGCCCCTAACTATGCCATAATATCCATAGCCCTGGTGGCTATCGCTTTTGGCCTTATCGGTAACCTGAAGACTGTGGCCAGTATCAGTAATATCTTCATATTCATCGTCTTCGGCATGGTGAACATTGCCCTGCTGAACTTCCGCAAAAAATATAAGGGCACCAAAGATGACGGGGATGAGCTGTTTAAGATTCCCCTCAATGTCAACCACATCCCTATACCCACCGTGGTAGCCCTACTCACCCTGCTTGTATTGCTGGGCTATAATATTGCTAATATCGTAGGGGGGTAGAGGTAATATTATATTATTGGGTAGCCTATTATTATTTATAAGTACATTTTAAGTGGTATTGCAATAATGCTGGCGTAGGTGCAAATGAGGGTGGTTTAATAAGACTATCCTCAATAGGGCTCAAGAATATCTGATATCCAGTCTGTTCAGATAAAAATATTCGTTCAAACTTACACCATTCGCTTTTACGTAAGTCAACTAGCTATGAAGTGGTATTTTGAATGCAATTCCTGAAAGTCAGAGAAAGTTATTTTGTTTTTTTGTATAAAATATGTGACTTATCTCAGTGAAAAATAATGGAATACTTTATAAGTGACGGGAAGAACCAGCAGGGTCCTTATTCTCTGGAGGATTTAAAAATGATGCGATTAACCCCGGATACGATGATTTGGCATGAGGGGCTGGATGATTGGCAACCGGCAAAGTTTTTTTCAGATCTTCGCGATTGCTTTCGGATAGCCACACCTCCACCTATTAAAAAGAAGAAGAAAAACATCGGCCTTAAGCTTTTCCTGGTTCTGATCATATTGTGCTTAGGGTTTGTCTTTGCAATGGAATCATTGAGATCAGAAAGCTATTTCGATGATAAGTATTCAATTGAAAGATATGAAAAAGCCAGACCTGCCTCATTCCTGCAGGCAGATGGGACATATAGGGAAAATTTTTGGGGCAATAGGTATAAAATTGAATGTAAAGTCAGTAATAAAGCAAGTGTAGCCAGCTACAAAGATGTGGTGGTAGAATTTACCTATTATAGTAAGACTAAAACCGTTTTGTTAATAGAGGAAAAGGTGCTGTATGAAGTCTTTCCCCCCAACTCAAATAAGACATTTGATCTGAAATTAGATGCCTATAGCGATGTAAGCTCAATTGGATGGAAGGTGAAAAGTGCAGTGGCTCTCTGAAATTTTAGGTAGATTGCTCCGTCAATTTACCGGCAATAAGGAATGCAGTTAAAAGATAGATGGACTCAACTCTGCCAGGCCTATACGGCTGATGAAGGCATGGTGGCAGGCTTCTGGCAGGAAATAGTCTCTGCTTATACCTCAGAGGCGCGCGCATACCATAATCAGGAGCACCTGGTGCATCTGGCCGAGGAAATAATGGAGATACAGCCCTACCTGCAGGATGCGGATGCTATATGGTTTGCCCTCTTCTATCATGATATAGTATACAGTGCCACCGCCGGTGATAATGAGGAGAAAAGCGCCAGGCTTGCGGTTGAACGCCTGTCCGCCATGGGGCTTGATCATGAGAAACTCCAGCGGGTGCACAGTCATATCCTGGCCACCAAGACCCACGAGGCGGGTGCAGATTTTGATACATGTTATCTGTTAGATGCTGACCTCGCCATACTCGGGGCTTCGCCTGTAGCCTACCATGATTACACGCGCAAGGTACGTAAGGAGTATAGCATCTATCCTGGGTTTATGTATAAGCGCGGGCGCCGTAAAGTGCTGAAACACTTCCTGCAAATGAGCCGGATTTTCAAAACGGATCATTTTTATCAGAGATACGAGAAGCAGGCCAGGGAGAATCTGGCCCGGGAGCTGACTTCGCTGTAAGTCAGGGCTATTCGCCTATATCTTCATTCCACACCTCAGGTTTTTCGGCAATGAACTTGGCCATCAGTTCTTTGCACTCCTGGCTATCTACCACTTCCACCTCCACGCCCTGAGCCCGAAGGTGCTCTTCCGCTCCCATAAAGGTGCTGTTTTCACCCACAATAACCCTGGGAATACCATATAATAATATGGCTCCGCTGCACATAGGACAGGGAGACAGTGTAGTATATATGGTACACTCGCGGTATACAGAGGCGGGCTGGCGGCCTGCATTTTCAAAGGCATCCATTTCCCCGTGAAGTACCACCGAGCCATTTTGCAGACGCTTATTATGTCCCCGCCCTATGATCTTACCCTCATATACAATCACTGAGCCTATGGGGATGCCTCCTTCATCGTAGCCTTTCTGTGCTTCGGCTATCGCCTCCTGCATAAATTGATCCATCCGTTTATATTCGTCTGATTTAACTTGATGGGTAATATACAACTATTAACAGGCTTAAGAAGCTGATAGCGGGGCTACTGTTTCACCTGTATATTAGTTTTGTTTATTTTTTTGCGTAACAATAAATAGGTTGTAACCTACAAAGGCCCTGAATATCACCATTACCTGCATTATTTTGCTTAGATTTGCATTAACTTTTTTATACGCAAAACATAATTTTTAGCCGATGTATGACTACCTCAGATCGCGGAAAAGTGAGATTTTAAAGGATTGGGTCGATTTTCAGGAAAAGGAAAAGAAGATAGAGACTGACATCCTATCACGTGAGGAAATGGAAGAAGAGAGTGAGGCCTTTCTGGTAAGGTTACTGGCCTATCTGCAGCATGAAGACAAGGCTGAGCTCAACTCCAAGCCTTACGGTGAGCTGAAGGCGTTTCTTATGGAAAGCGCCCGGAATCGTGCTCAACTTGGTTTTTCTCCCAAAGACACCGGACGTTTCGTACAAAGCATTAAGGAAGTTTTGCTCCCTTACATAAAAGAAGCCTGTGGTGAAGATGTAGATAGGTTCAACGCAGGTGCCCTGGTACTTACCACAGTAGTTGATGAGCTGGTCGTTCAGATGTTCGATTACTATATCGAAAACAGGGAGGCCATCATTATGCGGCAGGTAAAGGAAATAGAGGAGATTTCCACCCCTGTTATCCAGGTGTGGGACGGTATCCTGGCCTTGCCTATCATAGGATCGATGGACAGCACCCGTGCACAAAAAACCATGGAGAGCCTGCTCGAAGCCATCGTAAAGCTCGAAAGTGACATTGCTATCCTCGATGTATCCGGTGTGCCCACCGTAGATAGCCTCACCGCCCAGCATCTGATTAAGACAGTGACGGCGGCCAAGCTTATGGGCGCTACTTGTATCATAAGCGGTATACGTCCGGAAACGGCCCAGACCATCGTACAGCTAGGGATAGACCTGAACGAAGTAATGACGAAAGGGTCGATGGCAACTGCACTTAAATACGGAATCGAACTGATGAGCAAGAGCCGCAATGGAAAAGATACCTATCTTAAAAATTAATGATTGTCTGCTCGTCAGTATTCAGGTAGACCTGTATGACCAACTGGCGATAGACCTTCAGAATGACCTGCTGTTAAAGGTACAGAAGACTAAGGCAAGGGGGGTGCTAATAGATATTTCGGCACTTTCAATTGTAGACAGCTTCATGGGGCACATCCTCTATCAGATCACAAAAGTGACCAGGCTAATGGATGCTACCACCGTAGTGGTAGGAATGCAACCTGCTGTGGCTATAACCCTGGTCGAACTGGGCATGGATCTGGACGGTATACAGACTGCGCTGAATGTTGAAAAAGGCTTTGAGTGGCTTAATCAACATCTTTCCGGCAAGGATTAACCTTATCAGGATGAAGCGTGATAATGCCGAAGTCCTTATAATAAGGAAAGAGCAGGAGCTTTCTCTCATGCGCAGTATGGTGCAGAGGGCCTGTAAAGAAATAGGCATGTCTGTACTGAACCAGACTAAGCTCATCACTGCAGCGAGTGAGCTGGCCAGAAACATGCTGCTATATGCCCGGGGTGGTAAAATGACACTGACCATCCTCCCCAAATCGGGTAAGCGCGTGGTGCAATTGATTTTTGAGGATAAAGGTCCCGGTATGGCCGATGCTGAAAAAGCGATGCAAAAGGGGTACAGCTCCAGGGTAAATGGGCTCGGACTGGGACTTCCCGGAACAAAAAGGTTAGTGGATTATTTCAGTCTGGAGACAAAAGTGGGAGAAGGTACCACCGTAATAATCGAAAAAAGCTAACATGTATACTCACCCGTTTAAGCTGTATATGGTTAATGAGCGCAGCAGGATCATGGAGGTAAAATCAGTACTTGCCACTACCTGCCGCAGACTGGGCTTAACGGAACATCAGACCGGAAAGGTAGAGATAGTGGCCTCGGAGATCATGACCAATCAGTTGAAATACGGCCTGAATGGAATGATACTTTTCCGGACAATAAAGAAAAGTGATGAGGCGGGTATCGAAATTTTGGGCATAGACAGCGGACCAGGTATGCAAAATGTCTGGCAAAATATAAAAGACGGGGTATCATCCGGAGAAAGCAGCCTTGGTACAGGGTTGGGAGCTATCAACAGGTTTTCTTCCGAATTCGATATTTATTCATACCCGGACAAAGGTACAGTGATTTATTCGCTGATTAGGTTCAGAGAAGATGAACCGGCCATCCTGTTTCAGCAGGAACCATCTGTTGTCTCCAGGCCCAGAAAAAAAGAAATTAACACAGGCGTGCTGTCTGTATGCTACCCCGGGGCAGATGTATGTGGTGATATGTGCGCCACTATGCAAAAAGCCGGTAATCACTATTTTTTCATTAGTGATGGCCTCGGGCATGGAGTGCCTGCACATGAGGCTTCGCGCAAGGCTGTAGAGTCGTTTACGGATTCGGAAAAGGTGGATCTGCGTGACATACTTACAGACATACATCATGGCATGGAAAAAACAAGGGGAGGGGTAGGAGCGATGCTGCGCCTGAACCTGAATAAAAAACGCCTGGCCTACTGTGGAGTAGGGAATATCACTGGCAAAGTCATCCATGAAGGAAAGGCCAAAAGCCTTATTTCTGTCAGTGGTACTCTGGGGTATAACATGCCCCGGCAACCTCTTGTGGTAGAGCAGGATATAGTACCTCCGGCCGTGGTGGTTCTTCATTCGGACGGCCTGAAAAATAGCTGGGTTTGGTCGGACTATCCCGGATTACAGTCCAGGCACCCCCTGGTCATAGCCGCTGTACTTTACCGGGACAGTAAGGTAACACGTGATGATCAGATGGCAGTGGTAATAAAAATAAATAAGGTCTGATGCCTTTATCCAAACAAACAAAACCTGTAGACTCTTTGCCGGATCCTCTTTTTGAACTGAGGATCGAGACCCGCCTGGATGTGGCCCTGGCCTACAGGCAGGCCATAACGGTGGTAAAACTTTTGGACCTGCCGGTAGTGGAGCAGACCAAGATTGGTACTTCCGTATCTGAGGTGCTCAGGTTTATGGTGGCTCACTTCAGCAATGTTTGGATGAATACCCGTATCCAGGTAGATCAGCATGACAAAAAAGGCCACCTGATAGAGATCAATATAAGCGGCGAAACAGAAAGGGACGACCTGGACGAGGAGGGAATAAATAACCTCCAGGATACCTCCGAAATCAAGACGGCCACGCTGCTGATGGATGAAATGACCGTGGAGGCGCAGGACGACCGGGCTTTGCTTACAATGCGGAAGAATTGCCACCTTATATCAATAACCGAAGAGCATAAGACCAAACTCCAGACTGCTCTGAAAGATAAGGCTGGTGTATCTCCCTACCAGGAGCTAAAGGACAAAAACCAGCAGCTTGAAAGCCTGATGGTGGAATTGGAAAAGAAGAATGCTGAGATTAACTGCCAGCTAAGGGAGATCAAGCTCCTGAATAAACGCCTGGATACCACCAATGAAAGCCTGACGGAGTTTGCTTATACTCTCTCTCATGACCTTAAAAACCCCCTCACCACCCTTAAGCTGCTTGTACAGTTAGGCAGGCAATCAGAAGATAAAACTGAGACATTCGATTTACTGAACCCTGTCATTAATAATATGAATGACATTGTCTCCGGTCTTATTGAGATCATCGATGTGGATCAGGATACCTCCGGTAACGTAAAGACCATTCGTTTTGAAGAGGAACTGAATAATCTGCTGTCTGAATATCGCTATCAGCTTGAAGAGGAGGGGGGAGAGCTTAACCTGCATCTGGAGGTTAAGGAAATCGATTATGTTAAGCCCTATCTTGCCAGTATCGTTCGAAACCTGGTAAGTAACGCCATAAAATACCGTTGCCCCTCACGGAAGCCCGTTATTAACCTTAGCACCCAACGCCAGGATCCTTTTGTGGTGCTCAAGGTAGCTGATAACGGCATAGGTATGGATCTGGAAAAGAATGGTGAGCAAATCTTTAAGCCATTTCAGCGATTTACCGAGGAGCAAACCGGTAAAGGAATAGGCCTCCACCTGATCAAAAAGATGGTGGAAAAAAACCATGGCCGGATGGAAGTAAGCAGTAAGGTGGGGGAGGGGACTACGTTTACTTGCATGCTCATGCCCTACAAACTACAGTAACAAAAACCTTCCTTTTACTTACCCTTAAACCAAAACTACCCGCCCTGTCTTGGACAGAACGGGTAGCTGATGATAAATTTATGCAGGCAGCCTATCAGGCCAATGCCTTTTGACGCCTGGCCGCTGCTGCTTCCTTATAATCATTGATTGCCACAAAGTAATCCGGATCCTCCAGTACATTTACACGGCATATCTTCTCAGCCCTTTTTACCAGCCTCACGCAGTCCTTGCTCAGGTGGTACAGGTGGATAGTTTTGCCTTCCTGTTCGTATTTCTCAGCGATTTTATTAATGGCCTCTATGGCCGACTGGTCCATCACGCGTGACTCGGCAAAGTCTATGATTACAGACTCAGGATCGTTCTTGGGGTCAAATTTAGACATGAAGGTAGTCGTGGAAGCAAAGAACAATGGGCCGAATATCTCATAATGCTTTACTCCGTGTTCATCGGTACGCTTACGGGCACGGATACGCAGGGCATTTTCCCAGGAAAAAGAAAGGGCAGACAGGATCACACCAATGAGTACCGCCACTGCCAGGTCTTCGAGCACGGTAACGATAGATACGACCAGAATGATGAAGATGTCCATTTTAGGCACCTTATTCCACACGCGGAAGCTTGACCACTCAAAAGTGCCGATCGCCACCATAAACATTACTCCTACCAGGCCTGCAATGGGTATTACTGCGATAAACTGACCCAGTACCAGCATAAATGAAAGAAGGAATACGGCGGCGGTAAAGGAACTGATACGACGGCGCGCACCGGAGTTGATATTGATCATACTCTGTCCGATCATAGCACAGCCACCCATGCCACCAAAGAAACCAGTCACGAAATTGCCTATACCCTGGGCAATGGATTCCTTATTACCATTACCGCGGGTATCTGTCATCTCATCTATTAGCGTGAGCGTAAGCAAGCTTTCGATCAGGCCTACGCCTGCTACCTTAAGCGCATAGGGAAAGAGAATGGCCAGTGTGCCTAACGATATGGGTACCGTATCGGGAAACAGCAGAAAGAAGGGTGCGAAAAGTCCTTCCGACATAGTGCTCATATCTGCCTTGTCGCCTATTCTGATTGTATCCTGAAAAAAGAACATGGCAAGTAGGGTAGCTACCACAATGCCCACCAGCGGAGAGGGTACTGCCTTTGTGATCTTTGGTAAGAAGTACATGATCAGCATGGTTACTGCGATCAGTCCGCCAAATATCACTAGCTCCATTCCCTCCAGCGGGCCACCCGTGCGGGTGGTGAACTGGCTGAACTGCGACATGAAGATTACAATGGCCAGGCCGTTAACAAACCCCAGCATCACCGGGTGGGGAATCATGCGGATAAATTTTCCCAGCTTCAGAGCGCCTACGCCTATTTGCAATAATCCCCCTAATATGATAGCAGGGAATAAATACTCCACGCCATGGTCGGCTATCAGGGGTGCCACCACTACGGCTATGGCACCGGTAGCACCGGTGATCATGCCCGGGCGCCCGCCCAGAACAGAGGTAATAATACCCATTAAAAATGCCGAAAATAGGCCTATTTTAGGGTCTACTCCAGCTATTATGGCAAAAGCTATTGCTTCGGGCACCAATGCAATGGCTACCGTAAGCCCTGACAGTATCTCGTCCTTGATATTCCCCCGAAGCTTTCCCTCCAGCAGTCTGATCATTACCATTTCTTTCCTTTCTATTCTGTCTTTTTATTCAAAAACGAAGCCGCAAAGGTACGATTTTTAGCTTAAATCTACTGCCTCGTAAATTATCTGCACGTTAAGGGGCAGCACTTCGCTTTTGCATCCGATTGAAATGAGTGCAGAAGTTGATCTACAACCGAATTAATTTTTTAGTTCAGTTTGAGAGAAGATAGCGCCAGAGGTCTGGCAAGAATAGGTGAATGGCCTGACCAGGCTGTTACCTATGCCCCTGGCGGTGGGGTGTCGAAGAAAAGAGGAAACTGACAGGAGTGAAATAAAGAGAGGTCAGGGAAGAGGGGTGACCTTAAGCTGCAGATCAAAGATTACCTTGATCTTATCTTTCACCTTTACCATGCCCATAAGCCTGGTGGGAGGTTCCAGCCCGAAGTCAGTAAGGTGCACGCTGAGAGCCCCCCTGGCGCTGAGTATGCCGGTGCTTTCGCTGGTGATCCTGAGGGGCAGACAGACCTGGCGGCTGGTACCTGCCACTTTTAGGTTAGCTGTGAGAGAATACAGGTCCTCTTCCAGGTATTCAACAGCGCTAAGACTTATCTGTAAGGTGGGATGGGAGGGGGCATTCAGCAGCTCACGAAAATCTTCGTTCATTTGCTTCAGGCCACAGTCAAAAGAATTTACCTCCAGCGCAATGCGCGCATTTTGAGGATCAAGTAACCACTCGCCCATGTCTTCTGCTGTCTCAATAGCATTTTCAACTACAGGTGTATCTCCGCAATAGGCACAGGTGAAGGTATTTACATTGGTATACCCTTCTATAGCAACGGTGCTACCGGGTAAAAGGGTGACGTTAAGGGTAAGGCTGTCACCAGAATAAGAAAAAGCGCCCGCTGCGCACCCCATCAGGAGGGTACACAGCAAGAGCGCTTTATGGGCAAGTGGGGCTTGCATCAGAAACTGATTACGGCTTCCAGCACAAATCCATCATACTCAGCACCCTGAAACTTCGTGTTATCAAAGCCGGGTCCGCCGTAGTTTCCAGTTACATATTCCAGTTTGGCCAGTACATTATTGGTCAGAAACCAGCCGCCACCCAGGTTGGTACGTTCTATTTCCACTTCAGGGGCACCATCTATAGCTTCACCGCTTACCCGGTTATACCGGGCGCCCACATAGAAGTTTTCCTGGCTGCCAAAGCGGTAGATAAGATCGCCTCCCAGTTGGTTGTAATTGCCTCCCAGTTCATCATCTCCGTTGCTTACGCGCTCATATACTCCGAAGAATTCGAGCCCGCCGGCCTTTACGAAAGGGTTTATCTGCCAGGCCGTCTGGTACGCGTAGCCAGGGTTAAAGCGGGGTAGAAAATCGTTGACACGGGCATCATTCTGGCCTTCCAGCACGCTGTAATACCTGCCACCTGCACGGTCACCGTTGTACAGATAATCGCGTGTGCTCTTATCAGTGCTGTTGTAGCCGGATAGGGTTAGTCTGAAGCGAACGTCATCACTCACATAGTTATCATATCCTACCTTACCGTACAGTACAAACCCATCATCTCCGGACAGCGGTGTCTGGTTCAGGCGTCCGTTGCTTAGCCCGCCTACGAACAGCCAGCCATCCTTTTGCAGCGTCAGTTCAGCAAATGGTTCGGTCGTAAACGCATCCATTATATAATTGCCCACGAAGGGGTTATAAATAGAGCGTGCATTATCAGAGCGGCGGAAATGAGTATCGCCATAGTTTATCTCATCCATACCGAAGCGTATGGTGGCTATTTCCATGAAATCATCCAGAAAGCCTTCCTGGATAAAATCCAGCTTATCTATCTGAAAGTATCCGCCCTTTACCCATGCTTCATTATGGTGACGGCTACTCAGGTAAGTGCGCAGGTGCATGCGTACCCCGTCAGCTATCTGCACATCCAGGTTCAGGTTAGCCGTAGGTAATGTAAAGTTAGAGGCCAGATCTACCAGAGTATCGCCCACCAGGTCGTTGGTTTGGGTCAGTCCCTGGAAGATGATGGAGAAGTCTCCTCCCACCACTACCTTCAGTCCGTCGAACTCCACGGTATCCTGTTTAGGCGTTTCAAACATATTTAATCCTGCCTGGCCCGGAGGGCGAAAATACTGCAGGCTGCGTTGCTGTCCCATGGCCAGGTAACTCATACCCAGCAGGACTATGGTCAGTAGTATGCTCAAGCGTTTCATGGTGCGTGATTATTTTCTGTTTATTGATAGCGAACGTTAAAAATGATGTCTATCTCATTACCCGTTTTGATAGAGCCAAGTAGTGCTGTAGGCGGGTCCACTCCAAAGTCGGTCATTTTAAGAGGTACTTTACCGGAAAAGAGATATCCATTGCCATCCAGGCTGGCGCGCACATCCATATTGATTCGCCGGCTCTTGCCTGCTATGGTCAGCGTACCGGTAGAGCTCAGCAGGTAGCCGCCCTCCACCTTGGTTACGCCGTTTACCTGCTCCAGGCGGTAAGTGATGGCAGGGTTTCTTTTGTATTCAAGTGCTTCAAAAGCATTCTTATCCATAGAGCCCTTACCACTTTCAAGCCCTTTTACAGGGATGGTCAGAGTCAGGTTTTGAACGTCCATTGTACCCTCTGTTTTCCGGATTGTGGCACTGCCTCGTATTTCGGTAGCTTCCATAGTCCAGTCATGCAGGGTGGAGGTACCTGCTATGGTCAGTTTACTGCTCTTTTGGTCCACAGCTGCCTGCTGCCCAAAGGCTGTAAGGCATGCCAGCAGAAGTAGTGTCAGTATAGGGGCTATTTTGTACATGATTTCTCCTTTTTGATATGATCAAAGGTAGCTCATGTATCAGCCGGGCGGTATGACAGCGCTTATCCTCAAACCTGATATTTATCAGCTATTTGGTTATATTTGCCATGCGTTTTATCCGGCATGTGTATGCCGGTATGACTTGCTGAACTTGAATTACATGAAAAGACTATTAGGCATAGTGGCTGTTATGGCCGGTATGTTTCTGGCATTTCCTGCGTTGCTTCTGCTTCTCTCCCCGGTGTACTTATCCATGCTTTGGCCCCTGCTGTATGCATCACAGCCTGCTGGATAGGGTATGTCTCCGGAGCGATTATCCTATACTTATTAATGAGTGACCTACCTGCATGGTGTATTGGCCTTAAGCTCAGGGTGGGACCGCAAAAGGATACGGTCTTTGTGTTAAGTTGATTTGAGACCTGTTTTATCTTCCTGTATAATGCTATAGACTTTCTGAAACATGAGATTTGCTATATTTCTGCTTTTACTACTTCCTGTAAGCCTGTATGCCCAGAATGATGACATATATGGGCTTAAAAACCCGAATGAAGAGGGTAATGAGGCCTGTACTGCCTTTAAACTGGCGCGGAAGGCCCTGCCCCCTGATCTGTCTTATGGCATACATATAGAAGACCGGAAAATAATATTAGCTATCCGGAGCAAAGAGGCTTTTGAAAAGCTGTTTGATCATAAGTATGATGGTATCGCTGTAGATGTGATAGAGCGGCGGCAATATCCCTGCGACCGTGAAAATGGCCGTGCAAGTGCCTGGGCTTATAATGGCTACCTTATGCCTCCCGTGTATCTAAAAGAGCTGGAAGAAAATGCGGTCGTTTTAAACAATAACTGGTATCTGCTAACCTACGGTGAACTGCCCTCGCGCTATGAGGTGGCGGACATAGAGCTAAACCTGTTAATGGTGCAAAAGAAGTACCTGTGCGAGTATATACAACCAATAAATGTAGAATCAAGCCAGTGGAGTCTGCTGGAAATGGGAATGTACAGGGACTCGCTTCCCACGGAGAATAAGGAAGGGGGGCACCAGCTCATTTCGAAAGTGCTGCGCTTTACGGTCCCATTTAACCAGAACCAGGTATCCTTTGAAAAAGAAGAAATTCAGCCTCTGTATGATTCCCTGGACCTTACAGACTATAATATTAAGGAGATCAATGTTAAGGCATATGCCTCTGTAGAGGGATCATTGGAAAAGAACCTGGAGCTGCAGCGTGGCCGGGCCAATAGCATTATATCTGCTCTGCAGGCATACCAGAAGCCGGAGATATCCTCCACAATCATCACCAATGAAAACTGGGTGGAGTTTCTGAACGAAATTCAGGGTACCGAATACAGCTACCTGGCGGGTAAGAGTAAAGAAGAGGTAAAAGAAGAACTGCAAAAGCCGGGGGTACTGAATGACCTGGAGCCGGCGCTGAGCACCCACCGTAAAGCCCTTATAGAGCTCAAGCTGCAGAAGAAGTTCAGTGAGGCAGAGAATGACCCCGTCATGCTAAAGAAGTTTTTTGATCAGAGTATAAAGGAGAAAAACGTTGAGGAAGCCCTCTATATTCAGAATATAGTCTATGAACTGATCAAAGATGAGAAACTGCCCGGTGAGTTTCTTGATAAACTGGAAGTACCCAAGACTACTCAGTACGGATCTTTACTGAATAATCAGTGGGTATTTCGTTATGAGCTGAACGGAGAGGATGTATATGAGCACATTAAAGCATTTGAAAGGCTTAATGAGCTGATGCCGGATAACCGGAAGGTGCTGTATAACCTGACAGCCCTGAAGCTCAAAGCATGGACCCAGGGCGAGCTGATCACGAACAAGCGGGAAATAGAAGGGCTTCTTGACAAACTGCAGCGCCTTGACCTGCATGAATCGCTGCTCATCCGTCTCATTACAAATTATAAAATCATCCTAGTAAGTCAGTACGATGCCGGCATGAATTACAGTAAGAAACGGGCCACCCTGAAAGACATTTCCATGGCCTATTACGACCTGGAACTCAGTGATGCCGACCTGGTAAGCCTGGCTAAGTTTCTGAGCCGGAACGCGGCCTATGACTGGGCCAGAAACATATTGGAGGAACGGGCATACGATGTGGGTGCCAGCGAGGATCTGATCTTCTTCTACCTTAATCTCACAATCGGAAACCCTGCAATGAGGGAGAATATAGCCTACAGGACCCTGCTGCTGAATGCGATAGAGAAGAACACGCTCCGGTTCTGCGAAATGTTCCGCTCCCGTCATGTAGGCGGTGTGTCCTTTCAGTTGCTGGATAATGACTATCTTAAGACCACCTACTGCGAAAGCTGTTCTTTTGAACCATCTAAATAGTAGAAAATAAGTATGAGTAAAGATGTATTAGAAGGGTTTAAGCCCTTTGTTCAGTTGACTGTCGAGGCCAATATCTGGTCGCAAACCATAGCCCGTCATTATATTAAAACAGTGGCTGAACTCACGGGCAAATCTATTGAGGAGATAAAAGCCGAAATAGATGTGATACAACGCGAGGTAAAGGAAGAGCTTTCTCAGAAAATGGAGAACGGCGAAGTCTGAATTCAGTCAATGCCCCTAATTGAGATACATACCCTTATCAAAGCCCCTCCTGAGCGATGCTTTGACCTGAGCAGAAGTATAGACCTGCACGCTGACTCTGTATCGCATACCGGTGAGCAGGCTGTGAGGGGTACTTGCACGGGGCTCATCGGTATGGGTGAGTCCGTAACCTGGAGAGCCCGACACTTTGGGGTCTGGCAATACCTCACCAGTAAAATCACAGCGTATGACCGGCCACACATGTTCGTGGATGAGATGCAGGAGGGGGTATTTGATAGCTTTACCCACCACCACCTGTTTAAGCCACATCCTGAAGGTACGCTTATGACAGATCTCTTCCGGTACAGGTCGCCCCTGGGCCTGGCCGGGCGCCTGGCTGACATTCTCTTTCTAACACAATATATGCGTACGCTCCTCACTACCCGCAATCGGGCTATCATGAATATAGCTGAAAGCGACCGCTATATGTCCTATCTGTTATGATACTGCCAAATTTGCCTTCAATATAACTATCCCATTTTTAGATAGTTATATACGAGAACGCAAATAGATATTAACCAATGGCAGAAATTCATATACGTAAAAAAAGACCCATATGGCCCTGGGTAGCAATAGGGCTTGTACTCTTAGCCATGATTATTTACCTGCTGGCCAGTGGAGTATTTTCAGAAAATGAATTCCAGTCTGACCAGGACAACCCCGAAGTGCCTGAGCAGTCTGAAATAGGTGGTATACGTGAAGGGATGGTTGATGAGGCCCCGCCTTCTGAACTCACCGCATACTATGAGCATATCGAAGACAGTGAGGGCAAAATGGGAATAGATCATATATATACCCACAGGGCTTTTACGCTGCTTACTAATGCCATGAACGCTACCGCCGAGGAAACCGGCTATGACTTCAGGCAAGATATGTCCATGCTGAAAGAAAAAGGCGACTCTATACTGAAAGATCCTATGAAACTGGATCATGCCAATACCATAAAGCATGGGTTCGTGCAGGTGGTGGAGAGTATGAATAACATGCAGAGTTCCGGCATGGATTATATAAGCCAGGATGTGGCTACGCTGGAAAAATATGCATCAAACCTGAATCCTGATGAGCCAACACTGGAACAAAAAGAACTGGTAAAAGGCTTTTTCGACCAGGCCAGTGTAATACTCAGGACCATTCATGATAATAGCTAAGAACATGCCACACAATACGACATTATTTTATTTAGAAGACCTGCCTGGCTATGAGGTGTCAGGTAATAGTAACGATGTTAGAGGTTGGACCCTTAAAGATTCTAACCACCATAAAATAGGTAAAGTAACCAACCTGGTTGTTTCACGGAAGGATGAGTTGGTAAAGTACCTTGAGGTGAAGTTTGATCAGGAAATGATCGATGCCAATCCGCAAAGGCTCAACCCGCAGTTTAAAAGTGATACACCGGAGGAATTTACTGAAGGAAAAGGAAAGTACTATTTTCTGCTACCGGTAGGGCTCGCTGACCTTAATGAAGACGAAAAAACAGTATATGTTGATTCCATAGATAAGGAAACCTTCCGTACCACTGAAAAACGGACTAAAAGCGAGCCTATTGAGCCCCAGTATGAGTTAAATGTGGTGGCACACTTTACGGGTACAAAGGCCGGATATGATCATGTCAAACAAGTGGATCACCGCTTTTATGATCAAAGTACCTTCAGGAATAAAAAATTTAGTCATTAACGTATCGCAGCGTAATACAAAAGGCCCGTATAGGGCCTTTTTCATTTACATCTGTTCTGCTAAAACGTGCTTTTGTTCAGCGGCACGTACAGGCAGGGAAATCCGGAAGGTAGCACCCTTGCGAGTGCCTCCCTCCAGGCTAACCTCTCCGCCACAGGCATTTAACAATTTTCTTACTACGTAGAGTCCAAGGCCGTGGCCTTTACTTTGCTCACTACCGCGGTAATACATTTCAAAAATTCGTTCTCTCATGTCCTCGGGGATGCCCGTACCATTGTCAGCCACCGTAAAGGTCATCGTATGGTGCTGTACTTCTGCCTGGATACGGATGGAGGGTGTTTCCAGGGTCATATCCCGGAACATAATAGCATTTTCTACCAGGTAACTGATAAGACTTACCAGGGTGCTCTGGGGCATACACGTAGTTAATATATCATCCGCTACCTGCTGCTGCCAGTCTATCCCCGCTGTTTTGATCTTTTCTGAAAACCGAGTGTTTACCGTATCGACCACCTCAGTAAGAGAGTACTGCTGCAGAGGGTGGTTTTTTGCCTCATCATTAAGGTCGCTGAGTTTACTTAATTTACCCAGCATATTATCCATACGCTGTGTGTTTACATCACACTCATCAAATATCGCCAGCAAACCAGGGCAGTCCGTCGCCTCATAACGGGCTATGTTCATAAGTCCGCGTATGGAAGTAATAGGGCTTCTGAAATCGTGAGAGGTGCGGTAAAATATCTCTCTCAATTCCCGGTTGCTCTGGTCAAGTTCCATTGTTCGGCTCTGTACCTCACCTTCCAGGTTTCGGTTCAGGGCATTCACTTCAGCATACAGCTTATCCAGCTTTAGGTTGGTCTCATTCAGGGCTTTATTTTTACGATTGAGCTCTGTCAGATACCATAGCTGAGATACCTTACTTATGAGCAATTCGGTCATTAGCTTAAGGAACCTGTGGTCGACCTCGTTAAATGCTGAGTCACTTTTATTAGCCAGCGTTACCATAGCACGGTGCCCTGGCTGCGTATGTTGCGGGTACAGATAAAAATGCCGGGCGCGGCCGGTAGAAAACAGGCTATTCTCCCAGCCCCCCAACTTCTGTATTTCATCAAGTCCGAGCTGCCTGGGCACCCCGCTCTTCATGGTTTCTAATTCAAACTCCATACAATGTTCAGCTCCTATAAGGATCTGGCACTCGCTGCGGTGAATCTGAAATATGACAAACTCTTCTTCCACTTCCAGCAAAATCCTGGCCGTGATGAAATTCACCATATACTTGATGTTGTCCGTCAGTACCGGACGTACATCTTCGTAGCTGGTGGCCCGTCCCAGTTCCGTAGCAAACTTAGTTAGTACTTCGTGCCGAAGCCTGTTGCTGGCCTCTAAAAGCATTGTTGGAGAAGAACTCATTAAACCGGCTCCATCAGTTCGTTATCAATTTTCACACCTGATATTTCTGCTATGGTATTCAGCATGTTTGTCAGGTCTGCCAGGCTCATGAGTTCCTGTATCTCGTCTTCACTAAAGCCTTCATCGCGCAGCTCTTCAAAGTCCTCATCAGTGGTATCCGAAGGGTTCAGGGCAGAAGCCGTTACTACGCGGATAGCCGTTTTGTAACTACTGGGTACAAAGTCGGCATTCATGTTCTCAGTGACCTTTTTAGCGGGGTCGTTAGTAAGGCTTTCACTCAGGCTATCGGCAATTAAGCCGTGAGCGTGAGCACAGTATTCACATCCTTTATTTTTAGAGATATTATATATAATTAGCTGCTTCAGTATAAAAGGCACTTTGCCACGGAGCATCGTGCTGCGAAGTTTCTCCCAGTTGCCACGAAGCAGATTGGCGTTGCCTCCCTGGCATTTGAACCAGTTCAGTACAAAGGGCAAGCCCATTTCCTTCATGGTTTCCTGGTAAATTTCCTGCACCTCGGGCGAGGCGTCATCATAGCTGACTACTCGAAATCGTTTCATTATAAACATTAAAAAGTTGAATTGGAATTTAACCCCGACATTGTAATTGAACAATGCCATGTAATAATTTACCTGAACTAATGAGATTCTGGCTGTATTTAGTTGGCAGGGGAGTGAATTGGCCTATCCGGGGTGCATGAAATGCAAAGTACTATCGATCCTTAGCTAGCGGTATTTCGGTGGAAAATTATTTGACTTTAATTTGTTTGGAAACTCTTTGCACTAAGATAAGGGTTCATTTTCCCTTAACTTATCCTTATAGGCATCTCCATCCTGCCTGGCAAGTGATGAATCCTCCAGTTCCAGTTCGTCATTTTCAATAAGAACAAAGTCCTCATACCATTGCTTATAAAGGGTCAGGCGCTTTTCTGTATCCAGGCCAGTGTGTGCAGCGGTGGTAAGGGCTCCTTTGCGATGGTTTTTGATGTACAGTACGCCAGGGGTATTTACATGATAGTGATAAAGGGCAGAGCGTAGCAACTGCTGTGAATCCAGCCCGAACTTGATAAAGCTCGAAAAGCCAAATTCACCGAGCCATGCCTCGCGCCAGCCGCAGGTGCTGGGGTGTAGCTGACAATGCCCCTGTTTCATACGCAATGAATACGTAGGTACCGGAGGGAAAAATCTGGTCCGTACCGTTTCACCTATTTCATTGAGCATAATAGTGGCCGAACCTGCCACTGCGCAGTCTTCTTCATGGATCAGTTCATGGAGAAGTTGATCCAGCCTGTCAAGAGTAGAATAATCATCCGAATCCTGAAATACGATGATGTCCGCATCAGATTTTTCTATGAGTTGTTGCCGCAACACATAGGGGCCTACCGGCTCTTTCTTTCCCGTGTGATAGAGCCGTACTTTCTGCTGCTTTACCCAGCTTACAGTAGAGGGGTCCGGGTGGCCGTCAATTGCCACCCATACCCTGTGGGCCGGCGCAATTGTGAGGAGGTTATTTAGGCAGCGGCGTAATATAGCAGGGTCACCATAGTGGGGCACTATGATCTGGTAGCTTACATCCATTGCATAACCCGGAATTTCCTCCCCATGCCAGTAGCTGCCCCGGCATATGACGGTGGGGGTGTGATCAGGATTAGAGAACAGCAGGTAGTGCAACAGGCCATAAGCAGATACGTCGTTCCTGAGGTTTATCTCAAAAGCTTCTGCTATACTCTCTTTTACCAACAGGCCACTGACATTATCTTCCATAGAGGCCGTGAAGGCAGGTAGCTCTCTGCTGTCCACCAACACGACTATGTCAGGCTTATAAGCCGAAGAAAATGCTTCTACCCCCTGACAGACCACCCCCCTACTACTTCTTGAAAAAGAAAGGTAGGCGGATTCTTCTGGTAGTGCGTCGTAGCCACTAAGGTGTTTTTCTGCTTCTATGCTACCATCATTACCCCAGTGTGAAGTGTCATTAAGATCTATTATATACACCTGTCCTTTATCGTCCGCTACCAGATCTATTGCACCGAAATCAATAGAATGATGGCTGAAAAAGCGGTCTGCCTGCTTTATGCATGCCTGCTGTACAGGTGAAAGGCCTTCGGGTAATTTTTGTCTGGTATAGCAACAGGTTTTCCGTTGCTCAGCCGTGCTCATTTTTTTGATAGGAGCAGCGCTGCGCCCGCTTAACAACACAAACCGTTCACGATACCTGAATACCCGGTGGAAGCCTCCTTCGGTATTGGTTATGTATTTTTCTATCGTAAGTCCGGGCCGATTCCACTCCTGCGGTAATATCTCGCTATAAGTCTTTACCACATAGTTATTATGGTCAGGCAGCAGAGAGAAATCAACCCTCAGCCTTAGTTGCTTTGCTCCTTCCTGGCTAAGTTTTCTCTCATATTGAGCGCCATAGTTATAGTCTGATTTCAGGATGAGTAAATCATTGGATTTGATAACTTGCTTTTTTTCAGTAAGTAATGAAGGAATACCTGCCTTGCCCAGCATTTGGTGTAATGAGCTTTTGCGGATATCGTATAATCCGGCATTAAGCACATTAAACCCCTTGGATCGGGCAAGCTGGGAGGGCCCATTCGTGTCACTGAAGAAGTACTTCCAGTAAGACAGGTTGATCTGGAATGCCACCTCAGCACCCTTCGGTAAGCAAGCCAAATGAGATGACAGACTATCTCCTATCCGGACTATTATTCTTTTATGGGGCACCAACTTAAAAAGCAGATACTGCTCATCTGTATGGTAACTGAAAATATAGATCATCCCTTGGTCCGGTTTAGTTTCAGATGATACACCTAAGGCCTTATTCCTGTTATTAAGACCAGGACTAAGCTATCAAATAATTTAATTGCCTGCCGGGTGGCTCCCAATCCATCTGTTGGCTTCTTCCATGTACCAGTTATCGCTGAAATTGGTGGCTTTGGCCAGCCAGGTATAATGCTCTCTCGCTCTGGCTGCATCACCCTCCTGGTCATAATAGTTGGCCAGATAGATGTGCACATATGGATTCTCAGGCTCCTTTTCCAGCATAGCCAGACTTGCCCTTTCTACAAGCTCATTATAGCGCTCTGGGTATGTCTTGTCATAGTGGCCTGCCACATCATTTAAGAAAAGCAGGGCATGTATTAGGTTCAGGCTGGCATACTCCTCCACAGCAGGGTAGTGCGTAAAAAGTTTATCCAGTAACGTAAGGCTCTGACCGTATCGAGTGGAATCAAACCGGCTCATATAGGTAGTGGCCATTGCCTGTGCCACCAGCTTTTTTCTGTAAAATTCCCCTTTGGGGGTCAAATCCGTCAGGGAAGCATCTGTTTCAAGAATGGGAGCGTCTTGCTTGCCCATAATGAAGTTTTTCAGAAAGCTGAGGGCAAACAGAGAGGAGGTGAGGTCTCCATTTATCAGGCGGGCCGGGTCGCTCATCAGGTTATTGTTCGCCATCAGGATCAGGGTCAGGTCCTTATCCGGCACAGTAACGAAAAGGCTGGAATAGCAGTCATACTGCCCGTAAGCCCACAGTACCCTTTCTCCATCAATGGTCTGGGTAAAGAGTCCTTTGGCATAGGGAAAGCCCTCCTGGTAGGGGGTGATTAAGGATTTTTTGGAGTCCTTGCTCAATAGCGAGTCCCCTTCCAGCGCTTCAGCAAACACGGCCAGATCCTGCAGGTTAGTTACCAGGCCGGCGGAGGCCGAATAGCCATAGTCCATCGGGCATTTGGCAAGCATGCCATCATATCGGTACCCTGTAGCAATGATCTCCTTGTAGGCATTGCCTTCTTCTTCACTGGCCAGTAAAAAGGTATAACGAAGGTCCAGCGGGTGAAATATTTCATCCTTCATGGCCTCACGAAAGGACTTGCCTGTGGCTTTTTCCACAACTTTGGTAAGAAGGGAATAACGGTTGCTGTAATGAAACTGCTCGCCCACCCTGCCTTCGGATGTATGGGTGAGTAAATGCTCTATCCGGATCGAGTCTATCAGATCAGGAGAGGCCAGGTAGCGATTGACAGGGTTTTTGAGGTCAAGTTTGTCCTGTTCGGCCAGCCGGAGCACCAGCGCAGCAGAAAAAGTCTTGGTGATGGAGGCCACCGGAAAGAGGGTAGTGCTGCTGACAGGTATATTACCGTTAATGTCCGCCTTACCCAGATAGTCCTCGTAGATAACCTCTCCATCATCCAGCACCATCACTGCCATGCCAGGTATCTGAAAATAAGCCTTCAGGTCGGCCAGGTCATCCGCGAAGGCATCGCGCTTTTTTCTTTCCTGCTCTTCAAAATATCCGCAGGCAGTGAGAAATAAACAAATGGGAAGAAGGAGCAGCAGACGTATCATGTGAGTCAGATTCCTACTCTGCACAGCAGGGTATATTGGTTTGGTTTCCCAAAAATAGAACTCCGAAGCAATAATGCCACCTATCCGGCTACTGTCTCAGGGATTTAAGCTTCTTATAATTGCATAATTGAGTATTCCGGCTTACTCCCTTCGTTCATAAACCTCGGTAATGTGAAGCAACTCATCTGTCTCATACTCAGGATAATTAATGAAATACTCACCTTCAGTCAGCGTAGTTTCAATGACTATTTTTTCGGGTATGGATTCCACAATTTGATAGGAGCGAAACATCTCATTGCTCTCATTATATTATAGGGTAAGCGTTTGGTCGGTAAGTGTCCACTGGCCTGAATAGTAATTATATCCATAATAGTCACTAGCCAGAAAAAGCCATATAGATAGGTCCTTGTTAGTTATTACTCCCGGGTTATCCAGGCTTTGTATCTTTATCTCTGTAGCCTGCCAGGTGCCGATCAGGTTTCCATCGGTTGGGGCCGATACCTCTTCCTTTTCACATGAAAAAAAGAAAGTAGGAAGGGCTATCAGGGTAAGTATCCATCGGATGTTTATCATTGGCTCATATTCATTAATAGTTGAATATAATAAAAATAACCAACAGATAAGGGTCATGTCTCTTTACTTATTTTGTATGAATAACTTTTTCTATACCTCTTACTTAACCAGTAATATACCGCACTTAATAATATTATAAACATAAGTAGATAGGCTATGAGGATGTTGTTCGCCTGGTTATCTGTATTATATATGGTGATGCCATTTTTCTCTATTTTTGAGATGTGGAGGTTTATGTCATTACTATGAGGAAGTAATTTGTCATAATATACCGTAAGGTGCTCGCCGGGCAATGCCCTATTAAGCCAGTTAGTCTTATCCTCTGTTGATAAGCCAGGGTTCACTAATATGCCAAATAGTTGATTACTACCCTCGATTTCAATGACAAGAATATCCCTCTGATTATTTCCTCTATAGGGTTCGGTTATAAATTTGCGGGCAATAAGCGTTCCGGATACTGTGGCTTCTCCATGCTTACTTAAATAGCCTCGATAGACGACGAGGGCTAGTGGCAATAGCATAAGTAATAAGAATAGCTTCAGAGGGCCTGTTCTCAACCTGTATTCATGCCTTGATAAAGGGCCGTATAGCCTGTGGCGCCATTTTTCACTAAGCATATCTCTGCTTCACATCGTATTAATCCTTCGAATATAGCATGAAGGGAGGGGAATTAAACCAAATGACTTTCGGTAGCTTTTATAAGCATGAGTAAAATATTAGTAGCCGGAGCATCCGGAGCCCTTGGTTATGAGTTGGTTAAGCTTCTACATGATGAAGAGAGAGAGTTTTGCGGACAAATACGTAATCCGGTCAAGCATGCTGCGCTGGAGCCGTATTGCCAGGATATCCGTGTGGCTGATGTGACAGACCCCTCCACCTTGCGCAGGCTTTGTGAAGGTGTTGATACCATAATAAGTACGGTGGGCAATAGCGTGAGCCTGTTCACCAATGATACAGGGGGCTTTATGGATATCGACTACCAGGGAAACCTGAACCTGCTGCAGGAAGCAAAGAATGCAGGGGTAAAAAGATTTGTCTATATATCAATCTTCGCCAGCGAAACCTCCCCCCGTATGCGGCAGGGGTGGGCGCAGGAGTTATTTAGCCGGAGGCTTATGGAGTCGGGGCTGAGCTATACCATCGTAAAGCCGGTAGGGCTTTTTTCAGGTTTGCATGATCTGCTTATCCTCGGCCGTAAGGGCATAGTCCCTACCTTAGGCAGCGGAAAGGCAGTCACGAACCCCATTCATCAGCGGGACCTCGCCAGAGTGATACTGCCGGTAGTGGATACTGGGCCGGAGGTAATGGAGGTAGGTGGCCCTGAGGTACATAGCAGGCGAGAGGTGTCCGAATGGGTAATGGACATCACAGGCGGCCGGGATATCCGGGTTCCGCCCTGGCTGGCACGCCGGGGGGCTCATCTTTGGCGACCGCTGAAGCGTAGCATTTTTGATAAATTTCGATTCTACACCTATATCACTACCCATGACATGGTCGCCCCTAAGCACGGTTCCTTGTTGTTACGTCCTTACCTGGAGCAGGCTTATCTGCAGATGACCAGCAGGTAATTTTACTGCCGGCAATGGCTGTGAGGCCTACGGTTAGGCGGATAAACAAAGAAACATCACGCCATTTACAGGCATTCGTTTGCCGAAAGCAATAGTTATTCATTGAAAAGTAGTATTTTGATGATTCTAACTCATTTGTGTTGCCGTCATGATTACCAGACTCTTTTTAATAGGGATTACCCTATTACTTACTTTCGAAACCTATGGACAAACCACTACCTACTACCGCGATAAGTACAGGCTGGAAAAAGTAGCTGAGCCACAGGCTCGCTACTACGAGGTTGTCACGGAAGAGGATAGCATTCGCACCATCGAATTTTACCGTGTAAAGGGAAATGTGCTTCTTGATGTTCATGCGTATAAGGGGAACCAGCCCTTCCGGGTGTGGCGAACGTATAACAGAAAGGGTGAAGAGGTATCCTCTCTGGACTATGATTTTGATGTAATCTACCTGGATGAAAAGCCAGACAGCGGGATGTATTTTAGCTGGTTTAATGAAAAGTATGTGACCGACACTACCGGGGAGCTTACCAGGCCTGATATCATTACTTCCGAGCAGCTTGCTAAGTACCTTGCCTATACGCTGCGCTACCCCAGGCAGGCAGTAAGATCCGGTACAAGTGGTAAGGTAAAGTTGCTATGCCGGCTGGATGCTTCAGGTGATGAGGTAAGCATATACATACTGAATGGCGGCGTGGAACCGCACCTGGATAAAGAAGCTGCCAGGGCAGTAAGGCAGGCGCTAAACGGGTACAAACCCGGGCATCTGGATGGCGAGCCGATAGATGTATACCTCTTGCATGAGGTGGTTTTTAAGCTGTCTAATTGAATCGTTTTTACGCTAAGTAATTAGTGCTATCACTTTTCCAATTCTTTGATCCTGTCTATCAGTTCTTTTTCCTTATCCGTGAGGTGGATGTCCTCCATTTTTAAGTTCGGATCCGGCATGTACCAGTCAAACTGACTGAAATATTGCCTGAGCTCAGTACTGTTAAAGTCATACCCATAATGGGCATAAATGGCATTTCGTAATAACCGCAGGTCTGCTTTACTGTACCAATCTTTGATATCGTACAGTTCTTCAGGTTTCACTATCCCTATCGGCGTGTCATCTTGCTCGCCATAGTCGCTTATGAACTCATACCGGTTTGGTTCACCGAAATGGATGTTGTGCTGCGGTTTAAAGTTTTTGACTTCAATCAATACGGAACCGCTACGGATTTTGGCCACCTTTGAGCTGCTCAGCCCCATAAATATACGTTCGCTATCCGTCAATCTGCCTGTACCCACCACAGACCAAAGGGCGCCCTTCCCAAAGTTATCCCCAACATAGAAATACGTGTCCGGCCCCATATCAATTTGCACTGTAAGGTCTCCGATCTTACCGCCGGCCCATTTGGCTCCGGTGGTTAAGATATAATCATATGACTGGGCTGTGAATATACCGTAGCTCGCAGGAAAGTTATAGCTATGCTGTACCCGGTTCATGCCAGGCTTAAAGGTCATTTCAAAAAGATAGACAAAGATGCCTGGCTCTTCGTCGGTGAAGCGGACCGACTCGGGATCTTTAAGTTCACAGTCTTCACACAAGGCAGCTTTTATCTTATACGGCAGGATCTGCCCTTCCTGCAATACAGTAAAGTCCTCTATCTGGTTCAGGTTACTTACTGAATCGGAGACATCGCCTTCTGCGGAGGGTGCCTGAAATCCAATCAGGAGCTTTCTTGCTGTATCCTCAGGGTTATAAAAGTCAAACCGGATACTCACATAGGCGCGGCGTTCGCGTACAGTAAAGGACAGGAATTCTTCCTCCAGGGAAATGCTCGTTTCCTGTTGCGGATAAATAACGCTACCGCTGGTCAGGTATACGCCGTCATTGGCGTAGGTGCTGATGGTGGTGCAGAAGAGGGTGAGGAGTAAGAGAGAGATTATTTTCATGTTTAATGGCGTAGTCACAGCACTGGGCCGGCCTTTGTGATTTTTCAAGGCGTTAAAAATAAGAGATTGTTCCGATTTAATACACAGGCCGGTGCGCCCGCCGTATTTCCGGCTTTTCATATCCGGTGACCTAAACCGGTTCCTTTGAGCAAGCAGGTAAACAATGAACAGGCAGGTTCTTAAGCCAGTACCCTGTGATTACCATTTGGAAAATGAAATCACCTTCTATAGCTGAGGGCTACCTCGACATTGCTACATATTTTATAGATTTACCCCTTGGGTATGCCTCAGTTCATTGGCAACGGACCATGTGCTGCTTACCGGCCCCATTTATCAAAAGAAAAATTAAGTGACTGATTCCAAGAAATCTTTTAGCTGGCGAAAGTTAGTTAACAATATCCACCTTTGGCTGGGTATCGGTAGCGGGCTCATCCTTTTTCTTGTTTGCCTCACAGGTACTATTTATACATTTCGGGCTGAGATAGAGCAAATGCTGGAACCCGGAAAATACACTGTAGAGGTGGCCGAAGGTGCAGGGCCCTTGCAAATAGAGCAAATCGTGAGCAGGGTAATAGCAGAGACAGGCGGAGAGGTCAGCTCTATTGAGGTTCCGGCTGAGCCGGATAAAGCTTATAGCCTAAGAGTAAAGACCTCTCCTGAAGAGCGCAGAGGCACCATGTATTACGTGAACCCCTATACAGGTCTCTTACTGGGTACCTCTGACGGGCCTGCTTCCGGCTTCTTTATGGGAGTGTTCAGAATGCACCGCTGGCTCCTTATGGATTCCTCCATAGGGCGGCCCATTGTAGGGGTGGCTACCCTCATATTTGTTTTCATTATACTTACCGGGCTTGTTCTCTGGTGGCCTAAGAAGCTGAAAAACTGGAAACAGGGATTCAAAGTGAAAACCCGGGCTAACTGGAAGCGCATCAACCATGACCTGCACAATACCCTGGGCTTTTACACCTTCTTTTTGCTGTTGATCATGTCTCTTACGGGATTATGCTGGTCTTTTGGCTGGTACCGTGATGCCCTGGGGATGGTGCTGGGTACAGAGGTATTTGGCAGAAGGGGAGGCGGAGAGTCGCCGGCTTCTACCATACCCGACGGTCAGACTGCCACATTGTCTCCAGAAGAGTACCTGGTCATAGCGTCGGGAGAGTTGAGCTATGCCGGAGACTACCGGCTGTCCATGCCTTCCTCACCGGAGGGGGTAGTGACCATACAGAAGACGGGGAGCGGATTCTTTGCTTCTTCCGGCCGTGATGTAATCATACTGGACCAGTATAGCGGAGAAGTGCTTAAAATTGAGCGCTTTTCGGACAAAGCACTGAATGAACAGATTGCCGGCTCCATCAAGCCTATTCATACGGGAGAGATATTCGGCACATTCTCTAAGATTATTTATTTTATCGCCTGCCTCATTGCTACCAGTCTGCCGGTAACAGGTACGATCATCTGGATTAATAAGCTAAGGAAGAAGAATCGCAAGCGCCGTAAAACCAGGCAAAAGAGCCTTGCCTGATGGCTTGGTTTTAGTATCAGGCATAAAAAAAGAGGCCCTGATGGGGCCTCTTATCTATTCACATGTTTATTACAGCATCAGATCTTGAGTAGCTCAGCTTCGATATTGTGCTGCTTTATGATATCCTGAGTAAACTTCATTGAACCGTGAGGTACAAATATTTTCAGTTCACCGTTTTTGATGCGAGCCACTGTATCAAGTAGCTTCCACTTGTTTACCAGCTTTTCGGGCTCTTTCATCCGGCGGCTGATTTCAAAGTAGTACTTTTCACCATAGCGGTTCACAGCCGTGGCATCAGGAATATATTCATCATTCTTGGTCTGACTTACCAGCTTAGCGGGTGCCTCGTAATCTCCATAGTCGGCACGGATATCTGTAAAACCTTTGCTTTCAATATCTTTAATTACCTTATCGAGCGTATCATCGTACGTCTCTCGTCTCAATTCTTTCAACATATGATAAAAGGGGGTTTAAATCTGCGTAACAATATATGGTACTACTTTTTTAGCAGAATGTCAAGGGCTTAATTTTCAGATAATTAAGAATATGTATAAGAATATCAATAAAATTTGGATTTCTAATAAATTTAACGGGTGATATTCTTTATTAAACAGGGTTCAAATTTACGAAATTTTTTCCGGAAACGCAGCTTTTATTCGCTCATAATGTGAGTTATGTGGAATTACAATGGCTTGAAATTAATGCTTTAGTTAAATATTACGATCAGGCTATATGATATAATATATGCAAAAACAGGTGCCACCCCCCAGATGATGAAAAACCGCCGGACAGTCTTATTCCTGAAAGTTACTTTCACCCCTTTTTTGGTGATACTCAAAGCGATAAAAGCGGCCCCGTTCAATTGTACCAGTGAAGTGGGTATGCCTTTGGTCACAGAGGCCATAAGTAGAAGGCTGGCTACAATAAAGGCGATCAGGGTGGCATAAACCGGGTTTACCTCAATAATATCCTTGCCGGTGGCTTTGGTGCCTCTGTGTCCTAGTAATGAACTGCCTATGGCGAAACAGGGGGCTACCAGCAGCACAGCCAGAATAATCACAGGCAGAAAATTATCAAGCGCTGCCGGGCCAAGTTCATTGGCTGTGAGGGAGGCAATAGGCGCCGCGGCATTTGCCACATTATTGGCCCCTATGGAAAAAGCCACGTACAAAGAAGCCAATACCAGCAGCCCCCGGACCATGTGGTGTTTATTGAGTTTATCGGTACTTCTGATATTTCTCCATTTTTTAATATATGGCAGTACCCACCGGGATAATACGTACATGATGCCAAATGAAATGCAGGGCAGGATGATCCACGTAGGAATGATCTCTACAAACAAGGTGTGCGTATTGAGCCCCTCCAGCCCTGTAGCGGCACCGGCTATAGCCAGCACGGTTGCCTGGCTGGTGGACTGAGGCACCCCCAGCAGGTTAGCGACCAATAAGGAAAGACTGACGGCACCAAGTATGATGGAGGTATTCAGCGGAGTGAAAAATGACTGTGCCAGCAGGCCGGCACCCAGCGTAAGGGATACCTCTTTGCCTGCCACCAGCGCACCTGCCAGCACCATTATGCCAAACAGGCCCGGAATAGCTGAACGGCGCAGTACATTGGCTCCGTATGCCGCACTGAAGGATGGAGCGGTGCCGCTGCCCCCCATATTTATAGCCAGGAACATGGCTAGTAAAAAAGGCAGGGTGATTACATGAAAAAGATCGGACATAATTACGGGCTTGTGGCCTTCTTAAGATTGATGAAATGGTGAAGGGTGGCTCTGAGAATGTGTCGATTGTAAAAATCTGTGCCTGAGGCCCTCTGTTGATACCAATTCAGGTAACCCAGCTCCGCGCCCAGCGCAGGGCTGGCCTGGTATTTTACCGAGGCGCCATAGCGGTTCTGGTCAAAAATATTCAGGGCGACCTGCCTGCCAATATTCAGGTGAATTTCGTCAAAAGCCAGCAGGGTGGTCCTGCCTGAAACGGCATACCGAACCTCAAGCTTATAGCGGGTGCGGTTATGCCCGTAGGCAAATCCGCCCCCGGCTTGTTCAAAAAACCGGAATTCCGTCCAGTACCTGTGGTGGAGGCTAAGTTTCTCCCTCAGCCTCTGCGAATAGGAGACTTCAAGCTGAGGCCTGAGTTCAGTGCGTACCGTATAGTTTTCGGCATCCGGCGCATGCGGCAGGGTCTGGCGGAAATAGGTGAAGCCAAGACCGCTGCCCCAGCCCTCGCTAAGTTTTCTTTCTGCAAAAGTGCGTACGACAAACTGGTGCTGCTGCCAGGTAGGCCAATACACCCTGTTTTCTATCTCCTGGCGCAGGTGATAGCGTTCGTTAAGCGCTGCTTTGAGGCTGTAGCGAGTCCAGACAAGGTGTTGTGTATCTACTTGCTTCTGTGCGTATGCTGACTGACAGGAAATGCAGGCAGTCATTAGCATTAAAAAAATGAAGCGAATCATCTTACTCTAAAAAGTCTTTATAAGAGCAAGGTAGAGAGAAAAACGATTCGTTTTACCAGGATAACCCGGGGGTGAAAAAATTATTTTAATACCTGTTTTTCCTGATACAATAACCTCTCAAGGAGTCCCATTAAGAAGTGGTTAACGTAAGTATTCCTAGCGTAAGGTAAATCCTGACTACCGGATCCCTACATCTGCTATACGGCTTACTCTATGGGGTGATTAGTTAGGATTTTCACTTCACCAACGGTTATTGCTCCACCCCTTGATATTTTTCCTTTTTGCAAATACTCCGTCACCGTTACTAGGGCATCCGGCAACGGGCCTTCGCTATTACGAGGCTGGTTTAGCGTATTTGCTTCCAGGGTGATGTTCAGTCCTTTATCAATAATAAGGCTTTCCCGGCATTCTACGCCACAGTCAGGTCCGCAACTGCCGATAATCAGGTTCCTGCTGTCTATTTTCTGCCCCTTTCTGGTCAAAACGGTAATAGAAGGCACTAGTATGTCGCCAGGTATTAGTTGAATAATCCCGATCAGGGTGTCTATTTCTATATAGCCAAGGGTAGGGTAAGGCTTGAGTGAAAGGCGCTCTGCATCGGTGGGGATATACAGTCCGTCATAAGTAGTCACGCCGGATTCGTGGATGAGAGGTAGCGTTGCAGGATCTAACTGCAGGAGCAGATGATCCAGACGGTCTTTGGTATGTGGGGTAGCGTCCTTATCCTGTTGGCTATTGGTCTTTTGGGAAAGTGATTTGGTCTGGGGAGTTGGTGCTCCCTCATTTTGAGGGGTGTTATTATTGGATTGACAGGAGAAGGCAATTACAATTAAGATAAAAATGCCTAAGGCTTTATTGGTCACAGGGCAAATGTATCCTGAATCATTCCTTTACGAAAGATCACGTGCAGATAATCTTAATAGGCCCATAGAGCCAGGCCTATGATACCGTCGTACCAAAGATATCCTGCCCAGAAGCAGCAGGCCAGCGAGGTCAGTACCACCATGAAGCCACCGGTCCTTTTTATTCCCTGTCGTAGCCCAGTCAACAAACCGGCCACGGACAGAGCCAGAAAACTATAGCCCAATAACCAGAATAAAATGGCCCCCGGGCTATACAGTTTCATAGGATCATATAGGGTGAAAAATGAAGCCACCATACCTGCTAATGACAGGATAGCAAGCAGCGGGAGCCACTCGGAACCCATATTCCGCCCCCTTACAAGGAAGTAAGGCGCTCTCACCAGCCATATCAGCAGGGAGATGACCATGATCGTGAGCGCTATCAATGCTCCGTAAAATAGGCCATAGGCCTGCCAGGCAGGCACTTGTTGGTATGCTGTTTCACTCGTTAACAGCAGGATACCCGTGTCATCCTGAGCAAAGGCAATATCCGCCCTACGGGAGCCAAACGTAGCAAAAAGGCTGTCCCCCATCCACCGCAGAGGTTGGCTATCGCCCAGCATGCCAGACAGCGCTATCTGTGTCCCCTCCATAGTAACTACCTGCAAATCTACCAGCCGGACCAGAAAGCCGGAGAGAGAGCCAAGCTGAGGGAAGCCTGTAACGGGCCGGTAGACGCCGGAAAAATCAGCCGCCGGGGCCTCAGTAGCACTGACTGCTGTCCGGGGTGGTGTGTTGAGGTCTTTAAGCAGGGCCTGCCTGATGCTTTTGAGCGCCCCTCCTGCCTCAGAGCTATTAATGAGGATAACATAACCGCGGCCTGCTTTCCGGCTGTAGGCAAAGTCTGATAGAAAACCTCCGTACCTGCCCGAGTGTCCATAGAAAAGGTAGCCCTTTTGATACGTTGCCCGAAGGCCCTTGGCATACCCTGTCATTATACCTTTGCGGGCGGCCAGGCTGGTTTCAGGCGTTTCCATGCGTTCTATTATCCTGGCACTGAGTATCTGCCTGCCATCCGAATGCCCCCGCTGCATCAGCATGTGCATAAATCGCCCCATATCCTTTATCGTCATGCTAAGGGCTCCTGCAGGCCACTGGGCCAGGCTGGGAAAAGGCACTTCCTCAGGGGGGATAGCATACCCTTTTGCCAACAAGTGCGGCGCCTTGCTTTGCGTGGGATCATATGTCGCCCGCTCCATATCCATAGGCGAAAATACCTTGGCCTCCATGAATGCCTCCAGGGGCATGCCTGTTCCTTCCTGCAGCATGTGGGCGGCTGCTATGGCCCCCAGCGTATTGTATTCGCTGTAGCTGCCAGGCTCCCAGCGCGTGTAGAGTGAATGGTGGCTCAGTTGCATTACCTCCGATAGGGGCGTTTGCCGGTTAGTGCGGGCGGCCAGGTGAAAGTGGGCCTCATCCAGGCCCGAGGTGTGCTCCAGGAGGTGGATTAATCGTACCGGAGACTCTTCCCTCCATTCATTTTTAAGCAGTCCCTCAGGTAGCTCATCTGCCAGCCTGTCCTGCAGGGAGAGCATACCCTGCTCGTCTGCCAGTAGCATGGCTGCTGCCAGGAAGGTCTTGGTAATGGATCCTGTACAAAACAGGGTGCTGTCGCTCACTTCCCGGTCCTCTTTAATATCAGCCTTGCCAAACGTGTAGGTATGCAGCAGGCTGTCATAGCCGGTGAAGGCAATGGCAGCCCCGGGCACCTGGTACTGCGTAAGGATAGAATCGAGTTTTTGCTCCAGGCCGGAGGGTAGCGAACGTGCCGCTAGCCGGGTGGGGGTAAGGCATAGCAGTAGCAGGGCCACCGCGCCTGCGGGGGTTATATAGGATTTCATAGTACGTGGGACAGGTTGCTTTAGATAAAATCGACTAGGGTTCGTAATCAAGAATATCGCCGGGCTTGCAGTCCAGTGCTTCACATATAGCTTCCAGCGTATTGAATCGTACTCCCTTTACTTTGCCCTTTTTCAGCAGGGACAGATTGGTCATGGAGACGCCCACTATTTCGCTGAGCTCCGTTAGCGACATCTTTTTCTTCGCCATTGCCACATCCAGGTTTACTACTATTGGCATATCAGACGATGGCTTCGTTATCGGTTTTGATCACCACTCCTGTACGGAATACCTCCGCTACTACAAGCAAAATGATGCCTGCCAGCAGGGCCTCGAAGTTAAATGACATATCCAGCCAGAGGGTATTGGCTTCGCTTGCAGAGAGGAGGTAAGCCGGGTCTGCTATGGTGTAGTCCGGTACAGAAAGGTGATTTGCAATGTAGGTATGGTAGGCCCAGCACCGTACGATGCTGTAGGGAAAGAGGGTCAATAGCAAAAGGGCCGTTTTCCGGATGCGAGGCGGGTTTTCCGGCAGGAAGGGGCCGTGTTTTTTCAGGGAGGCGAACAGGGCTCTGAGGGTAAAGGTAATCCATATGGCCAGGCCAAAAGGGATGATGATATCCGCCATTTTCAGAAGGTAATACGCTGCCCCGGTTGAGGTAAATGACAGCTCACCTGTATGTGCAGTAAGGTTTCCTGTTTGAATAGGTGGGGTAATGGTGAGCGAGGTGCTGAAGGGGCCTTCACCGCCAAAGTGCACGGGCCATGCGGACAGTAATTCGCCTTCTCCGAATACGGTAAAGGTGTAAAAGATCAGGCTGAGCGCCAGAAATGCTGCTTCGAAAACTAATGCAGCTTCCGTAAGTGTCTTTAAAAAGCCTGCCAGGCGATTCTGACCAGTTTGACTCATAATCGTATTATAGGTTATTGTCTATTCAATAATACGATTAATTTTTACCTAAAACAATATAAGTTTTATGTTTTACGTAAAATATTCTTTGTGAAATGTGAGTAGGAGGCCCCGGTATACCCGGAGCCGTCAAGTTAAGGCTCTATTTTACCGGTTTTGAATGATTTGCTTATAAAAATGTGGTGCTCTGCAGCGATAAGTACGAATAATTCCCCACCTGAGGGAATATAGTCGTCAGGTTAAGCGTGTAATCAGTTCAAAAACGTCACATTCGTCATTCCCCGCCCCCTTATTGCCCATAGCCGTCAAGCTAGCATGCACAATAGCATATTACCCTCCTGGGAGCTGGGCTCGCAGGCGACTGGGCTGGGTTCCCTTTCCGTCCGCGAATCAATTTTTGGATACGAGATGGGAGGGGGAGCAGGGTGTCTATGGGCTACAAGGGCGCCGTTCCGATAGAACCGTTACGGTATTAGGCGCAGGCGATGAGGGGTTGATAATACCCTGGCGACAAGCCTCACTGTAACAGAGGCGGGTGGGCGGCGTGCCTACGGGCTACAAAGGCGTCGTCCCGATGGGACTGGTGGGGGCTCTCATGGTACATTCTGCATGGGTTTTGAAAGGCGGATTGTTGGACCCCGAAAGTCGGGCCCCGAAAGCCGGACCCCGAGAGTCGGCCCAGCGAAAGTCGGACCCCGAGAGTCGGACCACCGAAAGTCGGACCACCGAAAGTCGGACCACCGAGTGTCGGACCACCCGAATGCGGGGCCACCGAAAGTCGGGCCACCGAAAGTCGGGCCACCGAAAGTCGGACCCCGAGAGTCGGACCACCGAGAGTCGGACCACCGAAAGTCGGACCTCTCCTGAGTCCAGGAGGGGAATTTTGGCACCTAGCTTGTGGGCTATGCTCCTGGTAAGCGAGTGGGGGTAGGAGCTGCCTCCGGGCAAAGAGCCAGACGACGCCTCGCGGAGTGCAACTCGCGGAGTGCGACTCGCGGTAGTTGAGGAGAGTATACACTCCTTCCTTGGTTTGGTGCCAGACGGGATAAGACGCGATGAATCGCGTCTCTACAGGCAGGGGTGGTTTAGATGACCTGGTGGTTTTATTCTTTTTTCAATACCGCGGGTGCCTGGGTTGTGATGACTGAATTGCCTTTTACGGGGGAAGGTACATGGGGTGATCATATAGGATGGTTTGCTGAGAAGGTGAGGTAGCCTGTTTCGTGTTTACCGGAATAGTTATATATACACGTGCTTATGGGTTTGGGGCATGTGCATATAGGATACCCACAGAATACCCACAGGATGGGCAGAGGGTAAGAAAGGGGCTGATATAAGATATATTATACTTTGAGGTGCCGGGGGCTTTCTTATAGGCTCATGCTATATACTGATAATCTTACCTGAAATACGGGGGAACTGTGTGTGGGATTAATTTTGACAGGAATAAACATGAAATAAAAGCTGAGGAAAGAATGGCTGTTATAGAGAATAACCCATGGATAGAGGGTGCGCGAGGTATGGTGCGGGGCGCGATTGTATACCGGCAGCGGGCGGGTAGAACGATTGTGTCTGCCCGGCCGTCAAAATCATCGAAACCGCTGAGTGAGAAGCAAAAGGCGCATCACAGAAGATTCAGGGAGGCAACGGCGTATAGCAAGCGGGTGAAGGAGGATGATGGGCTGTTTGCGAAGTATGCGGCGGCAGCGGAGGGCTTTATTTCGTGGCAGAACCTGGCGGTGAGGGACTATATGTATGCTCCGGTGGTGGAAAAGGTGGTAGCAGAGGGCTTTACGGGGAAGGCGGGTGAGGTGCTGGAGGTGTACGCGTCTGATGACTTTGGCATTTGTTCTTTGCAGGTGAGGGTGATGGATGGCAGGGGTGCTGTATGGGAAAGTGGTGAGTGCATTGAGCTGATAGCGAATGAGGTGTATGCTTATAACCTGAAAAGGGATGTGGACATAACGAATGGGTTAATGGTACGGGTGGAAGCGGCAGATGCAGCAGGAAATGTGACGGTATATGAGGAGGAAATAGTAGCTGGGGGTAATGAGGTTGGGCCGAGTTCACCGGCTTCTGACGGGGCCCCTGTGGATACGGACAGAGGGGCGGATGAGCGGCGTGCCTATGGCACTAATGGTTACTTTGGCTTTATGGGGCTACAAAGGCGCCGTCCCGATGGGACTGGTGGGGGCTCTTATGGTACATTCTGCATGGGTTTTGAAAGGCGGATTGTTGGACCCGGAAAGTCGGGCCCCGAAAGCCAGACCCCGAGAGTCGGACCACCGAGTGTCGGACCACCCGAATGCGGGCCACCGAAAGTCGGACCACCCGAATGCGGGCCCAGCGAAAGTCGGACCTCGAAAGTCGGCCCTCTCCCCGGGGGAGCATAGCCGTCAAGCTAGCAGGCACAATAGCATATTATCCTCCCGGGAGCTGGGCTCGCAGTTGACTGGGGTGGATTCCCTTTCCGTCCGCGAATCAATTTTTGAGGGAAGGCAACTACATCTCTTCGATATGCTTCCTGCAGTACTTATGCTTACCACGGCGGCCACCTTTCCCTAAGTAGCCTTGTATTTCACTCAGCTTCTCTTGGGGAAAGGAATTTTTTCGGAAGGGAGGGCAAATACTCTATCACCGATAGTCGGGCCACCCGATAGTCGGACCTCGAAAGTCGGACCTCTCCCCCAGGGAGCATATCTGTCAAGCTAGCAGGCACAATAGCATATTATCCTCCCGGGAGCTGGGCTCGCAGTTGACTGGGGTGGATTCCCTTTCCGTCCGCGAATCAATTTTTGAGGGAAGGCAACTACATCTCTTCGATATGCTTCCTGCAGTACTTATGCTTACCACGGCGGCCACCTTTCCCTAAGTAGCCTTGTATTTCACTCAGCTTCTCTTGGGGAAAGGAATTTTTCGGAAGGGAGGGCAAATACTCTATCACCGAAAGTCGGACCTCTCCACGGGGGAGCATAGCCGTCAAGTTAGCAGGCACAATAGCATATTACCCTCCGGGGAGCCGGGCTCGCAGTTGACTGGGGTGGATTCCCTTTCCGTCCGCGAATCAATTTTTGAGGGAAGGCAACTACATCTCTTCGATATGCTTCCTGCAGTACTTATGCTTACCACGGCGGCCACCTTTCCCTAAGTAGCCTTGTATTTCACTCAGCTTCTCTTGGGGAAAGGAATTTTTTCGGAAGGGAGGGCAAATACTCTATCACCGATAGTCGGGCCACCCGATAGTCGGACCTCGAAAGTCGGACCTCTCCCCCAGGGAGCATATCTGTCAAGCTAGCAGGCACAATAGCATATTATCCTCCCGGGAGCTGGGCTCGCAGTTGACTGGGGTGGATTCCCTTTCCGTCCGCGAATCAATTTTTGAGGGAAGGCAACTACATCTCTTCGATATGCTTCCTGCAGTACTTATGCTTACCACGGCGGCCACCTTTCCCTAAGTAGCCTTGTATTTCACTCAGCTTCTCTTGGGGAAAGGAATTTTGCGGAAGGGAGGGCAAATACTCTATCACCGAAAGTCGGACCTCTCCACGGGGGAGCATAGCCGTCAAGTTAGCAGGCACAATAGCATATTACCCTCCGGGGAGCCGGGCTCGCAGTTGACTGGGGTGGATTCCCTTTCCGTCCGCGAATCAATTTTTGAGGGAAGGTAACTACATCTCTTCGATATGCTTCCTGCAGTACTTATGCTTAGCACGGCGGCCACCTTTCCCTAAGTAGCCTTGTATTTCACTCAACTTCTCTTGGGGAAAGGAATTTTGCGGAAGGGAGGGCAAATACTCTATCACCCGATAGTCGGACCTCTCCACGGGGGAGCATAGCCGTCAAGTTAGCAGGCACAATAGCATATTACCCTCCGGGGAGCCGGGCTCGCAGTTGACTGGGGTGGATTCCCTTTCCGTCCGCGAATCAATTTTTGAGGGAAGGTAACTACATCTCTTCGATATGCTTCCTGCAGTACTTATGCTTAGCACGGCGGCCACCTTTCCCTAAGTAGCCTTGTATTTCACTCAACTTCTCTTGGGGAAAGGAATTTTGCGGAAGGGAGGGCAAATACTCTATCACCCGATAGTCGGACCTCTCCACGGGGGAGCATAGCCGTCAAGTTAGCAGGCACAATAGCATATTACCCTCCGGGGAGCCGGGCTCGCAGTTGACTGGGGTGGATTCCCTTTCCGTCCGCGAATCAATTTTTGAGGGAAGGTAACTACATCTCTTCGATATGCTTCCTGCAGTACTTATGCTTACCACGGCGGCCACCTTTCCCTAAGTAGCCTTGTATTTCACTCAGCTTCTCTTGGGGAAAGGAATTTTGCGGAAGAGAGGGCAAATACTCTATCACCGATAGTCGGGCCACCCGATAGTCGGACCTCGAAAGTCGGACCACTCCCCCAGGGAGCATAGCCGTCAAGCTAGCAGGCACAATAGCATATTATCCTTCCGGGAGCTGGGCTCGCAGTTGACTGGGGTGGATTCCCTTTCCGTCCGCGAATCAATTTTTGAGGGAAGGCAACTACATCTCTTCGATATGCTTCCTGCAGTACTTATGCTTACCACGGCGGCCACCTTTCCCTAAGTAGCCTTGTATTTCACTCAGCTTCTCTTGGGAAAAGGAATTTTTTCGGAAGGGAGGGCAAATACTCTATCACCGATAGTCGGGCCACCCGATAGTCGGACCTCGAAAGTCGGACCTCGAGAGTCGGACCTCGAAAGTTGGGGCGAGTCGGGCGGCTTCTGACGGGGCCTCTGTGGATACGGAGAGATGGGAGCGGGAGCAGCGTGCCTATGGCACTTAGGGTTTTCTTCGGTTCTATTAGCTACAAAGGCGTCGTCCCGATGGGACTGGTGGGGCTCTCATGGTACATTTTGTGTGGGTTTTGAAAGGCGGATTGTTGGGCCCCGAAAGTCGGCCCTCTCCCCGGGGGAGCATAGCTGTCAAGCAAAGGCCTAATTCCCCTCCTGCGAAAGCACAGGAGGGATGCAAAAAGGCGTAGGGCTTTTAGGGGTGGTTCTTACAGAATGTAGCCCTATGCAGCCATGTATAGTAAATTCTAATGCCAGTACTGCTCCTGGTTTAAGAATGCTGTAGCTTTTTTGAACTGTCCCCGTCAGTCAGCTGACTGGATGGGGGATTGCTAATGTGCTATTTTTAAGCTATTTACATCCTTAGCTTGACGGCTATGCGATACAGCCGCAGCCTTCTACACCTCAGGCATTAACCTCCTTCTTTTTCTCTCCTTTTTCTTGCTCCTCTTTGTACTTAATGAGAGACTAGTAGAAGCTGAAGCACATGAATATGAGGATGATAGCAAAGGGAAGCCCTGTAAGGATGGATGCCGCCTGCCCTCCGCCAATAAGAAGTATGGCCGCTATGAGTCCATTCTATAAACGCGGGCTACCTTCGCGTTGAGCTGGTTCGCTTCTTTATTTCGCACGTCTGTTTTGCCCTCACCATCCCCATCTATGGATACTATGTAATAGGAATAGCGGATTTCCGAATGCCGAAGGGTGCTTCTCTCAAACCAAGCTGCAAGTTATTCTTTTTAAAAAGTCATAATCGATCCAGCCCTGTTGTTACACCCCCCCCTCAGGCTCCTCCTCTTCCTGCACCGGGGTCGCCTGAATGATAGGATCCTCCGCCGGCTCTTCCTCATCCTCATCTTCAGGCTGCTCCTGTAGCTCTTTTAGCTTGTCGCTCAGGGCTTTTTTCCGTGTATTGGTAAAGATTTCTTTCACCGTGTCCCAGCTCTGCGTATGCATGAGGGATACCCCCGCGACGGTATATGAGGCATTGTCCAGGGCCTCATTTACCAGGCTAAAGTCCGTACGGTTATACATCTTTACCCGCAGGCGCCCGTCTTCCGTAAGCAGATACTCCAGGGTCCAGTCCCCGGCTATACTGCCCAGATTGGCCTCATTTTGAATATTGGTAAACCCGCCGTCACGGGTTATGCGCAGGCGTCCCTCCAGGAAGGTATAGCTCAGGCGTAACTGGAAGGTGTTAAAAGCATCCGCATCCAGTCCCGCCAGGTCCACATCTATCTGCAGGTTATCGTCAAACTGCGTCACCCAATAGCTAAGCTGGTTACTCAGGAACTCGCTCAGGCTATTACCTATCGTCTCGCCTCCCACGCTAAAGCTGTTTTGCTCACTGAATCGCTGCAGCACCAGCAAGCTGAATACCTGTCGCTTCAGTTCCTGCTCATCGTTTTGTATACGTGCGCTAAAGGCCTGTATGGCGTCAGAGAAGCTAATAGGTCCTGCTGGGGTAACCACCACATCCGGCACATTGCCTATATCGATATCAAAGCCAATATCCGGCTGCAACAGCGGGCCGTCCAGTTCCAGGGCAAGCTCTACCGGGTACCGGCGGATAACCTCCGGCTGGTTATAAAACTCTTCGTCATTTACCTGCAGCAGAGGCGCCAGGCTGGCCCGCTGACGGTACAGGGCGTTAATGTCCAGAATACCCTCATAGGGGTCCCCATACCAGCTTATCCGGCTATTGGGCAATATCTCGAATTCTTTATTAATAATGTTGTACAGGGTAAAGTTGTAGCCCCCCGTTTCGAATACGAAATCGCCGAACATATTAAACTCACCCTCGGTATTGATGAGCATTTTTACATCGCCATTACCCCGGCCCCGGATAATATCCCCCGCCTTTATGTCAAAAATGATTTCCGCATACGCATCTGGCGTAATGCCCAGGTCAAACTCCATCTGTATGCCTCTGAGGTCCACCGCCTCCAGCTCACCCTCTATAGTGGCCCTGATCACAGAGTCCGAGCGGTCCACATAGTTCACGTACGACTTGTCAGTCAGGTCCTCATCCATCTCTACCGGGATAAAGAGGCGCGTGTTAGGTTCCGTTACCGCCGTGGCATCGATGTTCAGATTGCTGGGCGCTCCCAGTATATCCAGGGAGCCAGTCACATGAGCCATGCCGTAGTACAGCTCATTATCCTCTGCGGTGGTATTCAGCACCCGGAAGTTCTCCATCTCCCCGTGCAGGTCTATAACAAAATCACGGAAGCCATCATGGAAGAAACCTCCCGTAAGCAGGGCCAGGTTGTTGCCCGCATCACGTAGCTCCAGGTTACGTACACCGATCTCGTTATCATCAAAAATAAGCCCGCCGTTAAAAGTATAGTCTGTATTGAGATAGTTAAAGTGTGCCCTGCCGTTACGGAAGTCCCCGCGGCCCCTCAGTATCGGGTAGGAGAGGGTGCCGGATATGGTAAACCGGCCCGAGGCTTTCCCTTGTATTTCCGTAAAGATATCATCTACAAATGGCTCCACGACATTCAGGTTAGCCCCGTCAAAGTTAGCGACCAGCTCCAGTGAGTTTTCTTCACGGCGGGGGTAATAAAAGCCGTTTACCGCGATGATCTCTTCTCCTTCACGGTTCACATTAAGTGTGGTGCGCATGCGGTCCTGCTCGCGTTCGTACACCGTATTACCGATAATGCGCCCCACGGGAAAGCGGCCTACCCGGAAGCGTGAAAGAATAAAGTTGCTCTCCAGGAGCCTTTCACCAAAAAAGCCCCGCACGTCAATACTGCCGTCGAAGGTGCCAAACACCTGCGTATCCTCCAGCAGCGAGTTCAGGTTCTCCACCAGGAAGTTATCTACATCCAGCTTAAATACATCACCCACGGAATCTGATAGCACCCCGTTGGCTGCCACTCGCTGGTCTTCATTAAACACCCGCAGGTCCTGCACCACCACATCGCCCCCCGCCAGGGTAATGCGGTTTCGGTCACTCACCCGCCATACCTTTTCCAGTACCTGAAACTCAGTGTCATCCAGGAAGCTGATGACAGTGCTATCCGTGAGAAATTCCAGCTCACCGGATACATTTGCATAATTTTCGCCCCCCTCCTGTTCTGCATAGGCATAGAAGTCGATGTGGTCCCTGTCCCAGATGCCCTCTACACTCAGATCTCTCAGGGCGGCCACATTTTCCAGCTCCAGCATCTCCGCTCCCACAAAGCCACTGGCCAGTACAGCCGTGCTGTCTGCTATTTTGGAAGTAGTGATGTCCGCCTGCAGGTTATGCCATACGTTTGATTTGTAGGCCAGCGTATCCACCATGGTATTCAGCCGTACGATAGAGGTATAACCTCCGTTAAAGCTTCCTTCCAGGCGCGTGTTTCGGCTTATTTCCAACTCCGGCACCAGTAGCTGCAGCAGCGGGTTAGCATTGTCCAGTTGGGCGGAAAATTCTACCTGGTAGTCCGCATAGGTAGTATCCCGCAGGTTTGCGTAATATGCATCCAGTGCATCCTGCTCGTTTTCAAAAGCCAGTTGATACTCTTTCAAAAGCCGTTTGAGGTCCTTGATCAGCGGGCGGTAATCAAACTGCCCGCGGGCATCCACCCGCATGCGTTCCGAGCCTACGTGCAGCTCCCTGTAGTTTGCTTCACGATATGAGTCAAACACCAGGGAGTCCAGGTTCAGGCTTCGGCCCTGATAGCGTATGCGGGTATCCCGCAAGAAACCGCTACCGGTGATACTGTCCACATCCAGACCGGTTATGTCCACGTCCAGTTGACTGTGCAGTGCAAGCTCCTCTTCCATCAGGTTCAGTACGTGCAGGCGCATGGTATCCAGGTTCGCATTGATCCGGATGTGATTCCGGTCATCACGAAGGTCTACCGAAGCATAGCCTGTAAACTGCATATTGGGATCATCCACCGAGAGGTTTCCTTCAAAAAACTCATTGGAAAGCTTGGCTTCCGTAACGATGTTCCGGTAATTGTACCCCTTCAAGCCCAGCTTAGCCACTTCCACGTCCACTTCCACATCCGCCTCTTCCACACTAAAGCCCGAGCCGTTAATGGTTCCTGACATAGTTACCCGCTGCACATCTTCAGGTCGCCCCGTCAGCCGCCCCAGGTTAAAGTTGGTCAGCGCCAGCGAACCCGTGTAAGTACTTGCCGCCCCTGTTTCGCGTATTTTCAGGTTAATGTCCGAGTCAATGGTACCCAGGGGAGTACGGAAGTTGCCATTCGCCACAAAGTCATTGACAAAGCCCGTAAAGCGACCATTGAAGTAGCTGCGCCCGAATACCTGCAGGCGGTCGTACGTGTCCGGCTTAATGTAGGGCTCCAGGTCAGCCGCATTGATGGCAGAGTTCTCCACCTCAGCCTGTATGAACGTGTTTTCCACATCCGGCAGGCCTTCAAAAGACAGCCTCCCTTTGAGACTGCTGCTGCGGCCAAAATCCAGCTCCAGGTTGCGCGCCGTAAAGTTGGTGACCTTACCCCGTACCGTACCGCTTACCGTGTATCGCTGGTTAAATTCTTTAAGCGACGGCGCAAAAAGAGCCAGGTCGCTGGTGTGGATGACTGAATTGTCCAGTTTAGCCAACACCCGGACACTGTCATTGAAGTAGCTCAGGTTGGCCGATTCGTTATAGGTAAAGACCAGGGTGTCCTGCAGCAGGCTCTGGCCCAGGCTGAAGTTCATGTTGTAGAACTCCATGGCACTCTCTGAAAAGCGGAAGTAGGTAGTCAGCTTATTGATTGCCGTGTTCGTCTTCCGTTCCTTCGCATACATCCGCTTGATATCCACCGCCATCGTGTCCGCACGCACGTTAAATTCCTGCCCGTGGATGTCCAGGTCCTCCATAGTGAAGTGATAGTAGTCGAAGCCCTCCGGTATAGAGTCTTTCAGCATATCATTCATGGTAAAGCGGCTATCGGCAAACACGACCCGGTCGATATACAGGTAGGTAGGGTTCTTTTTAGGATTTTTAGGCTTTGTAAGCTCCTTTACGCGCCTTACGAACTGGTTTATATTGATCTCGCTGTCTGCAGGATAGCGCACCATGTTTACCTCTGCATCATACAGCCTTATCTCATCTATCCGGTGCAGCTCGTCGGCGAACATCTCCCGGTAGTCAAAGTTCACACGCAGGCGGTCCACCCCTATCATCAGGTTGTCCTGCTTGTCGCGCACCTGCACATCTTCCAGCAGGATGGTGTCAAACCATCTGATGTTTACATATTTGATAGAGACCGGGAAGCCTAGTTTTTCGGTAAGATTTTCGGAGATTTGCTGTACGATCTTTGTTTGCACCCAGGGGCTTTGCAGCGCAGCTACCGACAGCACAAAGATCAATAGCGATAGTGCGACCAAATAAAGAATTGGTCGTAGTATCCCATTTTTAATAACTTGCCAAAAATTTGACTTTGTTGCCAACGCTAATGTCTCCTACTATCCTGGCGATAGAATCCTCTTGTGACGAAACCTCCGCCGCTGTTATTCAGCAGGGTAACGTCCTTTCTAATATTATAGCTACACAAAAAATACACCAAAAATTCGGTGGTGTAGTTCCCGAGTTGGCTTCCAGGGCACATCAGCAGCACATCGTACCCGTAATAGACCAGGCGCTAAAGGAGGCAAATATAGATAAAAAGATGCTGAATGCCGTGGCTTTTACCCGTGGTCCCGGCCTCCTGGGTGCGCTTTTGGTAGGCACCAGCTTTGCCAAGGGCTTTGCAATGGGGCTGGGCATTCCCCTTATAGAGGTAAATCATATGCAGGCCCATATTCTGGCTCATTTCATAGATGAGCCAAAGCCCTCATTTCCATTTCTTTGCCTCACCGTTAGTGGCGGGCATACCCAGATTGTACGGGTAGACAGCCACCTGGACATGACCGTTATCGGGCAAACGCAGGACGATGCAGTAGGGGAGGCCTTTGATAAGACGGCTAAGCTCATGGAGCTGCCTTATCCAGGCGGACCCCTCATCGATAAGTACGCGAAAGAAGGTAACCCCGAAGCCTTTGAGTTTCCCGAGACCGAGATGCAGGGGCTCAACTATAGCTTTAGCGGCATCAAGACAGCCTTCATGTATTTCCTCCGTGATCAGAAAAAGAAGGATCCTGATTTTGTGCAAAATAACCTGCCCGACATCTGCGCGAGCATACAGCGTACCCTTATCAGCATGCTTATGAAGAAGCTAAAAAGGGCCGCCCGCGAGACGGGTATCAGCGAAATAGCCATTGCCGGCGGGGTGAGTGCGAACAGCGGCCTGCGCAGCAAGCTGCAGTCCGAAGCGGAAAAACAGGGCTGGAATGTGTATATTCCTGCTTTCGAATACTGTACGGATAATGCCGGCATGATTGCCATGGCGGCACACTACCAGTACCTGGCAGGGCAGTTTGCCTCCCTGGATGTGTCTCCCATGCCTCGCATGCCTCTCTGAACAATGGCCCCATGAAAGCACTTTTTAACAAAGGAGATACCAAAACCTACCGCACCACTGTCCAGGAATCGGACACCGCTTCCTTCCATGGCCAGCAGGTGCACCCCGTATGTGCTACCTTTGCCCTGGCCAGAGACATTGAGTGGGCTTCACGGCTCTTTGTTCTTGAAATGAAAGAAGACGGCGAGGAGGGGATCGGCACCATGCTAAGTATAGAACATTTCGCCCCGGCTTTCGTAGGGGAGGAGGTAGCCATTACTGCTACCATAGAGAGCCTGGAAGGAAATAGCATCGTCTGCACCTACCAGGCGAAGGTGGGCGACCGGACAGTCGCCACCGGCCGTACCGGGCAGAAGGTACTGCCCCGCGAAAAGATAGACGCGGTTTTTAACAAAATCAGAAATGGCAAAAGATAAAAGCAAGTTTAGCAATAACATAAGCATACGTAACCGGCAGGCACGTTACGAATACGAATTCCTCGACGTGTACATCGCCGGTATGTCCCTGAAGGGCACCGAGATCAAGTCCATCCGTATGGGTAAGGTAAATTTGTCAAGTGCCTTTTGTGTATTTCACAATGATGAGCTATTTGTCCGTGATCTGCACATCACTCCTTATGAACTGGGCACACATGAAAACCACGATGCAAAGCGCGAGCGTAAGCTCCTGCTGCAGCGCCGCGAACTGAATAAGCTCAAAACCAAGCTTGAGGAGAAGGGCCTCACCATAGTGCCCAGCAAACTCTTTATTAACGACCGCGGCCTGGCTAAACTGGAGATTGCCCTGGCCCGGGGTAAAAAGCTTCACGATAAGAGACAGAGCATAAAAGAAAAAGACCAAAAGCGGGAAATGAGCCGTATCCGCTACTAATAATAAGCTATGGAAGAGAACCAACACGGCATCTGCCGACTCACCCTTATCCCTGTACGTAAGGAACCTACAGACCGTGCAGAGATGGTGACACAACTCCTTTTCGGGGACCACTACACCGTGCTTGAGTGGGCAAAAGACCACCGGTGGGCGCGTATTCGTATTCAGTGGGATAACTATGAAGGCTGGATAGACCATACCCAATTCTACCCCATCAGTGCCGAATATTTTGATGCAGTAAGCAATGCCGACTATAAAATCTGCACGGATCTGGTGACTGGTATTTTATTCAAAAAGCATTATATTCAGGTGCTTATAGGTAGTGTTCTTCCCATTTCTACCAATGAGCTTTTTAAAGTAGAGGAGCAGCTTGCCTTCAATGGCGAGTCCAAAAGCCTGGGGCAAAAGCGTGATTTTGAATTTCTGAAGCAAACGGCTGAGAAGTACATCCATGCGCCCTATCTCTGGGGAGGTAAGTCACCGTTTGGTATTGACTGTTCCGGCTTCACCCAGATGGTTTACCGTATCTGCGGCTACTCCCTGCACCGCGATGCCTCTCAGCAGGTACAGCAGGGTAGTCACGTAGATAGCCTCCCGGACGCCATACCGGGCGATGTGCTTTTCTTTAAGGGAAGTGAGACCGGCGGCAACCATGTAGGCATACTACTGGAAGACCGCACCGTCATTCATGCCAGTGGCCGGGTACGCAAGGACCAGGTAGATGAAACAGGCATATTCAATGCAGACCGAAATAAACATACGCATCAACTAACCGCGATAAGACGAGTAATGAAACAAACGTAAACGCATGAAACGTAGAGTATTGATCCTTAATCAGGACTACAGTCCCCTGATGGTTTGTTCCGTAGAGCGCGCCTTTGTGCTCGTATGGCTAAACAAAGCCGATCTGGTCACGCAAGCCGAAGGATATGCTTTGCACACGGTGAACGACGAGTTTCCTGTTCCGGCTGTCATCCGTTTACATAAATACATCAAGCTGCCCTACCGTGGGGTGGTCCTCACCCGCCAGAATGTATTTAAAAGAGATAAGTTTACCTGCCAGTACTGTGGTGCCGGCAAAGAGCTCACGCTCGACCATGTGCTGCCCCGCAGCCGGGGCGGGCGCAGCCTGTGGACCAACCTGGTCACGGCCTGTAAGCGCTGCAATGCCCGCAAAGGCGATCGCCTGCCCGAGCACGCAGATATGATCCTTAAAACAAAACCAACAAAACCCTCCTACATGACCTTCCTCCGCGACTTCTCAGGCGACGCCCACGCCGAGTGGGAGCCGTTTCTGCTGCGTAAGGCGGTGGTGTGATTCGTAGTCTTTTAAAAACCCAGCTACTTTATGGAAGATATTTCAGTGCCTTCACTTGTTATTGGTGGAATTAGTGGCCTATTAATTAGTTTTTTGGTCGGTTACTTTTTTTACGTTAAAAGTAAAGTCCATATTAAATTAAACCCTTATCTCATTTCTTGTAATTCTTTATTTACCCATTCAAACAAAGAATTATCTGATAACTTAAAACTGGCCTTTAAAAATCATTCTATAGAGAATGTGGCACAGATTAAAATGGTGGTTGCTAATGAAGGAAATAAACCAATTATGAACCTTATCGAGCCGCTTAGAATAGTATTGCCTGAAGATAATGAAATATTAAGTATAGAAATATTAGAGATTAATCCTAACGAAAGAAAAATATTGCATACTGTTAATCGGAATAAAAACCATGCCCAATTTGACTTTGAACTACTAAACCCTCAAGAGTATTTTATCATTAAACTTACGGCTAAATGCTCAATAGATGTTCCAATAAATACTGATGGAGTGAAATTTACAATAACAGGAGAGTATATGCCTTCTGTTTTATACATGAAAAATCTCCCTGATTTTTATTATGATGTAGATAAAAATAATCTAATTAGCTTTTATGGGAATAGGGTAATTGAGTCCTTATTTATATTAATTGGGTTTCTTTTCTATATGTTAATAGTTTATGGGGTAATAGAAGATATGTTTTTATCAGGGTTTAGCTGGTTCGGGTTTGTTACCGGGTCTATGTTTTTAGTATTTGGTGGATCAACGATTTATTTATTCCGTGATTCTTTTCGTAAATCTAAAATTAAAGTGCCGTTAAAATTTAAAGGGTAGGAGAAGAAAACGGAATCTATGGTAGGTTGAGATGTTTACTGATTAAGATTTCAGTAAAAGAGGATGCCTATATAACTACCTGGGGTTTTTTTAACCCTGGCTAACTGTTTGCACCATCTGATTAACTCGTATTTCCTTAAAGTACTGCTTACTGCCCGCTCCAACATTCCCTCATCTCCCCGGTTCTACCTCTAAACAACCAAACCAACTACCATGAAACTACCCCTGATCACCTTTGCCCTGTTATGCCTGCTCGTATCCTGTGATGCCGAAACCCGGCACGACGAGGCCTATGAGCAGAATACCGAAGAGGAAGACGTGGACATAGCCTCTGAAGATTTTGAAGTGGAGAGCATTTCTTTTGAGTGCAGTGAGGCCGTTTTCGATCAGCAGGGTACCCCTACCGCCACCTTGTATGCCCTGTTTGATAGAGAGAGGGTAGAGGTGGCCAAGGTGAATAATTGCAATGAGGTAGCCCAATCCGACTACCCTTCCTACCATATCCATCCGGATGCAGAAGCCGCCATATATAGCCTCCATGCCGGCTATGGGCAGTACTTCTATGCCACTATCGAAGATGGCAAAGCCATGATCTACCGTGTGCAGCGTGATGAGACGGAAACCGGCGACTTCACCTATCAGGCAATAGCGGAATACGGGGCCGAGGGATATAGCAACCACGTTGAGTAATCCCCCTTCTTTAGTTCACTTCCGGAGGTAAAAAGGATGTCCTGAACTTTTCTATGATCACTCCCTGGTTTCTGAAAAATAATTGTATTTTTACTATATCACTTAGTGGCGACTAACCCCGTTCCCGTTCAGAATTTCCTCCCTTGTCTGACAGAATACTGAACCGTCTACAAGTCATGTAGAGGAGGGGGATCGTTCGGCGTTCCTTTGTCTCTCGTCCGGAAGCCTATTATACTTCACTAATTGTAAATTTCCTATATCCTGTTCTGTAGTCCCTTTGCCTCCTGCCAATCATTATCCATACACCTTAGCCTATATACTGAGTCCGTCTTGCACATATCTACAAGGAAAGCACAATCTGCATCCACCTACTTAGCCTAACCCCTGCCATTCTCCACTCTTTTAACAGGGCCGCTGGCCCTGTGGAGGCTACCTTCCTCACCATTGATTGGGTGGCCGCCTGCTTCACCAGGTTCCTGATTGAAGCTTTTGCCCGAGATTGATCCGTCCTATCACTACCCTTTACGTTTTTCTTCATAGCATTTTAACTTTATGCTATTCTCAGTAGTTAAAAAATTCATGAATTGGTTATTTCTGTCGATAATGTTAATGGCCCTTGCCGCTTCATGTGACCGGCATAATGAAAAGGAAAAAGATACTATAGATTCAGTGGCAGTCGAGAAGACCGCCATGATTGGTCCAGCCCCGGATCATTTCCTTTTCGATCATTACCAAACCATCACCGAAATCATAAACAACAGTTATGTTTATAAACATATCTATTCCGGAGGCTATCCAGGTTTTTCAGGTGTGCGAATGAACCCTTACTGCTTTCTTTCCGGTCGTTTTGAGGGCTTTTATGCTAATAGAAATAAATCTACAGTGTATATTTGGTCTCGACTTAAAAATGATATCTTAACGGCTTACTTAAGCTCCGGTTAATAAAACATTTTGAAGAAGTGAGGTTTGGCGGGCAGGATTTGCCCATTTTATTTTTCTTAAGACAAGGTGTTCGGATTAAAATCTTTTGCAGTGGCAGGCATAAGGTAAATCCTGTTTTTAGGATAGTTACCAGCACAGGTGTAGCTTAAACTTAGTTCATTTGCAACCCGGTATTAACGCATGAGTTCAGATAAACTCGACATTGACAACTTAAAATTCGAACATTGTGAGGATGAGCCCATTCACATTCCTGAATCTATCCAGGGATATGGATACCTGTTTGCAATGGATAGAAGTAATAACGGGCGTGTCCGTATCCTCAGTAAAAATGTACTTGATCTGCTAAACCTGAAGGAGGAGGAGATTTTAAAAGGGGACTTTTATGAGTTTCTGGATGGGCCTGAATATCAGGATTTTATCAGAGAGACCTTCAAACGGGCCATTGATCAAAATGCCCGCCTTCCTCTCAGGCTTAAATTCCGGAGGGAATTAGTTCGGGAAAAACATGCTGAAGATTTTTATGCCGTAGTCTATCATACGGGTGATAAAGTAGTGCTAGAGCTGGAGCCGGCTGCAGAGTTCAGGGAAACATACTCGGCCCTCCACTATATCAAGCTTTATGCAATGTCCATTGCGCCTAAATTTAAGCGGAATGAGCCTCTGATAAATATGGCCCAGGAAATCGTGGATACGATAAAGTATGTTACCGGAATGGATCGTGTGGTACTTTACAGGTTTAACGATGATGACTCCGGTAAAGTAATAGCTGAGGCAAAGGAGGACTTCATGGACTCCTACCTGAACTTGTATTATCCTGCCAATGACATACCTGCCCAGGCGCGAGCACTTTATACAAAAAACTGGGTACGTCTGATACCTGATGTAGAGCTTGAATCCTCGCCTCTTATCCCGAGCGTTGATAGCGGAAGAGAACCGCTGGACATGACCTACTCTATCATCCGGACACTATCCCCAATTCACAGGCAATACATCCGTAACCAGGGCATCAAAGCCTCACTATCCCTCTCACTTGTGACGCATGAGCACCTATGGGGTATCATTTCCTGCCACAGTCGTGAGGCGCGCTATATTCCGCAAAATGTACGGCTGGAGTGCGAAAACCTGAGTCAGCTATTCAGCTGGCACCTCTATGCCAAAGAGGAGGAACTGTACCTTGCCAAAAAGGAAAAAACGGACGCGGCCCTAAATGCCATGCTGGATAAAACCTCCAGTAGCAACTCTATTGTCACAGTATTTAAAGAAAATGAAGAAAAGGTACTGGACATGCTGAATGCGGATGGCTTTGCATTCTTTTATGAAGAGGATTCTTTTAAGCTAGGGGTAACGCCTGACAGGGAATCTATGGAGAGGCTGGCTAGTAAGGGCATTGATGAAGGAAGGGATTACTTTTATACGACTGATATTACTGATATCGTAAGTGATGACAGTGATCTCAATGACATACGCGGAGCTATGGTTATTCAGGTCGCTAAACAAAAAAGGTATTATACTGCCTGGTTCAGAAAGGAGCATCGTTATACTCAGCGCTGGGCTGGGGTGCCCAAAGAAGAGGAGGTAATGGCCTCCAAAAAAGAAAGGCTTATGCCCAGGTCTTCCTTTGAGGTGCATGAAAAGGAGATACATAACCAGAGCAGAGAGTGGGATGAAAACGATATAAATATCGCCACCAGGTTCAATAAGGTTTTCATGGCCTATGCGCTGGAAAAGCAGGCGACTATGCGCAAAGACATCAATAGCCTTCAGCAACAGGACCAGTATAAAAACGAGTTTATGGCTACGCTGGCCCATGAACTGAAAAACCCACTGACCCCCATCCGTACCGGCATATCTATACTGGAGCATAGTGCAGATGAGGAAGCCCGTGCCAGGATACTTAAGGTAATGCGAAGGCAGACCACCACCATCACTAAGATGATCGATGACCTGCTCGATGTATCCAGAATCAGTGAGGGTAAGGTTACGTTGGAAAAGCAGAAGACCCACCTGCAGGAGATACTCACCCAGGCGATAGAAGTATGTGATGAGGCTATCAGAGAAAAAGAGCACAACCTGATAATGGACCTGCCTGAGTCGCCTGTATACCTGCATGCCGATCCGCTAAGGCTATCTCAGATATTCATTAATATTCTTAATAACGCAACCAAGTACACGCCAAAAGGGGGCAGAATCACCATTGACATGGAGAGAGAAAGTCAACAAGTCTCTGTGACCATTGCAGACAACGGGCTAGGTATACCCCAGGATAAGTTGGATGATATCTTTGACATGTTTACGCAGATGGAAACCCATGCAGGGAGCTCCCAGGGAGGGCTGGGCATAGGCCTGACCCTTGTGAAAAAGCTGGTATCCCTTCATGATGGTGAAATTAAGGTGAGAAGCGATGGCCCGGGTGACGGTAGCGAGTTCGAGATCATATTACCCGTAGGGGATTTGAGTAATAGCAGGTAAATACTTATTCTATGCGATTCCTTTTGGCGGTAGCTGATACGGCGAAATGCAGGTGGAGAAGTATGTCGGCATTTTTACCCGGGGGAAACTTACCTGCGCAGAAGGTTCTATAACTGCTTGTATTGCATTTAAAGCTTTCGAAGGGAGTGAACATTAGCCTGTTGAAGAATCACACCGCCCGGAAAAGATGGGCACCCAAGCCCATCATCATACATATGAAAATTAATAGGATGATGGAGCATAGCTTATCAAATCCATTGGCCTTCCGCACCCTAAAATCACTATTGCCTCAAAGCTACCCCGAAGCCATAATATTATGTCCCTCTTTTGCAGGCGATGACTGAGAGTATAAACGGCTCCGTCTAATAGGAAAAAGATACCAGCCGTCATTAAGCCCCAAAAGAGCATCATATGGTCCTTATTAGCAGTATCTGTGAGATATAGTCCGGTACATCCGGTAAGCAGTAGGGCGATTGCCACACAGGCTCTCAGCCACAAGGGAATGTGTTTACGGCCGTAAAGAAAAATGAAGCTTAGGCCGAAGCCTGTAATCATGCCTGCAAGTGCCATAATGAATTTATTAGCGCGGGAGGTGTCTGGTACGCATTAGGGGGTAATAAAAAAAGCCGCCTAACGTTACGTTAGCGCGGCTCTTGGTGACCTCACCAGGATTCAAACCTGGAACCTTCTGATCCGTAGTCAGATGCTCTATTCAGTTGAGCTATGAGGCCTTTGTTCCCGTAAGGGATTGCAAATGTATGCAAAAAATTTTCACGTGCAAAAAAAATCAAGAGCTGATCGAAATTTTTTCATTCTTTAAAAACCCTATATTTGTTCCCAACATTATTAAGTGACTTATCAACTATTTACCGATGAGAATATCTGCCGTATTTTTTAGCCTGTTTTTGCTTGTAGCTCCCATGGCTATGGCTACTAACGGAAATACCGGAGCCAATACCGATGCACGCATAGGCCTGCGTGCCATTAATGAGACTAAAGCCAGGCCTAACCTGCCCGGCGATCTGATCATAGAATTCGGATTTAACTTTATAGACGAAGAGTTCCAGTATATCCCGGATCCCAGTACTGACTCTACAGTATCTGTAGGTACCGGTTTCTGGGGTTCTAAGGTAGTCAATATGTACTACAGCCATACCGTCTTTCTGGGTGGCGAAAATTCAGGCCTTACCTTTAATCCCGGTCTTGGCCTTGCATTAGAGAAGTTTGCTTTTGAGGATGACTTTACCCTTACAGTAAACGAGTTTGATAATAATACTGAGCTTATGCCTATCGGTGGGCTGGGTGAAATCAAAAAGACCAAGCTTGCCCTTACCTATCTTGACATTCCTTTAGAAATCCGTTACCATTTTAATAAGTCAGACTACTCTAGAGGCATTCGCCTGGCTGCAGGTGTAAAGGGCGGCCTGTTGCTTGCCAGCCATACCAAAGTGAAGTTTGAGAATGATGAGGAGACCGTGAAGACCAAAGATAAGCGCGAGTTCAACCTTAATGCCGTGCGCTATGGTGTATTCGGCCGCCTCGGTATAGGTGGGTTTAACGTGTACTACTACCATGGCCTCAACGATATATTTAAAGACGGCGAAACGCCTGGAGCCGGACCCGCAGTAAGTCCCTTCCAGGTAGGTATCAGCCTCGTTGGGTTCTGATACCCCGGTATTGAATTAGCAAACCAAACATAAAGGCCGCCTTGGTAGCAGGGTGGCCTTTATGTTTTGATATAGGCCGGAAATTATAAGCCACATAAAAAAAGGGTTGCCTACACTGTAAGCAACCCTTAAACTTTTAAAACCTGTCTCTTACAGGTGAATTACCTCTTCATAAGCTGCGGCAACAGCTTCCATTACCGCTTCTGACATAGTAGGGTGCGGGTGCACCGTTTTAATTATCTCATGGCCTGTGGTCTCCAGTTTACGGGCTGCCACAGCCTCTGCAATCATCTCAGTTACATTAGCGCCGATCATGTGAGCACCAAGCCACTCACCATACTTCGCGTCAAATACCACCTTAACAAAGCCCTCTTTGGCGCCCGCTGCACTCGCCTTACCACTCGCTGTGAAGGGGAATTTACCCACCTTCACATCATAACCGGCCTCTTTGGCGGCTTTCTCTGTGTAGCCCACGCTGGCTATCTCAGGCTGGCAGTAGGTACAGCCCGGGATGTTATTATAGTCGATAGGCTCAGGGTTCATGCCCTTGATAGCTTCCACGCACGTGATACCTTCCGCAGAGGCTACGTGAGCCAGCCATGGCCCTTTGATCACATCACCTATGGCATATACACCTTTCACATTCGTGCGGTAGTAGTCGTCCACCTTGATGCGGCCTTTTTCCATCTCGATGCCCTGCTCTTCCAGACCAATGTTCTCTACGTTAGGCGCTACACCTACAGCAGACAGTACCACATCCGCTTCCAGTTGCTCCTCCCCCTTCTTGGTTTTTACAGTCACCTTACACTTTTTGCCTTTGGTGTCTACATTCGTCACCTCTGAGCCTGTCATGATCTTGATGCCTGCTTTCTTATAGCTTTTCTCCAGTGCTTTGGATACCTCTTCGTCTTCTACTGGTACCAGGTTAGGCAGGTATTCCACTACAGTGACCTTAGTACCTATCGCATTATAGAAGTAGGCAAACTCCACCCCGATGGCGCCTGATCCCACTACCACCATAGACTCGGGCTGCTTGTCCATAACCATTGCCTTACGGTAGCCAATGATCTTTTCGTTGTCTATCTTAAGGGCAGGAAGCTCGCGGCTACGTGCTCCTGTAGCCACTATGATATGATCCGCTTTGTAGTCAGTCGTCTTGCCGTCCTCGCCTTTTACCTCCACAGTCTGCTTGCCTTTAAGCTTACCATGACCTACCAGGTGGTCGATCTTGTTTTTCTTGAAAAGGAACTGAATGCCCTTGCTCATGCCTTCCGCTACTCCGCGGCTTCTTTTGACCATACCGCCAAAATCTGCCTCAGGATCGGCCACTTTTATGCCATATTCCTTGGCATGCTTGATGTATTCGAATACCTGTGCACTTTTAAGTAGCGCTTTGGTAGGGATACACCCCCAGTTAAGGCAGATACCGCCGAGCTCCGCTTTCTCTACCACGCCCACTTTCATGCCCAGTTGAGAAGCGCGGATAGCCGCCACGTACCCGCCAGGGCCGCTACCAATCACAATCAGATCATATTTTGTAGCCATATTGCTATTCAGTTATAAAAATTGTGTCCTGTTTAGTTGCCGCAAATTTAACCGATTTGGCGTTAGATCAAAAGCCCGGTATTTACCTGCTTTCCCTGTCATTTTACGGCCTTTTGCCCTTTCATAACCCAATATTTGGCAGACCCTCCCTCTTCTTAGTCGAAAAGATTAATAAATTGCGGTCGATTACGTTATTTCTTAACTGCAACCACCAAATCAATATAGGTTTATGAAGTTATTGGAAGGAAAAGTAGCCCTTATTACCGGGGCGTCAAAAGGAATAGGCCGTACCATTGCCCTTCAGTATGCCGAACACGGCGCCAATGTGGCCTTTACTTACCTTTCCAGTGTGGAAAAGGGCGAAGCCTTGGAAAAGGAACTACAGGAAAAAGGCGTGAAAGCAAAAGGCTTTCGTTCCGATGCCTCTAATTTTACCGCCGCAGAAGAGCTTATCAATGGCGTCGTAGCCGAATTCGGCAGGCTGGATATCCTCGTAAATAATGCAGGCATCACAAAGGATAACCTCCTGATGAGGATGAACGAAGAAATGTGGGATCGCGTGATAGAGGTGAACCTGAAATCCGTATTCAATACCGTAAAGGCAGCCACCCGTACCTTTATGAAGCAAAAAAGCGGCAGCATCATCAACATGACCTCTGTGGTAGGTATCAGTGGTAATGCAGGTCAGGCAAACTATTCTGCCAGTAAGGCAGGTATCATCGGTTTTACCAAGTCGGTAGCCCTGGAGCTAGGCTCGCGTAACATTCGTAGCAACGCCATAGCACCAGGCTTCATCGAAACAGAGATGACCGGTCAGCTCGATGAAAAGACCATGGAGGGATGGATGCAGAATATTCCCCTGAAAAGGCCCGGTAAGCCTGAGGATGTTGCAGCCCTTACAGTGTTTTTAGGTTCTGACATGTCTTCTTATATATCCGGACAGGTTATACAGGTAGACGGCGGTATGCTTACCTGATCTAAAACAGAATAAGACACCTGATGGCGGGAACAGACTGTGCCCGCCATTGGATTAAACTATATGGTAGAGAACGGATTCGGAATTACCTGGGAGTGGCCCCTCTGGCTGTTACCCCTCTGTGCACTGGCAGGCGCCCTCTTCGCTTGGTTGCTTTACCGTAAGGGAGCTGCAAACAAGCCCTGGGGTAAGGCAGTCAACCGTACCCTTGCGGTGCTCCGTTTTCTTATTGTCACCCTTCTTTGTGTATTGCTTCTCGGGCCACTGGTGCGACTCATCACCCGTACAGAAGAGCCTCCTGTGTGGGTATTGGCAGTAGATAACAGCCTCTCGGTAGCCGAAACGACGGATAGCACAGCCCGCGAGGACCTGAAGCAGTCGCTGGACCGCCTGGCCCGGGAATTACAGCAGCGTGATGCTGCCGTCACCGTCAGGACGCTTGGTGAAGAACAAAATGATGCCGGAGCTATTCGCTTCGAGGCTGACCAAAGTGACCTGGCTGGCATGCTGCGGGAAATTCAGAATGACTACGAGGGGCGCAACCTTGCCGGTGTGGTGCTTGTATCCGATGGCATTTATAACCAGGGCATGTCTCCGGGCTATACGCCTTATGGTTTTCCTGTGTATACCGTAGGAGTCGGAGATACCATTCCCCGTGCAGATATTAACCTGCAAAATATTTATGTGAATAAGGTAGCCTACCAGGGCAACCGTTTTCCGCTGGTAGCTGAAGTTTATAACCAGGGCATGAGCCCCTCAGGCCTGAATGTGACCGTTTCTCGCAATGGCAGGACCCTGGCCAGTGAGCGCATCAGCTTCGAAAATGACCGCCAGGTAAAGCAAGTGCGTTTCCTGCTCGAAGCTGAAGAACAGGGCATGCAGCACTACATTGTCAATGTAGCTCCCTCAGAAGGCGAATTCACCCTGAAAAATAACCGCAAAGACGCTTTTGTTGATATTGTCAAAGGCAAACAGAAAATACTTATTGCCGCCGCCTCCCCCCATCCGGATATCAAAGCCATCAAATCAGCACTGGAAACTAACCAGAACTATGAGGTAAGCACCTACATACCGGGGCTGAATGAAGTAAGCCTCACCGACCCCTATGATGTGGTTATTTTCCATCAGCTACCTGGCAGAAATAACACTTATCAGACAGTAATTCAGGCTATCGGGGACAAAAAACCCGGTCTCTGGTATATAGTAGGTGCTAACACAGCCATTCCTGCCATGGCCAGGCAGGCCAGTGGCATGGATATGGGAGTAGTGGCAAACCAGACAGATGAAGTGATGCCGGTGTATAATAATAGTTTCGGCCGCTTTACATTTTCACCCGAACTCCAGGAGCGACTTAGCGAATATACCCCCCTTACCATACCCTTTGGTCGCTATAGTGTAAAAGGCAATACCGAGGTGTTGTTGAACCAGCGCGTAGGTAGTGTGGTAACCTCAAGGCCACTCTTTACAGTGACCGAAACGCAGGGAAGAAAAGAGGCTTTACTGCTGGGTACGGGCCTGTGGCGCTGGCGTATGGGGGAGTTTTCCGATCATCAGGACCATGAGGCTTTTAACGAACTCGTAAGCAAGACCGTACAGTACCTGAGCACCCGGGAGGATAAGCGTAAGTTTCGTGTGTTTACCTCGGCCAGCGAATACCTGGAAGGCGAGCCGGTGATCTTTGAGGCACAGCTTTACAATAATGTGTACGAGAGAGTGTACGGCCAGGAAGTGAACCTGCGCATCACGGATGAGAATGATAGTATCCGTAATTATACCTTCTCTACCTCCGAAAGTTCCAGCCGCTACAGGGTAGGGGGGCTGCCTGCCGGCGTATATGACTTTACCGCGACCACCTCCCTTAACGGTGAGGCCCTGAGCAGCAGCGGACAATTCAGCATAGCAGACCTGCAAGTAGAGACGCTAAACCTTACGGCAGACTTCGGACTACTACGAAAAATGGCGAGGGAAACCGGCGCGGCCTTCTACAGGGCTGACCAAATGGAGCAAATGACCGGCGAGCTTACAGAGGAAGAGACCCCCGCCATACTGCATGCAGAAGAGCAGCGCCGTTCTATCATGGACATGCCCTGGTTGCTGGCCCTGTTCATTATTCTCATATCAGCCGAGTGGGCATTAAGGAGGTATCATGGTTCGTATTAGTACGTTTATCGCCCTGGCCCTGCTGCTAATCCTGCAAGGGAGTGCCTGTACTACCGGCATGACGTTTAATGAGTGGGTGGGCTGGAAGAAGTACCGCGATGCACCGGGTATTAGCTACCGGCTGCGCTGCCTCGGTAGTTCATTTACCGGTTCCCGCTTTTCCCGGTACGAGGTGGAGCTCTTTAATCACTATCCCGATCCGGTGGCCCTCAGCTTTTTCATGAAAGGAATGGAAGAAAAAGAACGTTCCGAAATAGTGAATCTGAAGATACAGAGCAGTACCCTGCGGAAAGTGAACCTGTACAATGTCCGCACAGGGTGCGTGGACTCTGCCAGCATTTATATTGAAGATATGGTATTCCGTCCCTGACCCTACAGATTTTTTCCTTCTTTGTGAAGCTCCCGCCGGATACCTTCGGTCAGATCCTCTTCCATGATTACCTTATCCCCACGCTCCAGGGCCAGCAAGGAGCAGTAGCGCACCACATTAAGAATGGCCCCACCGGCCAGTTCGTGCGTTTTGCTGATATTCGTGAGATCAATGCAGTCCTCCAGTGTAAAATCAGAAGGAAATGTTTGCTTCCACAGCGTCTTCCGGGTATCAGGAGAGGGCATCGGGAAGTAGATCATCGACTGGAATCGCCGCGTAAAGGCATTGTCGATATTGCCCTTAAGGTTAGACCCCAGCACCACCAGGCCAGGAAAGTCCTCTACACGCTGAAGCAGGTAACTGATCTCCTGGTTAGCATAGCGGTCGTTGGAGCTGCTGGTCTGCGTCCTTTTACCGAACAGGGAGTCAGCTTCATCAAAAAAGAGGACCCAGTTTTCATTTTCAGCCCGGTCAAATACCTTTTTCAGGTTTTTCTCGGTCTCGCCAATGTATTTAGAGACAGTCATTGACAGGTCTATCCGGTACACCGGCATGTTGTAGTGCTTGCCCAGCAGGGCCGCGGTAAGGGTTTTTCCTGTACCCGGAGGGCCATAGAAAAGGCAGCGGTACCCCCGCTTGATCTTTCGGCCTAGTTCCTTATGTGCCATCATCTCACTACCGTGCTTCAGCCAGCGGCTTACCTCGTTCAGTGCCTCCGCCGTGTCATAGTCCAGTACCAGGTCATCCCAGGTAAGCTTAGTATCCAAAAGCTGGGCAGGAAAATCGGGACTGTGCTCTTCAGGTTCAAACTTTCCTTCAAGCAGGTAACCCAGCCATGAGTTAGTCACTGTAAGCAGACGGGCTGTAGGAGGCTCCCCTGGGGCCGTACTGCGCATGTCCAGTATATTTCTTGAAAATAGCTGGGTGCTTTTCTGAAAAAGGCCACGATATAGCTGCCGTTCCACGCCATTATACCCCGCCAGTATGAAGATAGCCGTTTGTACCGTAGGCAGGAATCCCGTAAAGCTACCTCCCCGTTGTCCGCCATATTCGGACTTTGGTTGATTCTGTCCCTCTTCGTTTGAGAACACATCCAGCAGTTCCGGGCGAAAGTGCGGAACCAATGCCAGGATCAGTGTCACCCGCTCTGACCATAGCAAGTGCTGTGCTGCATCTGAATAGGGGCAGGCCCCCTGGGGTAATTCCGGAGCAGGAAAGGCGTCCTGTAGAGGAAGCGACTGGTTAGACTGCAACCGGTGCGTCACAATGTTAAACAGCCAGTCAGATTCCGCCGCCAGTACTTCGGCATTCAGCAATAAAGGGTTCTTTACTTCCTCTTCTACGATCATAGTGGGGTAAAACTAGGTATATCAATGCTTTACTGCACAGAAAGTATGCCACAATTATTACATCCGGTCAGGGTTCGGGCAAGTTTCAAAGCAATGTGTCTGAATACATTACCTCGCCGGACTGTCTACAGCGAGGGGTTGGGATTTAAGCAAGGGTACTACTGCATGACCATAGGCGAAATAACGTGATTATAGATCTGAATACATATCTTGGCGTTTCCGGCTACACTTTGGCCCATGAATTTGGGCATGTATTAGGACTTTATGATGAGTATGACGGGGGCTTAATAGAAAATAGCATGTTCTGGCATGACAACGATCATATACATGACAAAAGTGCAATGATGAATTCCGGTTATTCCGGTATGCGGGACCGCTATTTTGAACACTTTCGTGAAGCAGTGGAAGATTCATCTGCTGACGGCTATTCTTTTGAGGTGCAATGAAGCTAAGTAATGCTTTTTCCGCAATAACCGCCTTTCTTGGTGCTGCTACGGCCTGCTATATGCTGGTATCTTACGTTCACCTAAGTCCTCCGCTGCCACTTACTGATCCCAGAAGCGATAGTATAGGTAATGTGCAGGGCAGCATTTACTATTACATTCCTGCGGTACTTATTTATTCGTTTCTTGCCTGGCGCTATATAAAAAAGTCAGCTACCCTGCCCTGGTATACCCGCGCGGGAGTGGCCCTGCTTAGCATTGGCATAGCCGGTGTGGCCATATTGCTTGCCATGCATAGGGGAGAGGTAGAGGCTATCTTCTTTTTATATACCTTATTTGTAGCGGTTATATGCAGCCTGATTGCTTTCCTTATGCCTCTATTCTTTAAAAAGCAGCGCTGATTTAGGCATTCAGAGACATGGTGTAAATACTTTCCTCCCCTGAAAGATTATCAAAGAGAAAGTACCTGAAAATAAATTGGCCTTTTGTCATTATACAATCCTGCCGACCCGGAAGCTGACTCTCAACGAAGGGGTGCTTTGATCGGTACTGAGATTTAGGCAACAATCACCCCAAATATTACAAGTACGACCGATTTTTCACTGGCATTAGTATTTTTACCCTATGCATCAGGAAAATCAACACACCCACCAGCGGAATAACCAGACCGCTTCAAGAAATAATCAGGCCGCCCAGGCCAAAATGCCGGGAGCTATCCAAAAAAAGCCAATACCACCGGTATGCCTGATGGGGTGAAAGATAAAATGGAGTCAAGCTTTGGTGCCGATTTCAGTAATGTAAAGGTACATGCTACCAGCTCTGAAGCCAAGAATATAGGGGCTCTGGCCTATGCCCAGGGGAATAATGTCCACTTTGCGCCGGGACAGTTCAAGCCCGACACCCGCTCAGGTCAGGAACTGCTCGGGCACGAACTGGCCCATGTGGTACAGCAACGGGAGGGCAGGGTAGCTGCTACTACTCAGGCGGCAGGTATGCCTGTAAACGATAGCCCCTCCCTGGAGCACGAAGCTGATGTGGCAGGTGCCAAAGCCGCCAGCGGCCAGCAGGTTGGCCAGGCAAAGATGGCTGAGCCCTCCAGGGCGGAAAATACGGCTGTCCAAAAGAAGGTTGCACAAAAACAGGATGCGGAAACTGAATCTGCTCCGACTACCCTACAGATCTTTCCTGATGCTGAAACTAAGAGAAGGTATTTAGATAATACTAAGCATCGTATCACACAGGCCTATGCTAATTTTTCTGATGCAGTATCAGAATTAAAAGCTGAAATTATGGATGCGGCTAAAGAAGTGCCCTCAGTAGCCAGTATTTTAGTGGAGGTATCAATGGGGTTTCTGATGCCAGGTGTTGGAAGGGCTATCTCTAGTTTAGCAGACAGAATCCCAAATAACGCCTCGAATACAGCGTTTAGATTAGCGATAGCAGCACAAAATGAAAGAATAACTTCACCAATATTAGGAGGAGCCGGAGCCGCAGCCAAAAAAGCGCTGGAAGCTTTTTTAGTGAGCGGTGCAGTTAGGGAAGCCAATGATCTTACCCAATTTGCAGATGCTTTTAGAGAGCAACAGGGGGTAGCCTACCAGGCACTAAAAGAATCAATGACTATGGACTCTCCCGATGAGATGATACTTACAAATTACGTGGTTTTTGATGCTCATTTCGCTACAGTTGGGAGGTTTAAAAACCAAATACAAGGGGTCTTAGATAATTATAAAAAATACGTATTGGCTATTAGGAAAAGAGATGAATGCACTATCGGGAATGACAGATATCATTCAGTGCGTACCGGGCATCGTCTCACTTATTTACCTGATAGCAATGGGAGAAGAAGGCTGGCTTTAGTTAGAGTATTAATTAATTCCACCATGTTTAGTACAAGACAAATGTATTCATTTGATAGTTTTGTTCCTGAGGAGATGCAAAGTATGGCCTTGACTGAAGCGAGAAGAATGGGTAGGTTTATTTCACTTTCTCCTGACGAAGTAAGCATGAACTAGTGGAATGAGAATATTCATTTGCTTAGCCGTTCTGATAATCTCTTTCTCATGTCATGAGGAAGACCGGGCCGTTACTGTCGATTTGGGTAATCTATCCATGCATCAGAAAGTTGACATTATTCCTCTTACGGGAAGCAAATACCTAACGGGGGTAGGGCCTAACCTGATGATTGTTGACCTGGAAAAAGAAGTATCAAAAAAGCTGCTAGCACTAGGCCTTGCAGGTACTATGCATACCCATTATGTTGGTAAGGAGCAGGTATATTTATTATTTGGTGATAAGTCAGCCGAATCAATTACTTCAATAAATAAGAAAACGGGTAATGTATCCTGGGAAATCTCCCCTCTTCCTGGCGAGCTTGCTACAAACGTATTGTCCTTCTGCGAAAGTGACACTGCATTAATAGTAAAAAGCTTTAATAAGCTATACTTCTTTGACCTTCAATCAGGGAGCTTGGCAGGTATAGAAATGACTGATGAAATACCGAAAGAAGATTACCCGCCACTAAAGGAATGGAACCAGGAGAATTTGGTATGGCTGCCTGAATTATGGAATAGAAAGTCCTGGTCACTTTACCAGGCTGACCCTGATACCATTTATATTGCAGGCCAGATTATAAAGGGTGGATCAGATTCAAACTGGCAATACGAATTCAAAGACCTATCAATCATGGAAGGTCGTAGCTATGCACTTGGTGCACTAACCTATGCAGATAATGTTGTCCTCGCCCAAGTGATTGATCCATCTCATGAAGGTGAAATCGTATATGAAGAGAGGTTTAATGCCAATGAAGATCATGGCTTTTTCATAGATGACCATCATTTGGCTGTCTATACAGAAGGAGAGGGGATTCAGATAACAGATATTCGTACTAATGAAGAGGTTTATAGGGATCAGTCGCCCTATGCTAAAAAATGCGTCAAACTTATAATGGATAAGGGGAGGCTGATTTATATTACCTCTGAAGGCCAGTTTACATCGATGGGATTAAGGGAACTCAATTAAGGAGTTGCTCTTTCAGTCACTCCCTCAGACTACCTCATCGAGAATCCCGATAGGAAGTTTTCTTTTACCCCCGCCTGGTGGTGAATGGATTCATTTCGGATAACAATCATTTTTCCGTAATTTATAGGGGTAATAACTAATTAATGATTTATTAAAAACGGAAAATTAAGTCTGAACCAATTATCAGTAAGTAGTTTTGTCACCAAGCACCAGCACACGGGCAATGTTCGTGGAGGGGCCGCAGAATATACGCAGGAAGCGGAGAGCTCTTGTATTGAGTTCAATTGCACCGTGCAGTGCGAAGGACTTGAAGAAGCCTTGGCATGAAGGCCAGAATGACCCTTGCTGATCTTAAGGTTAGCAGCTTTGTTACCAAAGCTGGCAGCTTACGCATAGCGGGCGGCCGGGCTGCTGAGCCTACTACGGATGCAAACGACAGTTCATGTATCCAGGACTATTGCACATATGACTGTGAAGGTACTGTACTGGCCTGAATCCGGCCTGTCAGATCTTTTCCAGAATAATTTTAAACCACTCGGTGTAGCGTTCCGGGTGGTTTTTTACATTTCTAATAACCTCCTCCATGGGTACGTAGGCCCATTCTGCCACTTCTCCAGGGTTCGGAGCTGGCGGGGCGTTGTAGATACCCGTAAGCAGGTGATCGTACTCATGTTCTATTAATCCACCTCCCACATCTGCCCTATATATGAAGGTGCTTGTTTCCTGCAAAGATGTAGCAAACCCCATTTCTTCCTGTAAGCGCCTGGTAGCGGCCTCAATTACCGTCTCTTCGGGCCTGGGATGACTGCAACAGGCATTAGTCCAAAGTCCCGGAGAATGATACTTTGTTAGTGCTCTCTTATGCAGAAGCATGTCACCGGCATCGTTATAAATAATAACTGAAAAAGCCCGGTGAAGAAACCCCCTGCGGTGGGCCTCCATCTTTTCTTCAGTTCCCACAGGTCGATCCTGCTCATCCACCAAAATAACTAACTCTGGGTTTACCATACCCCTAAATTATAGGGCGAAATGTAATTAGCCATGGCTTCTGTAAAAATTAGCAGTAAAAAAAGAGGCTTTATCCGATGTTTTTCTCCGAAAAAAAGTTTCCTGCAGGCCTTTAAGCTTTAAATTGCAGAAAGAGAAAACCAACCATCCAGCCATATGCCTGAAGAAAAGACAAAGCGGGCTTCTTTGAAGAAGCGTCTGCGTAAGAAGTTTGAGAACTGGGCCGTGAAGAAACACACTGAGCTTGCTCAGAAGAGTCAGGTGCTTCGTTTCCGGATTTTCGAAAAAATGTATACTCAGCGGGAGGATGATATCTATGTGATTTCATCCTATCATTCCGGCTCTGCCATTTTACGGGGCCTCGTATATCACCTTTCTTCCGGAGGAGATACCTCTTTTACAAATGTCAAAAAGGTATCTCCGGCATTGTTGGAATCCGTAGTGGAGCAGGATTATCTGGACCAGCACCCTTCCCCCCGGGTGATATTTTCTCCGGCTGCTTATGAGGATTTCCCCCCTGAAACTAAGGGGAAGTTTATCTTTCTGGTTCGCAATGGTATGGATAGAGGGGCTGCCGGATACCTTTTTGAGAAAACAGTAGTAAATCCTGATCTGGAGTGGATGGCCTATTTACAAAGGGAGTTTGTAAATAATGCACGGAATTGGTTTGTGCATTCCCGTGAATGGCTTGAAAATCCTTATCGCAGACCTATGCTGGTCGTGTCCTATGAAGATATGTTTCAGCAGCCGGATCAGATTATTAAGAGAATCGCCACTTTTCTGAATCTGGATCTTAATGAGGAGCAGATCAATACCGCAAGGCAGTATCTGTCTATGGACTTTATACTTTCTAACAGGTATATGTATGACGAGTCGCCAAATCCCGATAAGGTTTACGATCAGTTTATCCGAAGAGGAAAGTCTGATAAGGGAAAAGAGGCTTTTTCTGACCGGCAGATGAAGTTATACCGCCGCCAGTTCAAAAAGTATCTGGGGAAATTTAACCTTCCTTTTGAGCCTAAGTAAATGTCTTGTCGCTGTGCCGTCAGGATCAATACCGGCCAAAAAGCCTTTTAATGCCATACCACCAGCGTTTGTAAAAGGGTGCACGGATACTTATGCCCCCCATTATCACCTGCTCATTAAGCAGTGAGCGGGATTGGGTAAGTACAAGTTGGCCAAAGTCGGTGTCTGTATTCTGTACAGGAATTACTTTATCTTCAAAGCCAACATTCTGAAAAGTAAGTGTGCTCGTATGGCGCGGGATCATCATTGAAAAAGTGCCATCGAATTCAGATACAGTGTCTGCCACTCTTGCATCGGGGGTGCTGGCTATGATTATGCAGCCTGGTAAGCCATTAACTGAGTCCTCCAGTACCCGGCCCTGTAAAAGAATTGAGTCAGTTACTTCGGTATGGTGGCCAATAGCCATTACAGGTCTTTCCTGCGTCACAGGTATCTGCACAGGCCGGCCGTCGGAATCAGTATATACCAACGTTATGGCAAGGGAGGCCGCTAATATTACAGGAATTTTCCGGAAGGGGAGAAATAAGGGTGGCTTGGGTACGTCCAGTTGCTCTTTTCTAAACCGTCCACAGAGGTTTGTTTCACCCGCATCTATTCTGGCCTTGATCTCCGCTTTTGCCTGTTGGGCTGTTAAGTGAGTGTAGTCCGTAACCTTACTTTGGCAAACTGAGCAATAGCCTTTGTTTCCCTGTTTAGGAAAAGACTCCCATTTTTCCTGACAAGGCTGTGGTATCAATAGTCGCATCTTCATTTTTTATAGAGTAGATGCAACAATAGCCGGCATTCCATAAACAGAGCAGAATACCGGCTATTTTATTGTTTGATCAGTTTTCTACGAAGCAGTTCTTGTTTTCTATGACAAAGGTAAGAAGACTGTTTTTACCATTGAGATTAAGCTTCCGGCATATCCGGTAGCGATGGTTTTCAATGGTTTTGGGACTGTTAAATAGCTGTTCGGCTATCTCGTTAGTCGTCTTTTTCTTAGCAATAAGCTTGAGGATAGTTTTCTCTGTGTCAGAAAGAGAAGACAGCAGGGTAGAGCAATATACATCTTCCCGGGTGCCTTTCTGTTCCCCCTTTATAGCCTTTAGCCACTCAGGGCTCAGGTAGTGGCCTCCGTCTATTACTTTGGAGATACACCTCTCCAGTTCCCGGGTAGTCGCTGTCTGAAGCAGAATGCCATCCACTTTGCTTTCCAGGGTCATAGCTACGTATGTATCACTACTGGCTGAGTTTTTCACCATAAGAATAATCTTACCGGTAAACCCTGCCTCCCGGATACAACCTACCATGCCTGCTACCTCAGCAAGGTTGTCATTCATGTTTAGCAATACCACTTCGGGTGAATCTGTCCTGATACGTTCCTTTGCCTTGTCACAGGTAGCAACTGTGCGGATTACTTCGTATTCGGGCGTTCGTTGAAAGAGAGATTTAATACCTTCTATCACTAGTGCATGATCGCATAGTAACAGAATTTTGGTAGTAACGGTGGTAGAATAATTCATAAAGCTGGTTAAAACAATTGGTTGATGGTTTAAATATAATCGAATTAAAATAAAATCAAAGGTGCTTTTTGTTAACAATTTATTAATAGGTCTTGGACATTCTTTTGCGAAAAGACGAATTCACTGTTGTAAACCTAAGCAACTTCGGCTTTTGCCTACAAGGCATCAGAAGCAGGATAGTCATCGTTTTTCCGTCCGGAATTGTTTTTGCAGTCTGGTCATTTGGCTTCCAAAAAAAATACCCGTTCATTTAAAGACCTTATGAAAATGAAAACTAAAAAAATGCATATGATTCAATTTTTTCTCATAATCCTGTTTTTATCCATGGCTTTCATTCAGGCTGTGGCTCAGCCTCCTGCCGTTGACGAAGAAGGTAGAAAAGCCATGCAGAATCTAAGCTTTCTTGCAGGAGACTGGGAAGGTGAAGGGTGGGTAATGGCCGGGCCAGGGCAGAAAGAATCTATGTCTCTAACGGAAAATATACGCTACGCAGCCGATAGCACATCCATATTTATTGAAAGTGAAAGCAATAAAGCCTCCCGCCCCTCTATAGCCGTCATGATCCACTACGACAGTCAGGCAGGAGAGTATGTGTTTAATATGAGTATGTCTAACGGACTATCAGGAAGAAAAAAGGGCGAATTCACTGATGGTAAATTTATCTGGTATCAGGCAGAAAATGTACGTTTTACCATGTCACCTACAGGGCCCGATAGCTGGCATGAAATAGGAGAGGTACAGCAGGATGGACAGTGGTTTCCCGTTTACGAAGTTAATATGCGCAGGGCAGGTTAGTACTTTGTCCGTAATTTAATTGCTACAGGATCAGCTTTTTCGATTTTCTCCTTAGCCCATACCCGTTCTTCGGATTCGGCACCTGGTCTTTCCTGTACTTTTTCTGCTACCGGCCCGTAGTTTAGCTGGGCATACATAGGAAAATGATCCGACCCTACAGAGGGCAGGCGCTTAATATCCACCAGCGTGAAATCTGAGGAGTGGAAAACGTGATCCAACGGCCAGCGAAATAAGGGGTGCTGAGCGTGAAAAGTATTAAAAAAGCCACGCCCTATCCGTGGATCCAGCAGTCCGGATAGTTTTTGGAAAAGCTGGGTGGTTCTGGACCAGGCCACATCGTTCAGGTCACCAAATACCAGGGTGGACTTATTATTTTTAGCCACCTCTTTACCAACTAATAGCAGTTCAGCATCACGGTTAGTAGAGGTGTCTGCTTCTGTGGGGCTCGGGGGCTTGGGGTGCAGGCAGTATATTTTGATGCGCTTACCAGATCGCATTTTCAGATTAGATTTTACTGATGGTATTCCATCTTGTACCAGATAGCCTACCTCTGCGTTTTCAAGCTCCAGCTTTGAGTACAAATGCATCCCATAGAGGTTGTCCAGTGGAATTTTTACCGTATAGGCATACTTGTGTTCTATTTCCTCGAGTTGCTCTTCCCACCATTTATTCGTTTCCAGGGTAAGCAATATATCAGGATCATATTTCTTTACCAGGTTTTTGAGTTTGTGCGCCTTTTTATTGGTCATGAGCACATTACTCACCATGATCGAGATAAGGTCTTCCTGAGCAACACCTTTATACTGCACTACCTGTCTGGAAGCGAGAGGGGTATAAGGGTAAATCATACGGAACTGATATCCTATAGAGAAGCCAAGAGCTGCCAGGAGTAAAAATGGCCAAGCACTTGTAAAATTAAATGAGAGCAAGGTGGCGCCGATCATGACCAGGTTTATGATCACAATCTGAACACGGGGAAAATCAAAAACTCTAATCCACCATTCGTCTCTTTTTAGCACTGAAGCCAGGGTGGCCAGTATAAGTACAAGTGAAAAAATTAACGTCAGGACCTTATAGATATCCATGTAGTAGCAGTATCAACTTTAAAACTTTGAGCGTAGGGAATTTTTCAACCTTAACAAGAATGACTAAAAAACCGGGCCTATTGTTTGCCTTAATTTTTAGTAGTTTCAGAATAACGTACGCATTTTGATACCTCGCAGGATAGCACAAAAAAGCTTAATCGAAAAATAACATCAGTTCGGTAGTCATCTCTTTAATAGTGTTCATAATCTAATGCAGACCTGGCTTCAATAGCCACATTGGCCAGATCAGTATCATCTGATTCCAGTAGCTTCAGCGTAGCCTCGTAAGGTGTAATACCCGCGCGATACGTAGCTTCCACATCCACACCAAGCTTTATGAGAAAGTGAGTAACGATAGCCCCAATATGGTAGCGACTACGGTTAAATAAGGCGTAATCAATAGCTCCGAAATGGGTGGGGTTGGTAAGAGCTTCCGAATAGCTATGGGTAGGGTCATCATTTACCGTAGGGAAGAAAGTGGCCTCTGCAGTAAAAGTCTCGATATACCGGGCTGCCCCTTCTATTCGCTCCCCTTCAAGCCATACGTGTCTTACCTGACCTGTGGTAGGGTAGCCAATCCGAAGCATTTCATACCGGAGCCCTGCATAATAAGTAAGGTGTTTGCGCATTTCCCTCCTCACTTTCGGCAGTGTAAGCCTCAGCCATGAGGTCATTAAGCATGAGCGCAGGCAATATCAGTTGTTCTGTAATTTCGTAGTCTTCTCCGGCAAAAGCCTTTCCCTGCCAGTACTTGAACTGATAGACATGAAATAGTTCATGAGTATAAATAATAGGGAAAAAAATTGTCTTCGAAGTCCTTGTATTCATAATAGTCATTCGTGGACTGGTAGGGTCTGAGTATCATGTGGTCCACCCCATCAATTTTGTAATAGAAGGTGTAAAACCTCCTGGGGTCAAATGCGGAATCTATTTCTTCTACATAATCATCATTACGGTAAAAATCCATGTTGCCCTCGGAGTATTCAATTTTGTACGCCTCATCAGTAAACACCGGACTGTTCACAAAGTATCCTTTAGGGGTAGGGGTTTCCAGAATGATATAGGCGGGAAATTCAGTCATGTCAAAGGAAGGCCAGACCTCATGCATGGCTTGCTCCATTTTTTGTATTTTCCAGATGATAAGCTCCTCACCCCGTGTCAGGGGAATATCTGCCTTAGGTTGGGCATTAGACTCCGGGGGATCGCTCTCGCAGGCTGATACGAAAAGGAATATGACGCAGATAAGTGGTTTGATGATTTTCATAAGAGGCTGTTTCTTTTTTGACACTTTAGGAAGCTGATCCCTTTAATATATTCAGCCGTAAACTCATCCCGGCACCTTTTCGTACATTTAGAGAAATGTAGTTACCTATGGACGTATCCTTTGTAAAAGACCAGATAGAATATCTGTTTGAGCCTGAGCTCATCGATGAGATCATAGAAAAAGGAGAGTATCGCGAATTTGACCAGGGCGCAGAGCTTATGGACATAGGCCAACAGATCACTCACTTTCCCCTGTTGCTCTCGGGCTCTCTTAAGATCATGACTGAAGATGAGGAGGGTAATGAACTTTTGCTCTATTATCTTGAGATGGGAGATACCTGTGCCATGACCCTCCAGTGTTGCCTTAAGGAAAATAAAAGCAAGATAAGGGCAATAGCTGAGGAAAAGACCCGAATGATCCTTATCCCTGTGGCCCTGATGGAGGAGTGGATCGTACGCTATCAGTCCTGGCGGCGCTTTGTATTCGACAGCTATAATAATCGCCTGAACGAGATGCTCGAAGCAGTGGATAACCTGGCCTTTCGCAACCTGGAAGAGCGGCTGTACAAATACCTTCGTGACAAAGCGCTGATTAACAGCAATGCACAACTCCGCATCACTCACCACCAGATAGCCCAGGAGCTAAATACCAGCCGGGTGGTAATAAGCCGCCTTATGAAGAAACTGGAACAGCAGGGCAAGATTACCCATGATCGTAACATGGTGAGCGTCAGTGAATTTGCCTAGTCTGTGCCGCTTACTGTAACTTAGGTTACGATCCTTCCGGAGAGTTCTCGCGTAATTTGTAATTGAAATTAAATGAGAACTGAAGCGAATGGACGTAATCAACTGGATATTTAAAGAACCCTGGCCATGGTATGTGGCAGGACCGCTGATCGGGATAGTCATGCTGTCCCTTATTTATTTCGGCAAAACCTTCGGGTTTTCCTCCAACTTCCGCACGATGTGTGCCGTCTCAGGCATGGGTAAAAAAGCCAGCTTTTTCAATTTCGACTGGAAAAGCCAGCGCTGGAACCTTGCCTTCCTCCTGGGAGCTGTGCTGGGTGGCTTCATCACTGCCTGGCTTAGTGGCAACACCACCATAGACCTTTCTGCGGACACCGTCAGTGCCCTTCAACAACTGGGCTTTACCCAGGCAGGGGAGGCTTATCTGCCCTCTTCCATATTTGGCCCTGAAGCCTTCACCTCAGTACGTAATATCATTATTCTGCTTGCGGGTGGGTTGATGGTAGGCTTTGGCTCACGCTACGCCGGGGGGTGTACCTCAGGCCATGCCATTACCGGCATGAGCATGCTGCAGTTACCCTCGTTGATTGCCGTAATAGGCTTTTTCATCGGAGGACTTTCCATGGTCTACCTGTTATTTCCCGTCATCTTTTCTTAAGCATTTATCAGAATGAAATACATAAAATATATACTGGCCGGTGCAGTGTTCGGGATTATACTGGCCAAAGCAGAGGTCATATCCTGGTACCGGATTTACGAGATGTTCCGCTTTGATAATTTTCACATGTTCGGAGTCATCGGCTCAGCCATTGCAGTGGGAGTTATCGGGATACAGTTCATCAAACGTACCGGCATGAAGGACATGAACGGTCAGGTAATCACCTTTAATGATAAGGATAAAAGCGTACCCCGTTACCTCATAGGAGGGATAATATTTGGTCTGGGCTGGGCCCTGGTGGGAGCTTGCCCAGGCCCCATGTTTATTCTGGCCGGGTTTGGTTATGCAAGCATTTTCCTCGTTATTTTCGGCGCGCTGGCCGGTACGGCCCTATACGGATTCTTACGACATAAACTACCACACTAAGGGCCTCCCTTAGAAAATAAGCATCAATGGAAATACTCGGATACCTGTTAGCCGTAGTGATGGGTTTTACCCTTGGCCTGCTTGGCGGGGGAGGATCCATACTCACTGTACCTATACTTGTGTATGTACTGGGAGTGGAGCCTGTCCTGGCTACAGCTTATAGCCTCTTTGTGGTAGGATCTACTGCCGTCATAGGAGGTGCGCAAAAACACAGACAAGGACTGGTAAGGTGGAAGACGGGTATCGTCTTTGCCATCCCCTCGCTGGTGGCGGTGCTTCTTACACGCCTCTACCTGGTGCCTGCTATCCCGGAGACCATCTTTCGCCTGGATGGCTTCAGTTTTACCAAGGATATCGCCATCATGGTATTCTTCGGAGTGGTGATGTTGCTGGCTTCATACTCTATGATTAAAGACCGGAAAGATACCAGTGAGCAGAAGGAAAAGCCATTTAACTTCCCCCTGATCCTGGCAGAAGGCCTTATCGTGGGAGTGATAACAGGCCTGGTAGGGGCTGGCGGTGGATTTCTCATCGTGCCTGCCTTAGTTCTGCTTGTAGGGCTGCCCATCAAAGAAGCGGTTGGTACCAGCCTGGTTATTATCGCTATTAAGAGCCTTATCGGTTTTCTGGGAGACATTGGTTCAGGACAGGACATTAATTGGACGTTTTTATTGCTCTTTACGGCTTGTTCATTTGCCGGCATGTTCATAGGTACCTATGCTACCAGGTTTGTCTCAGCAGACAGGCTTAAGAAAGGATTTGGCTGGTTTGTACTTGCTATGGGCATTTTCATCATTCTCAGCGAAACAGTTTTTGCCGTATAGTCTTCATTTTTTATTACCACTAATACTTTTTTGACATGCATATACATCAGTTTTACGATAAACCTCTTGCCCATGCCAGCTATGCCATTATCAGTAATGGGAACATGGCCGTAGTAGATCCTGCAAGAGATCCTCAGCCCTATTATGACTACGCCAGCGAGCATGGAGCAAAAATTAAACTTGTGATTGAGACCCACCCGCATGCGGACTTTGTGAGCAGCCACCTGCAGATCCATCAGGAGACAGGGGCTACTATTCTCACCAGTGAGCTTACCGGAGCGGATTACCCTCATCAGGGATTTGATGACGAGCAGGAAGCTGTGATGGGAAGTATTACCTTCAGGGCTATTAATACACCAGGTCATTCACCGGATAGTATCAGCGTCCAGGCTATTGATAATGATTCTGATGAGAGAGCTGTTTTTACAGGAGACACCCTGTTTGTAGGCGATGTGGGACGGCCTGACCTCAGAGAGAAAGCGGGTAAAATGCGGGCAAAGAGGGAAAGTCTGGCCCGGGATATGTACCGGACTCTCCGCGAGAAGTTTCTTCCCATGGATGATGAAACACTGGTTTACCCGGCACATGGAGCCGGATCATTATGCGGTAAGAATATGAGCTCCGATACCTACAGCACTATCGGCCGTGAAAAGGAGGAAAACTGGGCCCTGCAGGAAATGAAAGAGGATAGCTTTGTTAATGAGCTTCTTCATGAGCAACCATTTATACCAAAATACTTTGGTTATGATGTGGATATGAATAAAAGCGGTGCGCGACCCTATAGCGGCAGCGTGGAATCGGTGAAGCGCCTGGGAGCCGATGAGGAAATCCCCGCTGATGCCCTGGTGGTAGATACACGCGATGAAGCGATATTTAAGCAGGGACATCATCCCAATGCCATTAATATCATGATCTCCGACGGCGATAAGTTCGAAACCTGGCTTGGGTCAGTTATTTCTCCCGAGGAGACCTTTTACCTGGTCAGTAGTTCCGATAAGGAAAGAGAAGCTGCCATAGGCCGTGGCGCAAAAATTGGGTATGAGCTGCTTATGGAGGGGGCCCGGGTAATCGAAGGTTCCGCGGATAGTGCAAAAGCCGACTCGCTTGATATGGCGGACTTCAAATCAAACCCGGAGCACTATACCATAGTGGATATAAGAAATAAAAGTGAGGTAAATGATGGTAAGCTGTTTGCTAAAGCCCTGGCTATACCTCTTCATGAACTGCGCGACCGTTCTGGTGAGGTGCCTTCTGATAAGCCTGTGGTGGTGCACTGTGCCGGAGGCTACCGAAGTGCCGCAGGGTACAGTATTCTTGAGTCTGAAATGAAAGGCACACAGGTATATGACCTGAGTGATCGTGTAAAGGATTTCAAAAAAGACTAAATTCGCGGGCTGTAACTTTGGTTACCCACCTTTAACAGGGTATTTACGTACTTTATATTAAGAAAAACAAAGTAACACTTACGCCACTCCGGCGTGCTAACATACATAATATGAAGATCGAACAGATATATACCGGTTGCCTGGCACAAGGTGCCTACTATATCGAAAGCAATGGTGAGGTAGCTATTGTGGATCCCCTGCGCGAAGTGCAGCCCTATATAGATCAGGCTGAAAAGAGCGGGGCCAAGATCAAATACATACTCGAGACCCACTTTCACGCAGACTTTGTAAGCGGCCACCTGACCCTGGCAGAAAAAACCGGTGCCACTATCGTATATGGTCCTCAGGCCAACCCTAAATTTGAAGCTCATATAGCCAGTGACGGCGAAGAGCTCAAACTCGGTAACGTAACTATAAAGGTACTCCACACGCCCGGCCATACCATGGAGAGTACTACCTATCTGCTTAAAGATGAGGAAGGGGAAGACCACGCCATCTTTACTGGGGATACCCTTTTCCTTGGAGATGTAGGGCGACCGGACCTGGCCCAGAAGGCGGCTCATATGACCCAGGAAGAACTTGCTGCTACCCTGTATGACAGCCTGAGAAATAAGGTCATGCCCCTGGCAGACGACATAATCGTGTACCCTGGCCACGGGGCCGGGTCTGCATGTGGCAAAAACATGATGAAGGAGACTGTGGACACCCTCGGTAACCAGAAGAAAATGAACTATGCCCTGCGGGAGAATATGACCAAAGAGGAGTTCGTAAAAGAAGTGACCGATGGCCTGTTGCCTCCTCCCCAGTATTTCCCCCTGAATGTTCAAATGAACAAAGAGGGCTATGATAGCATAGATGATGTATTGGAAAAAGGCCTGCGTAAGCTGGGGCCGGATGCCTTTGAGGCAGCGGCTAACGAAACCGGGGCTATCCTGCTGGATGTACGTCATCAGAATGAGTTTGTAAAAGGCTTTGTCCCTAATTCAGTGTTCATCGGACTGGATGGTAGCTTTGCTCCCTGGGTAGGTGCCCTTATCAGGGATGTAAAACAGCCTATATTGCTTATCAGTCCTGAGGGCCGTGAAGAAGAGGCTGTTACCAGGCTCGCACGGGTAGGTTTTGATAATGTGCTGGGCTACCTCGAGGGAGGTGTGGAAGCATGGAATCAGGCAGGCAAGGAATTGGACACGATGGCTTTAGAGTCTGCAGAAGACATGGCCACAGCCTATAAACAAGGGGCTATAATCGTCGATGTACGTAAGCCTGGCGAATACCAGTCCGAGCATGTGGAAAATGCAATGAACATACCGCTTGATTTCCTGAATGAGCAAATGGCGGAGGTACCTAAGGATAAGTCTTTTCATATTCACTGTGCGGGCGGATACCGGTCAGTAATAGCCGGGTCCATCCTTAAGTCTCGCGGATATCACGATTTGATCAATGTAGAGGGTGGCTATAAGGCCATTAAGGAAACAGACGTACCTAAAACGGACTATGTTTGCCCCAGTACATTGAAGTAAGTTTTTATATTCACACACTCTCCAAGCCGGGCCTTTACAAGGTCCGGTTTTTTATTTACATAAATGAAAACAGGGTTAACCCTCGCCTCATACCGGTTTTGGTACGTCCGGACATCTGAATATTCACTCGTTACGTTGTAGAGGTAAAACAGCTAAATTCATCTGCTATGAAATACGCCCTCTTATTTATCCTTGCAAGCTTAATATGTAGTTGTACTAACAATCGCCAGTCTACTGTCCTAGATGCACAAACCGAGGCCGAAGAAACCTCACAATCTGTAGATATGCATAACAGCCGAAATTCACTCGACTGGTCTGGCACCTACAGGGGTACGCTGCCCTGTAATGATTGCGAGGGCATACAAACCACAATAACATTGAAACAGGGAGGGGTATTTGAGAAATCCTACCGGCACAAGGAGGTGGATGAGCTTTTTACCTACGAGAGTGGCTCCTTCAGGTGGAATGATTCCGGGGGGCAGATTACCCTGTCGAGTGGGGAACAATACAAGGTGGGCGAAAACCTGCTTATCCCTCTTGGAAGTAATGGCAATCCTCTGATGGATGATGAAACCCAAAAAAGCTATCTTACCAAGGTGAGTACAGATATTAAAAATACGTACTGGAAGCTTATCGAACTGCGGGGACAACCAGTAGAGGTAAGCACCGGTATGAAGAGGGAGCCCTACTTTACCCTGAAAGGTAACGAGCAAAGAGTAGAGGGTCACACGGGTTGTAATTCCATGAATGGTTCCTACAGCCTTTCCGAACCGGCTCGGATCAGCTTTTCCAAGATCGCTTCCACTCGTATGGCCTGCCCGGCGGAAGAGACAGAGCAAGCATTCCTTGAAGTATTCGAGCTGGCAGACAACTATGCCATTAATGATGATACGCTGTTCCTGAACAAAGCCCGGATGGCTCCTCTGGCCAAATTTGTAGCGGTCTATTTCCGGTAAGCCCTGCAGATTAAATGCATTAATTATAGCCCTCATCCTTACATAGCGCTTAACACGTTGATTTTACAGCCAGGCCGGTTTTGCCTATTTTACACACCTTATTACCTCTGGCCTGCGATAGAAAGCAGGTCTAAGCATCCGAATGTCTCTATGATGAAGAAGTATCTTTTACTATGCCTTGTCCTCGGTCTTTTTGCGTGTGAAAAAGATGATGTATCTCCCACAGACAAAATACCCGGTCAGGAGATTTATTTCCCTCCTTTAACCGGTGAGGAATGGGAGACAACAACTCCTGCGGAACTCGGATGGAATGAGCAGAAACTGCAGGAGTTATACAGTTTCCTGGAAAGCAATGGCACACGGGCATTTATTGTGCTCAAAAATGGCCGGATCGTAACCGAAAAATACTGGGGCGAAAACATCACCCGCACAGCGCCTTTTGATAAGGACTCCCAATGGTACTGGGCCTCAGCCGGTAAAACGATTACCGCCTTTTTGGTAGGCAGGGCACAGTTTGACAGGTTATTGAGTATTTCGGATAAGACCTCTGAGTACCTGGGTACCGGCTGGACCAGTATGTCAGCCGCCCGGGAGGAGCAAATCACCATACGCCACCAGCTTACCATGACTACGGGGCTTGATTATACGGTAAATGATATACACTGCACCGACCCTGAATGCCTGGATTATATGGCTGATCCCGGCACCCGGTGGTACTATCATAATGCGCCCTATACACTGCTGGAACAGGTAATCAGCAATGCCTCCGGCATGAGCTATAATGCCTATACCGACGAGAAACTGGAAGACAAAACCGGCATGAGCGGCACCTGGATTCAGAGCGGTTACAATAATGTGTATTGGAGTAAACCACGCGATGCGGCCCGTTTTGGATTGCTTGTGCTAAATAATGGGTTGTGGGATGACATGCCTGTATTAAGTGACACCAGCTATATCCGTGATATGATCAGTCCATCCCAAAGCCTTAACCCTTCCTATGGGTACCTATGGTGGCTAAACGGCCAGCCCTCTGCTGTCTTTCCGGGTAGTCCGGATAGCTACAACATAGCGGTGGCACCTGATGCGCCGTCAGATTTGTACGCAGCTATGGGCAAGAATGGACAAATCATCGATGTGGTACCTGAGGAAAACCTGATTGTGGTGCGCATGGGTGAGGCGCCGGATAATGCCCTTGTGCCCATCACTTTTCATAACCAAATGTGGCAATACCTGAATGAGGTGCTGCCGTAAGCCTGAATATTCGAATACCAATTATCTATTAAGGTAATCCCTGTTTAATGCTCATGATGCGATTTGTGCTATTGTTATCCTTGCTTATAATTTTTCAGTCCTGTCAGAAAGAGAAGGAGCCGGACAGGTATGAATTAGATGTATTGGATGAGGCTACCAGCAGGCAGTGGGATAATAATATGCAGCTTTTTATAGAGTTAAAACAGGTAGTGGATGACAGAGGTAGGCTTACTAATGATGTGACTACCCTCGAGCTTATTTACAGCATGCTAAACCTGAGGAAGGAAGCAGGGATACCCTCTTCTGCAATTTCGGAATCTGATGAGCTGGACTCAGGAAATGTCCTGACTTATGTCCGTCAGATAGATAGCCTCATCCAGGTATTTGACTCCGATGCAGAATTACCGGGAGGGGCTGCCGCTGTTGAAAAACTGGTAAACACACCCGATGACAGAGCGGCATATTCTGATAAGTTATTGCTTCTGCAGGTTCTCCAGTATGAAAACGAATTTATAAGTCATCTTTCCCGAAGCTTTATCGCACCGAGGTTTCCCAGTGGGGTGCCCTTCCGTTTGGCGGTGGACTCATCAGGCATTCGCCCTCATGAAGAGGTTCACTTCATTATTTATATAGCTGAGCAGGTCTCTCCTGAAGTTGTACTTACCTATACTGACCTTGCTATCTCCTGGCAGGGTGAAAAGGTGTCCGTAGATTGGAAACAAATGGGTGATGTGCTAACGGGAACTTTTACTCCGGCCGAAGTCGGCACCTATACACTATCCGGCAGCCTAAGCCTGCTGGTAAGTCGGGTAGCACATGATTATAAACCGGGGTTCAGCTTTGACTTGAGAGTCAGTCAATAAAAAAGCAGCCTGCATTGTAACAGGCTGCTCTATCAATATTATAAACTCTCACTTACAGTATTCGCTTGATACCGATGTAGCGGCGGCGATAGCTTCGGACAATTCCATCCTCTACCACACCGCGGCCTGTACTACTGTGTACAAATCGTACCGGCTCACCGGGCTCTGAAGTCACAATACCCACATGGCCTACTGCCTTACTCTTTGGGTTAGTGCCCCTGAAAAATACCAGGTCACCCTTGCGGGCCTCGCTTTCTGATATTTCAGTGCCTTCTTTGTATTGTGCACGGCTACTATGAGGCAGTGAGATTCCATATTCACCGTATACGAAGTAGATAAAGCCAGAACAGTCAAATCCTGTGGAAGGCTTTACCCCGGCCCATGTATAAGGTTTACCCTTCAGGCTCATGGCGAAGGTCACAATATCAGCTCCCAGTATGGATTTTTCGAGTTCGTTATCAGGGTCGGCAACTACGGAAGCTTTGTCAGCCCCCATTTTATCCATCGGCTCCATGGCCTCCATCCTGGCCGTTTCAGTGCGTACCTCTGGCTTTTCCAGGCGAGCACTGAAGCTGTCTGATACGTGTACCAGCAATACGATGAAGACCACAAAGTATACAAACTTATATCGCATGATCTTTTTACCGTAGTGCAATATCGTCCATGCAGGTGATAGCATATAGATTCTTTTGGTTGTTGACATGGTAACAACAAGCATTATGCTACAAAAAGTTTTTTAAGCACTTCCCAGAGGTTTTTCTTCGCAGAAATGTCGCTGTAAAGTGTTGATAGCGAGTCCGCTAGAACGAATGATTGATGGTCAACTTTTTTGATCTCATAGGGAACTGGAACCTCACCATGAAACAAAAGGGGGTCTTCAACCCCGAAACTAATGAGTAACCGGTGAGGAGGGAGAGAAGCAGGGTCCTGTAGTCCTCTTACGTCTGTCATAGCCACATCCCGTCCTGTGATATTCACGGAAGCCATGATCTTCTTTAGCAGGTCGCGCTGGTCCTGATTAGTAGGCGTATCGATAGCGAGAACGATACTCTTTTCATTTTTGCCCTGAAAAGGTAGTGGTTTTGGGGGAACCGGGGCAGGTGCAGGCTCTTTTTTCTCAGGCTCACCCGCCGCATAGGCAGGTTGCTCCGGCTCTCTTACCCCATTATTATCAGCAGAAGGCTCCTCTGGTACCCGTTCTCTTTTGGCAGGGTTCTCCGCTACTTCGCCAGGAGTCGTTTCGGCAGCAGAAGAAACAGACGTCACCGGTTCTTCCTCATCAAAAAGGTAGACCGGTTCAGTGATAAACAAGGGCAGGTACGAGAGGTCATCTTCCTTCATGCTCATCTGCTATAGAATTATTTGATATTGAAGATACTCTTTAATTCAGTAGCGTCTTCAGGTTTCATTCTTTTTGCCAGTACAAGGCGAAGCTGGCGACGACGGAGGGCCCCGTCATATAACTCTTTTTCCTCGTTTGTTTCAGGTTCTATTTCAGGTACATCTATCGGACGACCACTTTGATCTACCGCTACAAAAGTAAAGAATGCACTGTTGCTTTCGAATTTCTTGCCACTGGGAATATCCTCAGCCTGTACAGAGATGTGCACTTCTATAGATGAACTGAATGAACGCGTTACCCTTGCACTGAGTGTAACCACATTGCCCAGAGCGATAGGTTTGCGAAAGGAGATGTTATCACAACTGGCCGTTACCACAATACGGTTGCTATGCTTCTGGGCGGCTATTGCCGACACGATGTCCATCCAGTGCATCAGCTTACCCCCCATCAGGTTATTCAGTGTATTGGTGTCATTGGGCATCACCATTTCCGTCATAGTAACCGCGCTCTCTTTGGGGTGCTTTTTTAATTTTGCCATATTAGCCTGTTCGTTCGTTTTACCTGTTTATTTCTGCCAGCCGAATTTACCGAGCAAAGGTACAAAGCTAAAGTTATCGAAGGCTTCTCTTTTAATTTGTTTTTCTCCCTGGCGGGTGAGGCGCAGCATTTTTTGCATGCGATCATTGCCCACAGGTATAACCAGACACCCACCTGGCTTAAGCTGATCGAGTAGTGCGGTAGGTACCGTAGGTGCGCCTGCAGTCACTATGATCTTATCGTATGGTGCGTAGGAGGGGATTCCTCTGGAGCCATCTCCATGTACAAACGTTGCCCGGTAACCCATTTCAGGGAGAAACTTCCTGGTACGCTCATATAGTACCTTGTTATACTCTATGGTATACACCCTGGCGCCCATTTCGCATAGTACACAGCATTGATAACCGCTGCCAGTGCCTATTTCCAGTACCTTGTCCTGTGGTTTTACGTCCAGTAGTTCTGTTTGAAAAGCTACAGTATAAGGCTGGGATATAGTTTGCCCTTCACCAATAGGAAAAGCCTTATCCTGGTAAGCATGCTCCAGAAAAGCATTTTCAAAAAACACATGCCGGGGCACTTTACCGATGGCTTTCAGTACGTCGGGCTGAGTGATACCCTTTCCCTTAAGGGTACGAACCAGCGCTTTGCGCATACCTCTATGCCGATAACTATCGTTAATTTCCATACGTGTGGGCTTAGGTTGCAAAAATACACGGCCTCAGCACTTTTCCCGGTCAAATCTTTCCTTTATCCTGCCAGGCCGTTTCAATTGTAGTGTAATCTTCTGACGGTCAGAGAGGTGAAAAAAGGATAGAATTTTAATGGTTTTCTATTCTTTTCCTCTGAAATTGGCAGGTGCGTATATTTAAGTAAAAGATCCCGGCGGACAATGTTTACAGGAATCATCGAAACCACAGGTACCGTAACCGGCCTGGTAAAGGAAGGGACTAACCTACATTTGAAGGTACAAAGCCCCATCTCATCCGAAATGCATATAGATCAGAGTGTGGCTCATAACGGGGTGTGCCTTACTGTTACCAAAGTAGAAGGTGATACCCACTGGGTTACGGCGGTGGAGGAGACCCTGAAGAAGACAGCCATTGGTGAGCTGGAGGAGGGCACCCTGGTAAACCTGGAACGCTGTATGGCTGCAAATGGTCGCTATGACGGGCACATTGTTCAGGGGCACGTAGACGCCACTGGCACCATCAAATCTGTGGAGGTGCTTGAAGGAAGTTGGCTTTACACTTTTCATTACCCTGCTGATTTTCAGAGTCTGATTGTAGAAAAAGGAAGTATTTGTATAAGTGGCATCAGCCTTACCTGCTTTAATGTAACAGAAGATACCTTTACGGTTACTATTATACCCTACACCCATGAACATACCAACCTGAAGCAACTGAAGGAGGGTGACAGGATCAACCTGGAATTCGATATCATTGGTAAATATGTCGCCAGGATGTTACAGCATAGAGGAATGTGAAGTAGGGTAATTACCCTATTTTCTTATATTTGGCAAACTTAAGCCGTATCTGAATGGTGCGGCGCAGGCCAATTACTCGTATCTCTATGAAAATCAACTGTCTTGTAGTAGATGATGAAGAGGTATCGCGTGCCATAGTAAAACGCTTTATCTCGAAAACCAGCTTCCTCGAGTTGGCTGATGAATGTGAAAGTGCCGAAGCGGCAGAGAAGGCTCTGAATGAGAAAAATATAGACCTTCTCTTTCTGGATGTCAAAATGCCGGGTAAGTCCGGTATGGATCTGCTCAGGCACTTAGAAACTCCCCATAAAGTTATCCTCATATCCGGTGCTGAAGAGCATGCTGCGGAGGCTTTTGAAAGAAGTGTGACCGACTACCTGGTCAAGCCCTTCGAGTATCCCCGCTTCCTGCAGGCTGTACAAAAAGCCCGTACTCAGATAGAGGCCATAAGGAAAGAAACCGAGGAGCAGATCGATGTGTATGTGAAAACGGACGCGCGCTTTGTTCGTATCCCTTTCGATGACCTGCTGTATATTGAGGCTATGGCGGATTACATAATTTTTCACACCGCTGAGCAGCGCTATATCGTACACTATACCATGAAAGGAGTGGAGAAAAGGCTCCCCACCAGCTTTTTTGCCAGGGTACATCGCAGCTTTATTGTAAACTGCCGGCAGGTAAACTCCCTTGAGGACCTGAATGTGGTGATCGGAAATAAGTCAATTCCCATAGGTGCAAGCTATAAGGATGCCTTCTACCGGAGGCTGAATTTCCTGTAGCCGGATGCTTATTCCTGTTTCCTGAACTTTTTAACGGCCCCCTTATACCCGATATATACCAGGATTCCGATAATAACACCCAAAAAGCCGCCGACAATGATGTCTCCCGGGTAATGTACGCCCAGGTAAACACGGCTGTACGCTACCGTGGCTGCCCATAAAAAGATAAGGAAGATAAACCGGTAGTGGTGCCGTAAAAACATGAATACAGATGCAGCCAGGGCAAATGTGGTCGAGCTATGCGAAGAAGCAAAGCCATATCTGCCTCCGCAGTGGTCGTTTACTATGTGTACCAGGTCCCTAATGGTCGGATCCTGACAGGGCCTGAAGCGCATAAAAAATGGCTTCATGAATCCGCTCGTTACCTGGTCGGCAATACTTACTGCAATGATCAGGCAAAAGATGATTAGCAGGGACTCCCGCTTTCTGGCCTTATATACCAGAAAGATGAGGAACAAATAGAAGGGCACCCAGGTATACCGCTCCGATACGTAATACATAACCGTATCCCAGAATGGTGTATGTAATCCGTTTAGGAATAAAAAAAGCTCTTCGTCAAGTTTAGCTAGGGTTTCGATCATTGCTTGGTCCAGTCTATGCCTTTTTTAAGATAAGATAAAGTGGCCTCCTCCCGGCTGCCAGGTTCGGCCGTATGTGCATATTCCCAATTAGCGACAGGGGGCAGACTCATCAGAATTGATTCCGTACGCCCATCCGTATCCAGGCCAAATTTGGTGCCTTTGTCCCACACGAGGTTAAACTCTACATAGCGGCCACGTCTGAGCATTTGCCAGGTTTTCTCCCTTTCGCCAAAGCTATCTCCCCGTCTCCGGTTTGCAATTTCGCTGTATACCGGCACAAAGGTCTCTCCTACATCCTTTACAAAGGCAAAAAGCGCCTCCTTATCCGGTCCGGGTAGCTCACTACTGCCAGGCTTACCGGCAGGCTGTCCGGGGGCCAGGCGGTCAAAGAAGATACCACCTATGCCTCTGGTCTCACTGCGGTGGCGAATATAAAAATAGTCATCGGCCCATTTGCGAAAGCGCTCATAGTAATCTGTATTATGCCGGTCACACGTTTCCTTCAGGGTTTTATGAAAGAAAGCAGCGTCTTCCGGCACTACATAATGTGGCGTAAGATCTATGCCCCCGCCAAACCACATGGTACCGTCTGACATTTCAAAGTACCGTACATTCATATGAATAATAGGCACCATCGGGCTGGCCGGATGTAGTACAATACTTACCCCGGTGGCAAAAAACTGCTTGCCACCTAGCTTTAGCGCTGAAAGCATCCTTTCAGGCGCATCGCCATGCACGGCAGAAAAATTCACACCCCCCTTCTCAATCAGGTCACCTCCCTGTATCACACGGCTTCTGCCGCCCCCGCCCCCGGGCCTTTCCCAGTTGTCTTCCTGAAACTTAGCCTTACCGTCCAGGCCTTCCAGTGAAGAACAAATAGCGTCCTGAAGGTTTTTGAAATAGTGTGCAATCTCTTCTTTCTGCATACAGTTACTTATACTTAGTTATACGTACATAATACCCGGCAAAGAGCGAGACAAAGATAGGGTAATCTTGCAAACGATTTAGTTCTTCAAAATTGTTCGTATTTTTGAGCCAAACAACGACCCAATAATGAGTTCATCTGTGACCCACGACGTTGAGTTTGAGATCAGCACCGATGTATTAAAAAAAGCCTACCGGCTCATGTGCACAGCCGGCCGCATGGCGGAAATTTACGATGAAAATAAAAAACTGGCCAGTAAGTATGTGCACTCTACTTCCAGGGGCCATGAAGCCATACAGTTAGCGGCTGCTTTTCACCTGAAGCCCTGGGACTATGCCGCACCCTACTACAGGGATGAGTCCATTCTGCTGGGTATAGGCATGGAACCCTATGAGCTGATGCTACAACTCATGGCCAAGCGCGATGACCCCTTTAGCGGAGGGCGTACCTATTACAATCACCCCAGCCTTAAGCGTGAGGGTATGCCCACCATTCCTCACCAGAGTAGTGCCACAGGCATGCAGGCCATACCAGCTACAGGCATGGCCCACGGAATAAAGTATAAGGAAAGCCAGGGCTTAGGCGATGATAATAAGCCCGTAGTACTCTGCTCTCTGGGCGATGGCTCAGTGACAGAGGGTGAAGTGTCTGAGGCATTTCAGATGGCTATACTGAAAGACCTGCCAATTATTTACCTGATCCAGGATAACGACTGGGGGATATCGGCCACCGGTGAGGAAATGAGGGCCATGGATGCCTATGAGTTTGCGGCCGGATTTAAGGGCCTCAAACGTATGAGGGTAAACGGGGCCGACTTTGCCGATAGCTACAACGGCATGGAGAAAGCCGTCAACTATGTGCGGAAAAACCGCAAACCCATATTGGTTCATGCTAAATGCCCCTTGCTCGGGCATCATACCAGTGGGGTGAGGAAAGAATTTTACCGCGACGAACAAAACCTGAACCTGCACCACGAAGACGACCCCACTCCACGCCTGCGTCACTACCTGCTGGAGGGTGGCATGCCTCAGGACGAAGTGGAAGAGCTGGAAACACAGGGCCGCAAAGTAGCTGAAGAAGCGTGGGAAAAAGCCGTGAATTCTCCAGACCCTGATCCGGCTACCGTATCGGATCACGAGTTTGCCCCCACACCCATTACAGAAGAGACAGGCGAGCGCGAGCCGGAAGGAGCTGAGAAGATCGTGATGGTAGATGCTGCGCTGTTTGCCATGAACGAAATCATGAAAAACAACCCTGAGGCCCTGCTATATGGGCAGGACGTAGGGGCACGCCTCGGCGGCGTATTTCGTGAGGCGGCTACTTTGGGTAAGAAGTATGGCGAAGACCGGGTATTTAACACCCCCATACAAGAGGCCTACATCGTGGGTAGCACGGCAGGCATGTCTGCCGTAGGGCTTGCCCCCGTGGTAGAGATCCAGTTTGCCGATTACATCTGGCCCGGTATAAACCAATTGGTAGAAGAGCTTAGTAAGAGCTGCTACCTGAGTATGGGACAGTTTCCTGTCCGTTCTGTTATCAGAGTGCCTATCGGTGCTTATGGAGGTGGCGGACCTTACCACTCAGGAAGCGTAGAAAGTACACTATGCAATATCCGGGGTATAAAAGTGGTGTATCCTTCTACCGCCGCTGATATGAAGGGGCTAATGAAGGCCGCATGGCATGACCCTAACCCTGTGGTGATGTTGGAGCACAAAGGCCTGTACTGGAGTAAGGTGCCCGGGACAGAAAAGGCTAAATCCAAAGAGCCTTCTGAAGATTACGTAGTGCCTCTAGGTAAAGCCCGCACCGTGCAGGAAGCCGATACCGATATGGTGGAAGAAGGCTACTCTGCCGTGGTTATCACCTACGGAATGGGAGTATACTGGACTCTGGAAGCGTCAAAAAAATTCCCCGGCTCCATTGAGATACTCGACCTGCGTACCCTCAATCCTCTTGATTGGGAGGCTGTCGTAAGTGCCGTACGCCGTCATAATAAAGCCTTGGTGCTCACAGAAGAGCCACTGATGAATAGCTTTGCCGAAAGCCTTGCCGGCCGTATCGCCCAGGAGTGCTTCCAGGAACTGGATGCTCCTGTAATGACTCTCGGCGCCCTTAACCTGCCCGCTATTGCGCTCAACATGGACCTGGAAAAGGAAATGTTGCCCAATGCCGATAAGGTAGGGGATAAGCTGGATGAGCTACTGAATTATTGATTTAATTTGATATTAAATAAAAAGCTGCCGGTAGGCGGCTTTTATTGTTTCAGGCTATATCCTTTGGTATATAGCCCGAGGCACCCTCTTAACATTTACCCTTTTATATATTTAGCCTGTTCCTTGATATGAGATAATGGGGTATCTTGCCTGAAACTATATGATATGCAAAAGACCTTGCTTAAGCCCTTGGCGTTAACCCTTTTTATATGTCTTATAGGTGGGTTTGTGGCCTATAATGCAGGCTATATAACGGGTAGAAAAATCATACTCCTTGGTAACCCGAATGGGGGCACGACTCCTGCCGGATTTGAGTGGACAGGAGAAAGAGCCGATTCTATAAAGGAGGAGTTTGATAATAAAATGATGAAGGCTTTGGGAAGTACCAAGGTACTGATCATAAAGCCTGACCAGGAAAGAAACTTCCTGTTAGACTCTCTGTATCTAGCCATCCCTGATTCGCTTAAGGATAATGATTAGCCTTATAAGTAGTACCATACTGGCGGGTTTTGAAGGCCTCCTGATCAGTATTCTTTTTCTGGGGCTTCTTTTCATACCAATGGAAAAGGCTTTTCCGGCAAAAGCAGGCCAGAAGATCTTCCGCCGCCATTGGTTAATAGACCTAAGCTTTATGGTAGGTCAGTACCTGATCTGGAGTAGTCTTGTTATCTGGGTTTTAGATTATTTATCCCAACCTCTTACAGGCCTCATTCCATCTGCCTGGCAGTCTGCTATCCGTTCGCAGCCCTTTTGGCTACAGGTATTGGAAATGTTTTTCTTTAGTGATCTCCTCATCTACTGGGGACACCGGTTACAGCACCGCATAGATTTTCTCTGGCGCTTTCATAAAGTTCATCACAGTGCAGAGCACCTGGACTGGCTTGCCTCCCACCGGGAGCACCCACTTGATAGCCTGTATACTATTGGCCTCATAAACCTGCCTGCCTTTATCATGGGCTTTCCCCTGGAGAGCATTGCCGGGGTGATCGCTTTCAGAGGCATATGGGCAATATACATTCATAGTAATGTCCGTTTACCTCTAGGCCCCCTGAGGGTATTAATCGGAGCACCTGAGCTCCATCACTGGCATCATAATAAAGAAAGGGATACCGGCAATTATGCTAATATTTCCCCTTTGATGGACGTGCTGTTTGGCACCTACGTATGTCCCGATCATGAACCTGAAGCCTTTGGTCTAACAGAAGAGGCACCGGCCACCTACGCCGGACAATTAGTAAAGCCTGTCGTGTCAAAGAAGGCGTGGGAGCGGCTGACAAGGTTAAGGTCGAAAAGGCCACTCAAAGAAGAGAAGAAAGTAATAGGGTATTGAATAAAGTTGAACAAATGGGAGTCCGATCGGCAGAGAAGGGGTCTGAGGAGCTACCCTCTCTCGCCACTGTATCTTTGGATATGCGGATGGATAAAGGGGTACGAATCCTATCATTTATAGTTCTTCCCCTACTGCCGGCCGGAGCTGCCACCTTCCCCCTTGTCGTTGGTAACGGCCCTGATGGCCTGGGTACCTTGGGTTTAACTATTTTCAGCGTACTTTTCCTGGCTGGCCTGGTGCTGACCATAGTGGGCCTTAGAGATGCCCTCTACGAAAGGGTAGTGATAAAAAACGGGGTTATCCGACATACATCCACATTTACGAACCGGACTTTAAGGTTTGATGAGATTCGTGGCTACAGGAGAACTGATATGTACCTTTATCTGGAACCCCGAAATGCGGACTTAAAAAGAGTAAAAGTGCACAAGTACTACCAGTACTCTGACTTTTTCGAAGCTTTATTGAGCCGGTATTTTCCCGATCTGGATGTTTTGGAACCCGATAATCAGCTAGAGACCACTCTGGATAGCTCAGGTCGGGGGCTGGATGAGAAGAGTCGTGAAGCATTACTAAGGCGGGCAAAAATAACATCTTACCTGTTAAATGGATCAGGGATTGCCGTAGGGGCGGCAGGGCTTTTTATTAGGCAATACTACGAGGTAATTATGTGGGCGCTCGTGCTCCTGCCACTAATTTGTTTACTTACAGTGATCCGGTACAAAGGCCTGATAAGGATGAACAGCTATGAGAAAAGCAGGTACCCTTCCATTTTATATGCTTACTTTATACCGGTACCCGTGATAGGCCTTCGGGTAGTGTGGGACTACAACGTAATTCAGTTCAAGGAGGGGTGGTACATCGCAGGGCTGTGGGGCTTCATGGTCGCCATTTTACTAATGACCGGCACGGATGAATTCAGTAAAAAGACAGCCACAGACTATATGTTGCTATCTGTGATGGCTCTGTTTAGTGCCGCTTATATGCTTGCTGCCAGTTTATTTGTTAACTGCTATTATGACCACAGCCAGCTGGAAAAATATGCGCCGGTGGTTATTGACAAGCGTATTGGAAAGGGAAAATATACCTCTTATCACCTTACTCTGGAGCCATGGGGTCCGTTAACCAGCCCTGAGGAGGTGAATGTAGGCAGCAGTCTCTATCAGGCCACAGAAGTGGGTGATTCGGTACACGTAGAAAAGGGTGTAGGACTACTGGGCATGCCCTGGTACCAACTACCTCAAAATTAATAAAGTCCTCAACTGGCTTGTGCCCCACTGTATAATTGTGGATGCTATACCTGTAGCGTCGGGGTGAATGTATTATAATAATAGACTAATGAACCTGAATAATCTATGTCACTAGTAACTCTCAGATCCTTTCCTAACCATGTGGAAGCTCACTTACTGAAGACAAAACTTGAAAGTGAAGATATACCCTGCTTTATTTTTGATGAAAATATGGTAACTATGAACCCACTGTATAATGTGACAGTGGGAGGTATCAAAGTCAAAGTGCTGGAAGAGGACCAGGCCAGGGCACAGCAATTGCTGGAAGATATGGAAGGCCTACCCTATAAAAACGATCAGGAAGAAGATGTTACCTGCCCCAATTGCGGTAGTAAGAAGTTATATGGGCACTTTATTTCAAACAAAGGAATAAAAGGTGTTCTATCCTCTGTGTCGGCTTTCTTGCTGGCTGTTTTTCCTATTTATGTCCGCACGGTATATAAGTGCAAAAACTGTGATTTTGAGTTCAGGATTCGCAGGTAAGGATCTTTCCGGTAAATAATTATTAGCTCTAAGTCTCTCTCTTTCAAACACTATCCCCGGACGCTGGTTTTTTTTGGGACGATTAACCAAACGACTAGATCATGGCATCCAAGGAAGTGAAAGTAGCCCGCACCGGCGAACTAAGAAATGGTGAGATGAAACAGGTGAAGGCAGGAGATACCGAGCTCCTGCTGGTAAGACAGGATGGCCACTTTTATGCATTGGCGGCCCATTGTACCCACTATGGGGCTCCACTTGCAGAAGGCTCTCTGCACGGTAATAAGGTGGTTTGCCCCTGGCACCATGCCTGTTTCGATGTATCTACCGGCAAGCATTTAAATGCACCAGGGTGTAATGACCTTCCAAAATTTTCCGTAAGGCTCGATGGGGATGATATTTACGTACAGGTTCCTGAACCTGCACCGGAACATGCCGTGCCCCCCATGTCTGTAGCTGATGAGGGAGATGGGCGCGTATTCGTGGTGCTGGGCGGCGGAGCCGCCGGGGCCTATGCCGTTGAGTCCATGCGGGCAGAAGGTTTTCAGGGACGTATCGTATTGGTAACTGCAGAAGATGAGCTGCCCTATGACCGGCCTAACTGTAGCAAGGATTTCCTGCAGGATAATGCCCCTGACGAATGGATGCCCCTTCGTGATAAAGCATTTTATGACCGCATAGATGTAGAATTAAAGCTTGGTAGTAAGGCCACCAGTGTGGACGTAGCTAGGAAGACTGTGAGCCTGGAGGGCGGTGAAGATATTGCCTATGACAGCATATTGATATGTACAGGAGGCAAGCCCCGTCACCTTGATATCCCTGGTCATGACCTGAAAGGTGTGCATTACCTGCGCTCACTGGAAGACAGCCGCCAACTGAGGGATGCAGGCAAAAGTGCCAAAAAAGTGGTGATCATCGGCGCATCATTTATTGGAATGGAGTGTGCCTTCAGCCTGAGAGAACTTGACTGTGAAGTTACTGTGGTTACTCCTGATAGTCTGCCGTTTGCCAAAAAGTTCGGAGAGGAAATAGGTAAACTAATTACTGATACGCACAAGGAGAATGGTACTACGTTTAAACTTGAAACCAAGCCTAAAGAGATCAAAGGGGAAAATGGCAAAGTGACTTCAGTGGTACTGGAAAACGGCGAAACGCTGGAGGCCGACCTGGTAGTAGGGGGGATAGGTGTGCAGCCTAATACTGATATGGTGAAAGGCCTTACTCTCGAAAAGGACGGGGGTATTAAGACTGATGTGTATGCCTATGCCGGGCGGGACGTATATGCGGCCGGGGATATAGCCTACTTCCCTTTTCCAAATGGTCAGAGCCGGATAGAACACTGGCAGGTAGCCTGCCAGATGGGACGTGTGGCCGGACAAAATATGGCTGGCAGGAGAGTGCCCTATAAGAACGTTCCCTTCTTCTGGACAGCCCAGCATGGCTTGTCCCTACACTATACCGGACACGCTGATGAATTTGACGAAGTAGTTATTAGCGGCAGTGTGACGGACAAGGAGTTTTTGGCTTTTTACATCAAAGAAAATGAAGTAAGGGCTGTAATGGAACTGGGCCGCACCGGTGACCTTGCGGCCATACACCATCTGATGCATGAACGACGCATGCCGGAACCTTCCCTAATTAAAAAAGGAGTAGAGTGGAAGCAGATGGTTTCTTCTTTATAGAGATCATTTAACTAAATTATTCTTTATCAGTTACTTAATTGATGATTTTTTGATCTGACCACACGCATATTAATTTTTTTAAATTATGACAGAGATCAATATTGAACGAAAAAAGAAGAAGTCCTCATGGCCCTGGCTGCTGGGTATTATTGTACTGCTGCTGATAGGGTATTTTGTATTGGATGCCCTGCTCGACGTAGAGGATGGTAATATAGAAACCGAACCCGCCGAGGGTGAGGTAATTGAAGATAATGAAATTAACTTCAATATAGAGGATGACTCGCATCCTTCAGGGCTATATGCCAGTAATCAGCATATTTTTTATACCCTATAACATTTTTTTATGGTAACGACCGACTCACACGATAATGCCCCCTTGCAATCATTAAATGATCTTAAGCACTTCCACGTATCAGACGACAGCCACGATATTCGCGGATGGAAGGTAGTAGGTAAGAAAAATGATGCCTTTGGGGTAGTAAATGACCTTATAGTAGATACCGAACGGGGCAAAGCACGGTACCTGACCGTAACGACAGATAAAAAACTGTACGCTAATGAAACCGAACGCCAGATACTGGTACCTGTAGGCAGGACCAGGGTAGAGGGCGATCATAAGGCGGTGGTAGTAGATTCCCTGGATAGGGAAAAAGTACGCTTTTACCCTGTATATACCGGGGAACCCATAACCCGCGATTATGAGTATGGCCTTAAGCACGCCCTGCGGGATGATGACGATACCCGGCATATGTATGAGTCACATCACATGCACTCGCAGGAGTATGAAAATAAACGGCATACTCACAAAGATGGCCTGGAGAGCGATGACCCACTGGTAAGGGCCCGGGCTGAGCGGGATGTAGCCAAGGCTGAAAGGGATATCTATAAATCAAGATATGAGATGCTGCAGCACCAGCTCCGTAATATTCGCCGTGCCGCGACTGGTAAAGATGATGACGAGTTTTATAATGATGAAGATTATAACGATGCCTCTTACCGCGATCGGTATACGCATACATAAGGTTTAAATTATGAATGATATGTGAAAGCCCCCGGCCTCAGGTCAGGGGCTTTTCATTTTATACCCCGCTAAACCAAAACCCTGGTAGCAGGTTGTTCAGGATAAATTTGTTCGACTATGAAAACCCGCATTCGCGAAGCCTTTCAGCGCTTTGGTGAAAAATGGGCTGATAATGCCCCTGAAATCCTTGTAGGCATAGGCCTGTTTATCATTTTCCTTCTCATCGGTATTTTACTCAGAAGACTGGTGGTGCGCAGGCTGTTCAGAAAAGTACACGACAGGCTCCCCGTGGTTTTCGCAGGCCGGTTGGTTATGCTTATTATGGTACTAATAGGCTTTGTGTCGTTTCTAAATGCTGTAGGACTGGCTGGTACAGCCAGGGGGTTGCTGGCAGGGGCTGGCGTTACTGCCCTGGTGCTTGGTTTTGCCTTTAAAGATATTGGTGAAAACCTCCTTAGCGGGGTGTTTCTGGCTTTTGGAAGGCCCTTTAAGATAGGGGACCTCATACAGGTAGATAGCTTTATGGGGAATGTACAAATGCTTAACCTGCGCAATACCCAGATCCGTACCTTTGATGGAAGAGATGTTTTCCTGCCTAACAGCATGCTCATTAAGAACCCCCTGACAAATTACACCAAGGATGGGCTTATGCGCCATGACTTCCTCATCGGGCTGGACTATGGCACCGATGTGGTAGAGGCTGAGCGCATTATCCTGGATATAATGAATGAGCAGAATGATATCGAAAAGAGGGAGCACCTCCGTCCCTTCATTGTAATAGAAGAATTTGCCGCCAGTACGATTAACCTGCGTATCTATTTCTGGATTAATACGCTAGACATGCTTACGTCATTTACTATCCTGAAATACAGGGTAATGCTGGCAGTGATGAACCGGCTTATCGCAAAAGGTATTAAGTTGCCTTCGGACATAGTCGAATTCAAGATGTACGAGGAAGAAAGGCGCTTGCCCATTTCAGTGCTGGTGGATAACCTGGAGATACCTAATCCGCCCAATACAAAACGTGGAAGCCAGCCTCCTTCACCTGATCAGAAAGGATAACCGATACCGATATTAAGCACAGTCTCTTCACGGTCACCAAAAGGCCTGAAGAGCCACTTACTACCCTCTTCTATGGCAGGATCACGGACCTTGGTTGCAATATCCAGCCTGAGTATAAGAAAGCTGAAGTCAAAGCGGAAGCCAATGCCTGTACCTATCGCCATCTCCTGGTAGAAGTCCGTAAGGCTGAAGTCGGCACCTGGCCTGGAGCGGTCTTCCGAGATGGTCCACACATTACCTGCATCTACAAACACGGCGCCGTTTAAAAAGCCTATGATTTTGCGTCTGAACTCCGCGCTTGCTACGAAGATGATCTCTCCCGGTTGTTCAAAGAGACTTTGGTAGTCCCTGGAGCCATCTGCCAGTCGGGGTGTATAGCTTCCTGGCCCAAGCCTGCGCGGACGCCATGCCCGCACACTGTTACTACCTCCGGCAAAGAAATATTTTTCATAGGGTAATGCTTCATTTCTGCCATAGGGCTTGGCAGCACCGGCATTAATACGCCAGGCAAAGGACTGATTTTGATTTAACGGTATATTCTGCCTGTAGTCTGCAAAGAACTTTACCCATTGATAAAAGTCCAGCCCCGTGCTGTCCATCTGTTCTGATTTGAGAAAGCGCGGCTTATAAAGATTGAGGGTCGTACCTCCGCTTTCTACAAACAGCTTCAGGTAGCTGGCCTTCTGCTCATAGTCGCCGTAGTTATTAAAACTAAAGGTGGGGCTGAAGCTCACACTGGATACAAAGGCTGAGTTAAATGAGTTGATCAGGTTATTACCATTCTCAAACAGGGTAAGAAGGAGGCTGTCAAAGGCTTCTGTCGTCCGTGGCGTCCGTATCACACTCAAATCTGCCAGTGTCAGGTTATAAAATATTTTGGTGTCCTTTTGCCAGGTGTACACCAGTGCGGCGTTCAGGTTACTTCGTTCGTACTCCGGTCGGTTAGTAAAGGAATACCCCGTTTGCACCCGGGTTTTCGGGTTGTACTCACCAATCTTTCGCTGAAAATTATCGCTGAAGGGAAAGATAAATTGCGGGAAGATCAGGGACAGGTTGGCGCTGTATTCCCGGCTCTGATATACATTTTCAGGGTCAGAGAAGGAAGCTACACCTTCTGCGGCTATACGACCGTTCAATTCCAGAATCTCCAGCCCTCCGAATACATTTCGTTTTTTAAATGACAGGTTGTAAAAAGGACCGGGTAAGCCCTGGCTCACATTTACACCCACCTCATTACTGGTCTGGTATGATTTCAGCGGACTGGTGAAGATGTTGGCTACGAAGCGGCCGCCTGTGGTATCATAGTTTATGTTGATAAACTTGAACATGTCCAGGTTAGCAAGCTGACGCTGGGTCTCGAAAGTATTCTGCTTGCTGTAGAAGCTATCAGGGTATATGAACAGCCTGCGGTCAAGTATTTTCCGGCTGTATATATCATCATAGTATTTATAGGTCACTCCCTGGTACTGCTTTACCTTCCGGGCTTCTTCTTCGCCCGATTCACTGGCATCTGTTACAAAGATGACAGAGTCCAGCTTATAGCGTTTATGGGTGCCACTGCGGGGTTTTTGCACCACCATTTCCACCCAGGCCTTGTGATCGTCTACCGTGGTGTCTACGTTAAATACCAGATACTGGCGGCTGAAGTCATAAAAACCGTTGTTTTTAAGCAGTTCATCCACCCGCTGACGTTCTGCATCCAGGTCACGGGTTTCGTAGTTCTCTCCCTGCTGGATAGGGCTTTCCTCCAGGGTACCGGATATTAATTCTCTGATCGCTTCATCGTCGGTTCTGAATTGGAAGGTATCTATCGTCCACGCCGTCTTTTCCTCGACATTGTAGGTGACATAGGCCTTTTTATCTTCTACGTCTATATTAAAATCTGCTTCTGAGTTCAGGTAGCCGCGGCTGCTCATAAGCAGTCGTAATTGCTCCGTAGTGGTCCTTACGGCACCCGTATCCAGTACGGCCAAAGGTTCCCCCCAGCGCATCAGAATATTGCCTTCTCTAAGTTTCTTGTCAAACTTTTCCTCCTTTCGTTCCTTCTTACGCTCCAGCCGTTCTACCTTATTTTCCTTATCTTCTGCTTTGGCTTCTTCGATCTTCGCATTGATCTCCACCATCTTATCTTCCTTATCTGCCCGGATTTCCGTTTTGTCATAGTTATTCAAGCCCCAGTGGTACAGATAGACATAGGGGTATACAGGAAAAAAAAGTATCTGCCGGTTGGTTTCCTGCTGATAGTAGCTCTCCATGGTAGTGGCGCTCAACTCTTCATTGCCTTCGATCTGTTGCTTACGAAGCAGTACCTCGTTTTCATCCAGATATTTGGTACCGAGGCATCCTGACAAAAAGAGGGGGATGAATGCCCAAAAGAATACCCGAACCATTATTTTTGTGGCTATGCGGGATGGTACCATGGTTTCAAAAAGTACAGCTAAATTCATACGATCGCTCCAAATAAAAAAATACAGGCAAAAAGCCCAAGCCTTTCTTGTGGAAGGAGAAAAAAGCGTTGCAGAACTCCTTCAGTCACACCTGCATATCGACAAACTGGTTGCCGCGCCCGAATTTATCGAAAAATACGGGACAATGGTAAATAAAAAGGTGGCAGAGCCACTTGAGGCATCACCGGCAGAAATTTCTTCATTGGGTTCCTTTAAAACCAACGAAGCTGCACTTGCCGTAGTACGTATGCCCGACAGCAAACCGGCTTTTCTGCCGGAAGGTCGCTGGGGCCTGATTCTTGACGATGTCAGAAACCCGGGTAACCTGGGTACTATTATCCGCATCGCCGACTGGTATGGCTTTCACTCGGTGATTTGCAGCCGTACCTGTGCCGATTTCTTCAACCCCAAAACGATAGCAGCTACTATGGGCTCTTTTTCCCGTATAGTGCCTGCTTATGCTTCTCTGCCTGACCTGCTTGGCTCTGTATCAGTGCCGGTTTACGGTGCCTACCTGGAGGGCCAGGATATACACAAGGCACAGGCGCTGAAGCCGGGCTGGCTGGTTATGGGCAACGAGTCTACCGGAATCCGGGATGAACTCGATCCTTTTATATCTCAACCCATCACCATACCCGGGCAGGGACAAGCCGAATCGCTTAATGTAGCTATCGCTACTGCCGTGCTCTGTGACAACCTTGTAAGGCTTAGCAAAGAAACATGATACACGGCTATTGTTCTTTATTGCACTAGAAAAATCCTTTGCTTTCCCGGCTGGCCTCTTCCATTACCCGTTCGGCATTCTTCACACCCAGGTAGCGGTCTATCAAATAATGTGCTACGTAAAGTAAAGGCGTAAGGGCTATGGCTATGGCAAACTTATAGAAGTAGTTGTTGAGTCCTACCGCGGCTACCTGCGATAAAGGCCATGCGCCAAAAATGTAAAATGCGACAAATAATACGACAAAACTGTCTACCAATTGACTCACCAATGTGCTCCCTGTGGCCCTCAGCCAGATCATTTTATTGCCGGTAATTCGTCGTAGCTTCTGAAATACGAATACGTCAAGTAGCTGCCCAATAAGAAAGGCAATGAGGGATCCGGCAATAATGCCCATGCCCTGCCGGAATATGACGCCAAAGGCATAATCAATATTAAAGGGGTTGCCCGCCGGGTCTGTTGCGTTAATATTTGTCCAGAATTCAGCAGGGGTCAGGTCTGTCACAAAGTAAATAATGACAAACGCATAGATGATGAAGAGAGCGGCAAGGTAGCTGATTTTGCGTACTCCTTTCTTACCGAAGTATTCATTGATAATGTCGGTGGTGATAAATACTACCGGCCATATAACCACGCCTGCGGTAAGATCAAAGCTAAGTTCATAGCCGCTGATAACCTCTAACCGTGCCGGGGGAAAGCCCAGTGAGCGTTCCAGCGAAAATATTTTAGTACCTATAAGCTCGGCCAGTATGGCATTGGTGAGAAAAATACCGCTCAGAAATATAAACAGGTTATTACGTTTTCTGACCAGTTCAGGGTCATTGAGTACGGAATCAGCCGTACCAGAGGATGCATCGCTCGCCATATTTAGTCATCTATGGTAATGGTCTCGCCTTCCAGGGCAAGACGGGAGGCACGAAATACTTCTTTAGCTTCTGATAAGATGGGGGAGAGGTCTTTATACCGTATGGAGAAGTGACCCAAAAGCAATTGACCCGCCTCAGCATCTTTCGCTATCATGGCTGCCTGTTCTGCGGTGCTGTGAAACGTATCACTGGCACGGCTGGCCTGATCTTTCAAAAAGGTGGCCTCATGGTAGAGAAGGTCCACACCCTTAAAGTATAAAGGCAGGGTGGGGTCAAAAATAGTGTCTGAGCAGTACGCATAACTTCGGGACCGTCTTGGGGGGAAGGTCATCTCCGATGCGTTGTATAACAGCTCACCTTTTTCATCATATACATCTTCACCCTTTTTCAGTTTCATGATGTGTTCCAGCTTCATATTTACTGGCATCACGCTTTTATTAATACGGTAGGGTTTAGGCTTTTCCTGGAAAATAAATCCGTGGCAGGTGATCCGGTGCTGGAGAGGAAAAGCATGTACTTCCAGCGTATTGGTTTCCATGATCAGTTCTTTCTTATCCAGATCCAGCGCATGGAAATGTACCTTGTAGTTAAAGTACATTTCCGAGTGGCGCAGGTGTACGGTAATGATCTCCGCCAGAGGAGCAGGCCCATACAGGTGCAGGTCCTGTTTTCTTCCCTGCAGGTGCATGGTTGAGAGCAACCCTACCAGCCCCAGGTAGTGGTCACCGTGCAGGTGACTGATAAATATATGGGAGATCTTGCGGGCTTTGGCCCGGTACTTTTTCAGTTGCATCTGGGTGCCCTCACCACAGTCGATCAGTATAAACTGGTTCTCGATCTGTAGCAATTGGGCAGACTGATGACGATTATGTGCCGGGGCAGCACTATTAGAGCCCAGTATTTTTAATTTGAACGTCAAAATACTGCCAGGGCCAGCCTGTTATACGTCCTGGTTTGATTCTCCGTTTTCGCTCTTAAGATCATTCTCGATCTCGTTCATGAAAACAGTGTCAATACCCTCTTCTACGGTTGGCAGTATGGTAAGTACCGATTCCAGTTGAGAAATGGTTACCAGCTTTTGTACATGATCGTTAAGGCCGGTCAGTACAAACATGCCGCCTTCCTGAGTATAAGTTCGGTTAGCTACAAGCAGAGAGCTGAGTCCTGAGCTGTCGCAATATTTCACAGGGCTCATATCCAGTACGAGGTTGCGTACCCCTTCTGCGTTTAGCGTGATAAATTCACTCTTTAGCGCGGGCGCTATTGAGGAATCAAGTTTTTCTTCATTAAGGGTGAAGACTGAGTATTTTTCCTCTTTGTTAATGGAGTATTTCATTGATGTAGATTAAAAAGCTGTAGGTTAACCTTCCCTAGTCAACTAAAGTGCCAAATTTATGTTTTTTCGGATACGTTCCAAAGCATCCCCTTCAGCCGGCTTTTGGAAGGTTTCGCCGGTAAATTTCTCGTATAATTCAATATAACGGTTAGTCACTGTCTGCACGAACTCGTCAGGCAGGACGGGTATCTGCTGATCGCCCTGTCCCTGAAAGCCATGCTGAATGAGCCACTGCCGCACAAATTCTTTACTAAGTTGTCGCTGGACCTCGCCGGCCTGCTGTCTGTCCTCGTAGCCCTCTGTATAAAAGTAGCGGCTGCTATCCGGGGTATGAACCTCGTCAATAAGATAAACCTCCCCGTTGTACAGGCCAAATTCATATTTTGTGTCTACCAGGATAAGCCCCTGCTTGGCTGCCAGCTCAGAGCCGCGTTTGTACAAAGCCCTGGTGTATTCTTCCAGTTTTACGTAGATATCCTCAGGTACCAGGCCCTGCTTCAGAATCTCTTCACGTGAGATATCCTCATCATGGCCTTCGTGAGCTTTGGTGGTAGGGGTGATGAGTGGCTCGGGGAACCGGTCGTTTTCTTTAAGGCCCTCAGGCATGGATACCCCGCAGATAGTACGCTTACCGTCACGGTACTCGCGCCAGGCATGGCCCGCCAGGTAGCCCCGGATCACCATCTCCACGGGCAGGGCTTCGCAGCGCTTACCCATGGTCACGTTGGGGTCGGGTACCTTTTCTATCCAGTTGGGTACGATATCTTTGGTGGCTTCCATTGCTTTGGCAGCCAGTTGGTTCAGTACCTGTCCTTTGTAGGGTATAGGCCTGGGCAATACCACATCAAATGCGCTGATACGATCTGTTGCCACCATAGCGACCTTATCGCCAAAGAAGTATACATCACGAACCTTTCCGCGATAAAAGTCGGTTTGTCCGTCGAACCGGAAATCGGTTTCTTTAAAAGCCTGTTTCATCGGCTGCAAAGTTAGACAAGGGGGTGTATTAAAAAAATGTAAAATGCAGGGACTACAGGATTTTTCACTCCTCCCGTGTTTCTACAAGTTCGCCACGGCGGTAAACCTCTGTTTTTTGCAGCTTACCAGCCTCAGTGTAATACTTCCATTCACCTGCTTTACGGTTTCCTGCGTACTCTCCTTCCATTCTTAGGGTACCGTCAGGATACCACTGCCTGGTGGGGCCGTGCATCTTATTATTACTGTAGACCACCACCTCTTTTTTCTGGCCCATGTCGGGATAGTAGACCAGTTGTTCTCCTACTTTCACGCCATTTTGGTAAGCTTCCGTAGCCTGTAGTCTTCCCTTATCGTCATATAGTTTTACCTCACCGGATATCTTTCCCTTATTGTACTCGATCACCGAGGCCAGTGATCCATCCGGGTTATATGAAGTAAACGTGCCGTGGGGCTGGTCTTTTTGTACATACGCCGCATCGCTTTTGAGGGTGCCGTCTTCATAGTAGGCTTTTACTGTATACTCCTGATCCCCTTTAGTATAGTTAGTGCGGTACATGATGCTGCCGTCCTCATAATAGGTAATGACTTCACCGGTAGGGGTGCCATATTGATAGGTTATACTGCGCTCCGGCTGGCCGTTCTCATAATACCTGGTCACTTTACCATGTAGCTGGCCCCGCGCGTAGGCACCTTCCGTATTTAGTTTGCCGGATTTATAGTAGCTTTTAAAAGTGGCGGACTGCCCGTCCTCACTCATTGTCATCACCTTCTCCAGTTGGCCGCCGGGGTAGTAGGTACGGGATTCTCCGACAATGGTGCCGTTTTGGAAGGTGGCCTCCGACTGCAGGCTGCCGTCACGGTAGTAGCGTTTGGCGGGGCCGTTTTGTTTGCCTCCGCTGTAGGTGATCAGTTCCTTAAGGATACCGTCAGGGTAATATTCCTTGACCTCGCCTTCCGGGGCACCGGCTTGAAACATGGTGGTGCTTTTGATAGTGCCATCGGGATTATATACCATAAGGGAGTCGGATAGCTCACCATCCTGGTAATAGCCTTTCTGCCAGATATCTCCTGTCTCGTTGTATACTATAAAGGGACCGTTTCGCTCTCCGCTCTCAAAGCCGGTCTTGCGCTGCAATTGTCCGCCGGGATAATATTCTAAGAAGTGGCCTGTCTTCTGTCCTTTATCGAACATGACAGTAGCCATGGTATCGCCCTCGGGGTAAAAGCGAACGTACAGGCCATCTATCATGGTACTATCGCTATTCAGTATGACATACCGCTCGCGGAGGGGCCTGCCGTCGATATTTTCGTAATAGGTGCGTATCTCTGTCTGGGCGAGTGCCGGCAGGCAGAGGCATGTGAAAAGGGTGATAAGAAGTAGTCGGCTCATAGTGTATAAATAAACAAACTCTGCCCCGAAAAATTGCATTCAGGCAAAATTTAGGCTCATGCCGGTAGAAATTACAGAATATACATAAAAAAATCCCCGGCGGGTAAGGCCGGGGATCAGTATTATCAGGGTATAAGTCGCTTAGTTCATGCGCTCGATTACGATGGCAGAGGCACCACCACCACCATTACAGATACCAGCGACACCGATAGTGGCGTCTTTCTGGTTAAGCACATTGGCCAGGGTGGTAATGATACGGGCACCGGAAGCTCCGAGAGGGTGACCTAGCGCTACGGCTCCACCGAATACGTTCAGCTTATCCATATCCAGTTCCAGTTTTTTCTGGTTGGCGATGGCTACTGCTGAGAATGCTTCGTTGATCTCGTAGTAGTCCACGTTGCTCTTATCCACACCCGCCATTTTCATTGCTTTAGGAATAGCCAGGGCAGGAGAGGTGGTAAACCAGATAGGATCCTGAGCAGCGTCACCAAATCCGAGGATTTTGGCGATAGGCTTGAGGCCAAGTTCCTCTGCTTTTTCTTTGCTTACAAGTACAAGGCCGGAGGCGCCGTCATTAATAGTAGACGCGTTTGCAGCGGTTACGGTCCCTTCTTTGTCAAATACAGGGCGCAGGGCAGGAATCTTTTCGAAGCGTACGTTCTTGTACTCCTCGTCCTCTTCTACCATCACTGGGTCACCTTTGCGCTGGGGTACAGCTACCGGCACGATTTCATTTTTGAAATAGCCGGCGTCGGTAGCAGTGGCTACGCGCTTGTAGCTATTGATGGCGTATTCGTCCTGCTCTTCACGGCTGATGCACATTTCCTTTGCTGTATTGTCAGCACAGTTACCCATAGGGAAGTTATAGTAAGGCTCCCACAGGCCGTCTTTCAGCAGACCATCTGTAAGCTCACCGTGACCGTACTTGTAGCCGTAGCGTGCCTTGGCCACATAGTAGGGGATGTTAGACATGCTTTCCATACCACCGGCAAGTACCACATCATTCTGGCCGAGCATGATGGACTGGGCACCTATCATTACCGACTTCATACCGGAAGAACATACCTTATTAACTGTGGTACAAGGTACGTTATAGCCAAGACCGGCTTTTACGGCCGCCTGGCGGGCAGGAGCCTGGCCCAGGTTGGCCGAGCATACATTACCCATAAATACTTCTTCTACTACATCGGGCTGAATCCCGGCCTTTTCCATTGCGCCTTTCAGAGCAGCAGCTCCCAGGTCAGTCGCTGCAATAGAGGCAAGACTACCTCCAAAGCTTCCTATGGGGGTTCTTACGGCCGAAACGATATATACTTCTTTCATTGATTGAGTTTTTTGCGGTACTAATGATTTGCAAACGGTTGCGAAGATAAAAAATAAAGAGGAATTAGCAGGCAGGCTTACCAGTCGGGCTTACTATTGTCTCTTTTTCGGGGGGCTTTTCTTTTGCGCTGCTGAATATACTGTATTTCAGCATTACGCATGGCCTCTAATATCATGCGTGCTTTCTCTTCGGTCATATTCATGTCCTTGAGTTTTTGCAGGGTACGTTGCCTGAGGGCTTCCTCGCCTTCTTCGTCACTTTCCTCACCCTCTTCGCCGGCTTCCGTCACAGACTCATCGGGAGTGCCCTGCTGGTCACTTTTTTCACCATCCTGTGCTTCAGACTCTTCCTGGCTTTGCTCGCCGTCTTCTCCCTGCTCGCCATCCTTACCCTGCTGTTGCTGGTTTTGCTGTTGCTCCTCTTCCTGCTGACCTTCCTGGTCCTGTTGTTCTTCCTCGCCCTCCTGGTTCTGCTGCTCGTTTTGTTCGCCATCCTGGGGGTTCTGCTCCTTTCCGTCCTGCTCCTCTTTCTCTTGCTGGTCTTTTTCTTCCTGCTCCTGCTGTTCCTGTTCTTTTTGCTGCTGTTGCTGCTCCTTCTGCAGTTTATCCACCAGCTCGCGTAGTTTGCGGTCGTTAGGGTACTGGCGCAGGCCTGTCAGGGCGGTTTGCAGCGCGGCCTGGCTATCACCGGTTATGTGCTGGGTGGCGGCATTATTAAAGTAACCAGAGGGGCTGCCTGTGCCGGCTGAGGCTACATTCTGTGCAGAAGTGGTACCGGCCATGCAGATTATAAGTAAAAGAATACTGACTATTCTCATGGTTGATTTTCTTCTATTTCTGTGATGTCTCCCAGGCGCTGGATATAGTCCATATATTGTTGTACGGTCACATCCATTTTCAGGCCTTGCATCATTAGCCGATAGGCCTCTCCAAAGCGGTGTTCAGACACTAGCTTGTCACTCATCTCCTTTAGCTCCTTAGCAAAATCGCTTGGCTCGTCTGGACTAATCAGGTCAGCGTACATCTTTATGATTTCGTAATTATAACGTGCCAGTTCGTTGTCAGGGTTCGTGAGCAGGGCATTTTTAAACAGATTGAGGCTACGGTCTTCTGTTTTGTCCGTTTTTAAAGCCATTATACCCAGTTGATTATATGCCTGTGATTGGATAGTGCTATCCTGGCTGTCCAGCAGTTGCTCGTATTGCTTGCGGGCAGCGGCAGTGTCTTCCGCCTGGTACAGAGCGCTGGCCTGGTTTAGTTTAAGCATAGGTGCCAGGTAGCCGGCACTGTCTGTCAGGTAGCCATATACATAGGCAGCCGTGTCGTATTCACCTTGTATGTAAGAGGCAGCAGCAAAATTCTTTTGCGCGTTAAAATCCGGTACTTCGGTAAATATATTTTTACTGTCGCAACCGTAAAGTGCCACTATCAGGAGGCAAATGGCTATTATCTCATTTCTCATACCCGTACCGCTTTCAGGTTCAACATCATATCAAGGGCTATGAGTGCCAGGGCCAGGCCAAGGAAATAAATATACTTATTAGACTCCGTATCTACCTGCCGCACATCTCTTACCTCGCCTTCTATGCTGGCTATGGTATTGATAAGGCGGCTTACATCGTTTCTGGCTCCCGAGATTTCGTAGTATTCGCCACCGGAGTTCTGAGCCAGGCTCTTCAGGTCACCTGGCATGAGCTTACTGATAACGAACTGGCCCTGCTTGTCTACCAGGAAACCGCGCGGGGTAGGGACCCGTGCGCCTTCTTCAGTACCTACGCCCAGGGTATACAGGCTTATGCCATTGGTCTGTATCTCGTTGGCTATCTCACTAGTATTGTCGCCAAAGTCCTCTCCGTCACTTATGAGCAGTATGATTTTACTGCGTGTGCCGGTGCCGGGTTCTGAGTCTTCCATTAGTTTATCCAGTGACATGCGCAGGGGCGGGCCAAAGTCCGTGCCACTATTGGGCACCAGGTCGGTACTAAGTGTCTCGATAAAGAGATTGAGGGCACTGCCATCGTATGTAAGGGGGCATTGCATATAGGCACTGCTGCTGAATATGACCAGGCCTATGCGGTCACCGCCAAAGGCATCCGCTATACGCTTAAGTTCAAACTTGGTTTTCTGCAGTCGGCTGGGCTGTATGTCCATAGCATCCATGGAGCGGCTCAGGTCTACGGCAATCATGATGTCCTTACCTACAGATTGGATCTCCTTTTTGGTTTCCCCAAAGGAGGGGCCCAGTATGGCAATGAAGATAAGGCCTATGTAGGCTGCCCGTAGCAGCAACTTAAAGGTGATTACGCCCCAACTGGTTGAGATATACCTCCCGATCTGTCCCATGCGAAACAGGTAGGCAAGGTACAGCGCCAGAAAAATGGGTACGAATATGAGTACGTTCCAGTCTAAAGAATAGAGGAATTTCATTCGTGCTCTTTACATATTAATGCCTGGCCGGGGCGAATGTTGCAATGCACCCGGCACGTGGTTGTCAACGCTGACAGGTGTAAAATTATACGTTTTTGTGAAAATATCTTATCAGAATCTAAAAGGGTGGGGCTCAGACAAGCTTATCCTATAAAAAAGCCTCCTGCCAGAAGCAGAGGGCTAATTCATTATTCCAAATCTATCTATAATCGTCTTATGCTAATTAATAGGCTGCTCTGAAAGTACTTACTGTACGGTTTCCCAATGAATAAAGGGCAATTTCAAGCCTGTTACTGCTTAGAGACTGAATCTCGTATTCAAAACGGTTACCATTCACTCCTATCATGACATCATTGCCATTATTAGTAAAATACCACTGCCCGTATTCGCTGTCTGGCTCTGAAGGGTAGCAGCTCTCATAGCCATGATCCAGCGTATAGCTGCCATTGTGGGCGAAAATGGTGAGATTATCCTCATCACAGTATGAGGGGTAAATGCGCTGGCCGTCTACTGTAAAATACTGTAGTTCCCAGGCTTTGTCAGAGCCGAGCATGCCTGCCAGCATTTCCGTACGAGTCAGTCCTTCGGGGCCTATCTGCTCAAACTCACAGGAAGTAAGGTAAAGCAGCAGAAACAATGAGCTGATTACCAGTAGGAAATAGCCAGGTCTCTTAAGCAGTAGCATGTAGTTATAGCGTCTCATGATTAAGCATTTGCAATTTGCTTGCCAACTTATTCAACCTGCCGGATGATTTTTGAAAAAAAGCGGAAGTACCTCAAACACAGAGCCATTTGATTGATTCCTTAAGAAGAGCTAATCCTTTAATTGTCAGATGGATAGCTTTATATGATTTTTTTAACCTTAAAAACTACTATTATGTCAATTGTAAAGATCATTGAAGTGATAGGTACTTCAGAAAAGAGTTTTGACGATGCTGCACAAAACGCTGTAACGGAAGCATCAAAAAGTGTAAACAACATAAAATCAGTGTATGTGAAGGAAATGAACGGAAATGTTGACGGTAACAAAATCGTTTCATATGGCGTTAATGCTAAAATTTCCTTTACGGTTGATAATTAATTAGCTATTTTAATCCGGCTAAATGCCTGGATTGAATCAGCCGCAGCCTGCATCGTGCTGCGGCTTTTTTTTGCATTAGATGTAAACTAAATCTATTCTGTTTTGGAAAAACCCTATCCTCCCCTGAAGGAATTGCCTGATGCACTGGCACTTCTTGATGAACGATTTAATCTAAAACCGGACAATCTGCCGGTGCTATTTCTGGACTTTGACGGAACCCTGGCTCCTATAGAAAACGACCCTGAAAAGGCCTCGTTGCCTGCGGAAGTAAAAGATACCCTGGTGAAAATTAAACAGGCTGGTTTGCATGTGGCGGTAGTTAGTGGGCGTGACAGGGCAGACGTAGCCCGGAAAGTAGGGTTGCCCGATCTCTATTATGCAGGTAGCCATGGGTTTGACATAAGTGGACCCGGTGGTTTTCATGATCACCTGGACGCCGCTGTAGAGATGCTTCCCGAGCTGGACGAGGCAGAGGCCAGCCTGAAAAAGCAGTTGAGCGGGGTGAAAGGAGCGCTAGTGGAGCGAAAGCGTTTTGCGATAGCTATTCACTACCGGAATGTTGCTGATACAGAAGTGGATAAGGTCAGAGAAGCAGTAGAAGCAGAAAAGCAGCAGCATAGCCGGTTAAAAATGCTTGGCGGCAAGAAAATCTATGAACTTAAGCCTGATGTGAAGTGGGACAAGGGGCAGGCTGTCCTTTGGCTGCTTAAGAGATTTGAGGTAGATAAGGAGAGTACACCTGTATTTTATCTGGGGGATGACCTTACAGATGAGGATGCATTCCGGGTTCTGGGTGGCAAAGGACTCGGGATAATTGTGGGGCCGGATGGACGAGAGACAGAGGCGGATTACGCCCTCGAGGATATTCCGGCGGTGCATCTGTGGTTGAAAAAACTACTGGAGAAGCTGCCCTGAAACTTTGTGCAGTTAATGATAAAGAAAGAGGCTGCCGGTATTAAAGGCAGCCTCTTGTATTTTAGCTCAGATAAAGCTTATCATAATACTCGATCGCCATGCGGCCGGAGTCAAAATAAGGCAGAATATCCTCCATACTGCTTTTCATAAGTCCTATCCATTTAGCCGGATTATCATAGTAAGCAGGGATTAATTCGTTTTCCAGAATATCCAGTAGCTGTTCGGCATCGTACCGGTCCTGTTCATGCTGTGAAGTATACTTATCCTCGTGCGGTACCACAAAACTATTAACGCCGTGCTTGGCAAACTCCGGAATCCATCCGTCATTAGTAGACAGGTTTACTGCTCCGTTCATAGCAGCGGTCATGCCGCTGGTGCCGGAGGCTTCACGGGTTACGCGGGGATTATTCAGCCATACATCAGCCCCCTTTTTTAGCTGTTTGCTCAGCCATAGCTCATATCCTACTAACACACTGCAGTTTTTATACTGCTTACCCATATGAACGAGCTTATTAAATATGCTAATGGCATTATAATCCTGGGGGTAAGGTTTGCCCGCCCAGATAATCTGTACGGGGCGGTCCTTGTCCGTGATCAGTTTATGAAAGCGCTCTTCGATAGAGGTAATAAGGTCAGCGCGCTTATATTCTGCAAAACGCCTTGCCCACACAATGGTGAGCACATCAGGATCAAATAACTGGCCTGTCTGGTCGGCTACCAGGTGAAATAATTGAGATTTCAGGTGCCTTTTGCGGCTTTTGAGAGCCACATCGTCTTTTTTTCTGAGCGCTTCTTCCAGGCCTTTATCCTGCCAGTATTTCCGGTTCTGGGCATTAGTAATAGAAGTGATGGGAGCTATGGTATGGTATTCAGACCACATCTTACGGGCCACCTCCCCATGCATACGTGATACGCCGTTGGCGAGCCTGGCAAGTCTTAGGGCACCCAGAGAGTGATCGAAGACATCACCCTCCTGGCCGGTAATCTTTTTCACCTCTTCCAGTGGCGTATGGCAGAAGAAATTCATTTTTTCAAGTAGCCGGATGTCATGCTTTTCGTTACCTGCAGCTTCCGGGGTATGGGTGGTAAAAGTCAGACGGTTACTTACCTCTTTTACATCCTTATACTTATTGTAAAGATAAAAGGCTGCTGGCAGGGCATGGGCCTCGTTTATATGATACGTAGCAGGCTCATACTCCAGGATTTCCATTAGTCTGACACCTCCTGCTCCCAACAAAATACTCTGGGCCACCCGGGCATTAGGGTCTGAATCATAAAGCCGATGCGACGTGGTGCGGGCCAGGTAATCGTTTTCCGGCAGATCCGTACTCAAAAAGAACATAGGTACCGTGCCAAAGGTATCGGGAGCAAGGTAATAGGCCTTTACATGAACAGGATGGTTATTAATATCAACCTGGAAAACCAACCCTGTATCTTCCAGAAAGCTATAAAACTTCTCCTGAAAAAGGCTGTCCATGCTCTGGTCCCCTTTACGGACCTGGTCATAGTATCCATATTTCCAAAGTATGCCTATTCCCACCATATTTTGCTTAAGCTCATAGGCACTGCGCATATGAGAACCAGCCAGAAAGCCCAGTCCGCCTGAGTAAATCTTCAGGGCCTGGTCTATGGCAAATTCCATACAGAAGTAGGCTACAGGTTTTTTGTATTTAGGATCGAATGCGTAGGGGTGCTTAAATTTATCAGGTAATGCCATATAATCGATCGTAATTTTTTTTAAGTGATTTGTAAGCTGAAAAGGTAAAATGTATCGGGTTTCTTTAGTGACTTTAACCACCTAATGGCAAAGTGGTTATCTGTCGGTTCTATTTGCTAGATACAAAAGAATATCTTCCGCCTGCAATAGCCCGGCTAGTTATTTTAGGCAGGTAACAGTGTGGTATTTTGATAAGCGGTAGCTTGTTTAAGGCATAATTTCCCATTTTACTGTCAAACAATCGTTTGAAGTATGAAGACCCGTCTACTGATGAAATCTGCCGCCATATTCTTTGGAATAGGAGGGGTGATGGCCTTGTTTCTTCCGCAGGAAGCCAGCTCTTTTCTCGGCGTGGCTCCGGACCCTGTAACTGACCTGATGTTTCAGTTACTTGGCGGTGCCTGGGCAGGGCTGGGGCTATTGAACTGGATGGGCCGTGGTAACCTGATAGGGGGCATTTATTCCCGTCCCGTGGCAATGGCTAATTTGACCTATTTTGCCATCGCTACCCTTTCTATGGGCCGCTATTGCATGTCATATAACCAGGGGCAATATGTACTTATCCCCGTACTGGTCATTCATGCCCTTTTTATGGCCTGCTTCGGCTATATCGCATTTACTCATCCCATAGCTAAAAAAGTCTGAAGCAGGCGTTTCTAACTTGTGATTATGCCTTTTGGTGGGTATCTTCTTAAATTAATTAATCATACCATGACGATGAGAAAGACTAAAATTTCCCTATCAAAGCTAGCAGTACGTAGCTTTACTACTTCCCATAAGCACTCCGTGAGGGGTGGTGAGTCAGCAAACAGAATATGCGCTTCCTATTATAATTGTGACACCAAAATGATTTGTGACACAGTTAATTATACTACCTGTGATGGCGGAGATGTCTGTAGCAGAGGATAAATTGATCAAAGATGAAATCAGAAAAGCGCCAACAGGCGCTTTTTTATTAACCGTACTAAAACCACCGTCTTGGCCGGTGGTCATGTTTGAGGGCTATACCAGTTTGGGATATAGTGAGGAATGAGCAAGTATGGTAATCTTTCGCATGGCTTTTACTACTGCCGTAGTAAGCTAAATTTCTTACAGAACCTAGCTTAATCTCCCCACTGTGGCCTTAGGTTTGAGCTTTATTAAAATTCCTGGTATTAGAATAGAGTGAGATCAGCTGGTGAACTAATTCGGGTTATCTAAAACCTTAACCTGACGGCTATGCAGCAAGGATGGAGATGTACACAAACCTCATAATGTACAATTGGTAAGTAGTAGCCCCAGGGCCTGGCCAGCCCGGACGATGGGCGAAGGAGGGGGCTTCAATATACGGTTTAAAGACGGTTCAGAAACGGTCCAGCATTGGGTTGGTAATTGGGGGAAAACAGGGGGAATTTTTCGAGGGCAGGGGTGAATGGCTTGTTGTAAAAATACAATTTATAGGTAAGTTGTCAAGCTAAATTGTACGTAAAATCGCTATGCTTTTATCCTTGTCCAGATGGTCACGCACCTTTGGTGGGGGTAGTTTGTTTTGAAAGTGGTAGATTCCGTGTCGTGCTTTATTTTTTTCTTCATTACCTTAGCAGCGTTTTAAAAAATTATGCTGTCAACTTTCCCTGCTATGTAATAGAAATTTGAAAGTTCGCATGAAGAAAAACCCTCATTTACTTACCCGAAAGATCCACCGTTACCTGGGTGTGATTATTGGCATTCAATTTTTGTTCTGGACTATCGGAGGTTTATATTTTAGCTGGACCAATATAGATGAGATTCACGGTGACCAATATATTGGTCATAACATGGATCACGCTCTCTCCTCCCTCGTACTTGGAGACTCTCTTAACTCCGACCCTGAGATCAAACAAATGAGCCTGATGTTTGTGGGGCATAAGCCCTATTTATGGGTGAATGATTCATACCTGGTAGATCCGCAAACCTGGGAAAGGAAGGAGCAAATTAGCGAAGAGGAAGCCTTGTCTGTGGCTGATATGCATATGAAACCTGAGTATAAGATTGCCTCTGCTGAATATATTGAGGAGGTAGGAGACCACCACGAATACAGAGGTAAGCCCCTGCCGGCCTATGTGATTACCTACGAAGGGGATGAAAACCTTAAGGCCTACGTAGGGGCCCGTGATGGAAGTTTTCAGCGGGTAAGACACGACTCTTGGCGGGTGTTTGACTTTCTGTGGATGTTACACACAATGGATTACGAAGGACGCGACAATTTCAACAATTGGTTGCTTCGGGCCTTCAGCATCTTCGGGCTTGTGACCATCATGTCTGGTTTCATGCTCTTCTATTATTCTTCTCCCACGATCAGAAAGATGCGGAAAGGTAAAAAGAAGAAAAAAAAGAGAAAGAGCTAAAATAACTGCCTGCAGAATTATCACTTTTCTTCGTTAGCGGTTTGCCTTTTAAAATTTTAGTTCTACTTTTGTGTCCCCTTACGGAAATAAGGGCTCTAAAAGAGGGAAGATCAATATGATTCCGTAGCTCAGTTGGTAGAGCATCTCCCTTTTAAGGAGAGGGTCCTGGGTTCGAGACCCAGCGGGATCACCACTTGGGACAAGTCACTATTTTGCTGGCTTGTCCCTTTCTTTTTGTCCTTAATTTCGCGGTTTACAGTATATAGAAGGCTAAATACCTCATTGACGCGAGTGGTTCGATATCCGCTTTCGGTAAACGTCAGATTTTCCGGGTAGATCGAACCAACCAGTTTCCGCTTCCTCTCCAAATCAGCCTCTTCGTACAGTTTTTCTATGTTTAAAGCTATATCCAGGGCTTTTTCTAATTGAGGCTTTAGTGTGTTCCTTTGCTTGGTCTTGTAGCAGGCAAGGCGGCTTTCCAGGTCTATCAGCTTCTGATTACAGGCTAGTTTTATGGCCTTGTAATCTTCCTGGTCTATAGCATCATCAAGCAGCAGCATACGTGCCTTACTTAGCTTCTCGTTTTGTTCTTCTATCCCTTTTATAAGTTCTGCCCTGCCGTCAGTAGAAGCTTTAATTTTTTTATTATAGGTTTCTATTATGACCCCTTTTAATATATCACCTAATACGGGGTTGATGGTATACTTCGCCAGCTCATTTACGAAAGCTTTGTTTACCTCTCCGGCTTTGTGACGCTCCCCACATTGTGAAGTACAGTGGTAATAATAGTAATACTTATTGCGGCCTTTGCTTGCACTACCTGTTAGCATCCGTGTGCACTTAGGACACTTCAAAAAGCCCACCAGCGGTATGTTTTCGTGAGTGACTACCTTTGTCTTACGTTTAGGTCTTCTGCCTTCCAGTATCTCCTGCACTTTATAAAATAGCTTTTCGGATACAAGGCCTTCGTGCTGGCCATTAATTATTCGGGCCTCTTCATCCTTATACTGGTGAATGAATATCTTCCCACAATACACCGGATTCCGTAAAGCATGGTAGAAGGCATTTTTACTACACTTAAAGCCGATCTCCTTCCGGGCTAACTTTAGTACCTGCTCACTGGAATAGATTTCCTCTGCGACGCGTTCAAATATCCACTTGATCTGGCTGGCCTGCGGCTCCCTGGGAACAATCACCTTATTACCGTTATCGTCGCGGGTGTTCTTGTAGCCTCGTGGTGCTGAATGGCAGTATCTACCCTCTTTCTTCGCTCTGCGCATGCCGTGCAAAACATTCAATGCCCTGCGGTCGTTTTCTACTTCCGGAGCGGCCAGGTAGAAAGCCAGCATCATTTTGTTTTCCGGGATGTTCAGGTCTAAAGGCTGCTCTATAGCCTGCGGTTCTACTCCTAATCGTCTGAGCTTACTTATCATCATATAAGCATCACCGGCATTGCGGCTGAACCTGTCCCACTTGGTGAAAAGTACCAGCGTGCTGCTTAGCCGCTTGCGGCTCTTCAGGTAGTTTAGGTAGTGTGTCCATTCGGGGCGCTCGAAGCTCTTGGCCGAATGGTCTTCAAAGATCACCTTCCCGGGTATCAGGTTATTTATCTCGCAGTACTTCAAAAGCATTTCTTCCTGGTTACGCTGGCTGTAACCTTTGTCTGCCTGTTCGTCGGTGCTTACGCGTATGTATAAATCAGCTGTTGTCATTTTTCAGTACGGTTGTGACAGCTATTTCAGCTATCTCTTTCATTAAATTAAGAAGATTACGGCAGGTATCCAGATCACGGTGAATACCCTTTTCACTTAGTGCCTTCTGTACCTGCCGTGGTGTGAGGTGTTTTCTGCCAGCCATACGCCTAAGGGTTAGCTTATAAGCTGGCAGAACCTTTACCTATTTGCTCAGCCCTTACAATCAAGATGGGAATCGGGCAATTTGTAAGATGTAATTCCTTCGTCCTGGAAGGAATAGTAGCCATCCAGTGTAATAATGAGATTGTCCAGTAATCTGATGTCCAGAAGCTTGGCTGCGTTTTCCAACTTCTTACCCACCGCTATTTCAGCATTGTCCGGCTTACTGTCTCCTGATGGATGGTTATAGGCGACAATCATGCTGGTAGCTCCTGATTTGATAGTGGCAGCAAATATCTGCTTGTAATCGATCGGTACGGAAAACGCAGAACCGGAAGCAATATTAACCAGTCCTAAGACCCTGCTTTTCGTGTTCATCAGCAGTACCTTATACTGCATCACCATTTCAATCTTCTCGTGGTCCCAGCATTTTAATAATAGCTGGTAGGCATCCCATGAGTTATTAATCTGAGGCCTTTCGTTCGGGTTAACGGTGTTCGAGTAGCTAAGCTTAATTTCGGTGATGTTGCTTAGTTCTTTGGCTGTTATATCCATAATCAAAATCGTTTGATAAGTGAAAAATTAATTATGGGGCCCGCTTACGGTTACGGCCGACTCAGGGCCAAAAGGAATCGGAATAAATGAAGGGTATGCGGGCGGGGCTGTGTTTATGCCGAAGTCTTTTGGCCAGACAGGAGGCCTAACCGGATATTTGCGCCAAATTGATAGAGAATGAATTAAGGGATGAACCTTGCAAAAGGAAAAGGACAGTCTTTTGAGTAGGAAGGTATGAGAGTAGAAGCAGGTAAGGAATCCGGAAACCCGGGAGAAAGAAGCAGTAAACGGCGTAGTGCCGTTATCAGGCCCGCCTGAGCCCTTCGTGTTTGATGAATTGGAGGGGAATGTTGGAGAGAGTCTTTAGGCCGCATTTGTCGCCTTCAAGTTCAAGATCATAGAGTTCGGTATCTCCTGTAATCTTGGTGCCGGTCACAACGGCGCGATGAATAGCCTCAGGTAAAATTACGGATACCTCCTGGCCTAGAATCAGGGTAGCTTCTTGCGGCAAGGTGTAGCCAGTGCTTTCCCAGTACTCGCTAATCGCCTCCTGGTAGAGCTGCAGCAACTCAGGCTTACCTAGCCCCTGAATAGCTTGTTTTAGTTTCATTCGTGCATTCATAGTCATTGATAAATTTAAACACTTACAATATAGGCCTAATTAGGCCTTTTTGTCAAGCCTTAAATCAATGACTTTTGACTGTGGCTGATAATAAACCAAAATTAGCAAAGCAATTTGCTGCCAGACTCAAAGAGAGGCGTAAAGAACTGGGCTTAACTCAGGCCAAAGTAGCTGAAAAAATAGGTGCAGATCTTAGGGTTTACCGTAAGATTGAGAACTGCGAGACAGTACCGAATGTGATTTTAGCCTATAAGGTTTTAAATGCGCTTAATCTAACTTTAGAGGAAGCTTTGAGGGATTAGCCTTTTAAACAATATTTTTTAATTTTGGTAGACGCAGCCAAAATCACTTTTCCGGGTGGCAATTTATTTGGAGAAGGCCGAAAACGGGCTATAACAAATTGACTGTCAATTACTTTTGCTTGCGCAAATTTGCTAAAAGCAGGTAAAATACTGCTCTTTGACGTACTGATTTTGAGAAAAAGGCCGATAGTAAAAAGCATGTTTCTCACTAGCTTACAGCCACTTAGCTCCAAAATCGACTTCGTGAGCTACATCCACTACAATAAGGATTGAAACGGCCTGCCTCCTTAATTGGAACCCAACCTTTTAGCACTTCGTGAGCTACATCCACTACAATAAGGATTGAAACATTCCATAGTCTGAGCTTCTAAAACAACCTTTAAAGCTTCGTGAGCTACATCCACTACAATAAGGATTGAAACAATTATAAGCATGTTATACACTAATCACGAAATCACTTCGTGAGCTACATCCACTACAATAAGGATTGAAACAAGAACTTCGTCACCAGTGTTAAATGGTTAGAGCAGGCTTCGTGAGCTACATCCACTACAATAAGGATTGAAACTTTTTCAGACGAAGCAATTCTAGGTTCTGTTGCTTCTTCGTGAGCTACATCCACTACAATAAGGATTGAAACAGGTTAAAGTTTTCAAAAACATGGTAATAGAACCGCCTTCGTGAGCTACATCCACTACAATAAGGATTGAAACGAGATCACGGTTGAACTTCTCTACGCCCTTCTTTTCTTCGTGAGCTACATCCACTACAATAAGGATTGAAACGAGATCACGGTTGAACTTCTCTACGCCCTTCTTTTCTTCGTGAGCTACATCCACTACAATAAGGATTGAAACGTGCCGGCACTGTGTCTGCGATCTTTTCCAGTTCGCTTCGTGAGCTACATCCACTACAATAAGGATTGAAACTACGGACCATTCTCAAACAATAGCCAATCTGCATTACTTCGTGAGCTACATCCACTACAATAAGGATTGAAACAGCATGAAGCTGCAGAGGCCTACGAGGACGCGGAGCCTTCGTGAGCTACATCCACTACAATAAGGATTGAAACGTTGTTAGTAGGTCCTTCCTTCGAAAGGCTCACCTGCTTCGTGAGCTACATCCACTACAATAAGGATTGAAACAAAAGAACCTAGAACGAATCAGATGATACTACCTACTTCGTGAGCTAGTTGAGCGCAACCCCGGTTCCACTACAATAAGGATTGAAACGTAATGCTACTGTATCCCTCCAATCATAATCCAATCTTCGTGAGCTAGTCGGACGCGACCCCGGTCCATTACAATAAGGATTGAAACTGGCGGAGCCATTCCCGGTGGGCAGTCTGAGAGCTGCTTCATGTGCTAGTTGAGCGCAACCCCGGATCCACTAAAATAAGGATTGAAACGCCAGCTTCCCGGACGCTGGCCCAGCTCGTGCTCGACTTCGTGAGCTACTTCCACTACAATAAGGATTGAAACTTAGCTGTTTTCATATATATGATGGAATTGTAAGCTCTTCGTGAGCTAGTTGAACGCAACCCCGGATCCACTACAATAAGGATTGAAACTTTTCTCTTGCCCCCCTTCGGACATCATAATTCATACTTCATGAGCTAGTCTGTTTGACTCCGGCCCATTACATTGAGGCTGTAAAAGGTCAAATTTGAATGCCTATGCCCCTGGATGGTGGCTACCTGGCATTCTTAATCAGCGATGAAGGTATATATTGGGCTTTGAATGATTACTAAAAATGTATATTTTGCTACTCGTTCTGACAAAAGAAAAATTTTACTGCTAGCGGGCGATGAGCCCCGTATTTACAACCAGCTGAAATACTGACCTACACAATCTTCCTTTCTGCGTGGGAAGTCTTAGTAGGTTAACTCAGGTCATCTTTCAGATTAGCCCGATTGGGCGAATACGGGTAAGCTACGCCCATTTGCTTTTTAATGGAGAAAGATGAAAAAATACAGAGATCGAATATTTGCAAGATCGCGGCAATTTCGCCAGCAAAGTTTAACCTGTCCCTTACTGCAGGCTAGGCAGATTGCTAAACTTCCCCTGTCACAAAAATCATTGTATTTTGTCATATCTTAATTTATGAAGCTTAAAAAGCCCCTAAAGGCCTGCTAAGCACTACTCAAAAAATTTATCGATATGATGAAAACCAGAAAAGAAAACTTCGACAGTGTCAGGCAATACGGCCTGAAAAATGTACACGCAGCCGGATTATTCGGTGGAACCGGAGATGGCGGAACCACTGGCAGCAGTGGGGGCGGTGCTGGGGAATCAGAAGACCCGCCACCAATTTGGATTGATGATAACTCCAGTGCTCGTATGAGTACACCCATACCAAGTTAATATGAAAAAGATAATACCAGTTATTTTTATCAGCCTATTAATGGTAGGCTGTATGAAAGACAATTTGGAGGAAGAGCTTTCCAGCTCTTCCCCAAAAAACGAGTACATCATAGTAGATGAGTTGCTCAACAGGGCGAAAGCTAATTTTGACACTGATCCTGATAAAGCATTAGAGCTTGCTCAAAGTGCACTAACTCAATCTGAATCCTCCTTCTACCTTAAAGGCGAACAAAAAAGCCACAATGTATTACACTGGCTTTATCTCAATAAGTTTGATGACTATACTAAGGCTGGCAACCATCATGAAGCTTATAAACGAGTCACAGAAGAGCTAAAAGAAACTAAAGATTTGGCCCTACTAAACTATAAAAAGGGCTATACACTCTTTAAAAGTGAAAAGCTTACTGAAGCCGTTCCATACCTATTTGAAGCAAGAGACCTATATCTTTCACAAGGGGAATTTCAAAAAGAGGCTTATGCTCTTTATGCCATTTCCAAAGTCTTTGACAAAGTTGGTAAATATGATGATGCCCTCAAATATTTAAATAAGATATACTTTGAAGAAGTAGATGACTCTTTTTTGTGGACAGTTTATCAACTTCAAGGGATACTTTATTCCAACATTGAAGAATATGAGAAGGCTCAAAGTAGCTTAAAAAAATCCTATACGATAGTTTCCGTATTCAATAATCCGAACGCTAAAATAAAAATTTTAAATGCCCTATCTTATCCAGCCATAAAACTGGGTAAGTACGAGTTAGCCGATCAATACCTTTCCGAAGGTTTAAAGTTGGCCCAACATCATAATAATACTGAATTACTAGCAACCCTATACCTTAAAAAGGGATATCTGCTTGAAAATTCTATTGGGTATCGCGAAGCCATACCCTTTTACGAAATGGCCTACACAATAGCCTCAGAAAATGGCATTACAGACGTTCAACTGAATGCCACGCTAGACTTATCAAATTGCTACTTTCACCTCAATGAATATAAGGAGTCAGTTACCTACTCAAAGAAGGGAGTTCTTCTCGATGAAAAGGGGACCTCAAATATCATTCACAGCTTGTATCATAATTTGAGTCTTGCGAATAAGCTTTTAGGTGATTCAATTTCCTATTATAAGTTTCAAAGTAAAAAGGATCAGGTACGAGTAAAGCAACTCAACAACAGCCAATATGTTGGGGTGCATAAAGCTGAACTGGCTTACCGGGATAAGGTCCATACAAAGGAACATGAGGCATATATCGAAAACATTCACCACGAAATGGCTGAAAGCGAAAGACGCTATGACTTTTATACCCTATGCCTGATCGGATTTTTTGTCCTTGCCATTTTGGTAATGGTCCTTTACAAGCCCTACCGGCTATATATGGACAACTCCAAAAAGGTATTAATTAGAACCGATGATTTACAAAGGGCATTTCAAAAGCGCTTAGCAGGCTATTCGGCTATATTTCCCACCCTTAAGGAAAAGAAAGTACCAGGACCTCCCGATGAGCGGGATATCCATAATATGTGGGACCGCCTGAACAAAAAGAAAAATAAGCGTAAAGGTGGTAACCCTGACGATGAAAACGAATCGGGTAAGGATAATGACTAATAAAGCAGCTGACTCATGGATTATTTAATGGAGGATATCATTTTGCTTTTAATGGGCGCTGCCTTATTGTTGGTCATTTTTGCTAATGTGCTGGTCATTAGCCGGATGAACCGCATGACGAACGTTTGCCACCATAAGCTTAATGAGGCTTTAGTGGCATTAAATGTTATGCAGGTGCCGTATGACAATAGATATATCCAGCAGGTTATCTTTCAGTCAAAACGACAAAATCGCAGGCAGATAGCTCATCAGGTAGAAGACAGGATCATTAAGCGGTTTGAAAACCTGATATTGCTTTTAGGTGGCATCTTTGACGAACTATCTCCTGATAATACAAAAAGCCATCAGTATTTTAGCGATCTGGTGGATGAAGTTGACCGCGGGGGCAAAGTTAGCCGGTTGCTTAAATCTTGCCTGGCCTCGGACACGTTTATAAAATACGGCATTTCGGGGGTACTTGACATATTCTGTGTTTCGATGATGCAAAAGGATTTTGATGACCTTGCTTTCACCTGCAATGATAAGGAGCGTCGGCTTATGCTGGAATTAGAGGAAGAACTGATAGTGATTTATCTATTAATCTTTATCTATTATGCCTTTGACCGGACACCCTCTGCTATCAGTATGGACCTGTTTTTTGGAGACGAAGAGGTCACCTTTACCATAGAAGATAATGACCCTGATAGTACGGATGGCCTCAGCCTACAGTACTCCTCATTAGACCATTGGCCGGATGCACTCGAACAAGCCTATACCTTTGCAAGGTTATACGGTGGCATGGCAGGTGCGGATCCTGCATTTTCCAGCGGGCTTAGGTATCGTATAGTGGTGCCGTATCAGCCGGTAAAAAGGATTTCTGAGAGCGGGTATTAATCCTCCGCACGACCTGCAGCACCCACCACCCCGCCGTTTCTTGTTAAGCCGCCCCCATCGCTAAGGGCGGGACTAGGGCAAGGCTTTTGGTGAAAAGTTTACCCGAAGGGGACAGTTTTCGCCAAAACCCCAAAGGGCACCGGCCTTGCCACTGTGCCGCCCGTGCATACCGTTGGCGGAGCAGGAAGCGGACGGGGGCTGATATCACTCCGCGTTAGGGGCTGAGCCATTGTCGGAGCCCGGAATGGCTTTTGCGGGTGGACTGGCGACTGGTGAAGGCCCGCCCGCAGGGAACGCCCAAATACTTATCATCCTGAATTACAGGTTTTTGCTTCTGCTCTTCTTTTTCTTCCTAAAACCATAGGCTATGTCTTCATCAGTATACCCAGTGGTTAAAACCTCTACCAATTCCTTTAAACCTGATAAATCCGGCGTTTTAAAGCTTACAGGCTTCATGCTAAAGGCCCTGTCTCTGTTACTTTCTTTAATTACTAAAGCTACCAGCTCCAATACTGGTTTGCCTTCCATGCGGTTTATTATAGCATTTACGCTGTACTCTTTACCTAAGTCACTGCCTTTAAAAGCGGTCCTGGTAACATTGTCCACGAAGGTAATGCCATAGGTCAGCCCCTCTGCGTTTGTCCTGTAAAAGACTGCTATTCCCTTCTTTTTCAGTGCTTGTTGCAGGCTCTCCTTTGTATGTAGCTGATTGTGGGCTAATACCTGATCAATGGCCCCTCTCAAACGCGGGATGTCTCTTTTCCTGAGTTCTTTATTCCTGGCAAAGCGTTTTTGCAGGTTCTTTAAGGTAGGCTTTGCTTGTAAAGCACTTGCCTTGATAGGCACTCCCAGCTTTTGTCCTTCATCGTCTGTGATGCTGTAGACCAGACCCCCGTTTTTATACTGGTGGGTGCCGGGTTCTCCACGACTTGCGTTTATATTGAACTGGCTCAGTATGGCATTTAGCTCCGGCAGGCTGGCGTACTTATAGTTCTTTACTACTTGCTTTACAATGTCTCCTATGGTAGTTTTAGTCTCCCCTTTACCGTATTGGGCCTTTTCAATGTGCAAAGGCTTTAGCGTTTTAGGCTTTTGCTCTTCGGCTTTTACCAACCTGAATTCCTCCTCAATCCCCTTCCTGGCTGCTTCTGATTTGGTCTTACCCAGGTTGTGCATATTGATGCGGCTTCCGTCGGCGCGGATGTTGGTCGTGACCAGGTGAATATGTGGGTGGCTGGTATCAAAATGACGGTAGACGAGGTAAGGCTGATCGCCGAAGCCTATTTGCTCCATGTAGCTATCCGCGATGGCCTGCATGGTAGGGGTGTCCACCTCATCATTCGCAGAGAAGCTCAGGGAGATATGCACGGCATTGGTTTTGGTGCGCTGGTTTTTATGGGTAAGCTCAGTAAAACCTCCCAGCTTATCGTAAAAGCTAAGGGCACCGGCCTCATCCGCATAGCCATTGGCTAAGATAAGACTGGCTGCACCCTTTTTCACTTTCTGCTCATTGTAGTTAAGCATGCCCTGAATGCTTTTTCCTGTACTGATCTTTGCAATCATCTTTTTAGCAGGTGACTAATTCCTTTTAATACGGTGATTACCTGGGTGTGTGCCTGCTCGTATAGGTGTATGATTTTTTCTGCCTGTGCCTGTCTTAAAGCCGGGCTGTCCTGCCTGTGGAAATAGCGCACCATCTGGTTGATGTTTACCCCAATCTTGCGCAGGTCATTGCGTAGCCTGATCAGCTCAGCCCTGGCTTCGTCCTGGCTGGCATTGCGGTAATCCAGAGTAATACGCCTGTGAAATAGCAGGTGCCTTACCAGTTCACTTATTGACCTGTGGCAGTGACTTTTTGAAAGCATTTGCTTCAGCTTCTCCTTTTCGGCCTGGCTCATGCGAACGTGCACACGGGCCTGCAGGGGGTTCTTTTTCTCCCTTTTCATAGCCCACTTATTCGAGTTCCGAGAATGAATTTACCCACGTGCAACTTCGGCAGCACATTTGGGTAATTCACCAATTGTCCCACAATTGTACATCTTGCTGATTGCACTAAAGGCAATCTGAATCCTATTGAAAATTGAGGGCTTTGAGTTGAGGAAAGTGAGGCTTTGAAATGATTGGGATGGGTTTCGTAAGCTTTCGGCTGCAATAGGCTTAGCCCTTCTGATTGATAAGCCAAGGGCCTGTAAGTGCTTAGGATATTTTGACCTGTTGGGAATGCACTTTTAGAGTGGGTTAGGTAATGGTACCTTTCTTTTATCAGCTTCATGTCTGTTAGGTTTGATGAGCTGATAAGGTGGGGAGGGGAGTAGTTAGATGTTCACAAGGGGGGATCTTATGGTATGGATTTTAAATCAGAAATATATTAAAGCGTATTATAGCAGGTTGTTTTTATTGAAAAAAAAGAAGATTTACTATACCTTTACTTATTAATAAAAATTTTTAAAAAGCTATGAAAATTAATATGCTTAAAGCATTTAATGGTGATTCTATCCACATTTTTTTTAAAGATAGTGAAGGTGTCTTACGAAACATTTTAATTGATGGAGGTCCAGGAAACACCTACCAATTTAAAAATAAGAAAGACAAACAGGAAGCGGGTGAGCTTCAGAAACTTATCAGAGATATAAAAAGTAAACATCAAATTATTGATTTACTTATCCTGACCCATGTAGATGACGATCATATTGGTGGCTTGCTGAAATGGTTTAAAAATGATAAAGAGGCCAAGTATCTAATAAAAAAAGTATGGTTTAATTCCGGGCGGCTTATCTCAGAATATTTTGGAGAAGAAAATACCGAAGAGAATGCCCTTTCTTTGGGTGACGCAACAGGCCTGGACACTAGTATAAGACAAGGTGTTAAGTTTGAAGAGTTCCTGGAAGAAAATGACTTGTGGGAGAGGCGCTTGATACATTCATCTAAGAAGCTAAAGCTATTTGACTTTAAACTTACTTTTCTTTCTCCCGACATAGATAAACTAAAAGTCCTCTTAGGGAAGTGGGAAAAAGAAGCTCCCATTACGGAAACATCAGGTAAGGATGATTACGGTTGGTCTTTAGAGAAACACATTCAAGAGGATTTCTTCAAAGAGGACACGTCCGTTCACAATGGCAGTTCAATAGGCTTTATACTCGAATATAACGGCAAGCGAGGGGTGTTTCTGGGAGACGCTCATCCGAACCAAATAGCTGAGTGTCTTCGTTCTTTGGGGTATAGTGAACGAAAGCCATTGGAGGCAGAATTTCTCAAGGTATCTCATCACGGCAGTAAGGCCAATACGAACTATGAATTATTGGAACTGATTGATACGGATAATTACATCATATCCTCCAATGGAGACAAACACCAGTTACCTGATAAGCAATGCCTGGCAAGGATTGTAAATCACAATAATAAAGCGAAGATTTACTTCAATTACCCTGAAAAAATACCTGTGATTTTCAAGGATGAGGACTATAATGCCTTCCCTGATTTTCAAGCCATGAGTGCCGAAAATGGCTTTACATTATGACGATAGATCAAGCCAGGGAATATACCGTAATCGTTAACGGAGGCAGCGGATGCTTCTTTCAACCGGCCGACCCGAAGGCTACCTATATCCTTACGGCAAAACATAATATTGTAAATGCAGGTGACCGGATTACTGATTTAACGCATTTTCAGTACCAAAATGATCATTGGGAAATATTTACTATTCCTTTTGACAACTTGGAAACAGGCGTTAACTATTTTCCGCACCCAGATAAAGACATTGCCATAATAACGGTTCCTAGAATAGAAGGCTTGAATGCCCTTTATAAATTAATCGACCTGGATACTAATCCTGAGGAATTTTGGCTATTAGGTTACCCTGAAACCAGACGAAATGGATCACCCGATTATAAAATTCAATGGTTTCGATCCGATAAAGGAATTGGCATCCTAGGTACCACCGAGAATGCACGCAGGGAAGCGCACATTCCAGGAAATCCTGATCTGGGTGAAGTACGAGGCCATTCTGGCGGGTGTATTTTAAAAGATGCCGGCAACAAGCTGTATTTGGCAGGAATACAAAACAGTATGGCCCAAGCGGTAGATGAGCAGTTAGGTAGAATAGAGTTTACGCCAGTTGAAATTTTCAATGAGATAATCGAGGAGCATCCTGATAAGCTTTCTCTTTTATTCCCTTCCTACTTATCCAGTTTCGATTTTCTAAGAGGGGAAGCGTTCGATTTAAAGGCTGGCCTTTCCCAAGACAATATTAGCTACACCAAAGGTTATCTCCAGCATAAATGTAAAGAGGTAATCGACAATGAATTTACACCTATTGGTATCAAGAATTTTTTTCAAACTAGACTGCTCATAGACCAGAATAAAGGAGAGGAACTGGAAACAAAAAATATCTGGATACTCTGGCTTGAGTTTCTGACCATATTAAATATTGTGAAGAAGCAAGTACACACTGTGGATAACTTGTCCGATATTTTTGATCAGTATCGCTTGTTGTTTTCTGATACCAATGGAGATTGGTGTCATGAAATACCCAAGCTTGTATATTCAGATTACAAGGGGTTAAAAAAAGGTGGCCTCGTAATAGTAGGGGTTGAAAAACCACCGGAAGATGAAACCTATATTATCGACGGGTCTATACCTCTTATTGCACAGGTACGAAGTACCCAGGATCGTGATCAATTAAAGATCGATGATGGGTTCGGTTTTCCCTTTGATGAATTCAAATTCATTCACATCGATTTCTTTAAAAAGGAAAGCATTATCAAACGACACCAGGAATATGCAGCAATCAATAAAGACCAGGATTTGCTGGACAAACTAAGGGTAGTATATGGAGAAGTCTTTACCGATTAAAGAGCGTTTTGAAGTTGTGATGAAAAGGTCTTTTCCTGAATTAACCTTTTACCATCATATAGAAGAGATGAAAGGGCAGATCAATGTCTTCTTCATTGAACTTGCTGATGAAAAAACGCTGGGAGAGCTTTGGGAAAAAATACGCAATGTTATAGCCGTATATTACCAGAATCATTTAGAAACAGATTTTGAGCTTTGGAACATCTATATCATCTTCGTCTTACCTGTAGCAGTATCCAATGAACTGAAGTATAAAATTGAAAATGATCAGTTATCCAGCCGAAAGATTGTGGTGGACAACTTTGAGCAAAAGATGGACGATAAAACCAGAGGAGTGCTGTTGTCTACCTACATCAATAACGATTTATTTCTGCCCCAAACCAGTGGGGATACGCAGAAAAGGTCAACGGAATATACCTCTGACTCTAAAGTCTTTTCAGTTATTAATGCACCTGGTAAGAACAATAAAGGAAAAAATCAACTTCAATTCCTTTATACCAACCTTTTAAACAAATTGAAAAATGAAGATACAGAAGGTTGAAATACAAGCATTCCGGGCTTATGATAAAGTTGAAAACGGAACCTTTGACTTTTCAACGAAGTCCAATGAGGTTGCAGATTTTATTTCCATTTATGCACCAAATGGCTTCGGTAAAACTTCATTTTATGATGCGGTAGAGTGGGCTTATACCAATCGTATCAGCCGGTTCGACAGAAAGGACAAATTTAATAAAGCGCTTGCCAAATCAGAAAGGGACATTCAAACCCAAGGTTCTGGAAGGCCCAGACAATGGATTATCAGGAATAAGTTTTCTGAACTTGAAGAGGGATTTGTGAGACTTTATACCACTTCCAGGGAGGAACCATTTACGAATACTGTGCCGGTTGTAGGAAAGGGCAGTTCGGATTATAAATTTGGAACTCAGAAACGAACAGATAAGAAAGAATACTTCCATGAAGTTCTTTTATCTCAAGACTTTATCGATGCCTTTTTGAAAGAAGATGATCCTCATTCCCGCTACGAAAAGTTTATCCAATCCTTTGGTGATATTGACCTGGATAAGAAGTATAAAACGGTAGTTGACCTGATTAAGATCAACGATGACAAAATAAAAGACATCACTGATCAATTGAAGGGCATCCAATTAATATTAAAACTGGATTTTGACAATGAGCTACTGTCCAAAATCAACTTATCTATTGAGGAGTTCAATGCCAAAGGTGAAAACCTACCCAAAGTAGATGCTCATTTTGGCGAAAAGGAGGTGCTTGGGCTAGCTAATCTTATAGCTGAAAGAAAGAATGACCTGAAGGCGGAAATTGACAGCTTAAAACAGAAGGAAAATAAAGTTGACCAAGCTGTAAGTGGTAGAGCAAATGAACAGCTAGGTACGGAAAGTTACTTTGAGACGAAAGAACAATTGGCCGATCTAAATTCCCAATTGGAGAAGTTACGAGCGCAAAAAGATTTACTCAAAAAACACGAACAAACACGTATTCAGCTCTTAAATCTGGAAAAAGAATTGGAAGAGCGATTGGAAGAGGATAAAAACCTGGCAGAATTAATTAGGGCTTTTCCTACTTTTGCCTGGCTGAGAAAAAAGATAACTGAGGAAGAATCACAAATAGACAATAATAAGTACGAGATAAACAAATTAAAGACAGTTTTAAACGATATCCTTAGAAACAGGGGGGACTTAAATGCTAGAAAAAACACCCAACAAACAGACTACCAAAAGTTATCTGACAGACTTAATCAATTACCTGAGGTATTACAAAAGCTATCGGGCTTAAATAATGAACTGAAAGCCACAGCGGACTCGAAGGACAAGCGAGTAGAAGAATTGGAGAAAATGAAAGATTCTATCAGTAAGAAAGAATCGGATATACTAGCCTTTTCAGCCTTCAAAAAGAATATGGAAGATGATATTCTTCCTACGAAGAATCATGAATACTATAAGGAGTATGGAGAACTTATTGAAGCTCTAATCGCTGTAAAAGACGAACTAAAGGAGGTTCAAGCAAATCTTGAGAAGGCTCAAGGTCGTTTCGCTGAAACTGATTCCATGAACCAGGAACTCAAAGAGTTGATTGAGCAAGGAGCCTCTATTGTCAATCGCAATCAATCTTCCTCTTGTCCGCTGTGCCAACAGCAATACCAGAGTTTCACGGTTTTGGCCGAAAGAATTTCGAATAACCCACTGCTTGGGAAGCAGATTAGCGAATTATTGGAAGAAAAGGGGAGATTAGAAGTAGGACAAAACCGGTTACTGAAACTAATCGAAGAAAGAAAGGGTGAACTTGTAAGTAGCATTGATAACGAATTAGAAAAGCGTAGAGCCTCTTTAAAGACTCTAACTGAGCATCGCGATTCAATCAGCCGCTCCCTAAGTGAGTTAAATGAAAGACTACATTTATTGAATAGCCAGATAAGCGAAAGCCTACAGATACTAGGTTTGTCTGATCATCCTTCCGAAGACTTTGAAGCCAAGCTCAGGCAGGAAATAGCAGAAGTCAAATCTGCCTTGGATAAAGTACTCAAATCTCTAGGAAAATCGTCTGTAGCAGAGAAAAAATTTGAAGAAAAAATTCAAGTTCTGCAGGATCGGATAAAGCGATCTGAAGAAAAAATTCAGGATTTTAAAAATGAGCCTACTTACCCACGATTTATCTCATTTCAAAAAGACCGTTTGATGGATGATCTTCCCTCACAACAAAACCTGGACGATAGCAAAGAGGCTTTGAGATTAAAGATAGAAAGGATCAGAAATCAATTAACAGAATTTAAGACTACTCTTGAGGGTCTCGATGAAAAGTTGAAAGGTATTGTGAGGGATGAGGTTGAAAAGTACATATCTGAATCGGAATCTATAAGAGAAAACTTAAGAACTAAGATTCTCTCCTTTGAAAACCTGCTGAAGTCGTTTCTGGATATTTCCTTATCAGGTTCGTCCGGGGAAGAGCTGCTCAAAACACTCGAAAATGAGAAAAAGGAGATTCTGGCGACCATCAAGCTCGCAGACGAGAAAATAATTGATCTCACCAAAATCGATGCCTATCGGGAGAACGTAGTCCCATTTCTCAAGTATCAGGTAAGCCTAAACAAAAGTTCAGAGCTTGAAGCCGAAAAGAAATTCTTGACTAAAGTTGTGAGTAAGCAGTTAGAAGAAGAACGGAATCGGATATCGGAATTTATCCATCAGCAGGTGGAGTCCTTTTTTTACCAAGGCTTGATCAATTCCCTCTATCAGAAAATAGATCCCCACCCTTCCTATAAAGAAATATCCTTCAAGTGTGACTTCTCTACAAAAAAGCCAATGCTCAATATTTTTGTGAGCGATGATACACAAAACACGATTGTGCCAACACTTTACTTTAGTACCGCACAATTGAATATATTAAGCTTGAGCATTTTCCTGGCCAAAGCTTTGAATGTTAAGAATGAAAAGGGAGAACCGGTCGATTGTATTTTTATTGATGACCCTATCCAATCCATGGACAGTATTAACATTCTTTCTACTATTGATCTCTTCCGGAGCATTGTGGTGAACCTCGGCAAGCAGATTATCCTATCTACCCATGACGAAAATTTCCAGAACCTCTTAAAGAAGAAAATCCCGGCCGATTTATTTCCGGCTAAGTACTTAGAATTGGAGACTTTCGGAAGGGTAAAAGCTCCAAAAGATCATGGAAGTCCAGGAAAGCAACTGGCCGGAGCCTGATTTTCAGACTAACCAAAATGGATTATTGTTAAAGGTTTCCCAGTCTTTTTGCAGTGCTTCGGTCAAGGCCGCTATCTCCGGTGTTTGATACTCGTCTGGAAGTTTCATCACATAATCCAAAAGGTTATAGCAGGTGGTAAACTGCCCGCAGGCTACCAGGTTTTTCAGACGGTTAAGTTTTCGGTCCTTTTCATCAAACCAAAGGGTAGTGCCGGTATCCATTGCAATTTCGGCAGCATCAAAGACCTTTTCGCTGGGTTTGGGCAAAAAAATCCTTTCGGCCACTTTCATATTTTTGGTGCGCTCGTCTGATTCTGAACGCAAAAACTCATCCCTGGTAAGTTCATAGATCAGGGAGGTAATTCGCCTGTTTTCCAGCTCATCCTTAGCAAAAAAGAGGTTGTAATTGAGCCTGCGGATCTGTTTCAGGAATACCTCATTCACCATTTTACTCCTGAACTCAGGCGTTCTTTCAATATCCGACTAAGCAGGCTAAACCGCAAGCGGCTGAAATACTCGAGTTTGCCACGCAGAAACGAAGGCAACAACTTATCGTGAAGGAAATTAAACGTTATGGTTAGTATTGTTAAGGATAACTTACTCAACAACCACAAACCTCAGAGTATGGCTGATGGAATACTGCACACCCAGGCCAATACCACAAGGAGCGTGGACCGGCCAGGATCAATGCCGGCTTTTAGGCCAAAACCATAAGAGTATGATTGTTAAACTTGTAAAGAGAATAGCAAAGATCAGTAGCTTTTTACGCGTACTCCATTTTCGTCATAGGCTGAAAATGGAACCACTACCCTTGCTATAAACTTCATCTGACTTATCCCAGGGTTTCATCTTGTATGAAGATACATCACATACCAAAATCAGGTCAAATTGCCGGTTGCCTTTCTTTCTCCTTTTATTGGCATTCATGATACTTCCAATGCCCTGGTTGTCTACTATACCGCCATCCATCAGACCTATACCGCTGTGCATATAGTCCAGAGACTTTAGCTTTTGATAATCAGGATCGTTATAGTCTGCGAAGAAATTATCTGGCATGATCATCAGTTCAAAGCCCAGGGGAAAGCCAGAAGAGGCAGCCATTGCCAAAAATCCTGGTAGAATCGCTGAAGGCTCTTTCCATTGCTGGTTTGGGCCGAATAAGCTGCTCCTACCAAAGTTCCTCCGCTAACCGTACTGAGGCCTTCCACCCGCATTAGCAAAGGTTATTGTTTAAATTGGACTTGGTTGAAATAGCTTAATTTGCCCAGGTTAAAAGAAGCTGCTCGGTACCCTCCACCACTAAAGCAGAGTGCGATTTTATATAAAGGGTCTAATTCAGGTGCTTTCAGAGTTTTTTATTAACTTAATTATGTTAAAAAATATACTCATTTTTAGAATGGAATATGCGCCTTTTAAAACAGTTAGTTCTTACCCAGAATGTGGGGGAAAACCGTTGCTTGATGTTTGTAATAGCTTGTGTAATCTTTCAAAGAAGCCGCTTACGAAAATCTTATTACAACCAACTAATGAAGCACTTACGCCACATTCACAGATTGGAAGATGGTAACAACAACAAAACAGCAGGCTGAAAGAGTCTCTTTACTAAGCTGTGTTGATCGGAAATATCCTAGTTAATGACTTATTGATGAATAAGGTAAAAATTCAACATACAGACGCTGTTAAGTCTGCTTTAGATAATTCTCTTACTAAAAATAGATCAATAGTTGTTCGTGTGTTTTTACTAAAATTGTATTATTAACTTCAATCGATAACTCTTTATTATGGTTGTATCACATTTAAGTGAGCATCGATTCTGGGAGATTGTCAATGATAACAAGAAGTTTGAATTGATGAGCTATCTGCTCATGGCTGCCGTACACCCCCAACTACAGTGGCACAAGACACCTGAGACCAGAGATGGTAAACGCGATGGTATTGCTATGTCAGAAGGTGCAAGATTCTATTTTGAATCAAAGCACTTTGAAGAAAATACCAAGAAACTATCCCATGAAATGGTGGGGGCATCAATCAACATAGCCATTGTTGAAATGGCTGATGTTATTTGGATTTTAACCAATGGCCTTATTCAGAACGATCTTCTTAGGTTTATTCAAAGTCATAATGAAATTCATAATTGGATTCTGAAATCTCCTTTGGCCGTTAAAACAATGAACGGACGACAGTTTTTACACCTTTTTTTGAGTTACCCGATGAAGTTGTATTTTGAAAAGCTGGAAACCATCTCCTTGACCGGCTACAAATCAAAAACTCCATTGCAACTATCAAACAAAGTACAAGAATTTCAAGATAAAGGTGCTGTAATTCTCAGAGAGATAGAGTTACTCAAAAAGAAGGAGACTTTTCTTGATAGGTCTCCGCTTACCATAAAAGCACTGTTAGAAGATCAAGTTGCTGATGTCTTTAAGGCTGATATTTTAAGAAATCTTATTGTAGCCAATCTCACTATTGCCAAAAATAACTTCCAGGTACCCCATAAATCAGAACTTATTGTGGGTGCTGGATTTGAAATACAATTACATGTGCAAAATTACTTTTCCGATAGCCTCAACTGGAAACTCGAAATTATCCCCCAGGGGCTCATCCAATTAGGAAACGGCCTGAAGATTGATGAGGGAAAGCGCATATACTTTTTAGAAGCGGTTACACCTGCATCGACCGAGAGAGTAGTGTTTATACCTGCAAAAATACAGCGGTTTCCTTTCAAAGGCTTGGCATGGAAATTACTGGTTGACAATCATGAGGTATATTCATCTTATCTCAACCTCAATGCGCGAAATCCGTTGTTTTTCGCCCCTTTTATAGGAGAAAATAACATAATAAACATCGGACTCTTCAATGAGAAGATAGATCGGGTATTTCTTGAAAAACGCTTTTTCTTTGCTCTGGTTTCTGGCAGGGCTGGAGTGGGAAAAACAAGGTTCATTGAAGAGGCAATGAACCACACGGAACATTACCCCCACATGAAATTGCACATTAATGTAATTGCCACTGAAGGGGAACTAAGAATTATCGAGAAAATGATCTGTTTCTGTCTTGGACTTAGTGAAGGTTCATTTGTTGGCCTAGCAGATCGGGTATTGGCGAGGTTTGCCAAAGAATCTGAATTTTCAGACATATTCCAGAATAAAGCTGATTTTGAGGCATTCATGAGCTGGGCCAGGAAAATATCTTCCTTTGGTGAGAAGAATATTCAGACACATGAATTAAAGATTATCGCTTCATTCTTAGTCAAAGTGCTTTCGGCTATAGGGCAAAAAAAGATGGTCGTATTGATTATAGAAGACTTGCATTTGGCCAACAGGTCGTTGATCAACTTTCTAAATTTTCTTTACAACGGCCTTAAAGCTGTTCGTTGCAAAGTGGCAATCATTTCGTCAGCCCGTACGGAGATTAAAGAACGGAATAGTGCATTCATTGAATTTCAGTATAATGTCAAATCTGACCCTACCTATTCGATTATAGATGTTGAAATAGAAGAGCTATCTGATAATGACGCAACTAGTTTGGTCAATGAGTTAATTGTGCTCGAGTCAAAATATCATAATTCCTTGGTTGAGCAGATTAGAGAGAAAACTGGAAATACACCATTCAACATAATTCACACTATTGTACACCTCAGGAACATTGGTGTAATCCATGAAAAGAACCATCGTTTGGAATGGCATGATGTTCATAAGCTCGAAGGTGTGGTCCTTCACCATGAGGTTAAGAAATTACTAGATGCTCGCTTTGATTACTATTTGAAGAATACAGATATAGGCCATGATCTAATGGTGCTAATGCATATCGTCAGCCTTTTGGAAGCAAGTATTTATCTAGATGATCTGCGTACAATTGCTAATTTGAAAAATTTTGAACAATGTCTGGAATTGGCCATTGATGAAAGACTGATCAATGTGAGGGGGCTAAAGGTGTTCTTTTCTCATGAAAACCTTTTCAACTACATCTCGGAAAACCAATCTGCTGATGCCAAAATTGCGGCAGGCCGGATATTGAGTTGGCTAAAAAATGAGCCAAATGTTCAAGATCGCCATGGAATACAAGTAAGATGCCTTAATCAGGTTTTCCCCGATGAACAGGAAATATTCTATCCATCTTTACTATCATATTTTGCCAAAGCCCAACAGGCCGACGATTGGAAGAAAATGGAGCGTTATGGTCAGCTAATACTCGACCATAGAGTTGATTTGATCCCTGGGCTGGAATTAAAATCATTTAGTGCTCGGTATGCACTTTGGGAGATTCGTTCTGAGACTTACCCGCTAGATGAGGTCATTAGGTCTTTTGATACTTTAGCTACCGAAATCAAAAGGCATCTTTTAGATCATCAGATTACAGTGTCTGCTGATGGGTATTTATCATTTAAGATGTTGGAATTCAACTGCAAATTGAAATGCTCAGATGTTGTGATCATGGCGAGTGAATATCGTGATGGTCAAGTGAGGTTGAATGTTCTGAAAAAGGAATTACAAAACATTGTTGCCAACCAAGAAGACGCTAATAAGGATGAAGCTAATGAAATGCTCATCTGGACATTGAACAGGCTTGGTGTGGCTCAAAGGGGTTCTGGCGAAATCCTGCGTGGTTATAAGACCATGGAACAAAGCCTGGAAATGGCTAAAAAGTCTGAACATCTGTATTACATACATCATAACTATTATGACATGGCGGGTTGTCAACTTTGTATGAACGACCTGGACAAAGCAATAGAGTTACACGAAAATTCCTATAATAAATCGGTTCAGATTGATTTGAATGCCAAGTCAAGAACCGCCATTCGTTATGGGATACTGTTGACCCTGAAGGGAAAACTTGACGATGCAGCAGCGGAATTTGAATCTGGTATTGCCATCGCTCGCGAGAGAAATTATAGTTGGGAGTTGACACGGGGCCTAATTAACCTGGGAAACATGTATATGCTTAAGGGTGATCAGGACTTAGCCAGAAAAACCTATTTCACCGGCCTTCATTTTATCGACTCTCACAAAGCTAAGGCTTTGGAGTTATGCTTGCATAACAACCTGAGCATTCAAGATTTATTTGAATTTCAAACGGGGAACAACACAAATTCATTAGAAAACGCCCTAGCCTACCTAGAAAAGGTTTGTGATTGTTTGCTTTTCTCTGGGTCGATTGATGTTCACAGACTAAGCAGGTATGAGCAAATCGCCATCATAAATTTATTTCGAATGGAGCAGGTAGAGAGCATAAAGCTCAATCCTCAGTTTAAGAAAATGACAGGAATTCAAAAGACACTTTCTATCTTCAGACCCGTCCTTGATCAAATAAACTATCCGGAATTTTATAAGCTCTTTGAATACAAAATGGGCCATGATACTTTTCTACTCATGTTCATGAGTTTCAGTTAGCAGTGTCAAAGAATTTCTTGATACTACTAATAACTTTATCTACTTCTTGTTCTTCCATATTTGGGTGCAAGGGAATGTTCAATGCAGTCTCCTTAAGTATTTCTGTATTTTCAAGCATTAGTCCATTCATATAGACTTCATTTAAATGAATGGGGAAGAATCTAAGGGTAGTATAAATATCTTCTGACAAAAGAAAATTTGCCAATTGGTCGCGCTTAGGTGTCCTTATAGTATAAGTAAAGTAGGAGTGCTGGCTATTATCAAACTCCTTTTCAATAGGTAAATGAAGCTCGTTAATGTTAGCCAATTCAAGGTGGTACCTCGTCCATACTTCCTTTCTTCGCTGTTGTAGCACGGGAAGTTTTGCCAATTGGCCAAGAGCAACGCCTGCACTTATGTCAGAAGGCTTAAATTTGAGAGAGGCTTCTCTTGCCCCCAACTCCCACCATCGGTCTTTGTTGCCACGCATTTCATAACTGGATTTTCCCAGTCCACAAAGCCTCAGTTTCTTAGCCCTTTCAAAGTGCTCTTCACTTGAAAATGCTATACCACCTCCTTCTCCCACCGCTAGGTTTTTCATGGAGTCAAAACTAAAGACACCAATCTTTCCAAGTGTACCGCACCTACGGCCCTTATAAGTAGAGCAAACGGCATGGGCAGCATCTTCAATAATAGGGTAACCCAATTCAATAATTGGATTCATGTCTACCGATAGCCCTGCATAATGAACTACCATTATAGCGGAGGTTTTTCTGGTGATTTTTGGTTTGATGGTTTCCACAGATACATTCTGAGACTCAATTGCCACATCACAGAACACTGGCTCAAAACCGGCTAATTTTATGGCATGAGCGCAACCCACCCAGGTAAAGGAGGGACAAATGATTTCTGACCCCGGTTCCAAACCCAACAGTTGACAAGCGAGAAATAGCCCATTGGTAGCATTGTCAATCATAGTAAAATATTGGGTAGACAAGTCTGAAGCCATAGAATCTTCAAACTGTTTTAACTTAGGCCCTCCACCCAGCCATTGATTTTCTATAGACTGTCTGACATGTTCAAGTTCCTCCACGCCAGCTTTTGAACTAAATACTCTGATCATTTTGCTTTTCGATTAATTATTTCCTCAAAGCGGAACAGATTAAATGCATCATCAAAAACCAGATCCGTTGAGTTTGCTCTGTTTTCAAACCAGTAAAGGTTGTCTTCAAGGCTGTTATAATAGTCGGGGAAATAGACAATGGGGTATCTTAAATTGAGATGATTGAAGGGTAAAACCGCTAACAAATCAATTTTTGTTTTTTGATAATAAGCTGGTGTCTGCTTTAGGTAAGTTGAGAAGTCGAATAGAGCGATTTGTTTAATACCACTGTATTCTTTGAAGGCTGTGATCGTAGCTTCTGAATTCTTTCTATTGAGGTTGAAGAAGTACGCTCGTTCTGGTAGCTCATTTCCGTTATTTGAAAAACGCTTTAGAGATATCTCAAATACTTCTTTGGTTTCATCTTCGATATGATCCTTCCATTTCTCGAAAAGTTTTTTCTTGTCTTCTTTGACCTTTTTGTAGCGGTCTTCGCCCGATGCAGCCGTTTTATGATAACCTATGATGTCTGGAGTAAAGTAATTACTAAAGCCAGCTTGTTGAAAACGAAAGCAAAGGTCAAGGTCTTCTACACTGGTATGATAGGACTCATCGTACGCTCCCACCGAGAGCAGGGAATCTCTGTGCATAGTAGCAAGGGCATCGGACCCGGCCTGTAGCTTTTTAAATTTAGTAGCCGGCTCAAAATCAGGGGAGGACATTCGCCAGGCATTGAAACAATACCCTTTTCCAAAATAAGCTCCACAATGCATCAACAGGCCATAATCAGGATATATTAACCTAGCACATAGCATACCAACCTTGTCATAATTATTGAATATGCTTCTTGTTACATTTAACCATTCCTTATCAAGCAGGATGTCCGTATTGATGGTTGTGATGAACCTTCCTTTGGCAGCATTAATTCCCTTATTCACAGCACCGGAAAAGCCCAAATTTTTCTCGTTAGATAAAAGTTGAACCCCTTCTGGCAGCTCTTCTGATATTTTCATATTAGGATGGCCGTCATCCACCACTATTACTTCACATTGTTCATCTAAAGTCCCTAGTAGGGTAGATAGGAGGATGGTGAGAAGCTTTTCATTGCCAAAAACCGGAATGACAACTGAGTTTTCAATCATGGATAATAAAGAGTTATCCTTTATTGGGAATCCGAGCACGATCCAAACTCAAAGCCGTTCCTGGGGTGCTTTGTGCTCAAGATTTGTTGCTGCTTGGCACTGTTAACGTGAGTGTAAATCTGTGTAGTAGCGATAGAGCTGTGCCCTAAAAAGTGCTGGATATATTTAATATCCACATCCTCCTCCAAAAGCAGGGTAGCGAAAGTGTGCCTAAACGTATGAGGAGTAATATTTTTGTCGATAGCCGCCAATTGAGTATAACCTCTGATAAGCCTGCGAATAGATTGGTCGGATAGCCTCCTATCTAACCTGTTAATGAAAAAATAGCCGCTTTGCTCTATCTGCTCTTCAAAGTACCGCCGGTATTCACATAGAATTCTAAGCACACCAGGATTACACACTTGAATTAATCTTTCCTTACTGCCTTTTCCATTAATAGTTATCACCCCGTTTTGGAGGTTAATGTTCTTATCCTTTAAATCACAAAGTTCAGATACTCGAATTCCCGTTGCAAATAGTAATTCCAATACTGCAATGTCCCTGAGTTTAGTTAAATAGTCACCATCTGATGTAGTCGCCTCCTTAGCAGTGTAAGCTGCTTTGAAGATCTTTTGAACTTCGTGGGTACTCATTAGATTAGGTAGCCTCCTGGGTTCCTTAATTTTTACCCGAAGTTTGCGAAAAGGGTTAACCATAATTATATCTTCAAACTCCAGGAAATTGAAAAATGCTTTAAGAGTGGCCAATTTGCGTTTGACCGTCTTGGGTTTAAAATGGGCTATGTACTTCAAATAATCTTTCAGGACGTATTTGTCTATTTTCCCAATCTGACTATCTGATTTGTAGTTCTTCAAAAAGGATTGAAATTGCCTGAGATCGATGGCATAAAATTCAAGCGTCTTAGCCGAAAGGTTTTTTTCAAACTGACAGTGATCCAGGAAGTATTCTTGTGCTTTTGCAAAGGTCATAAATCATAGGTTTTTATATGAATGACCAATATATCCCTCACTTGACGAATTACTAACCCATTACCAATGATGGGTGCTCTAATGTTCCGAACCTAAGAATAGCTTTCATGTTCTTTTGTTGTTTGCTCATTCCTAATTATAATGCCCTATATTCGCAAGTGACCGAAAATCCCCCTCAAAATGGTTCGAGAAACGCACCAAGTGGATCACATCCTACTTATCAAATAAGGTTAAAAGCCACTGGAATTTAGTTTCCAGTGGCTTTTTTCATTTTTCTTAAACCAGTTTAACCCGTTTCATTTCAATAAAAATGCACTCTATTCGGTGCCCTGATTTTCTTTCTATATTAGAGGGGGCTGAATGGGTTATAAACAACTGGTATGCAGTTGATTGAAGTCATTTTATTTGAAGCTTTTTACCTCGATTTGGTAGCTCATTCGATGCATTGACAAAAGGTGATTCGCCGAAAATGTTTCACCCAAATGCAATCGAAATGGATACGTTCCGAGTCACTTCTTTTAATGAACCGAGGTCCATTCAGATCGACTATGCGTTCAGCTAGCTCACGAAGCTGACGACTGATTACAATATACGATGAGATACAACGGTTTCAATCCTTATTGTAGTGGATCCGGGGTCCATTCAGACCGAGTATGCACTCAACTGCTCACGAAGCCGGCTCGAGGATGGCCACACCACCAGGTACTGGATGTTTCAACCCTTATTGAAGTGGAACCGGGCTTGCGTCCAAGTAGCTCACGAAGCCGCCGTCTACATAATCCACGCGGATAAGCCTGTAAGTTTCAATCCTTATTGTGGTGGAACCGGGCTTGCGTTCAAGTAGCTCACGAAGGCCTTTTCAATACTTGTTAGAATATCAATACTTTTATGTTTCAATCCTTATTATGCTGGAACCGGGTTATGCTGGAACCGGGGTTGCGTTCAACTGCTCACGAAGTAGTTGTTCGCCATGACGAAGCGTTCGCGGCCAATGTGTTTCAATCCTTATTGTAGTGGATCCGGGGCTGCGCTCAACTGCTCACGAAGCCTCTGATAAGTCGCCGTCGCTATCCTCTATGCGATCGGTTTCAATCCTTATTGTAATGGATCCGGGGTTGCGCTCAACTGCTCACGAAGACCGAGTTGTCAACAAGAACTTCAGGGTCGGCGCCGTTTCAATCCTTATTCTAATGGACCGGAACCCCGGACGGTTTGCTCACGAAGTACCGGCTTGGATATACTGAGATGTGCAAGGACGGCACGTTTCAATCCTTATTGTAGTGGATCCTGGGTTGCGCTCAACTGCTCACGAAGATCCCTCAGCGGGCACGCAAAGGAAAGCACAGCCAGTTTCAATCCTTATTGTGGTGGAACCGGGCTTGCGTCCAAGTAGCTCACGAAGTTCTCTTCCTGGATTATCTGCATGGCGTACAGGTCGTTTCAATCCTTATTGTGATGGACCGGAACCCCGGACGGTTTGCTCACGAAGTCCGATATCCTGCCGGAAGGTACTCCCTTCAAGGCGGATGATATGTTTCAATCCTTATTGTGATGGAAGTAGCTCACGAAGAAGGATTTTCTTTACAGTAACTAGTTCGAACGACCTGTTTCAATCCTTATTGTGATGGACCGGAACCCCGGACGGTTTGCTCACGAAGTGCCTCCTCCAGAAGGGTATAGCTGAACACGTCGCCGGTTTCAATCCTTATTGTGGTGGAACCGGGCTTGCGTTCAAGTAGCTCACGAAGTCCTATCACTGCCAGGCATTATTGATTCTTGAATATGTTTCAATCCTTATTCTAATGGAAGTAGCTCACGAAGTCCTTCGACAATCGGCCTTTCTCAGTCTTCACCTCAAGTTTCAATCCTTATTCTAATGGAAGTAGCTCACGAAGAGAAAAAAGGCCATCTTCTGTTAGACTGGCAAAGTAGTTTCAATCCTTATTCTAATGGAAGTAGCTCACGAAGAGAAATAGGGAAGGGACAAACCACTATTCAAAATTTGTTTCAATCCTTATTCTAATGGAAGTAGCTCACGAAGTGATTCTGAATCCGTAAGGATCGCAGATCTGCTAGTGTTTCAATCCTTATTATGATGGAAGTAGCTCACGAAGTAGGCGATCAATCAGGAGTAAATACAAATATTCATGAGTTTCAATCCTTATTATGATGGAAGTAGCTCACGAAGGAAGAACAAAGCCATCCCCCGGCTGATCTATGATTGTTTCAATCCTTATTATGATGGAAGTAGCTCACGAAGCGGTAGGCTTCAAAGCAAAACTTAGCAGATAATGGGTTTCAATCCTTATTATGATGGAAGTAGCTCACGAAGAACTTCAATACTGTTCTTAAATTTTAAGCTTTCAAGTTTCAATCCTTATTATGATGGAAGTAGCTCACGAAGTCTACTAACATGAAAGGTGACTTTGTTTGTTTTAAGTGTTTCAATCCTTATTATGATGGAAGTAGCTCACGAAGAATCATGCGTTGTTACACCTCCCTTAGTCACCTTCAGTTTCAATCCTTATTATGATGGAAGTAGCTCACGAAGCCGGAATTAGCCGGCTGCCTGAATTAATGTAGTTGAGTTTCAATCCTTATTATGATGGAAGTAGCTCACGAAGTCAGAGTACTTTATATGGCTTATGTCGATGGTGTCTAGTTTCAATCCTTATTATGATGGAAGTAGCTCACGAAGCAGTTCGTCCGCGTTCTTAATGTTATGGACGTGAGGTTTCAATCCTTATTATGATGGAAGTAGCTCACGAAGTGGGTTCTTCTTTTGGCTTTGCCTCGCTTCGATCAAGTTTCAATCCTTATTATGATGGAAGTAGCTCACGAAGCTCAACACATACAGTGTTAGAGCTTTTTGTTAGCGGTTTCAATCCTTATTATGATGGAAGTAGCTCACGAAGTATGGGATTAGTATAGGCAAGTTATCTGATAGGCTCGTTTCAATCCTTATTATGATGGAAGTAGCTCACGAAGATTGACCCGTCAGGCGGATCCAAATCCATTAAAAGTGCGTTTCAATCCTTATTATGATGGAAGTAGCTCACGAAGATATTAGAGTTAGCCACGATTATAAGGATCTGTCTAGTTTCAATCCTTATTATGATGGAAGTAGCTCACGAAGCTTGGTGAATATTCAGCCGGTTATGTAGGAAACTAGTTTCAATCCTTATTATGATGGAAGTAGCTCACGAAGACAATATTGTGAAGTGGATTAATAGTAATTGGCCCGAGTTTCAATCCTTATTATGATGGAAGTAGCTCACGAAGCGCGCATCGCGATGGATAATACTGAACCCTTCATAGTGTTTCAATCCTTATTATGATGGAAGTAGCTCACGAAGGCCCAGGCCATTCAGTGCTTTTTTCGGCGCTGGAAGTTTCAATCCTTATTATGATGGAAGTAGCTCACGAAGTCGATTTCGGAGCTAAGTGGCTGTGAACTAATGAGAAACGTGCTTTTTACTATCGGCCTTTTTCTCAAAATCAGTACGTCAAAGAGCGGTATTTTACCTGTTTTTGGCAAATTTGCGTAAGCTAAAGTAATTGAAAGTCAGTTTGTTACGGCCTGTTTTCGACCATCTCCAAATAAATTGCCACCCGGAGGAAGTGCTACTGCGTGCAAACGTTCCGGTAGGTACAAGATAGGCAACGCTTTTTGTATTTGGTAGCCTTTGGGTAAGTCTTTCCGCCGATAATGGTCCTTATGCTGTCCGCAGCCGCCTTTACCTTCTCCACATCCTTACGGGCTACGGGCACTTCCAGCAGTTTGTTTTTGCTGCGGGTGTATACGATGTAGCCGCGGTTCACCTCTCCGCCGTAGTTTTCCTCTATCAGCCAGGCATAGCAGTAGAGTTGCGTCTTGTAGGTATCGTACAGCTTGCCTTCGTAGCGGGCAAACTTATAGTCCAGCGGGGCCAGCGTATCATCCTGCAGGGTGAGCACCTCGTCTACCCGGCCGCGCAGCAGGCCATTGGTCAGGTAGATGTCTTCCTGCTTGTCCTTTACGCCAATACGTTTGCGCAGGTAGCCTTTGTTCTCCTCCAGTTTGCGGTCGTGCAGCTCGCGTCCACGCATGACCTTATGCTGCTTCTCTTCATACTGCGGCAGCGTAAGCACGTACTCAAACCAGGTAAAGCGCGGACAATACAAATATTGTATAATGTGCGAGGGTGTTATGCTGATACAGGCACTCATAGAAACAGCGCCCTTACCTCATCCGACACCAGTTTTTTGTCAAAGGCCTGGCCCATAAGTATGCAGGATTGCAGCTCCGATTTGTTCATTGGGAAGATGTAGACTTTATCGACTTCCTCATCTATTTCTTCTTCTATCTGCAGTTCCAGCGTGTCTTTTTCGTGGCCGTTTAGCGTACCGAGGAAGCAGGAATACTGCACGCGGTACAGGCCGGCCTGCTTGCAGTATTTGGCCACATTGCGCCGCGCCTTATTGTCCTGTATATCGTATAGTACCCAGCAGATCATCAGTAGTCTTCCGTTTCATAGTCGTCATCCTTTTCCAGCAGGCTGTTCGCAAAGCCGTGGGCTTCGGCCTGCATGGCATTGGCCCTTGTCTGGTTGCGGTTCAGCACCCGTATGGTGTCCTCATCCAGGTAGTCCGTAAAGGCCGCTACCAGCAGTTGCTTGCCCTCCTTATTCAGCGAGTAGCCCACGCTCAGCTCATCGGTATGCTGCTGGTTTACCTTTTTACCGGAAAAGAGCCTGAACACCACCGTATCGGCATAGATGCGGTAGGGCTCTATGAAGTCATACACAAAGCTGAGCTGGTTATAATCATCGCGGTGCAGAAAGCCGGTATAGGGATCCAGCCCCGCCACCATCAGTGCCTTTTCCACCCGGCTGTACAGGATGCCGTAGGCGTAGTTCAGGAAGGCGTTGAAAGGGTCTTTGGCCGGTCGGCTGCTCCGGCCTTTAAAGGCCCATGCGCTGGGTATCGCTTCGCTGAGTCCGGCAAAGTAGAGTCTGCCCGCGCTGCCTTCCAGTCCGCGAAGGCTGTCCGCCACATCCGCCGTGCGGTCGCCTTCCAGGTCCTGCACGGACTTTTGCAGTTCGGCTATGCGCTCCCGCTTTTCGGTAAAGCTGGCTTTCAGATGCGGGCGGTGCCGCAGCAAATCAAAGAGAAAGTCCGCCTGGTTCTGCATCTTCCGAAGCGTCCAGTTCTTTACCCAGCGCAGGCCCGTTTCCGAAAGGCTCGCCTCCAGTTGCCGCTTGCGGATGCGCGTAGTGCTGCCGGGCTTGCTGTGCCACACCCGGCCAAAGGGCTGCCCTCCCCGCTCCAGGAACACAATATCGATATGGTGCGCCATCGCCAGCTTAATGGCATCGGTACTCAGCGCCGCCGAAGTGGTCATCACAATCGTCCGCACCTTCTGCGCGGCCACATGGTGCTTCTGATACTGCTTACTGCCTTCGGACTCCGGCACCCGCACTTCAAACAACTGGTCTTTGATGTGCAGGTAGGTGCCGTAGGTGTTTAGGTAGAGGTGCATTTATAAATTGATAATAACTGAGGAAAGAATAAGGTTTAAGAAGTTCCCCAGCCACTATCGCGGGTTTAGCGACAGCGTAACTCGTGATTACCATTTTTGTAAGTTTTCAACTTACTGCCTTTCAAGAAAGGCAAATGGTGGGGATGAGATAGAAAGTTTATTATTGAAAATTCTAGCCACTTAATTTATTAATTTCTATAGCCAATTCAAGGATTGAATTATATAGAGATTCTAAATCATAATTTTCTCCTTGAAACTTAAAATTCATCCCGTCAAGAGCTCTTAAAGATGCCTTATCTGGATAACCTCTTGTGCCAGTCACAAAATTCATATCAAAAAATGTATGATCATCATATTCTTTTATCCAAGAATCAAGTCTTTCATCAAAGTGCTCTAAGTGATTTCTTAACCTCCTAAATTGTCTTATATCAATTTGTATGAGTTGATCTCCAAAAACTTCTTTCCTAAAATTATTACTTCTAACATCCAGTAGTTTATCAATATTAGAAACATGAATGAGAAAATGATGGATACTCATAAATGATGGCAATACGGCATCATCTTCATAAGATTTTAAGAAAAAAGCATATGACAGCTTAGCAAATTCAATTTGTGTTTCTATTTCGCCTATGTAAACGTCTATTTTTCTCATTCTAGATGCTTTTTGTTTGGACATCCTTCACTCTCGCAATGTACGCCGTAGGATTCATTGGGGACAACTTCTCATAATAGACGACAATGGGTGTATACCATGCAATTGACAACCCTGCGGAGGTTATATCTGGCTTGTATGCATTAAATCCCCTACTTGCCCTTCAACTCTCTCATTCGATTCAAAAGTTTAACATGCTTATCACCTGTATAGCCAATTCTTTCATGCTCCATAAAAATATGATTCTCATCTACGAATGATTGCCTTTCCTGCTCTCTGAGTTATTCAAGCTCTTGGTTTAAATCAGCTAATCTGCTCCTGAGTTGCAATATGAACTTATCCAAAAATTCATCTCTATTTTTAAAAACTACACCCAACTTATCAGTAACCAATAGGTAGCTAATCTCTTCATTTAGCATATCAGTCATTTTATAAATTTTTCTAAACTCAATACCACTATCTTTTAACTGCGCTTTGAAATTCAGCCCCGTTAGCTGGCTAACTTTATCATATACTTCAGGATTGTAAGAAGGAATCTTCAACATTTTATAAAAGAGATTACTATTCTATGTTCTCGTTGATCTGTTTCTTTTAATACTGGCTTCGCGAAGTCGGACGCGGCCCGGTACCACTTCGCATAGAATGGGAACCAGGGGGTACAACCCCGCGATAGTAATTAGTTTTATATTATTGAAACTTCCCCATTTAGTTCAGGTATAGATCTCTATACTCCTTTAAATACCCATCAATAAAGACTATTCCATATTTATAGCATACAGATTTAAAAACTTCTTTCACCACCAATAAAACTTTGTCATTTATATTCACATTTCCGTAAAACTCAAGCCAATAAACACCTCTATTCTTCTTTAGCTCATAGGAATAATCACTCAAATCAAAGTCTTTATCAAAAAGGGTTAATAATATAGATTTAGCTGCCCATTCAAAATCCTCAAATAGCTTTTCCTCTATCTCAGATTCCTTTTCCAGTGCATCCATTATTTCATCTATATAATTACGCCTGTCATTCATGATTTCCTCATCATACTTTTGGAGTTTAGATTCTACTAGTCTCAAAGATGGCATTGCTTCTTTAAATTTTTCAATTGGCACTTGACTAGTGTAATATCTTATATCTCTTACCAGCTTACCTAAAGTATGATTATATGATCCTTCGGGTGAATCCAAATATTCGTATTTCAGTAAATCCATTTTCTTTATAATTCTAGTTTTTAAAATTTATTTCTAAGACAAAAAAAAGCCTCGCGGTAGTTAGTGTGTAGATTATAGGTTAAGTAGCTAGCAATTCCCAACAGCGTACCTCACCGTTGGGGGCCCCGCTATTCAGCGGGGACTAGTGCTAATTAGTAATATTAAGTATTGTTTAAAGGCTGGATTTATCTGCACTTACACCCCGTCCCTACTATCCAGCGGCAGCAAGGGTCGGTTTCGCAGGGGCTTTTGTTTTTATTGGAGCAGCCGCAATTGGCTGTGGTGGGGCATATCGTTACGCTGTTGCCCGGTTCTTCACAGGCAATGCCATCATTATCAGCATCCAGATCGCCCCTGCAATCCGGGTCTGCATCATACGCCGCCTGAGCAGCAGCCTGTGAGTAGTAGTCTGAACAATTAGTATCTATACAAGTGGGAGAGGGCAGGGGCGGCGGAGGCGACGTGGGCGATACATCGGAATCCGTAGTGCCCTGACAGCTAACTATAAATAATATTGCAATGCTCAGCAGCAAGCTCCTTAATGAATGTCTCATACTCGAAATGACTTTAGCCTGTTCAATTAAAATAAGGGCAAGTAAAGGAGAAGCTGAAAAGCGTTTTCCCAACACGGCATTTTATCATCCCAAAGCATTAATGAGTTATTGTCTAGCAGAAATTGGCTGTTTAACTAGTCTTGGAGAATTAGCAAATCGGCAGAATAATGCCGAATTGACGAAGTATGATCCTGTAAATAGTCTACAAACAACGAATCCGGCAGTACTTTGCCGGATTTATTGCTTTGATGGAGCATTAGCCGTACTTTTACCTAAAATCGGCAGAATATTGCTGGATATGGATATCAAGGAAATAGGAGAAGTAATAAAAGAGCGCAGGAAATTTCTCAGGATCACGCAGGAAGACGCGGGGGAGATTTCAGGCATATCAGAGCGCACCTTGCGTGATATAGAAAAAGGACTGGCTAATCCGGAATTGGCCAGCCTGATGAACCTGTGCGAAGTACTGGGACTGGAACTTACCATTGATGTGATCAAATGAGTAAAAAGGCGCAGGTATACAATAATGGCTTGCTGGCGGGTTTGCTGGAGAAGACCGAAGGGGAGGGGTATATTTTTTCGTATGATAAGGAGTATCTCAACAACCCCGATACATTTGCCATCAGCCTGACTATGCCCAAAGCCCCGGAACCCTATCGGTCAGAAGTGCTTTTCCCTTTTTTCTTCGGCCTGTTGTCAGAAGGCGTAAACCGGCAAACACAATGCAGGCTATTAAAAATTGATGAGGATGACCACTTCAGCCTTCTACTTAAAACGGCGGGCAGCGATACGATAGGTTCCATTACCATTAAAGCATTATCATCATGACCTGCAGGGGGTGTTTAAAGGAAAGCGAGAGAGATTTTTGCACGAAATGCCGCAAAGAACTATTTGATAGGAAGAAAGTAAGCTCAGTTTTACCTTTCCCCTCTCCGTATGCAGATGAGTCAGAAGCCTTTCCGGATCAAACTAAGAGAATATCCATATCCGGCGTACAGGTAAAGTATTCCCTGAGCCTGGAAGACAATGTGCTTCAGCTTACCAAAGAAAGTGGTCAATATATTCTTAAACCCATACCCGTAGGAACGTTTAAATACCTGGATCAAACCCCGGCAAATGAGCACCTGACCATGCAGATTGCAAAACAGGCATTTAAACTCAGCGTACCTCCAAATGCACTAGTCTACTTTAATGATAAAACCCCGGCTTACCTTGTACGCAGATTCGATCAAACCAGCGACAGTAAGCGGCAGCAGGAAGATTTTGCTCAGATAGCGCAAATGACTTCAGAAACGCACGGAACAAACTATAAGTACGACCTGTCCTATGAAGAAATTGCCGGGCTGATCAAGCAATATATCCCTACACACAGAATAGAAATGGAGAAGTTCTTTCGCCTGATCCTATTCAATTATATATTCTCAAACGGAGATGCCCACCTAAAGAACTTCTCGGCCATACAATCCGCGCAGGGAGACTATGTGCTTACGCCAGTATATGACCTGCTGTGTACCCGTATCCATTCGCCAAGTGAATCGGACATGGCACTGACCCTGTTTAAGGATCGCTTTTCAACAACCTATGACGATTATGGCTTTTATACCTACCAGGATTTTTATGAATTTGGCCATCTAATCGGCATCAGGGAGTCACGGATCAAAAAGATTATTGCAGAGTTTACAACCCCCACCGACCTGATTCATTCCCTTATTGACCGCTCCTTCTTAAAAGACCAGCTAAAGGCCGCTTACAGGAATCTCTATGAAGATAAAGTAAAGAGGCTGAAGATGATGCCTAAAGATGACTCACGGTAGAGCCTCGCGGCAGTTAGTGTGTAGATGATAGCTTAAGTAGCTAGCAATACCCAACAGCGTACCTCACCGATGGGGGCCCCGTCATACGACGGGGACTAGTGCTATTCAGGGATTGACACTAATTAACAACTAACCATTAACCATTAAAAGAAACCACCCCAAATCCCCGACTAACCGCTTTCCCAAGCCCCACCGCACCCGGCAGCAAAGCATTGGTCGTAAACTCCCCCGTAAATCCCAGCATTTCCTGGTTTTTGAAGTTGATGCGTTTTGGGCTGAGCTTGGCGGTGAGCAGGATGCGCTCATCGGGTGAGAGGCGCAGGGCCATGCCTTTGTAGAAGCTGAGGATGTTGCCGGTAAGGACGCGCTGCAGCAGCTTTTGCTGCTCTTCCGGGCTGGCCTTTTTGTATTTCTGGTAGTTGGCTTCGTTCAGGCCCAGCCAGGGGTTTACGAAGGTGTACTGGTGCAGTCCGGAGGGGTCTACGCCTATGGCTACCTTTTCCTGCCGTAGGTCTTTGCCTTGTATGGTGTAGTGGGTACCGGCTATGTCCAGCTCGCGCACTTGCAGGAATAGCTCCGTAAGCAGCCCGGCGCCTTCTTCCAGCCCCAGCAGGGTGGGCACGCCTTTGATGACTTTATACTGCACCAGCGGGTAGCCATAGCGCAGGCTGCCGTCCTCGTAGTGGTTGTGCAACAGCGGACTATGCTCCCGGAACAGGTTGCCGAAGTACCCGCGCAACTGCGCCGCCTCCCGCCGCTGCAAGCGCAGATCGGGAAAGCGCAGCGTGGTGGTCTGTATAGTATGTGGTTTTGTGTCTGTGGTTTCCATTTTTTCTTAAACTAATAAATCAGGTAAGCACCTGTCCCCGCTGAATAGCGGGGCCCCCATCGTCTGGCACTCTGCTACTATACCCACAACTGCTTTTAGCAGGGTGTCTGCATAAACCCACCCCGGACGGAATATTATTGTTTCATAAGCAATATTGTACGCCTGCCCCTCCATGGAGGGGATTTACTGCATCTCTTTAGCCATCTCTCTACCATTCCCAGAGGTCGCTTTAAGCAGTCTTTCTGCTAGTAGCCGGGGGACCCTCCGTCAGTTGACGGACAGGCTGCTATGCAGCGGGGATTGTGCTTTAAGGCCAGCTTACAGTATCATCGCTCCTTTCTTTTCTTCTTTTTCAGCCTTCTCAGGAATTATAAACCCCATTTCCTCATCATAAAACTCACCTACCTCAATCACAAAAAAACCGTGCTGTTTCTCCATGCTGCGGCCTACGGTTTGAGCGGCATCTTTTACAGGTACGTTGATGACGTGGTCGTAGAAGAAGTTGCGGAACGGGCGGAATGCCTTTTTACGCTCGTGGCCTTTTAGTTTTCCATCTTCCATCAGGGTTGCGTACCTGTCCCAGACTTCCTGTGCTTCATGGTCCAGCAGTACGAATACGCTATCCGTTTCACGCTCCTCTATAAACTCAAACTTACCCACCTCGCCAAACTCCATGGCCGCCATGTTATTGAGCAGATCTTCGTCTGCATTATCGGCAAACTGTCGGACTTCTTTGAAGTATGCCTGGATAATCTGAAGGTAATCCTTCTCCGGTATTTCGGCGTAATGCTTTAGTACCGATTTGGTTTTGTCTAATAGCGGGCCTCCGTACACTTTCGAAGTACCGCTTTTCCACTCTTTAATTTTATAAAGAAAAACGTCTGCCTCCCGGTCCTGCTTGTTATAGCGGTTGGCCCGGCCTGCGGCCTGTATGATGGAGTCCAGCGGTGCCTGCTCCCTGAATACGGCCCCCATGCTGATGTCTACGCCTGCTTCTATGAGCTGGGTGGTGATGAGGACGAGCCTTCCTTTGTACTTCTTATTCTTCACCTCATCTATCACCTTTTTCCGTTGGCGCGGGGTAACGTAGGTGCTGAGGAAGCGGAAGGTCGTGTGCCCGTCTCCCCAATTATCCTTTAAAAAAGCATAAGTCTCCCGTACTGTCCTTTTGGTGTTCACGATTACGAGCAGGTCTTTGTCCTTATGCTCTTTTCCATACTCCATAATGTCCTGCCAAAAGGCATCTTTACTTACCTCCGTGTTCAGCTTATTGTGCAGCCGCGTTCGGTTAAAGAAGCGGAAGTACTGCCCGTAGTCCGGCACCAGCTCTGTGATTTCCTCGCCGGGTGTGAAGATGAGGGGCTGGGTGGCCGTAAGCAGGATAAAGCGGGTGCCGCAAAGCTGGCTCAGGGCATGGCAGGCTTTGTTAAATAGCTTCCAGTACTTCCAGGGGATCTGCTGCACCTCGTCCAGCACCACGATGGCATTGGCAAAGGCCGGTAGCTTCAGCAGCATGCTTTTGTTGGCACTGAACAGGGTTTCCATCAACTGCACAAAGGTGGTAGCGACTACGCGCGACTGCCAGGTCTCTATCATAAACTGGCTCTTGTCCTCGTCCAGCTCGTCTTCCGATGTTTTGTAGGCAGGCTCTGCCCGGTGGTGATGGGTCAGGAACATATCCGACCCCTCGCCGAGGATGTCCCGGTATACCTGCGCGTTCTGGTCTATGATGCAGGTAAACGGAATGCACACGATGATTCGGGGGTCGTCTACGGCGCTCAACTCTGCCAGCTTCATCGCCAGGGCCATGCTTGTTACCGTTTTGCCCAGCCCGGTGGGTAGGGTAATGGAGTAAAAGTGCTGCTCCGGGCTGTACACCTTTTCCAGATTTTGGAGGCTTTCGAAGTAGGCCTGGTTCTGTTTTTGCCTCAGCCCTTTCTTAAACTCATTCCACCCATTTTCTTCTCTATATTCATTAATCGCTTTAAAGGGTAAGCCCGGTAGCCCTTGCCTCTCACCCACAATCACATCCTGCTTATCGGCCTGCAGCAGGCAACCGTATATGGCCTGGTGGCCGTAGAACCACAAAAGCTTTTCTTCCGGCTTTATCTTTCCCCATACCCTTTTGTGTTTGAGGTATTTCTTGCCTAGCAATTGAGCATGAAACGCATCACTTTGTAACTCATCCATCAGCTCCGGCCATTCCGGTAACGTTAGTGTTTCGCCTAGCAATTCCCCCAACATCAGGCCAGCCTCTTCCGGCATGGCGGCAAACTGATCTTTCAGGTCAGACACATCCGCATCCGCCAGCGCCACATCTGCGCTCAGGTCGTTCAGGTTGCCGTGGTGCCTACGCACGGCCGTGTATACAAAGAGCGGCCCCCATATTTGCAGCAAGCCATCCGCATTTTGCTGCTGCAGGTACCGCTCTGCCAGCCAAAAGGCGATAATGGCAGAGGGATGGGCGTGGTTTTTCAGGTGGCTGTGCACCTTATGGGGATTCCGAATGTAGGCCTGAAAGTAACGCGTAGCCTTGGCGATGTCATGGCAGGCCCCGGCTATCCGGCAAAGGGCCGGCAGGTGCGGCCCCAAACCGAATTCCGTCCCGTAAAGCTTCTTTGCCAGTCTTTCGCATTCATCCGCCACCTGACGCAGGTGGTGGATGAGGGGTACGCCGGGGTGTGACCAGATGTGCTTCATATTATAAAAAATGAATATGCTGCCCGGTCTGGGTACGGTAGAGTTCTGCGCCCTTTACCTTTATGGGGTTGCCGTGCGTTTCCAGCAGTACCTCGCCGTAGCGGCCTATCTCGCGCTGCAGGTTCATTTCCAGCGGCAGGGTATCGGTATGGTAGTGCTGCTCATCTCCAAAATCAATCAGCCTCCCTTCCCCTTCCAGCAGGCTCAGGTTTATAGCCGAGTGGCATGCTTCAAACTCATCATCTCCGCTCACCTTCTTTAGCTTTTCTGTGCCCTCACCGTCCAGCTCAGCCGTAAACTGGCTCAGGCCCAGGTAGGGCGTAAAGTGGTGCCTGCGCACAGACAGCCGCTCCGCCAGTTCATCGCGACGGGGGTGGTCCCACTGCAGGTATATGCGGTAGGCCAGGTCTTTCAGCAGTTCAAACTCTACCTGCGTGCGGCCCTTGTTCGCCCGGCCGTCCAGGTTGTAGTAGTCGGCAAAGGCCTTGGTATTGATCAGGTTAAAGCCGATGTACACTTTCTTTACGGGATGAATGACCTGCACGGCCCAGCGACAGCGCTTCGGCGAAAAGGCTTCGCGTAAGGGCTCCCCACCACCCGGCAGCTTGCCCCCGCTGTCTTCGCGCTCTATACCCAGCACCGCCCCCATCAGCCCCGCCAGAGCCGTAGGCCCCGGCAGGCTGTAGCTCAGCGGAGAGGTGGTGGTGTTAAACTTGCGGAAGTGCCCGTATTCCCCGCGCAGGGTGAATGCCAGTACTTCCTCAGAGTTCATTCGCCTGGTAGTTTTTGCTTGTCCACTTTATTTTCTCATCACCATCTACCAGTTGCAGGCGGTTGTCTATACGCACCTCCACATGGTCTATTTTGTCCGCCACTTCGCGGATCGCCTCACGCAGGCGGCTCACATCCAGCGTATAGTCCTCCGTGCTGCGGATCATCTTTTCCGCTACCCCTTCATTGCTTTTCACCTGCAGCCGCTGGCGCAGGCTGCCTATCTGGTAAGAGTCTTTATAGTGTATGGCCACCATCAGCAGCGGAAATTGCCCGTACTTCGAGCGGGAGATCAGGTTTTTGGTACCTTCCCATATCCCCTCCATCAGTAGCGCGCGGTCCTCCTCCGTCATGTGCGTATACTGCGCCGCCTTTTCATTGATGATGCCGTTAAAGCCAATCAGCGCATAGGGCAGCTTGTACTCCATACGGAAAGTGCTCTGCTTTTTGCCATCTCCGCTACTAAAGGCACCCGTGCCCTGCTCTGGTGTTACCTCCGTTTTGTTCAGTGAGCGGCCCATCTGAAACTGCACCGGCCCGGTAAAGGTCAGGCTATCACCCTTTAGCGGCAGTACCGCACCAAACACCCGCACGTCCAGGCACTCTTCCAGCACCTTGTCCTTACTGTCTTTAAACTTCTCCGCCCGGCGCTTACCGGATACGATGAACTTCTCGCCCTTATCCCCCTCATAGCTCGTCTCTCTTACAAATATGTCCTTGCCATTCTCCCCGTTGTAGCCCTTGTATTCCAGCCAGTAGTCGCGGATGGTACGCTTCAGGCGCACATCGCTCACCAGTGCCGTGCTGTCCTCCGCATCGTAGCGCGGGCGGTTCTCGTTCATCGGGTCCCCGTTCGGGTTCGTGTTTTCTGCCTCAAAAAGAAATAGCAGTTCTGTGCGGTTGTTTATCGTGTTCATTGTGTATCTCTTATGCGATTTCAGTTTCTATTTCGTGTGTGTCTGCCTCTTCAGGATCGGTGCGGAAGTGCTGCCCCAGCTCCAGCCCCGCTACCAGGTAAAAGGATAGCTCGTTCGGGTCCATCGTTTTCAGCCTCTTCGCATTCGTAGAAAAGTTCAGCGCAATAAATTCCTTCAGCTCCCCATAGATGTAAAAGTGCTGGTACTGGTTCAGCTTATCCAGCGTGTCCATGTACAGCCGCATAATGTCCTGGTAGTTCAGGTGGTAGCCCTTAAACTTTTTGGCAAACGGCGTATTGTTCAGCTCCCGTTTCTGTATGTTGATCAGCAGGCGGATCAGTACGCCCACCGCAAATACACCCTGGTGCTCCTTAGTGGTCAGAAAGTCTGCTTTTTCTTCCAGGAAAGCCTTGAATTTGGCCATGTCAAAGGCCCTTTTCTTTGGTTCGCTCATAGTATATTGTGTAGAGATTGAGTCGTTCATTGTTTCCGCCACCATGTCCTGCAGCACCCCCAGCTTTTGCAGGTAGCGCATTACTATGTGGGCCTTCAGCACCGTAGTGCGCGTGTTTTCGTGCATTTTACCCGTCAGTGCATTGGCATGCTGCTCGCGTATACGGTGCATCACCCGCGCAAAAAACTCCGCCCGGTCTATCGGTTCACCCATAAATACCTTCTGCGTAATCGCGTAGTAGTCATTGCCCCGCCAAAGGCTATACAGGTGACTGAAGTTAAAGCGCAGGTCGCTCGTCGTCTTTTTCTTTGTATCGTAGCGGGCATTTTTGTAGAGTGCATGCCCATTAATTTCATTCGGTACTGTATTAAACATCAGCCGGAAGCGAGAGGGCAGTATCTCCTCCAGCATCAGCTTTATCGTAATCGCCTTCGTCGTCTGGTTTTCTTCGTAAAAGAGCAGGTTCAGCGTAAAGCTGTTATCCTCATCCTTCGCCACCTCCGCCAGAGCATCCTCCGTCACCACCCTGTTATCCTCCTTTTCCGGGTCTTTCATATCTGCCACCAGGTCCACCGCATAGCTAAGCGTGTCTTCGTCCATGGGCATTACCGCCTTTGGTATCATATAAAAATTGCGATGGTGAAAACGCTTCTGCAGGGCATTTACCACATACGTTTTGCCTACTTCCAGTTCCAGCGCGCAGTCCTTGCACACCGGGTAGTTTGCCCAGTTGCGCCGCTGGTCAAAGTAGCCGCTCACAAAGCCCGGCTTGTCCACCGTGGCATACTTAAAGGGCGAAGCAAAGCCATACACCTCGGGCTTTTGCTCCCGGCACACACTGCACACCTTCTTTTTCGCCAGGGACTTCTTGCTGTACTTCTCATACTTGCCCGTAAGGCCGTGCCCCTCCAGTTGCTGCTGTATCGTTTTGTAGTGCGTCAGCGGCCTCAGTGTGCCGTCCGGTTCCACCATCCGCACGGTAAAGCCCGCCTTGTTCTGCTCCGTTTTATCCCCAAGGCTGTCATATTTCTCCTGCAAAGCCGCCAGTATTGCCTCCTGCTGCTCCTCAAAGGCTTTTTTCAGGCTGCGAAATAGCCCCACTTCCTTAGGCGCATGTTTCTCCGCCACCGCCACCAGTGCGGGTAGTTGGTTTTGCACCAGCGTATTCATTTTTTTAGTAAAGTCCCCAAACTTGGTTGTCAGCGTAATGTCGCCACCCCGTGCCGAGCCTTTGCGGTAGCCGTATTCCAGGTAGTTATCATCGCTGGCCCTGTATATATCGCATGTCGCATACTCCACCGTCCCGTCCGGCTGCAGCGCAAAGTCCGCCGTTACCATCCAGTGGCTTTGCCCCGGCTTTATACTCTCCGCATAAAGCTGCCAGGGCTCCAGGTTCTGTTTCTGTTTCAGTTGCAGCCTGCCAATGGCCGCTATCGCTCGGTCTTGCATGGGTGGTTCATAGTTTTTCCGGTTTAATATGCTCACCACCCGCTTTCCCCGGAAGTTTTCTTTCCGAAAGCGGGGTTTGGGTTTCCGAACGATACAGAAAACAGTAAATTAATGAGGTAATTTTGGAGAGGAGGAAGAAGGGGATTTGGGCGTGTCCCGTCTGCTAATGGCAGCCGGGTCGGGCTATCACTACTCGCCCCGGCTAAGGCCGTGGCTCAGACAATGGCTCTATCCCTTACGCGTAAAAATATAGTTTTTAGTAAAAGTATAATACGAAAATGAAGAAGCCCATTTTGTTACAAAAACGTGAATTAATTAAACCTATTAGTCAGGCAATATCGAGAATTGAAAAAATAATAGAAAAAACTGGAGCTTTAGATAGTATTGTTCTTGAAGGATTATTTGCACTAGGAGTATCATCCTTTGAGAATTCGTTGAGTGATACATTAAAGATATTATTTTATTATATACCTGACAAACTCAATATTAAAGATGAATCAATACCAAAGCAACAACTATTAAACGGAAATCCATTGGTATATACCATTGAAAAAAAAGTAACCTCGATCACCTATAAAAGCCTAGAAGAAGTTCTGACATGTTTTTGTAAAGCTGCTGATATTGATAGTGAAATAATTGACGATAACGATATTAATCATTTAAAAGAAATAAAAGCAACAAGGAACCTTCTACTTCACAATAATCTAATTGTGAATTCATTTTATTTAGCTACAGCAGGGCCGAACAAAAGGGAGGCTCAGAGCAACAAAAGATTGAACATTAGCCAGGAGTACCTATTAATGTCGCTAAATACGTTAAAGAAAATTTTAGAATTATATGAGAATGAGTTATCAATTAAATATTCCAAATACACAAAAGTAAATGCCATAAAAAAATTATTCAAATATATCTTTCCCACCGAAATAATGAAATTTGACAATGAGTTTGATATTGATGAAAAAAGAGATGTGATTAGTTCAATTAAAAGTAAAACAAGTAAGAAAAAACACTTATCATCAAGTGAGCGATTTTATTATGATTTATGGATTTCTCACACCCACGGCCATGAGTTTAAGATTAAGCCCGGTCAGTTTTTCATGTTGGATGATTCGGATAAATTATCTTTTCTATTTCAACATATAAATCTTTTAAAAACATAATTAATGTTTGTGTATAAGGGGGTTTAGCTCCTTATACACAAGTAAATTATAGTAATCTTATTAGATAAAGCCCCTTTGGCGCAAGCATATACCCCACTTAGTTCAAGCGTCGCGCTTGGACTAAAACTCGCAGGCTGATAGTTATCATCGCATAGAGTAAATCTTTATCTGTTACAGTGTGCAAAGTTGCAATCTAAGGATTGCCCGGTACAAGCGAGACGCTTGCACCAAGGGGGGCGAAAACCTTGCTGGTAGCAGCTCACCCGCCATAAGCTATATACGTTGTAAGCTGCTGTTTTTTTCTTTTTTTATTTCTTCACGCATTTTGTCGTAAAGTTCTTTCAGATTATGTACTTCTTTAGGCCAATTAAAGTTTTTCATAAATTGATTATCCCAAAGTTTGAAAGCAAGGACAGCAATTCCCCAATGAGGGTCTGAATCTACTGCATTAACTTTTTCAATTAGTTCATGCATTCTGTCGTCAGTTGCGGGGTGTGTTGTTGTTTCAGACTTCTGTTTAAAAAACAACATACTACAAAGTCCCATCAATACTCCGATTTCAGATGATAGTTTCGTTTTGTTTGTTAAGCCACTTAAAACTAATTCCATTGCCCTTGAATCTGCTTCTTTTTCAAATTTGAGTATGTCGGCTTTTGTGTTTTGTCCTTGTTTTTTATTTTCTATATGGTCAAGTTCAATATGAGCAAATTCATGGCATAGAATAAAGTTCATGGCATAGATAAATAGACCGTTTGCTTTTTCTATGTATAAAGCATCATCTGTTGAGTATTCTTCAGGGTTGGGCAAGGTATCCTTATTCCAAGGAATGAAACTAACGATTAGCGATTTTGCATAGTCAAACAATTCTTGTGCTTTATCAATTTTTTGAGTGTCAATTTCATGCAAGATTGTTTTTGAAACTTGGTTCTGACTGGTTTTTGCGATAGCTTCTTCATATAGAATGAGCATTGAGTAACAAACACACCATACATAGGATAAGAAGGTTTCATGGACATATATTTTTCCCTTTTCATTTACAAAAGGGGTTTGCTCGTGCCCATCAACTTTTTCAAGAATTGATTTGTCGTTTATATAATACCCAATTCCTGCCTGCAGTCCTTTCTCCTTAATAACTGTTTTTGATAATTCAATGAAAGTTGGGTTTGTAGTCTCAAATTGAAATATCACATTATGCTGTAAGACCCTTATAGGTTGATTGCCCGCGTGAGATGAAGAAAGTCTATTTATTTTCATCTATGTTTTTTTAATGTTGCACAACGGTTTGGCTATGAGCAGGCGGGCTTTTATGGCTACTTACCTGTCAGCCGAGACCAAAATTGGTTAAAAGTATTATAGTTTCGTTTAGTAATTTTCACCCGCTTGCTTATAGGTGTTAGGCTACAGTTTTTTATTTAAACTCCACCGTTTTCAAGTCTTCCAACACATTTTCTTCTGAAGCATTATAAGATGCGTAAAAAATATGTCCCTCTAAGAATTCAGGCTTAAAAAAGCTGTACACATTGACATTTGCTTTCGGTGCTCTAAATTCTTTTCCGACAAAATCATAGAAGTTGCCAACATGTGTGAATTCGGGAGAGAAATAAATAGTCGCTGGGATTACCATCCTATTCTTAAAAACATCTATTTTCTCTGAATCTACATTGAAGAGAATAGAGTCGTTTCTTACAATTGATTTAGGATACGAACTTTTAACTGCTTCAAGAATTATCTCATCGATTCGGTCATTTGGATAGTTCTTTTGCTTAGAATACTCCTGAAGAAGCCGCGACCAAGAATCGGAGTCTTTTTCTTTTTCGTCTTCTTCTTGCTGTTTCTTGAAGTTGTAATTTTCGGTCAAAGGTCTCGTGTAGAGAATGCTTCCAAGTTCAGTTTCACCATTTTTTCGGTCGGAAATAATAATGATCTGTTTCAACACTTTCATTTCATTAATTTTCAACCATTTAAGTACTATTTCTTCCATTTTTTGTCTGTTTTATAAATTGTAGCCAACGTTTTGATAAACAAACCTATTCAAATTAGTAAAATAAGACTAACAGTTTAAAGTTGTATATACAAATCTTTCTTAGCAAGCTTGTATAACTATTAAATTGGTTGGTTATGATGCCGCCCTTTACCGCTAGTATACGAACCCCACTTAGTTCAAGGGCGCCATGCAATGGGTGCTGTTCGTCCAGACTGGATCGTCCCGAAAGTATTGGACTAAAATAGCAGGCTGTAGCCTATTGCAACGCCATCTGTAGAAATATAAAAGTCAACATTTCTAACAAGGAGGGTATAGCCATGATCTGCCAGACCCGCTGGTTAGCGGGCAGGCTAGTGGGGACCCCGGCACGCGTTTCACTTGGCTGGGGATTAGTACTTACCTGATTTAGTCAATACTGATAAGAAAAACACCATTCTGTCCATCCCACTGCGTGGCGCTCTAAATCCTTCATAATTCTGAGCCAGAATGCAGGCTGCAGCGGCTAGCAGGAAGGGTAGTGGTGCCTGGGCTAATTCAACGTAGAAGATTAAAGTATACCCCCTACATCCTGGCGACCTACTATAGCCATAATTTCTACGCTTAGGTCCGACACTTTGAAATAGATGCTATCGGAGCCACAGGTGCAGCGCCTGTAGCCTTTTCTTATGGTTTCAACTGATTCAAAGGAGAAAGGCCTTTCGGCAATCTTATCAAAGCACTCAAAGAGTTTGTTGAAGTACCTGTCAGCCTGGGCCATGCCAAATGTTCTGGCCCCGTATTGATGTATTCTTATTAAGTCCTCCTTTGCTTCATTGGCTAATTTGTAGTCAGCCATTCAGCCTGGATTTGGATTGGGCAAGGATATCCTGTTTGCTGTCTTCTGTAAAACCGCTTTGTTCCGCCTTCTCCAGTTTAGCCCTGAGCCAATTTACCTGAACCTGTTGTTTTCGAGCCTGTCTGATCAGGTCATTGACAAGTTCGCTTTTACTGGCATATTCGCCACTATCCACCTGGCTTTTTAGCCATTCATCGTTGGGGTCCGTAAAGGAGATACTTTGCCTTGCCATAACTACTATGTTTGGTGTAAATTTACATCACAAACGAGTCTTTGGCAAATTGGTTCTTGTAGATATCGTAGATCTAACCATCTAAGTGAATCCATACATCTAAACTCATACTTTCTTCCACATAGCCTCAACAAAACACCCTTATAGGTCTGATTTACTACGAAGGTATACTTATTAAGTAAGCTTCGCGCTGACGCGCTCACGAAGTCACGAAAACGACCAAGTCATCGAAAGCAGGAGAGGGTTTCAATCCTTATTCTAATGGATCGTGTTCATGAAGATATCTACACTAGGCAAGCATTATGCACTAATAGGTGTTTCAATCCTTGTTCTGATGGATGGTGCTCACGAAGAATTGTTCTGTTGTGTTTTTACAACTGGTTCTTTTAGTTTCAATCCTTATTGTAATGGATAGTGCTCACGAAGTATTTGAAGGCCCGACTAAGCTGATCGAAACTTCTGGTTTCAATCCTTATTGTAGTGGAAGTAGCTCACGAAGTGGCCCGTAGCCTGATAAGAGTGAAAAAAGTTAGCAGTTTCAATCCTTATTGTAGTGGATGTAGCTCACGAAGTCGGCCAACCTGTATCCTGATCAATCCACCATGAAAGTTTCAATCCTTATTGTAGTGGATGTAGCTCACGAAGAACTGGCTGCTGAAAGGGAATTACTTAGTAGAGAGCGGTTTCAATCCTTATTGTAGTGGATGTAGCTCACGAAGGACTGAAGCATACTCGTCAGAAGAGGATGTTTATAGTTTCAATCCTTATTGTAGTGGATGTAGCTCACGAAGCGAGCACGGTAATGGTCAGGCATTAGACATTGAGTCGTTTCAATCCTTATTGTAGTGGATGTAGCTCACGAAGGCTGGTAAAGAGGTTTTTAAGTCGATTGTTCAACTAAGTTTCAATCCTTATTGTAGTGGATGTAGCTCACGAAGTAGCTCGAATACTTCCCTTAGCCAACTGGCATCACCGTTTCAATCCTTATTGTAGTGGATGTAGCTCACGAAGGACTCCATGTTTTAGTTTTACCCCGTAGCCAATCCAGTTTCAATCCTTATTGTAGTGGATGTAGCTCACGAAGCGGCCAGCCACATTTCAAGCGCACGAAAGAGAAGGTTGGTTTCAATCCTTATTGTAGTGGATGTAGCTCACGAAGCGGCCAGCCACATTTCAAGCGCACGAAAGAGAAGGTTGGTTTCAATCCTTATTGTAGTGGATGTAGCTCACGAAGGGTACATCGTGCTTTAGTTGCGTTTCGATGTAAGTTTCAATCCTTATTGTAGTGGATGTAGCTCACGAAGTACGCCTAACTTTTTTTGCCATAATATTATAGGGGGTGTTTCAATCCTTATTGTAGTGGATGTAGCTCACGAAGTGTACCACTTACGACCACCATTGATAAAGACAACCTTGTTTCAATCCTTATTGTAGTGGATGTAGCTCACGAAGCTGGACATGTTTTAGACGATGGGTCAACATTTGGGGATCTGTTTCAATCCTTATTGTAGTGGATGTAGCTCACGAAGTCGATTTCGGAGCTAAGTGGCTGTGAGCTAATGAGAAACGTGCTTTTTACTATTGGTCTTTTTCTCGATTTCATCATGTCAAAGAGCGGTATTTTACCTGTTTTTGGTAAATTTGCGTAAGCAAAAGTGGTTGATATTCAGGTTGTTGTAGCCTGTTTTTGGCCAACTCCAAATAAATTACCACCCGGAAGAGCATTTATACTCTCAGTCCTACCAAGATAAGGACTTATAATAAAAAGCCCTAAGTCATTTACTAATTAAAGGCTTATTCCCGATTCTATTCTCTATCAATTTGGCGCTAAGTTCCGGGTAGGTCTCCTGTCTGGCAAAAGACTTCGGCATAAAGACAGTCCGGCCCAAATGCCTTCATTTATTCCGATTCCTTTCGGCCCTGAGTCCACCGTAACCGGGAGGTCGCACTATAATTAATTTTTCATTTTTCAAACGTTTTTAATTATGGAAGTAAATGACCTTTATAATGTCGCTGAAATCAGGCTGACCTACCTTAATCATTTTAGCCCTGATGATCTCCCGATTCAAAAACTGCAGAAGCAATACATAAGAATCGCTTTTTTCTAGTCCGCCTGCCCACCTATTTCGTGGAAATCCTTCCCGGTCGAAATGGCTCGTATAGGAAGCTGCTAATAAAGGATTACGACTTCTACATAAAAGGTAGCTTTAACTGGCTATCATACTCCGGCCGCGAAACGGAAAGATATGCAGTAGAGGAGAGCCACCCAGTTTTTTAATAATGTGCAGCAGTTCTGGCAAAAGGTGTTCTAAGACTATCAGCTCGATAAGTCCCTAATTGATTTTTGATGATGGGTATGTCAGATTAAATGAACAGGGTACACAGGGTGTTTCTCTGGCTAAAAGCGGCCCTTGTATCTCTCCTAGCCATTGACTACCTTTTATAGGTGAGATTAGCCAGCCTATATGAAAAAGAAGAAAGCAAAGAAGGTACAGTATAATGGGATCTTTTTCGACTCTACATTGGAGTTGAAATTTGCTTTGCTAATCGAAGATACCTGCGAATATATTTATCACCCTCTATCCATATGGTATGATAGGAATGATCTTTCCAAATTCGGCAAGCAGGTATGTCCGCACCGCTACGAGCCTGACTTCCTGGTTAGAAAGCTCCGGAATCACTCGGCACACCTAATTGAGATAAAGAACAGTAATATGGTCTCTGCTGAGGCTGTCAGGATAAAGCAGGCCGTGGCGGAAAGCTACATCAGGCGGAAGAGTTATGATTGGTCATATAAAGTTTTGACAGACCGGGACATACGGCTCTCGCCGGAGCAATACAAGAAGTTTAAAGAGATCATTACCACCCGGCGGTTTCACAGCAATAAGATCAGGATGCTCAGGAAGGAGGCACATGCTTCAAACACCTCATATTACACTCAAAAAGTGCCTTATAAAACGGCTCTCGACCTGGATGAAGCCGAGCATTATCTATTTGTGAAAAAGGGTCTGATGAAGGAGTTCTCCTGAGCTTATGCAAACACAAAGCCTTTCTTACTAATAAAGAGAGTTGAAAGTTAATAGGCGAATCGTGATCCATTCAGGACTCGGACCTGAAACCTACGGTTTAGGAGGCAGTTGCTCAATCCAGTTGAGTTACTTGCAGGGGTAAGGACAGAAATTATCTCTCTTCTGAGTCATGGCATAGTGACCTCACCAGGATTCAAACCTGGAACCTTCTGATCTGTAGTCAATAAAAAAGCCTTCATAGTTTTCACTAAGAAGGCTTTTGATTCAGCAGTGCTTACGGTACGTTTTTCGAACCAATTTGAAGAAGATTTTATGTCAATTGCCTCATCAATATAAAAAATTGGCTATCTCGGAACGATCAGGGATAGCCATTTTCCTCTTGAAACTTCATGAGGATGGCACCAAACAAGCGCAAAGCAGGCAGATAGCAGACCTACGCCTAAGTGCATTTCATCCACTTTATATTTTGTATTTACATACTGCACTTTGCCGGCTTTTGCCACGAAGCTTTTTTGTCCCCAAAGGTACAATTGTCGAACCACCGAAAGTCGGACCTTTTTGAGGAGGATATCAATAGAATGATGAATATTCATCTTTAGTTTGTCTTTGCAAATACGATGAATTGCAATCCAATGAAGGTTGTTAATCCTTACTTTACGATAGGTCATTTTGGACTCATCATTTATAAAAAATCAGGACATCTATATCTAATACAAATCTTATTGTGATGGACCGGAACCCCGGACGGTTTGGTCAAGAAGTCGATTTGTGGGCTAAGTGTCTATTAGATAATACGGTAATGCTTTTTGCTAAAGGGCTGTTTCTCTCGCAGGATAATAATCATATTTGTCTTCTATATTTTTCGAAAACCTAAGCCAATATATGCATACTGACTCCTAACAATGTAGCTCTGACATGAAGGTGTATGGCTTCTCTGCTGTACATAATTCGACATCGCTAAAGGGCACTGAAAAACATATGTACAGCCGTTTAAAGCGGTTAGTTCACTCAAAGGCACTTTTGGCTGCCGGGTAAAATAAAAGATGGTAGTTATACCTACACCGGTTTGCTTATTTCTGGTAGCACTACGCATTGAGGCGCACAGCCGTATTTCTCAATTTGCGACAGATACATCCAGGAAGATATGAGCAAGTTGGGTTATACTCTGTTTACAATTATTTATTTGACTGCCTTTCCTCTAATGGCTCAGGAGGATATATGGACTTTTGCAGACTGTATTGCCTATGCCAGGCAGCATAATATGCAGATCCAGGATAACACGTTTGCTGAACGTTCTGCAGAGTTAGAGATTTATTACGCTAAAAAGGCTTTTGTTCCCACCATTACATTAGGTACCTCAGTGAATGTTGGTATCGGCCGTACGATCGATCCTTTTACTAACCAATTTACCACTGAGCCTGTAGTTTCTAACTCCTGGAATGCCAATGCAAGGCTTACGGTATTTAACGGGCTTCAATTGCATGCTAATTTAAAAAAGGCCAGGCTCTCTCAACAAACGACTCAGCTTTCCTCACAGCAGACTAACCGTGACCTGGAAATACAGATAGCTAATGCCTATCTGCAAATTTTATTTAATAAAGAACAACTGACAAACAGCCAGAAACAACTACGGCTTAGTAAAGCCGAAGTGGATCGTACGTATAAACTCATAGGGGCAGGCCGCCTGCCAGAATCAAAGATTTATGAACTGCAGGTACAGGTGACAAACTCTGAAGTGCAGACGGTGGCGGCTGAGAATAACTTATTAATAGCCAAACTAGCTTTAAAGCAATTACTCGGTCTGCCTGCTGAAAAATCAATAGATGTGGAGTTTCCCACCATTGCGGAACCTGACAGTTCCTTTCTCTTCTTCTCCTTTGATGAGCTGGCTAAGCTAGCCTCGGTACAACCTGAGGCCCAAATCTCCAGCATTGATATTCAAAAGGCCGAAATCGACTTGCGGCAGGCTAAAAGAGCTTACCTGCCCAACTTATCTATTTCCTACGGTGTAGGAACACTCTATTCCAGCCAGGCCCGGTCAGTTGTGCCAGGAGATGGTGAACCTCAAACGATCATTACTCCGATAGGGTTCGTATCCTCCGATGGGGGGCAGACAAGTGAAGGTACGGTGTATCAGGAGAACGTAATAGGGCCTCAGTTAATAGCTGTGCAGGTTCCCTATGAAGAGCAATTCAGGGATAACATCAACCAGTCTACCAATCTCAATTTCAGCATTCCCTTTCTGAGTTCTGCTACTAGCCTGAAACAGGGCTTACGCAACTCCCGTCTGGCGTTAGAAAAGGCCAAAATGAAAGCTTTCAATCAACAGAATCAACTGAAGCAGACGCTGTATCAGAAATTTGTGGAAGCACAGGCTGCCTTTCAAACTTATAAGATCAATCAGAAGAAGCATGCTATACAGCAGGTAGCTTATGCTCATGCGGAAAGTAAATATCAGAAGGGGCAGATCAATGCGTTTGAGTACACCACGGAAAAAAACAACCTGTGGAACAGTGAGAATGAGCTGCTTCGCAGCAGGTACGACGCAGTACTAAAGATTAAGATACTGAAATACTACATGGGTGAGGAGCTGAGCTTTTAGGGCCACTTTAACTTAACGACAGGACAATGTTTGGAAGACTAAAAAAATTCCCGAATTATAAGCAGGCAGATTCAAATGATTGTGGACCTACGTGTTTGCGAATGGTGGCAAAACACTATGGCAAAGACCTCTCCGGACCTGCCATTCGCAAGCTTGTGTATCGTGGAAGCCAGGGGGCCAACCTGCTGAACTTGAGTGACTCAGCCGATACACTGGGGTTCCGAACCATGATGGTGAAGTGCTCCATAGAGATGATGGAGGCGGAAAAGCCTACGCCTTTCATTGCGCACTGGAATCAGAACCATTATGTGGTAGTATATAAAATTAAAAACGGTAAGTTCTATATCTCTGACCCCAACGGAGAAAGAGGGGTGCTGGACAAAGAGGCCTTTCGTAAATCCTGGTGTAGTGCCAGAACGGACGGAGAGGATGAGGGGATAGCCTTATTGTTCGAAACTACCCCTAAGTTCTACACCTTTGAGGTGGAAGAGGAGGAGGAAGGTGTCAACCTCAAATTTTACCTGAAATATATCATTCCTCATTGGAAGCTCATACTACAACTGGCCATAGGGCTTGGGCTGGGGAGTATTTTTTCCCTCATAACACCCTTTCTGACCCAGGCGATGGTAGACCAGGGTATTCAAAATAATGACATGAACTTCGTATATGTGGTACTGATAGCCCAGGTGATGATGTTTCTGGGTACTACCACCATAGAGCTTATAAGGAGTTGGGTAATGCTGCATATGAGCACCCGCATTAATATCTCTGTTTTATCGGACTTTCTGGTAAAGCTAATGAAGCTTCCGCTAGGCTTTTTTGATGCGAAGAATTTAGGAGATATCATGCAGCGAATGGGGGACCACTCACGTATAGAATCTTTCCTTACCTCCCAGTCTCTCTCTATTGTCTTTTCGCTATTAAACCTGGTGGTGTACAGCTTTGTGATGTTTACCTACAGCATAGAAATGTATGGTATTTTCGTTATCTCCAGTGTGTTGTATTTCCTGTGGGTAATAGCCTTTTTAAAGAAGCGTAAAGAGCTGGACTATAAGAACTTTGGTGAATCTGCTAACAATCAGAATGCCACTGTGGGGCTCATACAGGGCATGCAGGAAATTAAGCTGCATACCTGTGAAAAACAACGGCGCTGGGAGTGGGAGAGGGTGCAGATACGGTTGTTTAAGCTAAGCATTAAAAGCTTGATTCTGGAGCAATTTCAAGGCACCGGCAGCTCTTTCATCAGTCACCTGAAAACCATTGTCATCTCATTTTGGGCTGCCAAGGAAGTGATTGAAGGCAATATGACCTTAGGTATGATGATGGCCGCCACGCAGATACTTGGTCAGTTGGATGGGCCTATCAATCAATTTGTCGGCTTTATACAGCAGGCCCAGGATGCAAAAATAAGCCTGGAGCGTCTGGGAGAAATTCATAACAGAAAAGATGAAGATGCGGATAGTATGGAAAATTCATCTTTCACGATTCCTGAAAATCAGGGTATTGAGGTAAAAAACCTGAGCTTTCGCTATGGAGATCCCACAGGCTTATGGGTATTGGATAATCTGAGCATGACCATTCCTTATGGCAAGACCACTGCGATAGTGGGCGAAAGCGGAAGTGGTAAGACTACCCTTATGAAGCTATTATTACGGTTTTATGAACCGGAGAAGGGTGAGATACTACTGGGAAATACAAACCTGCAACACCTGAATGCCCGGGAATGGCGGAAGCGTTGCGGAGCCGTACTGCAGGAAGGTCACATATTTTCGGATACCATAGCACGAAATATTGCCATTGCTGATGAAAACCCGGACGTAAAACGCTTGATGGATGCTGCTGATACGGCTAATGCCCGGATGTTTATTGAAAACATGCCCCTTAACTATAATACCAAAATCGGGGCCGAAGGCAAAGACCTGAGCACAGGGCAGAAACAACGCCTGCGTATTGCAAGGGCAGTTTATAAAAACCCTGAATACATATTCTTCGATGAAGCCAGCAGTTCGCTGGATGCTAATAACGAGCGCGAAATTACTGAAAAGATTGCGCGCTTTAACCGGAACAGAACGGCTGTCATCATTGCCCACAGGCTCAGTACCGTTCGCCATGCGGATAATATAGTGGTATTGCAGAAAGGCCGGATTGCAGAACAAGGGACCCATGAAGAACTTACTGCTAAAAGGGGCCTTTACTTTGATCTGGTAAAGAACCAGCTAGAGCTAGCAACCTGATTGTAGGTGATCCACATACGTACATAGCCTGTGTTTGTGTATAGCTATGGTGATCACTTATCGGAAATATTATTAACCCTGTCGATAGGCTTATTGCATGCTTGCCCCTGTTTTACTGAAAAACAGGGGCATTTGGTTTTTGTGGGTATCAGGTTAAGCGTCTCAGGATGAAGGTTTCGGTTTGAAGATATCAGACCGAAAATAGTTGCAGAATATTCTCTGCCATTAACATCCGCGATCAGATAGTAGCAGCCGTAGGTAAGTAAGGCTAAAGCGGCATTTTTACCTCTCCTCTGTTGCTTCATACTGGCTCATATTATTCTTATGTAAAAAACAGTAGTACTACCCTAAGCCATCAGGGTAATTAGCGTATTACTACCAGTACAAAAAGTGTATCATATATATGATGTTTGTGTCATGCCATTGATGAATGTAACACTAAAATATATGCCATATGAGTACCCGGCGATGGATAAAGCAAAAAGATAAGGATCATAATAGCGTGGCAGTGATGCAAAACCTGCTACGCGCGCTGAATGTAAAGGTCACTGATCAAACTGTGGAGGATGTCCTGAAAGAAAACCCGGATTATCCCAGTCTGGCTTCTCTTTCCGACGGATTAAATGACTGGCGTATTGAAAACCTGGCGGTGCGCCTGGACGCCGAAGACCTCGTGGATGTTACCTTTCCCGTCATAGCCCACCTGCGTCCACTTCCAAAGACACCTGAAGAGATGGAGGCCGAACAGCAGGAAGGACCTGCCTGTGGCCTGGATGATGAAGTAGAAACACCCCGCTTTGTCATGGTGTCTGACATGGACGACACCCAGGCCACATACCTTGATACCAATAGTGGCTGGGTCACTGAAGAGAGGGACGTTTTCCTGAAAAAATGGACTGGCATCATGTTACTGGTAGAAAAGAAACCCGAGTCAGGTGATCCAGATTATAAGCAAAATGCCCTAAACGAAAAATTACACAAACTGAAGCTGCCGGCTGTACTATCAATTGCTGGCCTGATTATACTAGCCTTGGTTTTTACGGGAATAAGTACCCAGGCAAGTCTTGTTACCTGGCTGCCTCTTTTAGCGACCAAGCTAATAGGGTCTACCATATGCATACTGTTACTGATCCAGTTAGTAGACAAGGATAACTCACTGGTAAATAAAGTCTGTAATATAGGATCCGGCCAGACTACACCTCAGCAAAAGCCCAGCAGTTGCGGGGAGGGTATTTTAGAATCAGAAGCGGCTACCCTTTTCGGATGGCTCAGCATGTCAGAGCTAGGTGCCTTTTACTTCCTGGGAGGCCTGCTGTCTATTGCTATTGGTTTGTTTTCCAGCGTAATGACCAGCGTATCTTATGTGTTGATTGGCCTTAACTTCCTAGCACTACCCTATACGGTGTTCTCTATCTATTACCAGAAAAAACATGCCCAGTGGTGTAAACTATGTGTGGCCGTTCAGGTGGTTCTATGGATAGAGTTTGCCGCCGGAGCACTCATATGGACAGAAGGTGCAGGCACGTTTAATGGTTATGCATTGGCTGTAGTGGCCCAGGGTTTCTTATTACCGGTAATGATCTGGATGGTTTTCAGGTCAGAGCTTGGCAAAGAAAAGCAACTGAAAGAATTTCGCAGGCAGCTCAATATTTATAAAAGAAATCCTGCCATTATTAAAGATGTACTGGACAAAGGGCGAAAGCTGGAAGAGAAAAGACTGCCAAACGATGTGGTCCTGGGTAATGCCGACTCTCCGTTCTCAGTCACTATTTTCTCTAACCCCTTTTGCGGCCCCTGTCAGAAGGCTCATCAGCTAATCGATCAGCTTCTGGATGAGTTTGCAGATGGTGTTCGCGTAGTCTTCCGTTTTAGTGCCCAGGGCAGCCCCAGAGAAAGTATAGAGCAGGAGCTGGAGAGAATTCAGTCAGAGTTTGATCAGGCACAGGATGATATTCAAAAGCAGAAACTGAAAGAATGGTATGGAGGAGACACCCGTGAAGTCTGGGAGAAGAAAATAAAAGAAAATGTCGCAGCTAATGAGAAGCTAAATTCCATTGCTCTCACTCTGCATGCATTGGCTTACCTGGGTAAAACAGATACGCTGCATACGGCGATGTCCGAATGGTACAATGCCGAAGATAAATCTAACCAGGCCATAGATGAGTGGTGTAAAAAGTATCCTGTGTCCCGGGAGCTGCTGGATCAAATGAAGCCTGCCCTCAGAGATACCCGGGAGTGGGCCTCTGAATCAGGTATAAATGGAACCCCAACAGTGTTTGTCAATGATCAGGAGCTTAAAAATGGTCTTACTTATGTGCCGGATCTGAAATACTATATCCGCGCCATGGAAGAAGAGATGGAAGCTAAAGCTGCCCGGGAAGAACAAGGACAGAATATGCCGGTCATTCAGCCAGTATAACTCAATGTATTAAACAGCGCTCCCGGACCAGGTAATGGTACCGGGGGCGAATAGTGTATCTTTAAAGAACATCAGGATGTCTGCAAATAGCCCCAACCCCGATTTACTGGAAAAACCTGTACCCCATAGTGATGAGGAATATGACTATCGCAGCGGGTATGACGAGGGAGCCCCCGCGGTGGTCATGCGGGAGGAAGATGTAGACATTAAATCCGATGAGGTGCGGGAAGTAATGGGCAACCCGCCTCACTGGATAATCCGATCCGGCATCATGATGATAGCCATCGTAACCCTGCTTTTATTAACGGCATCTTATGCGGTCCGTTACCCCGATACCCTGGCCACTGAGGTAACTATTGCCACAGAAGCCATACCTACCAGTGTAAAGGCCCGTCAAAGCGGTAAACTAACCCACCTGTTTGTTCAGGAACATCAGAGCGTGGTAGAGGGAGAATATCTTGGTATCCTGGAAAACACCATAGAGTATGAAGCCATCCGCCCGGTAAGAAAATGGTTTTTTGAGTTTTGGGATCAACTAAATAAAAAGCAGAAGATTATCCCTTTCTATACAGACAGTATTCCGGAACTGGGCACTATGCAGGCAAGTTTTGCCGGGCTTAAAAAAGCGCATAATGATTACCGGCTATACCTTGAACAGGATGCTAATCAGTTAAAGGTCGATCAGCTACGCAGACAAATACTTGTACAGGAGCAACTTCGTGAAAGCATTGAACAAAAAATTGCTGTTAACAGGCAGACATTTGCCCTGACGGAGAAAAAATACCTGGCAGATAAGGGATTATTTGAAGAAGGTGTGATCTCCGAACAGGAGTATGACAATGCGGAGAAAAATTACCTCAATGAGAAACTGACGCTGGCTAATACAAGTAATGACCTTGCTTCCCAGCAATTGCAGATAGAGTCTCTTAAGCAACAGATAGTAGAACTTGAACAACAGACCATAGAGCGGATCGTAGCCTTAAAAGACGCTATACGCCAGGCAGCCATTACCTTTCACACTCAACTGATCCAGTGGGAGGAAAACTATGTGCTGAAGGCACCCATTAAGGGAAATGTTTCTTTCTATAAGTTCTGGACGCAGAACCAGGAAGTTCAAAGTGGGGATGAGGTTATGGTGGTTATTCCTTCGTCAGACCAGCTATTTGCCTATTCTTATCTTCCGGCGGCCAATTCAGGAAAAGTTAAGGAAGGCCAAAAGGTACGTATTGAGCTCAAGGACTTTCCCTTTCAGGAATATGGCTATGTATATGGGGTGGTCACTGCCAAGTCTAATATTTCCAGGGAGGGTAAGTACCTGCTGAGAATAGATATGCCCAATGGATTAATGACTAAATACGGTGAATCACTGCCCTTTTCACAGGAGATGACGGGTACCGCTAATATCATAACTGAAGACTTACGGTTGCTGGAAAGGTTTTTCAAAAACTTCCGGGGTACCATGGAACAGTTCTTATGAGCGTCCGGATATAGCTTAAGTCCCAGCAAGGTACTCATTTGTATATGTCTACATAGGTTTCCCACCTTGAACAATTGCTAATCAGAGCATAGATAGTTCCCCTTCCTGCTTACCAGAAGGGACCTTAACATTTTCGCACCTTACCCTCTAACTCTATGCTCTTACTTTCTTAGCTAAATTACATGATGCTATTGGAGTACAAAGGTAGTCAGGGGTTCTATCATAAACTTTTGCTCGCTGACTAAATATTTTCCTCTCTTTTATATTGAAAATGTTCTTTCTGAAGCTTCCCAGTCTACTTCCATAGGGTTCATTTGCAGTAATAAAATACGTAATACTACTGGTGTAATATGTGCTTTTAGGTATTTGTACTTAGGGTAATCTGTATATATGCTGGGTTTACAGCATTGATCCTGACGGTATATTTGTATTAATGATATAATTAATCCAAACTTAATTGACTATTATGAAAAAGTTTTTGAACAAAAAACTGACCACTGGTGAAGCCAGAGATATTCTGGGAGGGGGTACTGAAACATGTCCGAGTTCCCATCACACCACTGCCGGGCTGTACAAATGCACTTTGAATGCCGGTAATTTTGATCCGGGGTGTGATGTTGCTGAGGCCAAGTGTGCGACCGTAGGTGGTAATCATATATGGGTGGTGCAGATTGAAAGTAAGTTTGCCCAGCCCTATAAAGTACACTGTTACTCATTAATACCGTTAAGCTGTAGTACCAGTGTAGGGTAAGTGTTATTGCTTGTTGAGTTTTATGTATTCATTGCTCTGTCATTAGATAATGGCCTATTTTAAGAGTATAGAGGGTTTGTAAAACTTCATGTGCTATTATTTTCCGTAAAACATATATGTTTTATGCGTTTTTAACTTAGTTATGTTTAATAATTTATTATGAAAAAGTTTCTTAACAAAAAAATTTCTTTAGATCAGGCAAGAGAAGTTGGCGGTGGTATTTTTGGTGTACACACATGTCAAGGGAGTTCGAGTGCTAGTCACACGGCTACGACCTACCATTATACATGGGCATCGGACCCTACACCATATGCTAGCTGGTGTGACTGGGCAAAATCTATGTGTAGATCACAGGAAATATTCTATGGTGCCATAACGTACGTGGCCTGGAATCACCATGATGTTAGAAGAAAGGCCACCTGTCATTATAGCACAAATGTTGTAGTTATCAGTTAATCTATACAACTGGTATTCTAATTTACTTAAAGAGCTGTCTGATATCAGGCGGCTCATCTTTTTTAAAGCCATAGTACGTATCTTATTTATCATCGATGGAGAGGAATAGTGTGATGGATGGTAAGAGAGCCAGCTTATAGGTAGCTGAGCTGGCTGTAGAACTTCACTAAAATATCCCGCCAGGGTATTCCTTAAAGCTACTATCCTACTGATATCAACATAAAATTCAGAAACACTACTGTCCTAATTCCGTAAACCTACTGATTTTTTGAAAAGTGGAAGAAGGTAGATTTACTATTATGTAAATTAAATCAAATCTGAAATTATGAAAAAATTTCAAAACTTTTCAAGAAAAAGGCTAAGCGCCAGAGAGGCTCGTGATGTATCGGGTCAAGCCGTTGATTGGTGTGGCTCTCCCACCCAAACTAGGGCACCTGATGACCATAATCAGTCATACAACTATTCTTGCGGGGGTTGTTACGACTTTTGTGCACAAAGAAAGCCGCAAGACCATAAAATTGAATCCTGGAGAAAGAATGGCCATAAGTATGATGAGTTTTGGCATATATGGCCGGATTGCTATTGCTGGTATAAGGATGACGGGTTTGCATGCAGCGGTAGCCTAATTTGGTGCTAATAAGGCAGATTATACTTGGGCGTGAAGTGATTATTTAAGCTGTCTGTAATCTATACTACATGGCGTAAGTCAGTTAATAGCTAATAGAAAACACTCTTTAATAAATAATTACCAAATCGCCCAAATTTTATTAATCGAATTAAAACCACCGTCTTAGACGGTGGTCATGTTTGAGGGCTATGCCAGTAGGGGTATATTGTGGAATGAGCAAGTATCGTAAGCTATCGCATAGCTTTTACTATTGTGTCTATCATGTAGTATGGACCCCGAAGTACCGCCACCGTATACTTCGTGATATTGTTGCAGATACGTTGGAGAATAAGATAAAGACGATATGTGAATGGAAGGAGGTCAAGGTAGAAGAGTTGAACATTCAGCCAGATCACGTTCATTTGGTATGTAGTATACCTCCGAAACTTAGTGTATCAGACTTCATGGGTATTCTCAAGGGTAAGACAGCGATCATGATGTTTAAGAACTTCAAGAGTCTTCGCAGAAAACCCTATTGGGGCAATCATTTTTGGTCACGAGGCTATTTTGTAAGTACGGTAGGCATAGATGAAGAAAAGATAAAGCGGTATGTTAAGTATCAGGAGAAGGAAGATAAGAAAGAGGATGGGGATATAGATATCCCGCTATTCGATAACTGACTATCCCCCTTTGGGGGTAATAACCATTGAAAACCCCCTCCTTTGGTGGGGGTAATTTATTTTTCAGTTTTAATAAACCAACCTTTGAAAAATTTTATAAATAAGCGTCTATCTACCTTGCAGGCAAGAGAGATACAGGGAGAGCGCTCAGGCTATTGTAAAGGTGATGCAAGCACCCCATATGATAAAAAAACCTTTGGTGGAGGGTATGCGTTCTTTTCACCTTGTAGTTTTTTCAATGATGTATGTGCTAGCCCGGTAAATACGCCTGATGGTATGAAACTCGTTGCGGTGAGATGGAGGGAATCTCTTTATACCCTTGATGCCCTGGCATTAGTAGATTGCTTTTATGCTAAGGATGAATTCCCTTGTACGGGTAGCCTCATTTGGTGCTAGGTCTGAATGACCTGTAAAGGCTGATTTGTTAACTATAAGTTAATAACATCACTTATTTTAAAATCAATAACTTTAATGATCATATAGTAATGAAAAAATTTGAACACAAGAGAGTTTCGTTTGCCCAAGCGAGAAGTATTCAGGGAGAATACAATGATAAATGCGGAAGCACTAATGCTGACTATGATAAGGAGTATATCAATGATATCAATGGAAAGGTGACTGATTGTCTTTATGCCAAGGCCTTTATTTGTAATGATGCTGATGGCGTAAAAGTTTATTGGAGGCAAGTTTATGGAGGGTGGAAAACAGACCTTACTTGCTACTATGATAACTTTCAGTGTTCTGGCAGCCTTATTTGGTGCTAATTAATATTCTTTTGTACAAAAGGTCGCTTTATATTGATAAGGGGACTTTTTTTCTGAAGTCCTTGCATTGTAAGCACTATTTGATTTAGTACCACCCTTATTTATGGTGTTAGTGTGCTACTATAATATTTCTGATAACCTATTGCCTGTTTTAAGAAAACACGAAGAAACTAGACAGCCATAAAATTAAGTGTTACTACTTAGTAAATATAGTAGATTTGCTGATCTGAATTTTTTCACAAAGTATAATCTTTGTATATAAATTAAAAGTCTATCATTATGAGAAAATTCATTGAAAAAAGGTTAAGTGCCACTGAGGCCAGAGATGTTCAGGGAACAGGGTAACACTCCCCATTTATTAGACCACCAGTTGGTTAGTCTTAGTTGAATTAGGCAGCCTGTTTGAACAACTCGACAGGTTTTATTCTGCCGATACCCTGATGCCTTCTTTTGTTGTTATACTTTTCGATAAACTTATTTATCCCCTTGTATAGGGTTAGTCCATCGTCTGCCGGATGTAAGTATACATGTTTGTATTTTAATGTCCTGAAAAACCGTTCAATAAAGGTATTGTCTGTGGCTCTGCCCTTTCCATCCATACTTACTCTTATACGCCACTCTTTCAAGGTTTCTACCCAGTGTGAACAGGTGTATTGGCTACCTTGGTCTGAGTTAATGATTTCTGGCTTACCATATTTTTCTATACAGGCTGTCAAAAGGGTTGTTTGGGTTTCTTTGTCCAGGCTGTTGGATAATTGCCAGCCTACTATATAGCGGCTATATACATCGATTATCCCCGTCAGGTACATAAACCCCTTTGCCATGGGAATATAAGTTATGTCAATAGCCCAAACCTGGTTCCTTCTGTTCACAGTCAGGTTTTTCAGCAAATAGGGATAGACATACTTTGCCTGCCCCAGCTTACTTAAATTACGTTTCGGATAGATCGGTTCTACGCCCATTTTGCGCAACAGCCGACGGATACGCTTGACATTATAAAATAAACCCTGCTCACGTAGCTCATCCTGCATACCGATAACACCCAGGGTAGGATCTTCGGTAAACAATCGATCCATGATTTCCATCAAGTCCAGATTCTCTATAGACTCGCCCACAGGCTTATAATAAAAGCTGCTACGGGGGATATTTAAAACCTCACTCTGATGGCGTATGCTGAGCTGGTGACTAGGGTCAACCAGAGCCAATCGCTGTTTTAAAGGCCGGTTTTCTTCAAGGGGGCGGCCCCCCGCCTTTTTTTTAGAAAGTCATTCTCAACCTGTAATTGCCCGATCTGCTGATAAAGCTGATCCACATTAATCTGAGGCTCCTCCTTTGAGCTTTTCTCTCCAAAAGCCTTATCAGCATTTTCCTGAAACTCACGTTTCCACAACGAGATCTGATTGGGGTGAACTTCGAAACGCTGAGCTAACTCAGATAAGGTCTGTTGCTCTTTAAGGGCTTCTATAGCCACTTTTGCCTTAAAGGCCGGTGAAAATTTTCTCCTACTTCTTTTCATTACTATCAGTTAAAGGTAACTAAAAATTATCATCTTAACTGATGGTCCCAATTTTGGGGAGTATTACACAGGATGGTGTAGGCCAACGTGGAATAATAAAGGGTCTTATAGAAATAAACCTATACCAGGTCCTTATTGTGATTTGGCTAAATCAGGTTGCCAGGACTTTGAAGGAGAGTATGATAAGCTTAATAACTATGGGTACTTCTCCAGTGGTGATGGTGGTTGGGAGTGCCGATGCTATATTCAGTTTAATTATTATGCTTTCGGCTTCTAATAGAATTCGGCTAGATAGCTCCGACATTAGCCGGGGCTATTTCTATACCCTCTATTAGATTTTAATTTAAAACGTATAAATATAAAGCAGATGCCTATATAAAATAGTAGAGTTTTTTTAATGTATGTGAAGCCTATTCCGAGAATAATCTTAATAAATATCTCTTAAGTCAGTAATACTACATATAAATTATATCCTCACCCCTGCATTTTACAGCTAAAAATATATCCTTGGCTGGGTTTTTAGAGATACCCGGCTAAAACCTACTATATGTCTCAAAGATATGGTTACCAGTAGCCAGGTAGCTCCCTTTACTCTACTTTTTTACATCTTTGATCTGATAATCGAATGCCTTCTACCTGTATGCAGGGTTTAAATGGCACCTGGGGGTAGATGGTTTATTGGGTTTCAGGAAAGGTAGTGAAACAGTATACCTACTGATGAATGGATCGATAATAGGAAGTACTACTTAAATAATACCGAAGGCCTACTGATTTTTTTGAAAAAGGGTAGTGGGTAAATTTGTCAAAATCTATTCTTAATCTTTAAAAATGATGATTATGAAAAAATTTGAAAATTTTTCCAGAAAGAAACTTACTGCCAGAGAGGCTCGTGATGTATCGGGTCAGGCGTCTGATTGGTGTGGGACAACACCGCAATCCGATGCCGCTGATAAGCATTTTGGAGGAGCATCTCATTACACTTGTGGATCTTGTTTTAATGCCTGTTATGCCGCAACACCCTCTGGCAAAAAAATTCAATCCTATAGAAAGGATGGCCACAAACTATGGGATGGGGCACACGTATGGACTGATTGCTACTGCTGGTATGAGTGGAAGAATGTCACTCCAGGATTGATTTAATTTATTATGTATAAGTAATTATTAGTATATAAATTTAATTATATATTTCATTAATCCAGTGAAAAAAGGGGGTTTTAAGTAACCCTCTTTTGCATTATAGTTCTTTAAAGGGTGTTGTCTGCTTACCTTTTTCATGGAAGTAAAACAAACTCAGTAAATGGAGATACTTCTCCAGTGATGATGGTGACTAGGAACTCCGTTACTTTATTAAGTTTAAATCTGGTGTTTTCGGCTTCTAATAGAATAAGGTTAGGTAGCTCCAATATTAATAGTCGGGGCTTTTTTTATCCTTCTCCATCATGTTTTAGTTAATAACGTATTAATATGAAATTGATTTTTAATAAAAAAGCTGGCCTTGTAGTATAGTTGAGTTTTTATGGGAGGCATTTTTGAGAATATGCTTAATAAATACCTCTAAAGTCAGTAATTCTACTTATAAAAAACCAATAATATACTTATTTATTGGCATTTAGACATTCAATACCTTTGTGAGCCTAACGGTTAACTATTCAATATGAAAAGCTTTATAAATAAAAAACTGAGCAGTCATGAAGCCAGAAACGTACAGGGTACTGGCGTTTGGTGCATGGGTAATTCTACTATAGCTGCTACGTGCTATGCTTACCCACAATCACTCGGAGCAGATGGATCGTGCTCGAATGCAAACAGTAAATGTGTCTCCTATGTGGGCTCAACCTACTTGAAGGCCGTTGAAGTAAAAATTGATAATTCTGCTGGAGGAGGCCTCCTGGTGAGGTATAAAGCTATTTGCTACTCTTTCATACCTCTTTAATTCAGATGTTTACATAGTCAAGTGTAAAGGAGTTGGTGCAAATCAACTCCTTTTTTATTAATCGAATTAAAACCACCGTCTTAGACGGTGGTCATGTTTGAGGGCTATGCCAGTAGGGGTATATTGTGGAATGAGCAAGTATCGTAAGCTATCGCATAGCTTTTACTATTGTGTCTATCATGTAGTATGGACCCCGAAGTACCGCCACCGTATACTTCGTGATATTGTTGCAGATACGTTGGAGAATAAGATAAAGACGATATGTGAATGGAAGGAGGTCAAGGTAGAAGAGTTGAACATTCAGCCAGATCACGTTCATTTGGTATGTAGTATACCTCCGAAACTTAGTGTATCAGACTTCATGGGTATTCTCAAGGGTAAGACAGCGATCATGATGTTTAAGAACTTCAAGAGTCTTCGCAGAAAACCCTATTGGGGCAATCATTTTTGGTCACGAGGCTATTTTGTAAGTACGGTAGGCATAGATGAAGAAAAGATAAAGCGGTATGTTAAGTATCAGGAGAAGGAAGATAAGAAAGAGGATGGGGATATAGATATCCCGCTATTCGATAACTGACTATCCCCCTTTGGGGGTAATAACCATTGAAAACCCCCTCCTTTGGTGGGGGTAATTTATTGTCAAATTCCATTCGTGTTTTTTTCAGAGAATAAAGAGGTGTGGGAAGGCCGGTATATTAGATTCAGTGTTGAGGCTGTTTTACGTATATTAACTGTTGAATTTAAGTGAATATACTTATTTTATAATGTATTGCCTTTTTTGATATTTGAAATGTTAATTAAGAATTAAGCTGATCAAAATGAAAAATTTTAATTCAAAAAAGCTGTCCATTAGTCAATCCAGAGAGATACAGGGGGGAGCTGATTTTAAGTGTGGTAATAACCCTTGGAACGCTCACAAAGTTAATATTCAGGTGAATGGACTTATGGATGATTGTATTCTGATAGAAATGCAATACTGCCCTTACCTTAGTGGTAAAAGATACGTAGGGTCTAATGGAAATATAAATAGACATTATTACGGATTTACTACTGATATTACCTGCTATTATGCCGTATTGATGTAGTCAGGGGTTTATATTTATGGAATTAATATGTCATCCTGTAATGAAAATGGATGATAAATATTATACTTGGTTTATGTTCTACAGGTAGATCTGTTCATGTGATATTCTTAAATATGACTATGGAAGGCCTTGTAGAGTTAGTCTTTATTTGTTAATTGATTATTTGGCCACTGAACCCATAAGTTCAGTGGCTTTTTATGTTCATTGTTTTTGTTTTTTCGTATGGTGTAATTATAAGTAGTGTTACTGTATATGTGTTGTGTTTTCAGTATAAGGACTGATGATATACCGCAGGATTGCTATACTTATTAAAGTGCGCTTTATCTACCTTTGTTTTATTATAAACCATATAAGTCTCTATAGCTATGAAAAAATTTATTGAAAAAAGGATCACCCCTGAGCAAGCAAGAGAAGTTCAGGGTGAAAAAACCTATTTGTGCGCCACCCCCAATAGCGGGACTATAACGTCAGTTTTAAATGGCCCTTATCATTTTACTACAGGCCTGTACCCATCCTGGTGTGATCTCGCTAAGGCATACTGTGATGGGAATAAAAGTATATACGGAAAAATAATTAAAGTGGAGGCGGTAACTTTATGGTATGGCGGAGGCTATGGCAGATGTCATTTCAGTTCTCAGGAAGATGAGTTTCCTTGTACGGGTAGTCTTATCTGGTGCTGATGTTGGGGTGACCACCCATTAATATGAAATACATACTGGGTGGTCTTTCTTTCAGGTGAAGCTGCTTTAGCTAAAGAAACCTTACCATTGCCGGCCATAGCTTCTCTCTTTTACTAATTACTCTCATATAGAGAGTACTTCTTCCTTCACCTTAATGGGTAATGTCAGTGTAAATGTGCTACCTCTGCCTGGTTCGCTACTTACTGATAGATAACCGCCTACTTTTCGGGTAAAATCATAGGCAACGGCAAGGCCCAGGCCTGCTCCATTTTTTCCATACTTATCTGGAGTAGCCCTTGAGGGGGCAATATGATGAAATAAATTATTCAGCGTATCTTCATCGAGGCCCGGACCAGAATCAGATACATGAATGACAACGTTCCTATAGTCTCTTGATACTTCGATAATGACCTCCCGGCCGGAAGGACTGAACTTAATAGCGTTGGCAATTAAATTTCGAATAATGAAACTGACTAAATTAACATCAGATCTAATTAGTAAATTTTCAGTAATATTTAATCTGATCTCAATATCCTTTTCTTTTGCCGGTAATGAAAAGATTTGCTTTGTTTGCTTTAGCTGGGTAGCAAGGTCAAAGGTTTCCTCATATACCTGGATGGCATCTTCCTGTTCCAGGGCCCAGAACAGAAGGTTGTTTGCGAGATTGACTACTGTGGAAAATTCCTCTTCCACATCCATGATGAGGCGATATACAGTAGCTATGCTAAGCTGGTCTTTGCCTGCGTTTTTCAGGTAGGTTAATATTCCCTGAAAAGAAGAGAGCGGTGAACGAAGTTCATGCGATACTACGGCCAGCAGGCGGCTTTTCGTATGATTGCTGTCTCTTAGTTCCTGTAGGTTTTTTTTACTTTGCAGGGTAGTCTTAATACGAAATATCAGTTCTGTGGACTCAAGAGGTTTGCGTATGAAATCAGAGGCACCAGCCACAAAAATTGACTTCAAGGCATTTGGTTTAGCCTCCAACCCCAAAGTTGTTATAATGGGAATGTGCTCTGTTTTCACACTCTCTTTGAGTGCCGTTATGAGGGCTGCTGTAGCAGATGTTTCTATTTCCCATTCCAATAAAATGAGGTCAGGCAGATGTTTTTTAGCCAGCGGTATCACCTGGTGATACTTACCGGTAGAAATCACTTGATAACCGGCCTGGTCTAAGATGTGGTTAAGCTGGTCAATAATACCTGGATTTTGGTCGGCTACTAAAATTACTTTTTGACACATAGATATAACTGGTTAATGTTTGTAGGATAGTCATCCTTATCAATTATAGGAATGACTTTATGCTAGTAAGCATATTCGGGCAAGGCAAAGATATGGTGTCTTGGAAAATGATATAATGTCTTATCGACAACAAGAATCATGGGGCCTGTGAGGGCCAGCAGCCTGCGTATAAATGCTGGCCCTCACAGACAGATTCCTTTAATTTGCCGGGTTATCTTAAGCAGGGGTAGGTAGGCTCAAGATCATGCGTTTGTTCTGAAAAGCATAACTCAAAAGCCCGTGTTTACCCTTTAGACCCAGCTTTTGGTTTATATTATACCGGTGGCTATCAATGGTACGGGTGCTCTTGCAAAACTCTTCAGCGATTTCCGGGGTGGACTTTCCTATTGCGATTAATTTGAGAACCTTTATTTCTGTTTTTGAAAGAACGGATAGCAATGAATTGCCGGCGTCTGCTGAAGAGGTTGAATACCGGTCATGAACATCCAGGCAATCAGTGCTGATGTACGAGTTTCCTTTGATTACATTGTCCAGGCATGGGCTTAGCTCGCAGAGTGGGGTAGACTTAGAAAGAAATCCCATCACGTTAAGAGACAGACACTCTTCAAAGGTGTAATGAGTGATGGCATTGCTTAGTAGTACAACTTTGGTAGGAAGCTTTGTCATGATGATGTGTCTGGCTATTTCTATACCACTCGCTCCAGGCAGGTCTACGTCCAGAAGGGCCAGATCAGGTTGATAGCGAGATAACAGGACCATAGCACGGTTACCGTCTTTAATGTCGTCATCTATCAATCTGAAGCCGGGCATTCGATCTATAATCGTCCGAATGCCGATTCTTACGATTTCGTGGTCATCAACATGTAAAATGGAATAGGTTCGATCACTAACTGGTTTGATTGACATACGTTGAAAGTTAAATTGGATTAATCTTGCTTTTCATAGTAATGCTTTACAGTGGTGAAAATGGATGAAGCAAGCTTGCTTTTTTTTCTAAAAGTCAATAGACAAAATTTATCAATCACTAGACACTTTTACGTGTTTTAATGCAATAAGAGCAAACTGTCGGTTTTTGTCTGTTGAAAAAATACGACCTGGTAGTAGTCTGCACTAGGATAGAAATGACATCAAGTTCGACCTATCATCAGGAAGAAAAATGATGATAGCGAAGTGGATAAGTTGTTTTTTCCTAAAGGAGCTGCAAGACAGCTAAGAAAAGGCTTTACTCAATTTTGTGGTCTGGTTCAACTCAATTTCTTTCATATAGCAAAGGATCTTGTAACAAGCCCCTGATTATGGGCGATTTTTATACAGCTTTTCTGTATAGCTAGCTTATACAAGCGGTAAGGCCATCGGGCCTTTTATTTTATCCCTGCGAAAAACGGGAAAATATTCTTTGAGTGTCATTAACAGTCAATACCCAACTTCTCTGCCAGCAAGCGTTTTTTTGACAAGGCTCTTATTCCAAATAATCATCTTAAAAATGACAAATAGGTCTATGATAATATTTGTTTATGGAGCAAATAAGAAATATTAATTCAATTAATTGACGGGTTGGTTCTGAGTCCTCTGATTTTCCTTTAAGTTTAGTAAGATGATCAAGACCAGCACTAATTTTTCCTGTATCAGGAAATACTGTTTGCTATACCTAGTATTTACGTGTTTGATAGTGCCAGCCCTTGGCCAGGAATACGTACTCAAACAAAAGGTGTACAGGATTGAAGACGGGTTAGCCAATGCTAATATCAACTTTATACTGGAAGACAGTCAGGGCTTTATGTGGTTTGCCCACCAGAATGGCTGGATGAAATTTGATGGAAACACCTTTGAAAATCATACATCCAATAACGGGCAGAATATAACCCGATTAGCTGAAGACCCGCATGGCCGGATATGGGCCTATCACTCTGCCAGCAGCTATTTCCATACACAGGCGGCAGCTATCAGTATCATAGACCCCTATAGCACGCAGGGCAAGTCTATCACTCAGGTATTTGATACCCTGCCTTTTCGGATAGGTGATGTTCAGGAAATAAAATCCCTTGATGGGACGGTGGTAATCGACTTAAGTACTGACGGTAAACGTAAGTATCTCTATGATAAAGAGGGGTTTAAGTTACTCGATGATAGTTTTTATACAAAAAATGAAGGCCAGGATAAGACTTTTAAAAGTGCGTTTCATTATTATCTTAATAAAGACATTAGGGAAATATCTCAAAAGCGTGATTATAGTCAGAAGGTATTACATACACTGGTAAGCTTCGCTAAGCTTAGTGCTGATCAGGGGAGCCCTTCCAGGAATACTTTCCTCTTAAAGGATACTACGGGTGGTGAGGTAAAGGTAGATATAACTACTGATGCTTCCCCATATCCATCGACTACCATATATACTACTGTCGGGGTTAGTGCTAATGAATTAGTATGGATACGAGGGGAAAGATGTGTTATTGCCAATCAGCTGGTGAAAAATCACTTTTCTGAAAGTAAGCACTTAGATAAACCGGTACGGGCTATCACTAAATCAGGAGAAGAACTGCTATGGTGTAATGAGGGGCTGATTTATCATAAAGGCCACACTCACTTTGTTAAAAATTTTGATGTAATCTCCATCTATCCCTATGCAAACGGGCATAGAATGAGGCTTGGAGGATTCAATGGTACACTATTAGTTGATACCTTGAGTAGTTTTACCTCTGAGGTCGATACAGCCATTCCTGAGGTCTGGACATTTCATCGCGATCGTGATGACCGGCTGTGGGTAGGTGGTAAAGGATTGGGGTATCTCTCTGATAATGAAGGGAGCATTCATTTATTCGAAAACTATAATGCCCATAAGGACCTGAAAAAGGCAATTATTTACCATTTTCAACAAACCGGCCAAGGATTCTGGCTGGCAACGAGTAGAGGGCTATACCTGATTGATGCCAGTAAAGGAGTGATACGTCATGTTTATGATGAGGGTGAAGACAAAGACTATATCCCCTTCAACCATATTGTGCATATACATGAAGATGAGCAAGGGTGGTTTTGGCTGGCCAGTCAGGGAGGAGGCCTGCTCAAATGGCATCCTGAACAGGGCTTTGACAGACAGTATACCACCAAAGATGGCTTTCCTAATGATGTTATTTACGAAGTTTACCAGGATGATTTCGGCTACCTGTGGATGGGAAGTAACCAGGGCTTAATCCGTTTTCATAAAGCATCAGGGCTCGTACATGTATATACCGAGGAAGATGGTATTACGAATAACGAGTTTAATCGCGGAGCGCATTATGAAGGTAAGGATGGTACACTTTACTTCGGTGGCCTTAAGGGCATTACTATATTTCATCCTAAAGACTTTATTGGAAACGCCGAAACAGGGGCCCCACCTATTCGCCTGACTGGCATGCAAAAGCATTTGGCTTCCGGAGCTACCATGTCTATTGCTGATGAATCCATTCCTGCTAAAAAGGTCATCCTTTCTCCCGATGATCCTGGGTTTACGGTTCGTTTTAGCTTACTCGATTATATAGAACAGGATAAAGTGAGGTATAGCTATAAGATAGAAGGTATAGATGCTGATTGGATACCATTGAAGGAGCCCCATGTCCGTATAAACAAACTGCCATACGGAACCCATCAGGTGCGTTTGCGGGGTAAGTCTCCCAAGTCTGACTGGACCAGGCCGCTCACCATAGAAGTAAAGGTGCTCCGCCCTTTTTATCTACAAACATGGTTCATTTTCTTAGCCGGGTTAACACTGACCTTAAGTATTGTATATGGCCTCCGGCATCGCGTGAGGTCTCTGAAACGCGCCGAACGCGACCTGAAACTAAAGGTTGCCAGTAAAACCGTAGAGCTCCGGAGACAGGCAAAAGAGCTTATCCGGGACAAAAAGATGATAGAGAAACAGGCTGCCGAGTTAAAGACCCTAGACCAGGCCAAGTCACGTTTTTTTGCCAATATTTCCCATGAGTTCCGTACCCCGCTTACCCTTATCATGGGGCCGTTAGAGAAACTAATCCAAAAGCAAAATAAATTTTCTGACCCGGAATTGACAGAGCACCTTGCTCTGATGAAGAGAAACAGCCGGCAGTTGCAGGGGTTAGTTGATGACATTCTCGATTTGTCCAAATTAAGCTTCAATAAACTGGTCTTACAAGAGCGCCCTGTTGTTATAAAGGCCTTTTTAGAAATTATTTTCACTAATTATATCTCACTAAGCAAACGGTTAAATATTGAATACACCAGTTCATTTGATGATTTGGAGCATCAATATGTCAAATTGGATGTTCCGAAGCTTGAGCAGGTTTTAAATAACTTATTGTCCAATGCCTTCAAGTACACTCAAAAGGGAGGAACTGTAAAATTTGAGGTGACCCGGGAGCCTGGATTTATATGTTTTGCGGTAAGTGATACAGGGCAGGGCATTTCTCCGGAGGAGCTGCCCTATATTTTTGATCGCTTTTACCAGGGCCGTCCGGCAGAAAATTCTCTGCAAAGTGGTACCGGAATAGGGCTATCCCTGGTGCGGGAGCTGGTAAAGTTAATGGGAGGAGAAATCTCTGTCAGCAGTTATCCCTTGAAAGGTAGCAGGTTTTCTTTCAGGTTGCCCCTCAAGCCAGCAGAGATTAACGATACTGAATATGTCGAAAAGATTGTGGATAAGAAGGCCTCTGAAACTTTCGATCCTGGAGTGACTGTCGATCACGCCATATTGATTGTAGAAGACAATACTGACATGCAGCGTTTCATTCTCTCCCTGCTGCAGCCATATTACTCGTGCCTGCTGGCAGATAACGGGAGGGAGGCCCTTGAGAAAATAGCCCATAATACTGTAGATCTGGTAATATCCGATTTAATGATGCCTGAAATGAACGGCCTGGAGTTAATTGAAAAACTGAAAACGAATGATGACTACCTGGCTGTACCCATGATTATGTTAACTGCCCTGAATGATGAGTCTACAAGAATACGGGCATTGACAATTGGGGTTGATGATTATCTGACTAAACCGTTTTATCCTCAGGAGTTACTTGTAAGGGTATATAACCTTCTCTATCGAAGCATAGAAAGAAGGAGGTGGCATGGGACAGATACGGAGGTAATCAATGATTCTTACGGCAACACGGTAAATTATGCGGGCTTGCTCTCCCAGGACCAATTGACCCTTGCGGTGACTAAAGCTGATATATCATGGCTTAAAGAAGTGGAAGAAATCATTAGAAGTGAACTTACCAACAGTGATTTCCTCATACCTAACCTGGCTGAACAGTTTCATTTAAGTAATAGCCAGTTCGCTCGTCGTATTAAAAAAATAACTGGTTTAACCCCCAAGAAGTATCAGCAGGAAATAGCCCTGCAAACTGCCCGTGAAATGCTGGAGCAAGGCACATGTGATAAGGTTACCGCGGTAGCATATTCTGTTGGAATCAATAATATCGGGCGCTTTTCCAAGCTTTACGAAGAACGGTTTGGTAAACGTCCAACTGCTTATTTCAACTCATAAGTTCGCTCTTTCTATTGAATTATCCGGGATAGCAAGTCATGCGTTAACATAACCAAATTGGGGGAAGGTGACTAAGTATAACTACTTACTCAAATGCGATTTTTAAGTATAAATACGTAGGTTTTCCCGTACAAGTATTTATATGCCTTACCTCATATGCTGGCTAACTTTACATATGTCTTTTGAATAACTAAAGATATCATGTCTGAAACCAGTCTTGTATTATTTGCTTCCCACAGACTTCCCGTAGCCCGTATGGGCCTGTCAGGATGGGTAAGGAAAATGCCTCTGTTTGAATATGCCGATTTGGATATACATGATGGCGAGCAAGCCCTGTTAGCTATACTTCGCCACCAACCGGATATAGCTATTTTAGATATAAATCTACCTAAAATGAATGCCCTCGAGGTTGTAAAGATCCTCGAAAAGAATCATTCAAAGACAAAAACGATACTTTGGGGTAGTGGTACCGAGCTCTCACTCATTTCTATGATTCAGGTCCAGAGCTTTGGGTTAAGTGTACTGACATTTGAAGACGATCAACAGGACCTGCAGGATTGTTTGTCTGCTATTCACAAGGGTAAAAGTTATATTAGTAACAGCTTTTTTTCATCTGTATCATCGGCACCTTCAGACAGCAATAAGCCATCTTCTTTACAAAGCAGGTTCGCTCATGTCGCAATCCAAAAGCTTACTGACCGCGAAAAGACGGTTATGAAATTAATATCAGGTGGTAAAAGCACGGTGCAGATTGCCGACCACCTTTGTCTCAGTCACAGGACCATAGATAGCTACCGCCTCAAAATTGCTAAAAAGCTAAACCTTAAAGGCAAAAATACTTTACTGCTATTCGCCCATGAAAATAAAGATGTATGGCAGTGCCTTTAGAAACTTCCTGTCTGAATAACCATACCAACCACTAAACACCTAAGCCAGGCTAATCCGGTAGGGGAGGCCTGGCTTGTTACTATTTCGTGATTTTCAAAGGCTGAACTTACCGTCAACTGTCGGCGATCAAGTTCTCAATTAGTAGGGAGGAGAATAGACAAGACGTTTCAATCCTTGTTCTAATGGATAGTGCTCACGAAGACAAAAAGGCACATTTACTCTTTCACAACTTTATCGTTTTAATCCTTATTCCTGATTCTATTCTCTATCCATTTGGCACCCGGTTCCGGGTAGGTCTCCTGTCTGGCAAAAGACTTCGGCATAAAGACAGTCCGGCCCAAATGCCTTCATTTATTCCGATTCCTTTCGGCCCTGAGTCCACCGTAACCGGGAGGTCGCACTATAATTAATTTTTCATTTTTCAAACGTTTTTAATTATGGAAGTAAATGACCTTTATAATGTCGCTGAAATCAGGCTGACCTACCTTAATCATTTTAGCCCTGATGATCTCCCGATTCAAAAACTGCAGAAGCAATACATAAGAATCGCTTTTTTCTAGTCCGCCTGCCCACCTATTTCGTGGAAATCCTTCCCGGTCGAAATGGCTCGTATAGGAAGCTGCTAATAAAGGATTACGACTTCTACATAAAAGGTAGCTTTAACTGGCTATCATACTCCGGCCGCGAAACGGAAAGATATGCAGTAGAGGAGAGCCACCCAGTTTTTTAATAATGTGCAGCAGTTCTGGCAAAAGGTGTTCTAAGACTATCAGCTCGATAAGTCCCTAATTGATTTTTGATGATGGGTATGTCAGATTAAATGAACAGGGTGCACAGGGTGTTTCTCTGGCTAAAAGCGGCCCTTGTATCTCTCCTAGCCATTGACTACCTTTTATAGGTGAGATTAGCCAGCCTATATGAAAAAGAAGAAAGCAAAGAAGGTACAGTATAATGGGATCTTTTTCGACTCTACATTGGAGTTGAAATTTGCTTTGCTAATCGAAGATACCTGCGAATATATTTATCACCCTCTATCCATATGGTATGATAGGAATGATCTTTCCAAATTCGGCAAGCAGGTATGTCCGCACCGCTACGAGCCTGACTTCCTGGTTAGAAAGCTCCGGAATCACTCGGCACACCTAATTGAGATAAAGAACAGTAATATGGTCTCTGCTGAGGCTGTCAGGATAAAGCAGGCCGTGGCGGAAAGCTACATCAGGCGGAAGAGTTATGATTGGTCATATAAAGTTTTGACAGACCGGGACATACGGCTCTCGCCGGAGCAATACAAGAAGTTTAAAGAGATCATTACCACCCGGCGGTTTCACAGCAATAAGATCAGGATGCTCAGGAAGGAGGCACATGCTTCAAACACCTCATATTACACTCAAAAAGTGCCTTATAAAACGGCTCTCGACCTGGATGAAGCCGAGCATTATCTATTTGTGAAAAAGGGTCTGATGAAGGAGTTCTCCTGAGCTTATGCAAACACAAAGCCTTTCTTACTAATAAAGAGAGTTGAAAGTTAATAGGCGAATCGTGATCCATTCAGGACTCGGACCTGAAACCTACGGTTTAGGAGGCAGTTGCTCAATCCAGTTGAGTTACTTGCAGGGGTAAGGACAGAAATTATCTCTCTTCTGAGTCATGTGGCTTAGTGACCTCACCAGGATTCAAACCTGGAACCTTCTGATCTATAGTCAATAAAAAAGCCTTCATAGTTTTCACTAAGAAGGCTTTTGATTCAGCAGTCCTTACGGTACGTTTTTCGAACCAATTTGAAGAAGATTTTATGTCAATTGCCTCATCAATATAAAAAATTGGCTACCTCGGAAAGGTCAGGGATAGCCATTCTCCCCTTGAAACTCCATGAGAATGGTGGTAAATAAGCACGGTCTATGGGAATAAGTAGCCTACTATTTTGTCCTCCCTTATTCAGTCACTTGACATATTAATCAATATGGTGTGGATTCGGGGTCGCGCTCAACTGCTTAGGAAGCCTGTGGTTATGCTCTTCGAAATGCTCACCTAGTAGGTTTCAACCCTTGTTCTAATGGATGGTACTCACGAAGTCAGTGTCCGTCTTTTCATGCTTAGTATAGTCTTCTAGTTTCAATCCTTATTGTGGTGGAACCAGGCTTGTGTTCAAGTAGCTCACGAAGGCATGTCAGCCCAAGAGACGGGGGCCGCCCACGTGGTTTCAATCCTTATTATTCTGGACCGGAACCCCGGACGGTTTGCTCACGAAGACGCCCGATAGTTGTATCCTTTGACCTCTTCCCGCTGTTTCAATCCTTATTGTGGTGGAATCGGAGTTGCGCTCAACTAGCTACGAAGCCATCCACGCTTATACATAGCACCTAGCATAGCCGGTTTCAATCCTTATTATGATGGAAGTAGCTCACGAAGGAACGCCGAGGCAGTATCTACGCTGGCCGATATGCTCGTTTCAATCCTTATTCTAATGGAAGTAGCTCACGAAGCTGCATTTTCCGCCATAATCGTTTATGGCTTTTGTGCGTTTCAATCCTTATTGTAGTGGAAGTAGCTCACGAAGGAAACGCAAGGATCGTGGTCAAAATCGGTAATGATGGTTTCAATCCTTATTCTAATGGAAGTAGCTCACGAAGCTCTCACCCCTATGCCTGCCCGATATATTATTACAGGTTTCAATCCTTATTGTAATGGAAGTAGCTCACGAAGTCCTGTCAGCCTCATAATGGAAGAGTCAGACCCAGAGTTTCAATCCTTATTCTAATGGAAGTAGCTCACGAAGCAGGTTATCTGTGATCTCAAAACCAGTTCCTACTTGTTTCAATCCTTATTCTAATGGAAGTAGCTCACGAAGTGCTCCATTCCTTCAGGTTGCCGTCTTCGTCTAGTAGGTTTCAATCCTTATTGTGGTGGAACCGGGCTTGCGTTCAAGTAGCTCACGAAGTAATGGTTGTTTAAATGAGTAGTGTAGCAGAAAGACGTTTCAATCCTTATTGTAGTGGATGGTGCTCACGAAGTCAGTTTTTCGGAAAGAATCAAAAGGCAGAAGGAAGTTTCAATCCTTATTGTAGTGGATGGTGCTCACGAAGTGCCCTGGAAATTGTTGAGCTTCATAAGGAATTCGGGTTTCAATCCTTATTGTAGTGGATGGTGCTCACGAAGCATTCCCTTTTGTGCCAATTCCCCATGAATGAGCCTGTTTCAATCCTTATTCTAATGGAAGTAGCTCACGAAGTGGTGGCGAATAAGCAGCAGTAGTATTGTTACGAGGTTTCAATCCTTATTCTAATGGAAGTAGCTCACGAAGCATCAGACAGCTTACTTTCATGTAGATATGTCTGAAGTTTCAATCCTTATTCTAATGGAAGTAGCTCACGAAGAAGTGACCTTGCAACGCTGCTCCCATAGGGGCATCCGTTTCAATCCTTATTCTAATGGAAGTAGCTCACGAAGATGACACGAGATTGGATCTATACACCCGGGGGTTACCGGGTTTCAATCCTTATTCTAATGGAAGTAGCTCACGAAGTCGATTTCGGAGCTAAGTGACTGTAAGCTAATGAGAAACGTGCTTTTTACTATCGGCCTTTTTCTCGATTTCATCATGTCAAAGAGCGGTATTTTACCTGTTTTTAGCAAATTTGCGCAAGCAAAAGTAATTGGCAGTCAGTTTGTTACGGCCTGTTTTCGGCCATCTCCAAATAAATTGCCACCCGGAAGAAGCACTACTGCGTGCAAACGTTCCGGTAGGTACAAGATAAGCAACGCTTTTTGTATTTGGTAGCCTTTGGGTAAGTCTTTCCGCCGATAATGGTTTGTATGCTGTCCGCAGCCGCCTTTACCTTCTCCACATCCTTACGCGCTACGGGTACTTCCAGCAGTTTGTTTTTGCTACGGGTGTACACAATATAGCCACAATTTACCTCCCCGCCGTAGTTTTCCTCTATCAGCCAGGCATAGCAGTAGAGTTGCGTTTTGTACGTATCGTAGAGCTTGCCTTCGTAGCGGGCAAACTTATAGTCCAGCGGGGCCAGCGTGTCGTCCTGCAGGGTGAGCACCTCGTCTACCCGGCCGCGCAGCAGGCCATTGGTCAGGTAGATGTCTTCCTGCTTGTCTTTTACGCCGATGCGTTTGCGCAGGTAGCCTTTGTTCTCTTCCAGTTTGCGGTCGTGCAGCTCGCGGCCGCGCATCACTTTATGCTGCTTTTCTTCATACTGCGGCAGGGTGAGCACGTACTCAAACCAGGTAAAGCGCGGACAATACAAATATTGTATAATGTGCGAGGGCGTTATGCTGATACCGGCACTCATAGAAACAGCGCCCTTACCTCATCGGACACGAGCTTTTTATCAAATGCCTGGCCCATAAGTATACAGGATTGCAGCTCGGATTTATTCATGGGGAAGATGTATACTTTATCGACTTCCTCGTCTATTTCTTCTTCGATCTGTAGCTCCAGGGTGTCCTTTTCGTGGCCGTTGAGTGTGCCGAGGAAGCAGGAATACTGCACGCGGTACAGGCCGGCCTGCTTACAGTATTTGGCGACATTGCGCCGCGCCTTATTGCCCTGTATGTCGTATAGTACCCAGCAAATCATCAGTAGTCTTCGGTTTCGTAGTCATCGTCTTTTTCCAGCAGGCTGTTCGCAAAGCCATGCGCTTCGGCCTGCATGGCATTGGCCCGTGTCTGGTTGCGGTTCAGCACCCGTATGGTGTCCTCATCCAGGTAGTCCGTAAAGGCCGCTACCAGCACTTGCTTGCCCTCCTTATTCAGCGAGTAGCCCACGCTAAGCTCATCGGTATGCTGTTGGTTTACCTTTTTACCGGAAAACAGCCTGAACACGACCGTATCGGCATAGATGCGGTAAGGCTCGATGAAGTCGTACACAAAGCTGAGCTGGTTATAATCATCGCGGTGCAGGAAGCCGGTATAGGGGTCGAGCCCGGCCACCATCAGCGCCTTTTCCACCCGGCTGTACAAGATGCCGTAAGCGTAGTTCAGGAAGGCATTGAAAGGATCTTTGGCCGGTCGGCTGCTCCGGCCTTTGAAGGCCCAGGCACTGGGTATGGCTTCGCTAAGCCCGGCAAAATAGAGCCTGCCCGCACTGCCTTCCAGTCCGCGGAGGCTGTCCGCCACATCGGCCGTACGGTCGCCTTCCAGTTCCTGTACGGACTTTTGCAGTTCGGCTATGCGCTCCCGCTTTTCGGTAAAGCTGTCCTTCAGCTGGGGACGGTGCCGCAGCAGGTCAAAGAGAAAATCCGCCTGGTTCTGCATCTTGCGCAGCGTCCAGTTCTTCACCCAGCGCAGGCCGGTTTCCGAAAGGCTCGCCTCCAGTTGCCGCTTGCGTATGCGCGTAGTGCTACCGGGCTTGCTGTGCCACACCCGGCCAAAGGGCTGTCCGCCCCGCTCCAGGAACACGATGTCGATATGGTGCGCCATCGCCAGTTTAATGGCATCCGTACTCAGCGCCGCTGAAGTGGTCATCACAATCGTCCGCACCTTCTGCGCGGCCACATGATGCTTCTGGTACTGCTTACTGCCTTCGGACTCCGGCACCCGCACTTCAAACAACTGGTCTTTAATGTGCAGGTAGGTGCCATAGGTATTTAGGTAGAGGTGCATTTATGGTTCAAATAAATTAGGTAACACTAACTGCCACGAGGTTGCACCTCGCGGTTCTCATTTTGCCAGGTTGTACCTGGCCACGCCTTAGCCTGTATGACACTCCCTGCAACAGAAATAACAGCCATTTGCATATCTATATCTTCGCTTTGCTTCTCGCACAGCCTCTCTACACCCTGAATACTGACCTAAATATTCAGGATAATGCATATTCTTGTAATGAGTACAATACTCAGTATGCACCTCATGGTCCCCATTTGGATTTACATAATACCTCATAACATATTTTATTTAATTTGAACAGCATATTGCACAAAGTATAGTAGGTCTCCCCGTACCGTTAGTTGCACTTAAGGCAGATTCACAACTTTTATGCCGTCCCAACCAGGGGGTATTGTTATTTGGTAAAAGGGCACAACCTTCTCTATGGACTTTATTTGCCAAACCTTGCTTTGATTCTAATTCTAAAAAAAACTCACTCATATTACATGTATTTTAATAAAGAAATTTACTTACACACACAACAATTTCGATGTGTGTCATTTATAAATACTTTTATTTTCAGGAAAAACTTAATTCAAGAAAAAAACTTAGATGTTATTTATTTTCGCGAAGTCGGACGCGACCCGGTACCACTTCGCATAGATGGTAACCACGGGGTACAACCCCGCGGTAGTTTAAGAGTATGTTTATTCGTACAAATTGGACACCCATTTAATATCTATTGTAGACATAAAAAATGTGCTCCATTTAAACTATTAATACCTGGCCTATATTGACTATAAACATCTTCATTCAAACATTTTTGATTTTGATCTATATATTGTTTGAATGCTCCTAGAATATTTTTATCCGTTGCTGTTCTTTCATTATTTGGAGCATATCTTGTCACCCTATCTGTTACTTCCTGTGGTTCTTGGTCAGTAGATATGCAATCTTTAACTCTATTTATATCTGACGCAGATATTATAATGTAGTGAACGTTAGGATTTTCAAAAAAATCCATTTCGTTACAATTCCTAATAATTCCATCTATATCATTAGACACATTTTCTATCAAGAAATATCGATGTTCAGCACTTTCAATTTTTGTAAATAAATCATTCATAATTCTATTCTATTATATAATTACTATCAGATATTAAAAAATCTCATATCCATTAATTTTTTTTAAGATCTACTGACTACCATCGCCTCCAGATTAGATACAACCCAACGGCAGTCATATGTAAACGGTAGTAGCACTTCCCAGCATAGTACCTCTCCGATGGGGGCCCCGTCATGCGACGGGGACTAGTGCTATTCAGAGATTGACATTAATTAACAATTGACAACTAACAATTAACCATTAGAAACCACCCCAAATCCCCGACTTACCGCTTTCCCCAACCCCACCGCGCTAGGCAGCAAGGCATTTGTCGTAAACTCACCGGTGAAGCCCAGCATCTCCTGGTTTTTGAAGTTGATGCGTTTCGGGCTGAGCTTTGCGGTGAGCAGAATGCGCTCATCGGGTGAGAGGCGTAGGGCCATGCCTTTGTAGAAGCTGAGGATGTTGCCGGTAAGCACGCGCTGCAGCAGCTTTTGCTGCTCTTGGGGGCTGGTCTTTTTGTACTTCTGGTAGTTGGCTTCGTTCAGGCCCAGCCAGGGGTTTACGAAAGTGTACTGGTGCAGTCCGGCGGGGTCTACGCCTATGGCTACCTTTTCCTGCCGCAGGTCTTTTCCCTGTATGGTGTAGTGGGTACCCGCAATGTCCAGCTCGCGTACCTGCAGGAATAGCTCGGTGAGCAGCCCGGCGCCTTCTTCCAGCCCCAGCAGTGTAGGCACGCCTTTTATCACTTTGTACTGCACCAGCGGGTAGCCGTAGCGCAGGCTACCATCCTCATAGTGGTTGTGCAGCAGCGGACTATGCTCCCGGAACAGGTTGCCGAAGTATCCGCGCAACTGCGCCGCCTCCCGCTGCTGCAACCGCAGATCCGGAAAGCGCAGCGTGGTGGTCTGTATGGTATGTGGTTTTGTGTCTGTGGTTTCCATTTTTAAATACTAATAAATCAGGCAAGCACCTGTCCCCGTCCGCCAGCTGGCGGACGGGGCTCCCAACCTTTGGCACTCTGCTGCTATACCCGCAACTGCCGTTGGCAGACTGTCTGCGACTCGAGTGGGGTCGCTTTAAGCAGGCTTTTCTGCTAGTAGGTGACAGACCCCGGGTCAGGGCCCGGGGATTGTGCTTTAAATAATCACAACATCATAGCGGTCTCCTCTTTTGCTTTGTCCCTGTTAAAGCCTGTGGTATTGTTATAAAAGTCATTTACCTCTTCGGCAGGCACTACGTAGAAGCCTTCGGTTTTTTCGTAGAGGCTGCTCATTTGTATCAGTTCCTTTGCCTTTGACAGGTAATCGGGTACGGCCAACGTGTGCTGGTGGAAGGTGCGTTTGTGCTTTGCATTAAACTCTTCGCGGCCCAGGTCGCCGGAGAGCATATCGTAGAAGGCCTTTAATGCTTCGTTGGCTTTCTCATCGGCTTCTATAAACACGCTGATGGTTTTGCCTATGTCTTCGATGACTTTAAATGAGCTTACAGAAGGTTCATCGTTAATCGGTTCATACTGCAGGCATTCCATAGCCTTAAAGATGTCCCGGCTTTCGTTGAAAGCACTTGCTTCGCTAATGCCGGTAAAGTAGGTGGTCACCATGTCCAGGTAGTGGGCCTCTTCTATTTCGGGGCCGTGGACTTCCATACCTGCCTGCAGGGCTTTGGTAGCCTGCTGTTGGGTTATTTTGCCATAGATACGGTTGGAATCGCCCATGTTTACGATGTGTACGGGCGCGTGCTCCTTACCGGGGCTGTCATTCCGGTTTATCCTGCCTGCTACCTGTATAATGGAGTCCAGCGGCCCAAGGTCACGGAAGCCCATGTCAAAGTCCAGGTCTACTCCCGCCTCTATGCATTGGGTACTCACAAGTATGGGGGCAGGGCCTTCGCCTTCCCTATGGGCTTCAAGTGCTTCGGCTACGCTATTTCTCACTTCTTCCCGGTGTACGGGCAGCAGGTTGGTGCTGAGGTAGTAGAGGTTGGCATTACCAATCTTTTTCTGCAATAATGCATAGAGATCTATGCTGCGCTGTACCTTATTGCAAACGATAAGGGCGGACTTTCCGGTTTCTCTTTTTTCCACAATAAAATCAGCCCAGTCTTCGGTGCTCTCCATCTCATCAAGATGTGGAATGAGTTTGGTTCTTTTCAGCTCTCTGAAGTAGCGCTCATGGTTGGACAGTAGTTCAAGAGGCTGGTGCAGGCCTTCCAGCTTTACGCCGCGTTTGCTGAGGATTTCCTGCTCTGCGAGTTCAAAGATTTTCGGCTTGGTGGCGGTCATAAGGATGACGCGGGCATCCAGCAGGTGGGCGAGGTAGTAGAAGGTGGCCCCGACCAGCGGCAGGTGCTTCAGGCTCATGTTCTGCACCTCGTCCAGTATGAGAATACTGCCTGCGAAGTGGTTAAACTTCTTTAGCAATCTATTTCTGTTGCCGATCAGCGTTTGCAGCAGTTGCACAAAGCTGGTAATGACGACATCGGACTGCCAGGTGTCCAGGGCCATTTGCTGCTCCCGGATAAACTGCTCTTTGTCTTCCCTCTCTTCAGGGTTCTTTTCATCCTTTCTGAAAATATCAGCAAACTGGTAGTGGGCCAGCAGGTGGGCATTTCCATTCAGTACCTTTTCATACACGCTTATGGACTGCTCTATGATATTGATAAAGGGTAGGGCATAAATGATTTGCGGCTCGTGCCCTTCTTTCTCACGGATGAGACTCTTCAGCCGCAGGGCAAAGTCCAGCGAGGTGAGGGTTTTGCCTATGCCGGTTGGGGCCGTTAGGGTAAATAGCCTCCTTTCCAGTATATCAGGCGCATCCAGATGGCTAATCACTTCCATGCGGGCGTTGTGCCGTTGGTTGTTTTGCGTGGTATCTTCTGTGGTTTTTTCTTTTAAAAAATCATCTACCAGGGCTTTCGCTACGGCTTTGCGCAGGTACTGGCTGGTGTCGGTGGCATCCAGTTTATCCGCTTCTATCAACAGGCTGAAGGCGTAGTTTACCAGGTAGTACCGGCGTATGTCGCCATTATCTCTGCTCCAACTATACAAGGCAAGTAAAATATCCTCCGTAGGCCAATGTAGCAGGTTTTCCAGATTATCTACACCGGAGTCGGTTTGCACCTCATTTAGAGTACTTTTCAGACTTTTTACCTGGTCCCGGAATTGTAATTGATTTTCAAAACACTCATTATACCATCCTTCCAGCCTTCGCCAGTTGGGCAAGTTGGTGTGGTGCTTCAGTACAAGCACCCAAGCCAGCATAGCAAGCTCCTTATCACTTTCTTGCCAGGCATTGTAAATGGCCTGCGCGCCGAAGGCTGCATGCCGCTTTAGCCGGGCAAAAAAGGGTTTGTCATTCAGCAAGTACTTCTGAAAATCCGGGAGGTACTTGCCCAAATCATGGTAGGTAGCCAGGTCGGCGATGAAGCGGGAAAACTGCTCAGGGTCTACGCCCAGCCTGATACGGGGGTGGATGGCGGCCACGGCCTTATCCCTTACCCCACCGGTATGAACGGACAGGTGCTTGGTGCCTACACGGGGAGCGTCCTTGTCTGGTTTGCTTCCCCTATGGGCCTCATCCTCCAGCACCCTGGCATGACTGTAATATACCTTTTCTTTCATTCCATAAAGGTGATATGCTGCTCCGCTTCTCCATCATGCACACGGTAGTAGCTGCCCTCCAGGTCTACGTGTAGCCCATCGGGGTCGGTAGCAAAGAGCAACCGGTTCATTTTAGTTACCTCACGGGTGCCGTCGGGCATAAAGTCTGCAGGCATCAGCTCTTCCTCTATCTGCCGGTAGGCGCTGTGGTCATCATCACTAAAGTGTACGCGCTTTACCCTGTCCGCAGGCAAGGCGGTATGCACAAGTACCGGTTCAGTACCTGCTTCTACTTCGTGTATATCGGCTTCCGCTACTTTTTTCCAGCTCTTCAGGGAAGCCTGAAAGTTGGCCGTGCCGAAACTGATGGCATAACTGTTACCGCGTTGCAGCAGGGCCTTTTTTATCTCGGGCAGGCTGTCTCCTTCACTACCAGGTGCCAGGTACAGGCGGTAGGCCACCTTGTCCCTGGCGGGGTGGTGGCCGGTAACCACTTCCACGGGCATCTGCATAGGTTTGTTAATTCCACGAAAGTCATCAGCCTGCTTTATATTCAAATAATTCAATCTATGAAAAGACTTTTTCAACTTAGTACGTATACCAACAGCTATCCGCAGCTTGCCAGAACCAAAGTCCTCGTAGTAGCTATCGCGCTCACGCCCGGTGAGGGCCGCCAGCATGCCCATGATAGTGGTGCGTGGCGGTAGGGTATAACTCATGGCGGTGTTATTGGCAAAGAACTTCCGGAAATGGGCCATGGGGCCTTCAAGGTCTATGATAATCATAGGCATATCAGGCATTACCGAATGGGTGCTCAAAAGCCGGGGCACTCTTCACGATTACTTCTTTTATGGCCTTGCCTTCGCCTGTATGTTCTTCCAGTAAAGCTTTTAGGGCAGAGAAGTCAATGGTTAAGTCATTGATATTCCGGATTTGCTTTTCGGTTTTACCCTCTTTCGGAGATACGCTAAGGTGCTGGCGCAGGTCACCGAAGCTGCCATTACCACAGTCATCATTATAAATTATCTCCAGGTAAAATTTTGGGTATTGGTTTTGTTTTGATCGTGTAGGAAGACACGGTATACTCTTCCACAGCGCATCCCTGAAGCTTTCGGCATCCTCTTCGCTCATGCCGGTGCGGCGGGCCTGGTGCTTGTTTATGGTCCCATGAAAGGCCAGCAGGCTGTAATGTATGCGGTAGTCCTTGCCAAAGGTGCTGTTGTCGTCTGCCATTATGGTTACCAGACTGTTGCTTTCCATCAGCTCCACAGGGTGCAGACTGTAGCCCCAGTTTATTTGTACGGGGCCGGTATAGGCTTTGGTAAAACCGGCTACGGCAAAGGCACTACCAAACAGACGAATATCCAGGAAACGGGCCTTAACAAGATACTCTAATATGTAGCGGTTTAAGTCTAATTCCTTAGATCCCTTTTTAGCCCCTTGAAGCATTTTAAATATGCTCTCGCCATCCTTTTTCTTTTTCATTAAGTCTAAAAAAAGCTTCTTATACTCCGGCTGGTCTGCAAAAACTTCATTTACAAAAGCCTCGTCACTCATCAGCCGGTCAATAACAGCCTTAAGCTTACTGTCTGCACTTACTTTGGAGTCGCCCTCCATGTCTACAAATACCTCCAGGCCGTTTTGCTTCAGGTAGTCACGCACGTAGCGTTTCAGGCGCACGTCCGTTACCAGATTGGTTTTGGTCTCATAGTCCATACGTGGTTTGTTCTCCTGGTCGGGGTCACCGTTAGGGTTGCACTGTATGGCCTCGTATATAAAAAGGAAATCCGCATTGTGCGGCAGGGTCCGGGTTGCTTCTATTGTGCTCATTATTCGCTGGGGGTTTCTTCGGTTTCTTTCTGTTTTTTGTCAAAGTAGCTATAGCCTGCAAACAGATAAAAGATGGTTTCCTGCGGGCTTAGCCGCCAATCCTCTTCTCTGGCCTGGAAGTGCTGCTGAAAGCGCGACAGCAGGCCTTCGGTAGATTTGTGGATACTATACTGCTGGACTTTTTCGCGCAGGTCATTATGCAGCCGTATTATCTGGCTTCGATCCATCCCATTAAAGTTTACTTTATTCAGAACTGGTTTTTTCGAATAGCCTTTCTCTTTCTGTTTATCGGCTACTTTTTTTAGCGCAATACCCAGAAAAAAGAGGGCCCGCTGGGCGGACTGCTCATAGCCCACACGTTCCATAAATGTGTCAATGCGCTGGTAGTAATCTTTTTCTTCAGGCTCTTTTTCTATTGTATTGTCAGTCTCCATAGTGGGTATTGGGTAAAGCCTGTCCAGTAGCAGGAGCAGGGCGTGGTATTTCATAGTGGCCTCATGCAGGGCATAGTCCAGCTCATTATGGGCGTATATGTTTTTATAAGAATTGTGTCGGCCGTAACGGTGGCAGAGGAGTAGTTCGGTATAGTAGGAATATAATTGGTTCCGGTCTATAAGCCTGTGCTCCAATATATTTTTGAAGAGGACTAAAGCTCTGTTCACTTTTTCCTTTTCTTCATCACGTACCGGAATAAGGTGATATACACTGGTCAGGTTGAAGAAACTGTTATTCAAATATTTCCATCCTGTACCAGGGGTTTCTGCCATAAGGTTATTAACCTCTACCAGTAATTTATTAATAGTAGTCAGGTAAGGCTGGCTTACCTCTTGTATCATATTAATGGTTTTGAATGACTTCCCGTGACTCAAATCATAGGCTAAGAAGGTGACCCAAGTGATATCTTTAGCCATTTTTCCCAGGTATGTAGAATCTGCCCTCACCTGTTTTTCCTGAAAAATCAGGTCGACATCAGTTTTTAGTTGGCTTAAAGCTGCCTTTAATTTCACATTTGATTTATGCCTGATTTGGGGAATTATAACATGGAATAAACCGGCTATTCTGACTTTGTAGTTTTCAAAAAGGTAATTACTGCCTCTTTCCAGAAATGTTACTGATTCAGGACTCAGTTGGTAATTACGATATAGATTTTGCTTTCGTAAATTTTGGGCATGATTATAAGTTGTTCTTACGAACATCTTATTCATATTATATTTACTACCAAACTCAGCAACTGATACATTTTCTCTTATCTCTCCAATACTATAGTCCAGCCCTTTCCTTCCTTCAGCAGTATGGAAAAAGAGTCCTTCGAAAAACTCTTCAAATCCAGGCAAGAGTACTAAAGGAGTAGGCTCATCAATTCCCATATCCGGCCACAATACTTCAGCTACTAACACAATAGCGCGATCATTCCCTTCTATACCTGCCCATTCCTGTATCTTGCGACTACTTATCGTACCCTTATCCTCATCATTAAAATGCTGCTTAAATTCTTCATGCAGGTGCACAATTTCCAGCAGTACCTTGCCTAACAATGTTTCTTCAAAGCCATCCATTATCCCCTCGGCCTCCAGGTATAAGTGTCCCTTGTCAGGTCTTACGCCATCTTTAGGTTTACCGAACAGTGTTTTATATAGCAAATCGGGCTTTTCCGCATCTACCGTGGGGTATATGGCTTTAGCATTTCTTTTACGAATTATAAGGCGTCGCAACCCTTCACGGCGCGGGGTTCGTTCCGGGTCATACGCTGACACTTCACCTTTTTCTATTTTATTTTCACCCAACCGGAATACGATCGGCAGCACAAGGTCTCGTGTTTTCTTTTTGGGGTCCTTCCTAGGCGGTTTCAAATCCAGGAAATCGTCCCAGGAGTCCAGTCCTTCGCTAAGTTCTTTTCCTAATGTATAGAGCGTATGAAGCATTTAATTCATTTACTTATTTATCCAGGTAGACTAACCAAATTCAATTATCAGCACTGATTCGATGATTAAGCTATGAAAAAAAGGCTTGTAACGAAAGTGCTATTAAATTGAATAATTCCCGGCTGAGCAATCAAATTGGTAATTGGCAGGCGGTCAGTGAAATTCATTTTCCCAACACCCGGTTTTTCTTTCCGAAGAGATTAAAATATATCGAGCACTGCTTTAACGATGGGCAATAGCAGCCACCATCTAAGGGATGGAGGTTTTAATTTCTCTTTACTTTTTTTGAAAAATTGGAAGAAGGATAGTACCCAAGACCGGCCTTGCCTACAAAATAATATACTTTACGTGTAGAGAACTCACCTACCGTATTTGATTTGAGGAAAATAGCCTGTAAAGAATATTAGCTTTATAATGAAAGAAGACAACCTAATAATTAGTTAGAGGTAGGCACATATTCCATTAATCTACTTAATCACCCTTTCTATCAGCCATAATTCATGGGTTTGATCATTCTTTTGATATCCATCATTGAGGTTGAGAATCTTTATTGCGTTTATGTCCTTTGAGGGATAGATGAATTGTATTCTATCACTAATTAATAGATACCGATAGTTTTTATATAGTTTGAAATCGTGGATTCTGGCGGCAAATGCATACAACGGGATTTTGTCGATTTCCTGATTCATAAGAGCTAACGATAGCTGGAAGCAGCAAAAAGTGGATGATAGCTCAGACCTGAAGGGCACAGTTAATTGCGGAAGTGAACTGAGGAATTTTACCCGATCCGGTGCCTTAAGGTATGCCTCATGGTCCAGCAAACTTATAAGAGGTACATGGTGGAATTTATCAGATAAATAGCCTTTATAGGCAAGGCCTCCCAGTACTTTGACAATGCCACTTTGCCTTAATCTCAACTGAGTAATCTTAAAATTAAATGAGTCTAGGTAGCTACTCGCATCGCCATAGGGTAAGCTGTCATAGAAATACCGGGCATCAACTCCAAGCCGAACATAAAAATCAATGAGCGTATGATGTATAAACTTCTTTTCGCCATTTTCTAAAAGGTGAAGTTCTTGTTGACTGATGCCAGTATGGGTACTTACCTCTTTTTGATTGAGCCTGAGTGCTTCCCTTACGGCTTTAAGCCTGTGAAAAATTGTATCCATTTGAATGCGCTTATAAGAAAGGAAGCTCCCATGAGGAGCTCCTTTACTACCTTTGAAAAGAAAATTTGACAGTGTCAGGTTAGGAAAGACTGACGACTGATTACGGGAGTAAATATACCTAAAAAGAATATTCTAATGCAAATAATTGTACCCCCTTTGGTGAAAAAGGGTGAGTGAATTCATCTGAAGGCTGGCTAATTGATTCATCAAAAAATTATTTTATGAGTCAATTATTGATAGAAAAGCAATCTGGTGATAATTATTCGCCCACTATTTTTCAGGTTCGTCTTTACTTCATCGAACTGGATGCACCCGAACAGGAAGCCGATTCTTTTTACGAATATTATCAGTCCCTAAACTGGTGCTGCGAAAACGGTAGAAAGGTCCACGACTGGAGACAACAAGCTGACGACTGGCTATTCAATTCGGAAGCTTGACAAAGATTCAAAGGCACCTGAATCAACGCTATTTCTATTCCTTTCAAAGGATTTCAGATTGCGCTTTTTAGCAATCAGCTAGATGTAGGATTGTCTGACACAATCCGATTTTGGTCCCTTCGCTGCCGTAGTTGCGGGGCCTTCTTCTCTTACTCGGAACTCGTAAATTTTCGCTATGGCTCGATTCAATAATACCAAACGTATCCACCGAATTACCCTTAGGCTAACCGACCATGAAATTGACAAGCTGAGAAAGCTCCTGTCTAAAAGCCGGGGCGATCATACGCTAAGTCAACTGATTAGGAGGATGTTATTTGATAAGGAGCTGACCGTCAATACCCGTAATGCCTCACTGGAAGAAGTTAAAAATGAGTTGATTTTGATGCGAACTGAGATCCGTAGGGTAGGGGTAAACATAAACCAGGTAGTTCACTATTTTAATGCACAGAGGGAGGTGATAGATAAAGTTAAGTACGCTAGGGAAGTGGCCTCACTTTATCAGCCTATGGTCCAATTGTCTGACAGCCTCATTACTCACCTTGATGGTACCCTTCGGCTATGGTTGCCAAAATAATCACCGGGAAGAGTTTACAGGGTGTCCTGAATTATAATGAGAATAAAGTTAAGCAAGGTCAGGCGGAGTTGCTTTGTGGCCAGGGCTTTACAGTAAATGATGCTACCAGGCTCACCTTTTACCAGAAGCTGGAGCGCTTTAAAGAAGTGACCTCGCTAAACAGCCGGACTAAGACAAATGCCATTCACATCTCATTAAACTTCTCTAATGAGGACAAGCTGAATGACCCGTTGTTAATGAAGATTGCGGATGACTACATGCAGCGCATCGGTTTTGGTGAGCAGCCCTACCTGGTGTACAGGCACTACGATGCCGGCCACCCTCACATTCATATTGCTTCCACTAATATCCAAACCAACGGCAAGCGAATAGAAACCCACAACCTGGGTAAAACCAAAAGCGAAGACGCCCGCAAGGGGATAGAGAAAAGCTACAAGCTGGTAGTCGCTGAAGAGCAAAAGAAAAAAGATACTTTCTTGCTAAAGCCTCTGGACAAGGTGACCTACGGTAAGGCAGAAACAAAAGCAGCCCTGTCTAATATAGTGAGCCAGGTGGTAAAAGGCTATAAATACACGAGCCTTGCCGAGCTTAATGCCATACTGCGGCAATTCAACGTAACGGCTTATCGTGGTGAACCAGGCACACGCATGTACGAACGCGGTGGGCTGGTGTACAGTATCACCGATGAGAAGGGTGATATGAAAGGTACCCCCGTAAAAAGCAGTGCGCTATATGGCAAGCCTACATGGGCCAACCTGAAGAGACGATTCGAGCGAAATAGGTCAGCAAGAAAACCCCACGCTCCCCGTCTGAGCCAGATGATAGACACTGTATTGAACACCAACAATACTCTGACTAAAGAGGCCTTCACCGAAGCCCTGCGGAAAAAGGGAATAGCGACTTCCTTCCACACAAATGACCAGGGCCGCACATATGGTATCACCTTCGTAGACAATGTAACACGCTGTGCCTTTAAAGGCAGTGCATTAGGTAAAGGATATAGCACGGCAGCCATACTTTCCAGACTGAAAGGCACCCATAAGCAAGATGCTGAAGATTGGGGAACAGTCGACATTCAAGAGAAACAGCCTGTCCAGGGAGAAGGTCCTACACAGTGGACCGCTCCTGATCTTTCAGGTATATACGACCTACTGGAGGCTCTTACTTCTGGCTATGCGGAGGAACAGGTGGCTTGGGGGTTTAGGAGGAGGAGAAGGGGGAAAAGGGTATAATTCACCTATTGTTCTTATTTTAGCCGAATGAAACTGGAATACACCAACGAACAAGAGGTTCTGAAAAGCTTTGTCTTAAATTTTTAGTGAAATCTTTTGTCGGTTACAATAGATGGTATTTTTGTAAATGGGAGAAAGAGAGAATTACATAAAATTTATCAGCGATACCTTCGCGATATGGGAGGTAAAAATTCAGAATAGAAATACGATAAGTCTTCATGATGCGAATATTATTTCTGAAGATGTCATATGCGAATTACTGAATATCTTGTTCGGCTACAAGCTTATCAATGTCAATGCAGTGCAAATTAATCACCCGGCAATCGATTTAGCCGATGAAAAAAACAGAATAGCATTTCAGGTAACATCAACAAAGGATAGGAAAAAAATTCAAGGAACATTGAATAAGTATTTTGATGCAGGACTACAGAATAAATATGATGACCTGTATTTTTTGGTACTTGGGAAAAAACAGTCAAAGTATTCTCCTTTTTCTATTCCTTGTAACTTTTCTTTTGATAATGATAGGCATATTCTGGGCTTTCAAGAATTACTTTCTCAGATCAAATATCTTCCTGCTTCAAAGCTCAAAAAGATTGTAACGCTCCTTCAAGATGGTACTAATCAATCAAAATCTCTATACAATAATAATTCCTCTGTACGGCTGAATAGGAACTTGTCTTTGAAAAAGAGGATGAAGAAGGATTTGTTACTTGATTTAGATAGAAAATATTGGGCAGATGCTCGCTATGAACCTGGGATAAAGTTTCTTTATAGTCAGGTAATTATCCGCAATGCTAATGCGGATACTTATCCTGAAGATCATGATATACCTAATGAGATTAGCAATTGGTTTAAGATTGATTTTTGGGATCTTTACGATCGCGGAATCGAATTTATTGGAATGGGCGGGCCTACTCTGATTTTTGATAAAAATGGCTATTGGGACCAACTAAACTGGCGAGGGGATAAACGAGAAAATAATCCTGATTATGTAAAAGTCGAGGCCTGGAAATTCTTAAGGATTCCGTATGACTTCATAGTTGCCTATGATATGGAACCTGATCCTTACAACAGCTTACCCTCCATATATGTGGATTATGCGAAAGATGGAATGCCTTATGATGAAATTTTATATGGAATACCAGGTTCCAGAAAAAGGAAAACCTATACGGAATATTTTGATAATAAGATGAGGAAAGAATTAAAGTAAAGAATATGCAAAATGGATTAGCCCTGTTGGTTGGAAAGGCTGACTATCGCTATAACAAATCATTCTACTATAAAATCCCATAAGCTTGTTTAATGAAAGAATTAGGAAATCAAGGCTTTAAGCTACTGGCTATCCAACCCCGAAAAGGCTGCCACCCGGATTTCAGAAAAGTACTCAAGGAAGGTGAGATCTACTCCTTTTATCCTGCCTATAAGTTTGAAAGAAACAAAGCCGGAGAGGTTACCGAAATTATAGCACCTAAACAAGAACCACGGTTGTATGATATCGGAGATATTTCTGTGAATATTTCTGCCGTGGTAGGAAAGAACGGCAGCGGCAAGAGTACGCTTATAGAGCTTTTGTATTATACTGTTTATTTTCTTAGTACTTCTCTGCCAAGCCTTGAAAAAAATAATGATAACCCTGTTCTACTTCCTACTGCCTCTCAGTTGGATGATGAACTTAAGGGGCTCGAAGAGGAAAAAAATAGACTACGAAATGAATTAAGGGAAGAAAGAGAAGCTCAAAAAGGTTTGTATAATGAGGATAATACGTATATAAACCGAAAAGCATATATAACGAATACCCAATCTATTCGGGGAATAGGAGAAGAATTGGAAAAGTTAAATGATAGGATTAGAGACTTAAACAAAGAAATCGCTCTGGAAGAAAATGCGCATCAATTAATTGTAGACCACCTTAAGCTAAGCGTCTATTATCTCTTCAATGGCTGTTTTTATGAATTGCAAATAGATCGAAGCGGAGACCTTTCCGTCCATGAGTCCAATCAGACTATAAACGAGTCAGCAATAGAAAAAAATAGAAGTTTAAATTTTACCAAAATTCTATCCAAGGGAAGGAAACCGATTTCTTATGAACATAGTAAAGAAGTTCTGGATAACTTCTTCTATACTGTAGCGATAAATTATTCGCATTATGCCTTAAACAGTAATAGTATAGGCAAATGGATAGAAAGGCTGTTTCATAAAAATGATGCCTATACCGCCCCAGTGGTAATTAATCCAATGCGTAACGAAGGTGGCTTTGATATTAATGAAGAGAATAGCTTTGCGAAATACCGGCTTTTATACAACCTGCTAATTGAAAAGAATTATGATAAAGACAAAAGGGTTAAAATTACGGATAACCAATACGTAGATAAGGTACGGTTTACATTAGATTCAGCCAAGATAGATAGTGCAGCCTCAAACAGTATAAGAAATAAAATCGAAAGGGAACAGTTTTTCCCACTACTAAATAGGCATTTTCCTGATAATAACTATCCTAGCATCAGTATTAACAAATTAATTAATGGACTTTATTCAAAAGAGATATATGAATACATCAGAAATAAACTTAGAAAGATATCCCGTACTTATCCCATGTATAATGATTTGGCCTTAAAGGGAGGATTAGAATATCAAAGTAGTGTTACTGAGTTTTTGAAAAGGCTTAAAGAAGATAATAGCCACATCACCTTCAAATTAAAGCAGGCTATTAATTTTCTACGGGCCAATTCACCGGATAAACCTAATCCCTGGTCGGAACCTACAGGTTTTAGTCAGGGGCAACCTTATTTTGAATTTACTTTGGATGAATTACTGGATTGGATGCCTTACCAAAAGGATAAACCGGAAGATATTATAAACTATCTGCCACCTCCGATATTTACTATCGACTTTCTGTTTACTACGAATCCTGAAAGTAGCAATGTAAAACCTGAGGTGTCTCAGTTTTCTGCATTGAGTTCAGGCGAGCAACAGCTAATTCATTCTATTCAGTCTGTATTATATCACCTGAATAACCTTAGGTCTGCTCATCATGGCCAGGATGAAAGACAGAAATACAAGGCAGTAAATATTGTCTATGATGAGATAGAACTCTATTTCCATCCGGAATACCAGCGCAAATTCATTTGCAGGTTTTTGAAATCTATAAAGCGTTTAAATTTAGTTCCAGAGAAAGAAGGTATCAAATACATTAACATACTCTTTTCCACTCACTCTCCTTTTGTGCTGTCAGACATTCCCTCTACTAATATACTTCGCCTAAAAGAAGGAAGGTCAGAGTCTGAAACGGATAAGAGTAAAACCTTTGGTGCCAATATATACAGCTTACTTAAAGACAGCTTCTTTCTGGATGCCTATATAGGTAAGCATGCCAGGCTGGAAATACAAAAGCTTATTAATACGCTAAGGGATAAACCACCTAAAGATAACAGTGATCTGAAAATTGATGAAAAATTAGACGAATCATCTGAACTACTAAAAGAACGGATTGAAATGATAGGAGAGCCCTTCTTGCGGGAAAAATTATCAGAAATGTATTATAAAAAGTTTGCCAGGGAAAAGCGGATCTCGGATTTGGAGAATGAAATAAAACGACTTAAAGAGGGAGGAGAGCTATGATACAGATTCCTTTATCAAACAAGAAAGTTGTTGACCAGCATGTAGCGATGTGTAGTTCTTTGATTAAGAAAGGACTTAATAAAATTAACAATGAAGGTTTTACATATAGAAATAAAAGGATAGAGTCAAATCCGAATATTGTAAGTGTCCTTGAAAAATTGCAAGACGATGAGTTTTTGCAATGTTTAATATCTTGTAAACCGGAAAAAATTGGTTCGATAAGTAGGTATGTCATAGGTAAATACCCTAAGGTAACTTCACTCTATGATAAGATTAACCGCTTATTAAAATTTATTTTTGTTACTAATGGTTATAATACTTTAAGTATGGAACAGAGATGGGATTTTATCCAAAGTCTTAATTTACATACTTGTCCCTACTGCAATCGTAGTTATACGTATAGTCTTGATGAATCGAAGGCCGTTAAACCAGATATTGACCACTTTTATCCAAAGAGTAAATATCCCTTTTTAGCATTAAGCTTTTATAATTTAATCCCTAGCTGTAAATCATGCAACAGCTCGCAAATAAAAGGAGTGAAGGATCCCCAAACTGAAAATATACTTTCTCCTTATTTAATAAATAATGACTCATTCAAATTTTCTTACAGAATCCTTTCCATTGATGCATTAAGTCCGCTTGAAAGAAAAGATAAAATTAAGGTTATCATTTATCCTGAAGATGATGGCAACGTAAAAGCTTTTAAGCTGGATGAGTTGTACCAAAAGCACGAGGATCATGTTTTGGAATTAATAATCAAATCCCAACTGAATTATGCGCAGGAGTATCGTAAATATTTACAACATTATGAAGGTCTTTCCTTTTCAGATACCGAAATAGACCGCATGATCATAGGTAATTATACCCAGGTTGATGAGCTGCACAAAAGGCCTCTCTCAAAACTCTATCGTGATATTGGGATTGAGCTCGGTTTGATTAAAGGCGACTGAAAATTCCCCCAACTTGTGAACACCTAACACCATCCTTTTACACATTCCCCTCTGTACCAAAATTCACCATCATGCATACAGGGGAAAATACCGAGGGGCTTCGGAAGATTATTGATTGGACCAGGCTGATTTCTGTGAGCCTTCTGGGGCTTCACATTTACTACTATGGCTACGGGCAGTTTGAGGCTTGGGGTCTGACGGCAGAGATCACCGACCGGCTGCTTATCAACATAGCCAATACAGGGCTTTTTCAACACATCTTGTACAGTAAGGCATTAGCCTTAGGCGTCTTAATTGTATCTCTGATAGGAGCCAAAGGGAAGAAATCCGAAAGCCTAACAGTTGCGTCAGCAATTCAATTCTTAATACCCGGTGTACTCCTTTTCTCGCTGAGCCACTTAGTCTTCTATATACGTATGGAGAGTAGTAGCCTATTCTACCTGTATAGTGGCGTGACTATATCAGGCTATTTGCTTATCATGGCAGGAGGCACCCGCCTTTCCAGGATAGTGTCGAGGAAGCTAAAAGGCGATATCTTCAACAAGCAGAACCAGACCTTTCCACAGGAAGAGCGAAAGCTGGAAAATGAATATTCCATTAATCTACCTGCCAGGTACAGCCTGAAAGGTAAGCTGCATAGGTCCTGGGTCAATATTATCAATCCTTTTCGTGCTTTACTCGTCATGGGTACTCCAGGTGCAGGTAAGAGCTACTTTGTCATTCGTCACGTGATCACCCAGCATATTAGTAAAGGCTTCACGATGTTCGTGTACGACTTTAAGTATGATGACCTGAGCCGTATTGCCTATAACAGCCTTTTGCAAAACGCACATCGCTACCCTATAAAGCCAGCATTCTATACCATCAACTTCGATGATCTGGCTCATACGCATCGCTGTAATCCGCTGGAGCCTGCCACCATGCTCGACATAACCGATGCCACAGAGTCTTCCCGTACCATCATGCTAGGGCTAAACCGGGAGTGGATACGTAAGCAAGGTGACTTCTTTGTCGAATCACCCATCAACTTTGTCACCGCCGTTATCTGGTTTCTAAAGAAGTACAAGAATGGAAAGTACTGCACCCTTCCGCATGTCATAGAGCTTATGCAGATCGACTACGATAAGCTCTTTTCCGTTCTTCGCCTCGAGCCGGAAATAGAGGTACTCATTAACCCTTTTGTATCAGCCTATCTTCATGGAGCTGCCGAACAGCTCGAAGGACAGATAGCCAGTGCCAAGATTACCATGGCCAGGCTCGTATCGCCACAGCTTTATTATGTGCTTTCAGAAAGCGAGTTTACCCTGGATATCAATGATCCGGAAGCACCGAAGATTGTCTGTATGGGAAATAATCCTCAGAAGCAGCAAGTGTATGGCGCGGTGCTATCCCTTTTCATTTCCAGACTGACCAAACTGGTCAATCAGAAGCACCGGCAAAAGAGCAGCCTCATCTTTGATGAGTTTCCCACCATCTATTTCAATGGCATAGATAGCCTTATTGCCACTGCACGTAGTAACAAAGTAGCCACCACCCTGGGCGTACAGGATTACAGCCAGCTTAAAAAAGATTATGGCCGCGAGCAGGCAGAAGTGGTCATGAATGCTGTCGGGAACATCATAAGCGGACAGGTAAGCGGTGACACGGCCCGCTCCCTGAGTGAGCGGGTTGGTAAGATCATGCAGGAGCGGGAGAGCCTGTCCATCAATAGCAGCGATACTTCGCTAAGCAAAAGCACTCAACTTGATTCCGCCGTTCCGGCTTCGGCCATAGCCTCCCTTTCGTCCGGTGAGTTTGTAGGGGTAGTGGCGGACGACCCTCAGCAAAAGATAGCTTTAAAGGCCTTCCACAATGAAATTCTAAATAATCATAAAGCAATTGCCCAAGAAGAGGCAGTTTATCAGGACATCCCTGCTGTACGAGCTATTACTCATGAACAGGTGGAGGCCAACTATATGCGTATTAAGCAGGATGTGAAAGAGCTTATTGACCGGGAAATCGAGCGAATAATGGATAGCCCGGGCCTCAGCCACTTACTAATTCACCCACCCGGAAAATAAGGTTACTAAAAATGAATAAAAAAATACAATATGTGAATCTTACATGAGTTATATTCGTAGAATCTTAAGTGTGAATTGACTTGATTATGTCTGCTTAGGTGTTGCCGACGACTGATTACACATTGTCAACCCTATTCCTGACACTTATGAAAACCTACTGCAACGAGGCGTATGAAGACCTGAAAAACACTTTACAGGCCACAGAAAACGAAGGGCTTAACAGCCTCCAATATACCGAAAAAGCCTTCAGGTTATGTCGGCAATCCCTGCTTACCATGAGAGAGAGGCTTTTAAACCACACCTTTGCGGACACGCTGGAAGAAATTCATTTTTTCAAAACCATTAAGCCGCGCTTTGCCGCTGAGATGATCTATTACGAAGAGCGATTCTGGCTGGAGTTTAAAAACCCAGGTACCCCCAAGGAATCATGTGAGGCAAGATTGCAGCAAATACTCGATTATTTCCAGGAGAGGAGGGAGCTCTTTGGTTATTACCGTCTGGGAATGAGTCACCATGATCAGGCGTACTTCACCAGAGGGGCAAATGGTAATGATCTGCCACCGGGCCCTGATACGGTTATCGATCCCCAATTTGCCACCCGGCATAGCTATACCTTTGCCCGGTTTATGGCCTATGAAAAGCTGGTTATCTTTCTCAAAGCCCAGCTTAATGAAAAAGAGATGACCGAAAGCGAAATGCCGGTTTTACACTGGACCGGCATGAAGGTACACCTGGTAGAGCTCACCTACGCCTTACACGCGAGCGGCTGCGTTGGTAATGGTCATACCCCCATACGCGAGATCATCGAAGGCCTGGGAAGGCTCTTCAACATTGAGATGAAAGAATTCTACCGCACCTTCAAGGAAATACGCATTAGGAAAGGTAGCCGTACCCGGTTTATAGATATGTTACAGGAAAGCCTGGAAAATTATCTGGAGAAGGGGGATGAGTGATTAAAGATACTTTTATTTATACCTATAAAATAGATACCAATACTAATATGGTTTATATAACTAATTCCTATAAAAGAATAAGCCTTTAGCTTGGTGATTTAGCCAGGTAATATAAATTGTAAAGCTTTGAGGAAGTTAAGAGCTCTTACTATATTTTCCTTAATAAAATTACAGAAGGACTAGTTTTTTGAAAGAATCGAGGTCTTGAAACATATGTTTTGATCTGAATTTTAGTTTGGAAGTTAATACTACTGTCTGATGGCTGAATTAAAATTGACCAAAAACCTGGTTCTACTCTAGCTGAAGTTTTACCTGATTGAGAATTTATAATTGAGAAATTAGGTACATGTTTAATGGTTTTAGATATGGCACCTATAGAATCCATAGGAATTAAATAGGTATTTACCGGCCCCCCATCTATTACTTCAAAGCTTAAATCAATAACGTCTCTGAACCCTTTCCTAAGATCCATATCATAAATTAATATTTGACCTGGGTTAATAACAGCTAATTCATCTCTTAATTTTTCCTTTGAAAATATTGGCCTGGTGATAAATCCATACACTATCACGCAAAGAATGAAATAATACACTATACGGCCTAAGTTTATTAAAGCCTTCAATTCTGAAGCTTCTCGTTTTCTCCTTTTATATGCTTTAAATATTAATTGTACTAGAGCTTGGAAAAATAATAATATAAGACCAGCTATCAAGCTGATTATAATTCCGGTTATTGTCTCTGGAGATGTCATAATTTGGCTTTATAATTACATGGTTTTTTGCCGGAATAAGGTTTAAAACACGATAAAAATTTTCACCCCCTGTATCCTCAGGGGTGAATACCTCTATTTTTAGTCCACCACCTTTGGAGCATACTAACTCATTGTATGCCCATGACATTACCCTCTATCGGCTGGACTTCATTTATTTTATTGGCCGCTTGTTTAGTTGCCGCCTATTACGGCTGTGCCGCCTGGCGATACCGCCAAACACTATCTAATATAAAAATTCTCAAGCGGAATAAGTCACCCGGAGCGGAAGAAAATAAGGCTGATCCTGATTTTGTTAAGGCCCTGGAGGCTTATCAGGCTCTATCCGATCAGTTAAAAGCCACCACCCGCAAGGCCACTACCAGCGAGCAGCTATTGCAAAAACTGGAGCCCCTTCGCCTGGAGGGTATCTACGCCTACCCCGCCTTACGCGAAGCCTTAGTCAACACCGTCCACCGTCAGGCCACCGAACAGGGCCTGACCGTTACGCGGCAGCAGGTCAGCGCCCGGCTGATTACGACCCCTGAACCTGGTACCTACTTTTAATACCCATAAACATGAAAACGAACCTTCCCCTTCACCTCGCAAAACAACTATGCGTCTTCCTTCTGCTAATGCTATTCGCAGGAGCAGCCCTTGCCCAGGACGGCAACGCCGGTATCGATGAGGCCACCAGCCGCGTAAGCAGCTACTTTGCTTCCGGCACCAACCTCATGTATGCCATCGGAGCCATCGTCGGCCTGGTAGGAGCCGTCAAAGTCTTCAATAAATGGAACAGCGGAGAGCCCGACACCGGTAAAGTCGCCGCCGCCTGGTTCGGTAGCTGCGTCTTCCTGGTGGTGGTTGCCACCGTGCTGCAAAGCTTTTTCGGCGTATAGCACCTTTTGTTCAATGATCGCCGGTGCCCGAAAGGGTGCCGGCTCTTTTCCTCATCCCTTAACCCACACCGTATGAATACCCCCTTATACAAGATCAATAAGGGCATCAATAAGCCCCTGGAATTTAAAGGGCTTCAGGCCCAGTATATCACCTGGCTTGCCGCCGGATTGTGTAGCGTCCTGTTGCTCTTCGCCCTACTCTACCTGTGCGGGCTGCCCATGCTCCTTTGCCTAATCATACCGGGCATACTGGCCGCCTGCTGGCTTGCCCTGGTCTTCCACCTCAATGGCACCTACGGGCGTTACGGCCTTATGAAGCGCTCCGCCCGCAGGCAGGTGCCTGCGCGACTCGTCTGCCGTACCACCATTTCCTTATCCCAACCTTCCCATCACTCATGAGTACCAAAGAACTGAAAGACCTCTTTCCCCTCTGGAAGATAGAAGGGGAGGCCCTGCTTGCCCGCCACGGGGATGCCACCCTCGGCTATCGCATTAGCCTGCCCGAGCTGTTTACCCTCAGCGATGAAGACTACCGGCACTACCATCAGACCTGGGTAAAGGCCATTCGCATGCTGCCTCCCGGCTATATCGTTCACAAACAGGACTACTTCACCGAAGCGGGCTACCGGCCCCCTTTCGCCTCAGATGCCTACCTGTCCCATTGCAGCGACCGCTTTTTCTTTGAAAGGCCTTACCTCGACCACCGGTGCATGGTGTGGCTCACCCGCCGCTATGCCGGTAAGCCCCTGGCCTCATCGGCCATGTCCGGTCTGTTGCGTAAAAGCCTCGCCCCGCCCGAGATGATGGAGCCCAAAGCTATGGAAAGCTTCCGCGATACCGCCGGACAATTTGCCCGCATCCTGCAGGACGGCGGACTGAGCGTTCAATCCGTTTCGGCCGATGCCCTCACCGGAGACAGGAAGCACCCTGGCCATATTGCTGACTACCTGTACCTGGGCCAGCCCGGCCTGTGTGACATTACCTTTAAACCTGACCTGAAGATCGGCCCTTATCACTGCCTGCTGTATACCCTGGCCGATGCCGGCGACCTCCCTTTACACTGCCAGCCGGAAAACCGCTACGAGCCCTACAGCACCGGCCGTACCGACTGCTTTACCGGCTTCGCAAGCTCGCTAGGCGCCTTACTCCCCTGTAACCATATCTATAACCAGTACATCGTCACCACCGACACCCGGGAGACCCTCAAGCGTCTGGAGAGCAAACGCATCAAGCTGCAATCCCTGTCCGCCTACAGCCGGGAGAATGCCATTGCCCGCGATGCCACGGCCGACTTCCTGAATGAGGCCATCAGCGAAAGCCGCCAACCCGTAAAGGTCCACTATCACCTGCTTGCCTGGACCGACGAGAAGAAACAGGTAAAGGAACTGCGTAACCTCATTGCTTCCGCCCTGGCCAAGCTCGATACCACCCCCAGGCTGGAGATCCTCGGTGCCCCGCAGCTTTACTGGGCCGGTATCCCCGGCAATGCCGGATCGCTACCCGATAACGAGACCTTCGACACCTTTGCCGAGCAGGCCTGCTGCTTCCTGGTGCAGGACGCCAACTACAAGCATCACCCCGGCGCGAAAGGTATACGGCTGGGAGACCGGCTCACTGGCAGGCCCCTGGAAGTGGACATCTCCGATGCCCCCATGAAAAGAGGGCTCATCACCAACCGTAATAAGTTCATACTGGGCCCCAGTGGTAGCGGGAAAAGCTTTTTCACCAACCACATGGTCAGGGCCTACTACGAACAAGGCACCCACATTGTCCTGGTAGACGTAGGCCACAGCTACCAGGGGCTCTGCCATCTCGTCGGAGGCTACTACTTCACCTACCGTGAGGAAGAGCCCATCCGCTTCAATCCCTTTTACATGGAAAACCGCGAGGCACCTGGCACCGAAAAGAAAGAATCCATTAAAACCCTGCTGTTGGCCCTTTGGAAAAAAGGCGATGAGGCCTATACCCGTAGTGAGTACGTCGCCCTCTCCAATGCCCTGACCCACTATTACACCTATCTGGCCGCTCACCCCGGGGTGTTCCCCTGCTTCGATAGCTTTTACGAATTCCTGGAGATCGAATATGCCGACATCCTTAAAAGCGAAGGCGTAAAGGAAAAAGACTTCGACATGGCCAACTTCCTTTATGTGTTGCGGCCATACTATCAGGGAGGGGAATTCGACTTTCTGCTTAATGCCCGCGAAAACCTGGACCTCTTACAGCAACGCTTCATCGTCTTCGAGCTCGATAACATCAAAGACCACCCCATCCTGTTCCCCGTTGTCACCATCATCATCATGGAGATCTTCATCGCTAAGATGCGCCGGCTTAAGGGTGTCCGTAAGATGATCCTCATCGAAGAAGCCTGGAAAGCCATTGCCCGCGAAGGCATGGCCGAATACATCCGCTACCTCTTCAAGACCGTGCGGAAGTTCTACGGCGAGGCAGTCGTAGTCACCCAGGAGGTAGAGGACATCATCAGCAGCCCCGTCGTCAAACAGGCCATCATCAATAACAGCGATACCAAAATCCTATTAGACCAGAGCAAGTACCGCAATAAGTTCGATGACATACAGGCACTACTCGGCCTCACTGACAAGGAAAAGGCCCAGGTGCTGTCCATCAACCGCGCCAATGAGGCCGGGCGCCTCTATAAAGAAGTCTTCATCAGCCTCGGCGGGCAGGAAAGCAAGGTCTACCGCACCGAGGTCTCCTACGAGGAATACCTTACCTACACCACCGAGGAAAGCGAAAAGATGGCCTTACAGCAGCTCACCGACCGCCTCGGGGGAGACCTGCAAAGAGCCATTAGCGCCCTGGCCTCCGAGAGAACCTGATCACCCTTACCACCTGATATCATGAAAAATATCCCCCTAAAGATTGCCCTCTGTTTACTATTGACCCTAAGCGGCCCCTGCCTCACCGTCAATAAGAGTAATGCGGTGGCCCTCCCCACCATAGAAATCATTCGCCAGGGCGTAAAGAAAGCCATCAGGGCCCTTGACCTGAAGGTACAGCGCCTGCAAAACGAACAGATCTGGCTGCAGAATGCACAGAAAATCCTGGAGAATACCCTTTCCAAGCTCCGGCTGGAGGAAATAAGCGACTGGACCCAACGGCAGAAAGCGCTTTACGAAGCATACTTCCAGGAGCTATGGAAGGTAAAACAGGCAATCCGTACCTACCAGCGCGTGCGTGACATTGTGCAAATGCAAAAGGCCTTATATACCGAATACCAAAAGGCATGGCCCCTTATCAAAGCGTCTGAGCGATTCAGTGATCAGGAGATAGCGCAAATGGAAAAGGTCTATGCCGCCATGCTCGAAGACGGCCTCGCCACCCTCAATGACCTGCGCCTGGTGCTGGAAGCATTTACCACCCAAATGAGCGATAGTGAGCGCCTGAAAGTCATCCACCAAACAGAGGCCTCCATCACCCGGGTGCTTAACGACCTGCGCCGCTATAACAGCCGTAACCTCATGCTGGCCCGGCAGAGAGGCTGGGACAGTAATGAGGCTGGTCAGATAGGGAGGTGGTATGAGTAAGCGCTTCTTTGTCCTGATCACCTTGACCAGCCTGGTGCTGTCCACCGAGGCCCAGACCTGGGACGAATGGTTCAACCAGCGCCGCACCCAGGAACGCTACCTGGCCGAACAGATCGCTGCCCTGAAAGTCTATACCGGCTACCTGGAGCAGGGCTACCGCATCGCCCGCGAGGGCTGGCAGACCGTGGCCTCCATAAAAGACGGCACCTTCAGCCTGCATGATGAATTTATCGGCCGCCTGGCAAAGGTCAACCCTGAACTGGAAAAGAGCCACCGCCTGGCACTGGCACTGGAAGACCACTACCAGATGCTTTACACTCTTCAGAAAGCCAGGAAAGAAATAGCGGCCGCCAGCCGGTTTGATCCCGGAGAGAAAGCCTGGCTGCTGGAAGGTATCGGCCGCAGTATCCGTGAAGTAAGCAGGCTCACCGCTCAGTTTCAGGGCCTGCTCACCGATGACCACCTCGACCTGTCCGATAATGAGCGCATGGACCGGCTTATGAGCCTGGTCGACGAGACCGGCCGGCTTCAGGCCTTTGTGCTTTCCTTTCTCAACCGCACCAAAAGCCTCGATGCCCTTCGCCATCACCGGCAAAGGGATACCAGCCTGACCGAACGCTTTTTCTCTACCCAATAACCCGAATACCCATGAAAAAAATACTTTGTACAGGCCTGATGGCCCTCACCTTCAGCCTCACCCTGTTCCCTCAGGCCAAAGCCCAGGAAATAGAAGTAGCCCAGTTGCTCCTCAATGTGGAAAAGCTGGCCCAGCTAAAAGAAATGCTCCAACACATGTACCAGGGCTATCGCACCCTGGAAAACGGCTACCAGACCGTGAAAGGCATAGCCGAGGGAGACTTTAAGCTGCATGACCTTTTTCTTTCCGAATTGCTTAAGGTCAGTTCCACCGTGCGCGATTACCGCCGCGTGGCCGAACTGGTAGCCTATCAAAGAGACCTGGCCGGCGAGTACCGCCGTGCCTTCAAACGATTCACCTCCTCCGGCCACTACACCGAAGCCGAACTCCGCTACCTGGAAAAGGTCTATACCCACCTGCTGCAGCGTAGCCTCAACCACCTGGAAGAGCTCGCCATGATTCTTACCGCCGGGGAGCTGCGCATGAATGACAGTGAACGCCTGGAAGCCATCGACCACCTCCACGCCGATATGGGAAGCATGCTCAGCTTCCTGCGCCAGTTCAATGAGCAGGTAAGTGCGCTGGGACACCAGCGAAAAAAAATCACAGAAGGAGATGAGCGTCTAAACCAGTGGGTCCAATGAAAAAGAAAACCTTATCCCTTCTTATCGCATTGGTATGCCTTTCCCAGGCCTCTTTTGCCCAGGGGCATTATGGAGAACTCACCGGCCTGGACGCTATCCTGGACAGCCTGTATACCGACATGGTGCTGCTGTGCGAAGACCTCATTGGTATTGCCCGGATCATCGGCGGATTTGCCGCCCTTACCTACATCGCCGTCCGGGTATGGAAGCACATTGCCCAGGCCGAGGCCGTTGACATGTTTCCCTTGCTCCGTCCCTTTGGCATTGGCCTTGCCATTCTGCTATTTCCTTCTGTCCTCGCCCTGATGAACGGCATCCTGGAGCCCGTCTCCCGGGCGACCTCTCAGATGATGAAAGACACCGACGATGTAGTAGGCTACTACCTGGCTCAGAAAAAACGGAAAGCATGGGAAACCGACCAGTGGCGTATCTATATCGGTCCGGATGGCCGGGGCAGCCGTGAAGAATGGTACCGCTATACCCATCCCGATGCAGAAGGGGAGGAGGGCCTGTGGGAAGGGATTGGCAACGACCTCGCCTTTGCCATGGAACAAGCTTCTTACAACCTGAGGTTCAGCATCAAGCAATGGATCAGTGAGGTGCTGCAGGTCCTCTTTTTGGCCGCTTACCTATGTATCAATACCATACGCACCTTCTACCTGCTCGTGTTGTCCATACTGGGTCCCATCGTGCTGGCCCTGTCCATCTTCGATGGCTTCCAGCATACCCTTACCACCTGGATCGCCCGCTATGTCAATGTCTTTATGTGGCTGCCGGTGGCCAATATCTTCGGCACCATCATCGCCAAAATACAGGCCCAGATGCTCCTTATCGACATCGGCCAGATCGAAGAAGGTGGGGACACCTTCTTCAGTGCCCATGACACCGCCTACATGGTCTTCATGCTGATCGCCATTGTCGGCTACTTCACCGTGCCCTCCGTGGCAAACTACATTGTCCACCCCGGAGGCCGCTCGGCCCTTATGTCCACCATCAATAAAGCCGTCATGGCCGTTCCCGCCATGCTCACCAAAAAGTAAACGCCCATGTTTGAACAGCTCCGACAGATCGACACCGCCTTCAGGCATATCAAGCGCTTTACCCTGGTCATGGTATCCGCCTGTGTCCTGGTATCCGGCTTCGCCCTCTACCGGGGCTATGCCCTCAGTGAGCAGGCAGCCGACACCATTTACATCCTGCATAATGGCAAAGTACTGGAGGCCAGCCGTAGCAGCCGACGCGAAAATATTCCCGTCGAAGCCCGCGACCATGTGCGCACCTTTCATGACCTGTTCTTTGGCCTGGACCCGGATGAGGAAAGCATCCGTGAGCGCCTGAGCCGGGCCCTGTATCTGGCCGATGCATCAGCTAAACAACACTACGATAATCTAAGGGAAAGCGGCTATTACGCCCGCATGGTCAGCAGCAATATCAGCCAGACCATAGAGGCCGACAGCATCCGGATCGACACCGGCCACTACCCATACCGCTTTACCTATACCGGGACCCAGCACATCACCCGCCGCACCTCCGTAACCATACGCCGGCTGGTGACCCAAGGCACTCTGCGGCATACCGCACGCACCGACCAAAACCCGCACGGCCTGCTGATTGAAGAATGGGCCACCCTTGAAAACCATACCGTTAACACCCTTAAACGTAAATAAACATGACGAACACCATCTCACCCCAACTCATCCGCGAACGTAACGCGGTCTTATTGCTCCCACTCCTCATCGTCCCGCTGCTTACCTGGGCCTTTCATGCCCTGGGCGGAGGCCGTGAGCCCGAACCGCCACGACGCAACAGCCTGATGACCACCCTGCCCGGGCCCATACTGGAAGAGGACTTCAAAGACAAGCTCGCCCTGTATGAGGAGGCCGCAAAGGACTCCCTTGAAAAGGCAGAGGCCATTCGAAAAGACCCCTATGCCCGGCTCATGCAAAAAGAAGGCGTAGACCAGATCGACTTTACCAGTAGCAGCTACCACGTGGAAGATCCCCTTTTTCCGGAGGAAACCCCCAAAGAGCTCGAGGCCACAGAAGAGGCTATCGAAGGCCAGTTAAGTAAACTCCAGCAACTGATCCAAAGCCCGCAAACGGCAGAAATACCCGGGATAAGCGTCACCACAGACCTGGAGGAAGACCGAAAAGCCAGGCGCCCCGTCACCACAGGCCCCCGGAACCCCAAGGCCTCCCCGGAGGTGGAACGGCTGGAAAGCCTGATGGCGCAGATGCAGCGTCCCGCAGGGGAAGACCCCGAGTTAAAGCAGATAGAGGCCATGCTGGATAAAATACTCGACGTGCAACATCCTGAACGCGTAACGCAACGGTTAAAGGAAAGAAAAGAGGAGGGGGAAACGCCCTCTTCTTACTTCCGCCTCGCCGGGGAAAAGCAGGTCAACCAAAAGCTCTCCGCTTCACTACCTGAGACCATGTATGCGTATCCGCAGAATGGTTTTTACGGACTAGAAGAGCCTGGGGCCGAACCAAAGGAAACGAACCCGACAAACATTCAAAACGGTATTCGTGCCACGGTAAGCCACACCCAAAAAGTGAAGCCCGGCAGTACCCTCGAGCTGACCCTTGATGATCCGGCCTACCTGGCCGGCCAGGCCCTGGCAAAAGGCACTTCCCTATATGGTACCTGCACCTACCGGGGCGATCGCCTGGTCATCGATATCAGTAGTGTGCGAATAGTTGATGGGCTGTACCCTGTAAATCTGACCGTCTACGGCATGGATGGCCTTCCCGGAATACACATTCCCGGCAGCATGCTCAGCGAGGTGGCGGAAGAGGAGGCCGGTCGGTCCCTGCAAGGCCTCAGTCTGTCCGGGGGGAATGCCGAAATGGTGGCTGCAGAGGCAGGCATCAACATGGCCTCCAAACTCCTTCGCAAGCAGAAGAAACAGCCCAACGTGACCGTACGCGCCGGCCATCCCGTCCTTCTGGTAAGCCTGTAATCATTTTTATCATATCAAACCTGAATATCTCATGATCAGACAAGTCATCCTATTGCTGTTAGCCGGCCTTTTTCTTCCTCTCATAGCTAAGGCCCAGTTGCCTGACACACTCCACATCACCTGGCACAAAACCACCTGGCTGGTGTTCGATGCACCTATACGAGCCGTGGACCGGGGGGCACCCTACGTGATGGCCCAACGGGAGCCTGAAAACCCTGCCATGCTCAAGGTCAAGGCCGGGCAAAAAGGATTTCCCGAATCAAACCTTACCGTACTTACCAAAAAAGGGCTTCATGCCTTTATTGTTCGCTATAGTGAGGCACCCGCAGACATGCTTTATCAAGCCTCAGAGGCGTCTTTAAATCAGAAACCCACAAAGGACGATACCCTGCAAGCCTACAATAAGGCGGTGAGAACCAAAGCCCCATACCTGACCCGTGGTGACCGCTGCCTGGGGGCAGGCCTCTACCTGCAGGGTATGTATGTAGAGGACAGCCTCATGTTCCTGGACCTGCTGATGGTCAATCAGTCCGCTTTCGATTATACGATCGAGCGGCTTCGCTTTACTGAAGAAGACCGGAAAAGGAGCAAGCGCACCGCCCTTTATGAAAAACACCATACACCGGTCAACATCTATTATGAGCAGGAAGGCCACACATCAGCCGGAGAATGGCAGCGGATAGTCGTGGTATTACCGGCCTTTACACTACCGGAGAAACGTCGCCTGCAGATCCGCATGGCAGAGAAAGGTGGGGGCCGCTCCTTAGCGATCACCCTGCCCGCCCGCCTTTTTAAACGGGCTAAACCCCTTATTACCTCACCCTAACCCCTCATCTGATATGAATATTGAAAATTATAACCATCTCACCGATCAGTTAAAATACTCGGGCTTCGAGGACAAGCTGAATGAGCCGCTAAAGAAAGGTATGGAGGCCGATAAGAAAGCCCTGGTGTTGAACCTTGACCTTAGAATCAATGAAGACCGGGTTGATTTTAAAGTCCACTTCCGTAAGTCGGATAGCGAAGACAAATATTACTTCAATAAGTTCGATGCCACATTGACCAAAGGCAACTCAGACGTTAAAGGCCCCGAACATACCTTTTACCGCAACCAGGGCGTCTCTGCCAAGGAGGCCTATAATATGCTTGAAGGCCGGTCAGCCTTCAAGAACCTGTATAATAAAGAAGGACAGAGCTACCAGGCCTGGATACAGATCGACTTCAGCCAGAAAGACGACAAAGGGCGCCACCCGGTAAACCAGTATCACCAGAATTACGGATTCAACCTGTCTAAGGAACTGGACAAGCTACCGGTTAAGGAAGTAAGCGACCCCCAGCAACGCGAAAAGCTCGAGTACTCATTACGAAAAGGCAACCGCCATACCGTTGAGCATGCCCAGACCGGCGATATCTATCATATCGAGGCCAACCCCCGGTTTAAGTCCGTCAATGTATATGATAAGAATGACGCTAAAATAAAGAAGATCCCTGATATCAGGCTGGAGATCACCAATAAGGAAAAGCTGGCAAAAGAAGAAAAGAAGCCCGAGGATGAAACGCCCGGCCAGAAAGCGAAAGCCCCGTCTAAAGGAAAAGGGGTAGGGGTATAATAAGCCCCAAGAGTTCACATCTATTAACCTAAAACATATATAAACATGAAAAGACCATTGAGTAAACTAAGTCTTTACCGGCTGAGGGTAAGGAGCTTCACTACTGAATTATCCGGTAAGCAAGCCAACCTCAAAGGCGGGTTTTTATCCATTGGCCACAGGTGTAGCCATGAGAACACCTGTGACAGGGTGTGCGGCAATCCACATCCGAGCCACCGGACGCATTGTAAGGTGTGGTAGATATCAATTGAAAAAAAGGAGCCCTTGGGCTCCTTTTTTATTTAATTCATCTCTCAAACATTGTAAGGATCAGTCCAGCATTCATCATTAAATGTACACATGGGAGTTTGACATGGAAAACAGATACTAGGGTGTTGACTACAATCGTTGGAACCGCAACCAGCCTCCTCGCTCCCACAATACTCCGTTTCATTAGTTACTCCACCTTTCACCTTACTAAGGTCTGTTACAAAGCTTTGAACTTGAAGCTGTTTGATAGCAATTTTTTTCTTCATAGTTAGTTTAAATTTTGATGAATAAAGTACCCGAAGATAAGGATAATTATCATTAAGTAGAATTTCTGTATAATAGTATAGTTATATTATATAATAATCATCATTGCTAATTTATACAGCATTTTTTGTTTAATATAATTAAATATTAGGCTTTTCATATCAACAAAAATCTTCCCTCCCTTTTTCCGCTTCGCGAAGGTTTTACCGGGGAGGGCTTTGGGCAAGGCCGGAGCCCTTCGGGTTTTGCCAAAAAATTTCTCGTACCTCTAAATTTTTATGATCAAAAGCCTTGCCCGTATCGCCCTGCCCCGGTAATGATAGCGGGCTAAGAAAAAAGGGGCGAAGCCATGCATTTCAATTTTTTATTAACCCTTAATCCATTGAAATCATGGCACATAAAATCCACTTAAACACCCTTAGCGGACAGCACAGCTTTATGAGCGTAAAACAAATGGCCTGGCATGGCCTGGGGCAGGTCGTAGACCAGTACCCAACCAGCTCCGAAGCCATTAAATACGCCGGCCTTGATTATGAGGTAGCCAAGCGCCCCTTATTTACCCTGAACACAGCCTCAGCGGCTTGTGAGGAGGGTAGCTCCATTCCCGAAGTGCAGGTGCCCGGCTACCAGGCCACTGTTCGTACCGATACAGATCAGGTGCTGGGTATTGTAGGAAGCAAATACGAGGTCGTCCAAAACCGTGACGCCTTTGCGTTTTTCGATTCGATTGTAGAAGGGGAGGGCATACTGTATGAAACCGCCGGGGCACTGGGCAAGGGCGAGCGCATCTTTATTACGGCAAAGCTGCCCGACTATATCCGTATAGGCAACAGCGACGACGTGATTACTAAATACCTGCTATTTACCACCAGCCACGACGGGTCCGGTAGCATTATGGCTTGCTTTACGCCCGTTCGGGTGGTATGTAATAATACCTTAAATGCAGCTATGCGTAATAAGTCTAACTGTATAAGTATACGCCACACCGCCAGTGCAGCCGGGCGCCTCAGTGAGGCCCGCACCCTGCTGGGGCTCACCAACCGCTTTACCAGTGAACTTGATGGGCTTTTGAACCACTGGGCGAAGGTACGCATCACCGATGAGCAGGTAAAAAAGCTGGTCCGTATGGCCCTGGCCCCGGACAATACAGCCGTACGCCATATACAGCAGAATAACCTGGAGGAGCTGAGCACCGTGACCAAAAACCGCTGTGATAAAGCCATTGAGTACGCCTTTAGCCATCCTACCCAATTGCTAAACACCACCAAAGGCACCCTTTACGGGGCCTATAATGCCGTCAGCGGTTATTACCAGAATGTAGCCAATTACAAAGACGACGAAGCGCGGTTTACCTCCATAACCGAGGGTACCGGCCGTAACAAGCTGCAGCGTGCCTTCCAGCTTTGTCAAACTTTTGAACGGTTTGGTACGCTGGAACTTCTTAACAATTGAAAATTTTCCGGGGCTCAGGCCCCGGTTTTACTTTATATTCTAAAAAAGAATAAAAATATTCTCTAATCATGCTATATTTGTCCGTTGACAATTAAAGCAGCTTCAGCGCAATTACCGGCAGGGACACGGAGAAAACTCTTCCTGACGCAGCGCTGACCTGTACACCCTGAAATCAATTAACCCCCTAAAAGACCTATACCTATGTTTCGATTCCTTAACCTCAGCCTTTCCTGTCTCCTTATCTGCCTGCTGGCCGGTTGCCAGTCCGGTGCAGAAGAAAAGGCCACCGACTTTCATACCCTTATCAGTGAGGCCTATAATTATCCACGCCCTATCCTGCATTCGCTTTACCTTACCGATCCGCGCAACGCCAAAAAACTCATGGACGCCGGGCTGGAGGAGCAAGGCTATGTGACCATCAGAAAAAAGCTAACCATGGCCGAGGCAGGCAAGCCCCTGATCACTTTTACGCCGGAGGGAGAAAAATTCATTCACTCCACTGACCAGGCCAACCCCAACCGGGTGGAAGTCATCGCCGCCACCCTGACACTCAAAGAAATAAATGCGTTTGAAATGAATGACAAGCAGGACAGGCTCACCTTTTCCTATACCGTGGAAATTACTGATGAAACCCCTTTTGCCTTCCTTTCAAAGCCCCGGTGGAGTAAGGACATGAACCGTAAAGGCTACTTTGAGAAAGTGGAAGGGAAATGGGTAAAAGCCCCGAAGCCCCCGAAAGATTAAGCTTTCATAATGATATAGGGGCGAATAAAGAGGTGACAATAATTACCGCAAGTTAGCCCCTTTTTCTTCGTGGCGGCCATAAGACTACGGCATAAACACAAGGCCGGCCCGCATCCCATTCTTTTATTCCGTTTCCTTTTGGCCTTGGGCGCTAAAGGGGCTGGAATACCGCCATAATAATTGTTTCACTTAACTATCAATGTTATGGCAACTTCAAAAATATTCACGGTATCCAAATTCGATTTGTCCGGACTGGTCAATGATAAAGCCTGTCATAAGGAAGCCAGCGAGAGAATGATGGACCCCGCCCCTCATTGGATAGGTCATGAGCTCATCAAAAGGCTCAGACTTGATTACCTCACAATCGATGAAACCGGTAAGGTGCTGGAATCGCAAAAGGAAGAAGACCTTTTTAAACTCACCATGGCTTCTATCACCCTGAAGCTGGGAATGCAAATCGCCTTGTTCTCTTATTCTGACATGCTGTTGGAAATCCCCACACAGGCCGCCGGAATCACCATGCCCGGCCAGGACACGGCCTTACTTAGAAAACTTGTTGAATACATCAGCCAGGACATGGAGGTAATTTGGAATAATGCCTCCATCATCCTTCCCCAATACGCCTATGTGTATGGCAAAAACCTGAAACCTGAGTCCTTTTAAAGGCAGATGCACGATAGGTACAGGCCGGATGGGTCGTACCTATCATATTTTAAACAATATAGATTCCTAAAAAGTATATTTTTAAATCAATTTGGCTATATTGTCTCGTATTTCAACCCAAAAGGCTTTCAATATGTCAGACAAACCTACCGGATCGGAATTTTTTAATAAGGCCAAGCTCGCCCGAAAGTTAATAGGCCTTACCCAGAGACAACTGGCCGCTGACCTTAGCCGCGCACAGCGCGACATCAGCTTTATCGAAAACGGGCAGCGGGATAAGCTCGTGCCCCATGATTATATGGCTTACCTCCACCAGAAGGGCATAGACCTTAACTGGCTCTACGAACCGGATCCTGCCGAGGAGGTCAGCCGGGAGGCTTCTTTCCGGAAGGCATTTCGTACCGAACCTGCTACTATGCCATCGCCGCAGGGGGTGGCCACCTATTTTTTGGTACGCTATGATGAGGCCGGAAGGCTGGTGAAAACACCTGAACAGAAACTGGTGGCCGAGTTTGACCGCTTTCCCCTGCCCGGCCTGGCGGCGGGAAAAGAGCCGCTCATCGGTTTCGTGCTGGGCAAAGATACCCCGCCATGGCAGGCAGAGGATATCGTAATCTGCCGTAGCATTGCCTTATCCGCTCTCAGGCGAGGGATAGACTACCTGGTCATTGCTGAAGGGCGTCTGAGCACCAGGCGCATAGAGCAGGAAATAACCTCCGGTAGTGAGCGGTACGTACACTGGATAGATGATAAAATGCCCAAAAAGAATATTCAGCAGGTATGGGAGCCTCTCAGGAGCATTGTAGGCTCTATAGGCAACCCACGGGGCCTGGCCCCCTGGGAGCAGCAGGAAAGGCAAAGGTGGTAGCCACTGGCCACCTTGTTGTTCCTTTTTTCATTTACCTGTTTGCTTATTTATGTCAACCCTATATGTCGTGCTGTTCTGTGCAGCACTGGTCCTTTTCGTGGCTGCCACCATCTTTCTGGCCTACCGTCTTAAAGTCCTCACCGACGCTCACCGCTACACAGGCGGATACCGCAAGGCCGACCTGCTTAAACTGGCCGTCAGGTTTATGCAGCTTGAAGCACAGGCCTACCACCATACGCTACATGAGGCCATACAACTGGTGGATCAGCAGAACCTGCCCAACGTACGATTTGGGGAAATCACCCTGCAGGATATAAAAGACGCGGAAGCAGACCTGAAAACCCGCTTTCTGCCCCCCACGCTGGAAGAGGGGCTGATGGGGGCCCTGGACCGCCTGTGTAAGGATAAGGTAGCGGAACGCGCTAGCCTGGATATGACCGCTGACGCAGAAATGCAACTTTACCTGCCTCCGGAAAAGCTAACCTACCTCTACGGCTTGCTGGCTTTATTGTCAGATGACCTCATATGCCAGGGAAATGCTTCGTGGTGCCATATAACCCTGTATAAGAAAGATCGCCGGATACTGGTCGAGATAGCCACCGACTCATCGTTGGACCTGGACAGGCATCTGGACCATACCCGGGAGGGCTTTGACAGCTCAGAGGTCATGTGCCTCATCTATAAAAACCTCCTGGAGGCACAGTGGGAGTGGCATCGCCGGAAAGGCAACCTGCGATTCGTACTGCAATTTGCCCGACCGGCTTACTGACCCAGCACCCGCGGAGTCTGGTAGGGGATATGGAGGGTAAAGCGGAGGCCATCCGTATAGGTGGTATCCGCTTCGGCATAGCCATGGTATAGCTCCGCAAAGGCAGCCGCATGCCGAAGGGCCCCGGGCCAGTGGATTACGTTAGCCTGGCTTAACTCCAGGCCGTTAGGGGCATCGGGGTCATCATCCACCATGGTAAACGTCACGTGGCTCTCATCGTAGTGTAGTTCCATGCCAACCAGATGGGGTACCCTGTCAAACGTGTAATAGATAAACAGCAGCAGGTAGGTAATCATAAGCTCCTCCTCCAGTGCCTGGGGCAGGCGGTATCCCTCATCGTTGCACGTCAGCGTCAGCCCCTCAAAGTCACTTTCCATCATAGACACGCAATGTACCCGCAGGGCGCCATAGAGGCCAAAGTCTTTCAGGGTATTACTGGTCAGGCATACCTTCAGCAGGCGGCTTATCTTTCCCCCGCGGTCTATTTCACCGATAAGGTCTTCAAAGTACTGTAGCGTTGCCGGCTCGTGATCCTCCATCCGGGTAAACAGGTCGCCCATGAGCATCATCAGGTCACCGTAGCGACGGATCAGGCGCTGCTCCACCAGCTGGCCGAGCTCATTACGGTTGCGCATACGGCCCGTGCTTAGCTGCTGCTCCACATAGGCCTGCTCATATGCCAGGTGCACGGTCTCCATGGTGGCCAGGCTCTTGTTGATCCGGTGGTGGCAGAAAATCATCATGCGCCTGATGTGCACCATGTAGTAGATAAATACCCCACCGCCCAACAGCAGGACGGCTATCATGGAAAAAGTCAGGATGTTTTCACCCGCTATGCTCATGGTTATCTTTGTTCGTTAGTCTTTATCTGTGGTGGGGTCGTCACCCGTGCCCTCATCATCATTTCCCTTTTTGCCGCGGTCGGCACGGCGACCAAACTTCCAGAGGTTATGCAGGTCGCGCTCATCCGGCGGCACCGGACGCTTTATGCTGGGTGGGTTATGGGGGAAAACAGGCCCCTGACCAGCCAGGCGCTTTCTGAAGGATACCTGCAGGTCTTCCATGATATGAACCACGCGCGCGGCACTGCTCATGAAGAATTTGTAAGGCCTGTATATGGCTATCGCTATGATGATAATGAGGATAACCCCGCCCAGGCCCATCAGGTAAAACCTGCCTTGCCGCTCATCTGTGGCTATCTCTTTTTGGATGGACTGGATATAGGCCTCATGGTCGCGGGCATCGAGCTTGTCTTTATACGCAAGCTCGGCTTTGTGTACGTCAGCGTATTCGCTGTGCTTAAGTTCTTCTATCTCAATATCCTTCAACATATTTTGATATTCAAAATATGTGGTGAAATCCCCCGTCTCTTTACTATATAAGCTGTAATTGTTTAACAGGTTTTTTCTCGTTTCTGAGCTGTTTTCCGGACTGATATCAAGTCCCATATAGGCACTTTGGAGTGCTTTTTCGATTTGTCCAACTTCATAAAAGCAATGGGATAGAGCAAGGTAGGCCATTGCCTGGTATTCCTCATTATCTAAATCTATTGAAACAGATTTAGCCTTCTGATTCCATGTTATTGCATCACTAAAGTTTCCGGTTTTTTGATACCTGTATCCTTTTTTTAAATAGAAAAGGCAAAGTGAAGATTGGTCATCAAGACTTTTTGCTAGTGAAATCCCTTGTTCAATAAAGCCGTCAGCAAGGTCTGTTTTATCAAGCATTATACTTACCCGAGCCAGGTCATTCAAAACTTTTAGTTCCTTTGAAGGAAGGTCGAGGGAGGAGACGATTTCAAAAGACTTTTTATAGCTACCTAAAGATTCACTAAGCTCACCGGCTTCCAGATAAAGCTTTCCCTGCAGTTGATAGACAGTCCATAAAAAACGATCGTCTAATACATCAAAAGAAGATTTATTGAGATAGTATAGCCCATCTTCATACTTGCCCACTCTTTCAAATATTTTTGAAATGGCATATAGTGAATACGCTTCCTTCTGTAAATCTCCCTGTGCAAGGTATAAATCCCTTGCTTCAAAAAGGTAGGGGACTGCCTCAGCAAGATTTTGACTTTTGAATAGGGTATATCCTTTTTTATAATTGAGTAGGGCTAAGTCTTTAGTTTCTTTTAGTTCTTGAGTTACTCGCTGATATTCTTCATGATGGTTGCCTGCTTTATCGTAATTTTCAAATTTATTCAGGTAAAGCCAATGCAATACGTTGTGGCTTTTTTGCTCTCCCTTAAGATAAAAAGTGCCTTCTGCTTGCTCAAGAGCAGCATAAGTAAGCTCCAGAGCTTTATCAGGATCTTTGTCGAACTCCTTTTTTGCCTTAGCTAATAGTTGGTCTACTATTATGTATTCATTTTGAGGGGAAGAGCTGGGTAGCTCTTCCTCCAAATTGTCTTTCGTACAGCCTAATGTAATCAGACTGAATAAAATAACTGGTATTAGTTTTTTCATGTGTTTTATCCTGTAATAGGAGTGCTCATGCTAGCACTGGTATTATCGTCAATCCAAATTGGTGGTGGGTCTTCAGTTTCCGATGAACCACCACCTGTTCCACCTGATGAGCCACCTGACCCACCATATAGCATGTTCAAATACTCCTCTTTCAGACTAAATTGCCTGAAACTGTCAAAGGTTTCTTTTCTTGTTTTCATCATATCTATAGTTGATTTAAAGATGTTCAAAAGGGCCGATAAGGGCCATTTTGATGTTTAAACAGTAAGATATGACAAATAATGCGCTTTATCTTTCTATTGAAAGTCTCAATCCTAGGGCGTGGTATGGCTCAAGGAAATTTTTACAAATGTGGGAAAGGAGCCAAAATACTACCCGTCAGGCATTTGACAATTTGATCTGACTGCCTTTTGTACCCTTTGGATCGTACCAAATCGGCGGGGGTTCCGGCGATTCCGGTGGCTGGCCGCCGGTGTTACCACTGCTTTCCCCGGAGCCACCCATCAAACTGGAGGTAGCAGGGGTATCTAACCGATATTCACTCAGGTGATTTAATGTATTATTGGAGTCTTTCATCATCTACAAATTATCTTCTTTTTACCTTTTTTACAAGGCAATACAATGCCTGTGACCCGGTGCCCGGGCGGTTTTCATTTGTAAGACGATGATCGGGACAGGGGGGGCAGAGCCCTCTGCCAAATTAGCAGCTAGCAGTAGCTGGTACACATTTATTCCTGTCTGTGAGGGTGGGGCCGGCCCGCTACCGCTCCCCTGGTGTTTTACCCCACCTGGAATAAGAAGCAAAATATACATTTTTAGTAATGGAACAAAGCCCTACCTTACTTTTCCGCATAGTAGTACGAGCAAAAAAAAGAGGCCTCCGCAGGGAGCACCTCTTCTGTCATCGGCGAAAGTATATTTCCAGGTAAATATAATGGATTTAAGGCAAATCAAGCTATTCCTATCCTTCGGTAATGTACTATTGGGGGCGTTTCCCTACGGGCCGGGCCTTCGCCAGTCGCCGGCTTCCCGCCACCCGGTACGGGCTCCACAGTGGCTCTGTCCCTAACGCAGGGTATTCATTTTTATACATACCTCCCAGTCCACCCTTAGCAGGTGGGTGTGTCGTTAATCACTCGTTAAGTTCCGGTGCCGGGCGGCTGTAGCGGCCATAAGACTACGGCATAAACACCGCCCGGCCCGCATGGCCTTCATTTATTCCGTTTCCTTTTGGCCTTGATTGCCCCTCACCGGTAGAGGTACTCATAATTAACTTCTCAACCCTAAAATCGTACCTATTATGTATAAAACCACCCTGCCCCAGGTCAATCATGTTACTGAAATTCAGGTTACTTATACCCAAAAAGTGAAGGCCAAAGACCGGCCCCTCATAAAGTCACCCTATGCGGCTTATCAGGTGCTCCGGGCCACGTGGGATGATGGACTGATAAACCTGGTAGAACAGTTCAGAATCCTGATGCTCAACACGCGCAAAAGGGTAATAGGCTCACTTTTGATAGGGCAGGGGGACTCCGGTTCTACCCCCGCCGATGCTATCCAGATATTTGCAGGCGCCATTCAGTGTAAGGCCAGGTATATCGTATTAGCTCATAATCACCCTTCCGGATCATTAACGCCCAGCCGGCAGGATATAATCACCACTACCTCACTGGAAATGGGAGCAGCTTACCTGGGCCTGCGTATATATGATCATATCATACTGACTAATGACGCCTACTTTAGCTTCAGGGATAACGGGCATCTCATTAAAAAGTAAAACTCTCATCATAAGGACCCTGTTTACAGCCTGTTGACAGGGTCTTTTGGGCTAATTCATTCTTAATTTCTGCGCTAAGTTAGGCTGTATGGGCGGCTGTAGCGGCCAAAAGACTACGGCATAAACACTGCCCGGCGCGCCCTCCCCTCATTTATTCCGTTTCCTTCCGGCCTTAATTGCCCACAGCCTGGTAGGGCTTCATAATTAATTATTCACCAATAATCATAACATTATGGAAACTACTCAAGGCATACATAGAAACTCAGTATCAGAGGTAAAACTTAGCTACCGGCCAAACTTCCGGCCGCAGGAAAGACCAGCGCTTAGGACTTCGGCAGATTCGTATGAGCATTTTTTGAAAATGGACAACTGGAATTTCAATACGGACAGGCTCAACTGCCTGCTTATGAACCCTGCCATGAAACTCATAGCAAGGCTCTCGTATAGCACAAAGCCTTACTCTATTAAAGATATATATACCACGGCCCTGCTATCCGGAGCTACCCGCATGATTATAGGATTTTACCGTATCACAGCCATGCCTGGTGTGGAGGATAGAGATTTCTTCAGGAAAATGCACGTAGCCTCTAAGCACATAGGCGTACGGCTCGAAGATGGCCTCTACTATCGTACGGTAGGCTATTACTCCCTTCTGGATAATGATGAAAACCTGTATACCGTCTGACGATAAAAAGAAAAGGCCATGCCTTTCCGGTAGGAGAGAGGCATGGCCTTTTTGTAGTGGTAAGGCAAGCTCCTTACCAATTGGCTTTATACTTAATTGGCTCGCGCCCAATTAGCTTTAAGCTCAACTAGGTTGCGCCTAACTAGCTCACGAAGGACAGTAAAGAAGACGCGAAATACACACACGAAACGTTTCAATCCTTATTGTGGTGGAACCGGGCTTGCGCTAAACTGCTCACGAAGAAAGAATTACATCCTCTGGATACTCAGATCACTGAGTTTCAATCCTTATTGTAATGGATCCGGGGTCCATTCAGACCGAGTATGCACTCAACTGTCCACGAAGCTTTCTGCCTAACAACGTATTGTGTAGGACAGAGCTTCGTTTCAATCCTTGTTCTGATGGATCCGGGGTCCATTCAGACCGAGTATGCGCTCAACTGCTCACGAAGCGGCTTGAATTGTTCAAAATTTTCCTAGCAATTGAGTTTCAATCCTTATTGTAATGGATGGTGCTCACGAAGAATACGATGGTCATGACCTACGTAGAACCCGGGGAGTTTCAATCCTTATTGTGGTGGACCGGGGTCGCGTCCGACTAGCTCACGAAGGCTTTTCTTTTGAATTTTTGGGTCTCTGGTAGGTGTGTTTCAATCCTTATTGTAGTGGAACCGGGGTTGCGCTCAACTAGCTCACGAAGTACTCATTGTCGTCCTTCTGTTCAGATTCCTCATTCCGTTTCAATCCTTATTGTAGTGGATGTAGCTCACGAAGTGTGTAGCCTTGCCGCGTTGTCTGCGAAGGAGGGGGGTTTCAATCCTTATTGTAGTGGATGTAGCTCACGAAGAGCCCCACCTTTTGGGAATTCTATATATCCCTCGTAGTTTCAATCCTTATTGTAGTGGATGTAGCTCACGAAGAACTTGAGAAGCAACAAATTGAATGTCCTTTTCCTGTTTCAATCCTTATTGTAGTGGATGTAGCTCACGAAGGGCTGAATACGGTAACAGGCGAAGCCTACATCATGAGTTTCAATCCTTATTGTAGTGGATGTAGCTCACGAAGTTTTTTGATTTATTTGACCTGGTCACAATTAGTAATAGTTTCAATCCTTATTGTAGTGGATGTAGCTCACGAAGTGCGTCCAGCGAATCATACAGCGTATCACCCAGCACGTTTCAATCCTTATTGTAGTGGATGTAGCTCACGAAGCATGATGAAACCAACCATGATGTTAAGGACGATAGATGTTTCAATCCTTATTGTAGTGGATGTAGCTCACGAAGAATAGGCGTAGCCGGTGGTATTGGATTCTACGCTTAGTTTCAATCCTTATTGTAGTGGATGTAGCTCACGAAGTGTCCGTCTTTCAGGTTATGATAGCATACCCATAGAAGTTTCAATCCTTATTGTAGTGGATGTAGCTCACGAAGTCTGCTCACCCTGATTTGAGTGAAATCATTAAGACCGGTTTCAATCCTTATTGTAGTGGATGTAGCTCACGAAGATGTAATAGAACTGCTATAGAGAACCCAATTCCGCAGTTTCAATCCTTATTGTAGTGGATGTAGCTCACGAAGTTCTGACGCAAATTAATAACCTTCATGGGGTTATTATGTTTCAATCCTTATTGTAGTGGATGTAGCTCACGAAGAAAATTGTAACGGTGCTATGATTCTGGACCAATTGGTTTCAATCCTTATTGTAGTGGATGTAGCTCACGAAGACAACAGGGGGGTGAATCTCAAATAACTTATAACCAGTTTCAATCCTTATTGTAGTGGATGTAGCTCACGAAGTACTTCCTGGCGGAAAACATCAATGGTTCTGCTTTCGGTTTCAATCCTTATTGTAGTGGATGTAGCTCACGAAGTCGATTTCGGAGCTAAGTGGCTGTGAGCTAATGAGAAACGTGCTTTTTACTATCGGCCTTTTTCTCGATTTCATCATGTCAAAGAGCGGTATTTTACCTGTTTTTGGTAAATTTGCGTAAGCAAAAGTGGTTGATATTCAGGTTGTTGTACCCTGTTTTTGGCCAACTCCAAATAAATTGCCACCCGGAAGAGCATTTATACTCTCAGTCCTACCAAGATAAGGACTTATAATAAAAAGCCCTAAGTCAATTACTAATTAAAGGCTTATTCCCGGTTCTATTCTCTATCAATTTGACGCTAAGTTCCGGTTAGGTCTCCTGTCTGGCCACGAGACTTCGTTGCAAACACAGTACCCTCAATTATTCCTATACCCTTTGGGTTCTGAGTTCACCGTAACCAGGAAGGCACTAAAGATTTCACTCAGTAATTAGAGAAGAAGAACTGGTATACTGAGCATCCGGCTACTCTATTATCTCATTTTTGATCAGCAGATATGTCAACCTCCCCAATTAATACCCCCTGACCCCAGCCAGGTAAGTAATCCGCTCATATTGTCGTGCATTAGTGTACTAGTGTCGCCTATTTGCGTACTGGTTTTATTGTGCAAAATTATCCGGTGACAGTACCATGGGAGCTATGATGAAAGGGAGGCCGTTTCTACGGCTTTGGGTGAAGGTATGGGTGTGTATGGTGCTCTGCCTGTGGGGGGTATTTGGGCAGGCCGCTGCCCAGTCCGCCGTGCAGGCCAGCCTGCAAATCTTTCCGCCCCACAGCGTCTACCTGAGCCACTACAGCCAGCCCGGCAGCCTGCAGGTGCAGCTCCTGCTGCGTGACCTCACCGAGCCCAGTTACCCCGTGCAGCTCCGCTGGACCATCGAAGGCCCCGGCATACGGCTCAGCACCCGCCAGGGCTATCAAGGCAACGTCATCACCCTGCAGGGCGGCATGCCCCGCCTGCTCTCCGCCCCCGAGCTCGCTGGTGGCCTCTCACCCGACGCACTAGACTTCAGCGGCTACGACCGCGGGCAATTTGCCCAAAGCGGCGGCCAGCTCCCCGAAGGCTTCTACCGCTTCACCGTACAGGCCTACGACTTCAGAAGGCCCGACGTGCCCCTTTCTGCTCCTGCTACCGCCACCGCCTGGCTCGTTCTTGCCGATCCGCCCCTGCTCAACCTGCCTGCCTGCAACAGCCAGCTCACCTGCCCACCCGGCCAGCCTTTGCTCTTCCAGTGGACCCCCATGCACCGGGGCAGCGGCCTTAGCGGCATCGCCTACGAATTCACCCTGGTAGAAGTGCGCGGCGGCCTGCCGCCCGAAGAGGCCATGCGCACCCTGCCACCCCTCTACCAGACCGTCACCCGCCAGACCAGCCTCACCTACGGCCTCGAGCTACCGCCCCTGCAGGAAGGCCTCACCTACGCCTGGCGGGTTAGGGCGCAACTGGACGACCCGTCTCTATCTCGACTTGACGCTCGATCGGAAGAGACCTTCAAAAACCAGGGCTACAGCCGGGTCTGCGCCTTTGTGCCCGGTACCCCCGTGGCCGACCTGCCTCCCCTCAGCGACCTTACTGCCGAGGCCCTCAGCCACGTCCACGCCAAATTCTCCTTTGCCGGCTACCACAGAGACAACCGCCGTAGCCAGGCCACCACCTACCGGCTGCAGTATCGCCCCACCCACCAGCCCGACTGGCCCTGGCGCAGCGTTGATATCACCGACACCGTCTACATCGCCCGGGAGCTCGCCCCCGGCACCCCCTACGAAGTAAAGGCCGGCGTGGTGCGCAACGGCATCGCCAGCCAATGGAGCCAGGTCACCGCCTTTACCACCCAGGCCCCGCCTGAGCAAGCCTGCTATGACGATGAAGGCCCCCTGCCTGAGATCACCAACCGGGAACCCCTGCCCAATGCCCTGGTCGGTGACCAGATCGCCGTGGGCAAGTTCACCATGCGCCTGCAGGAAGTCCGCGGTGGCGACGGGGTGTTCAGCGGAAGAGGCACCATCTACGTCCCCTGGATGGGGCTTACCCTTCCCGTACAGTTCGACCGCATCATCATCAACACCGACTACCGGATGACCGACGGGCTCGTCCATGCCCTCAGCAAGCCCCTAGATGAGTGGCGGGAAGGCATAGAAGAGTTCTGGGAAGACCGCCAGCAACTGGCCGATACCACCATCACCGTCTCCGGCTACCTTGAAGCCGTCACCATCAAGAAACAGGAAGGCCAGGAGGACACAGAGGAAGAAATTACAGAAGGCCCCCGCACCTACGTTGTCACCCTCGCCAGCGGTGAGACCATTGAGATCCAACAGCCCGCCGACCAGAGTGTGGCCGTAACTGACAGCCAGGGCCGCACCATCGTCATCGATGAAGAAGGCCGCATAGGCCCCATAATCGAGCCGGAGGCAGACACACCTGTACTCGCCACTGGCGACCGCATCAGCCAGCCCGTCTACTTCACCGCCTACGAGCACCAACACTACGGCTTTGACACCCAATTGCATGACGCCTACGCTGAGCACTATGAAAGCCTGCCTGTAGAGGCAAGCGAAGCCGGAGAAAACAGCGAATACCCCATCGTCTGGAAAGCCTTAGCCACCGGCCAGACCGACAGAGTAAACCTTCAAGGTGATACAGCTAATCTTAAGCTCTACACAGAAACCGGCCAGCCCGTCCCCATCCTCGAAAAGACCGATGATGAGCACTATACCCTGCTACTCACCGGCCAGGGCGACAAGGAAGAAAGCTACCTGCAGGCCATACGCACCAATGCTGAAGACAGCACTGAGAGCCTCAGCGGCCAACTCAACACCGTTAGCTACGCCCCCGAGCACCTCACCCTGAAGGTAGTGCCCGTCAACGGCGCAGGCTACATGAAGGCCGGCCGTGGGAAAGACATCCTCAAGGCCCTGAAAGCCACCTACGGCCCCGCCGTAGTCAACTGGACCGTCATCTATGATGATGCCTTTACCGCTGACTACGACACCGACGGAGACGGTGCCCTGGACGACGGGGGTACCGGTATGCTCTCCAACTACACCCCTGAGATGAGGAAGCTCATCAGGCGCTATGAGCAGGCGCATAAGACAGCAGACGGCACCTACTACCTCTTCCTGGTCCACATCCCCAAAAGCGCCATAGACGAAGACGGAACGCACAACGCCAGGGCCGGTTTTATGCCCTACAAGCGGCAGTTCGGCTTTATCTTCACCTCCCGCATCGGCAACCCCGACCACTTCGACAAGACCATCGCCCACGAGCTCGGCCATGGCGCCTTCCGCCTCCAGCACACCTTCGTGGAGGCTCCCGCCCTGGAGGAGTGGGCCACCGACAACCTGATGGACTACACCTTTTTCGGCACCCAGCTGCACAAACACCAGTGGGACCTCATCCACAACCCCCGGCCCGTATGGGGCCTGCTGACCGGGGATGAGGAGGTTTCTGCCTTTGGTGAAGGACCGGGAGGCATCTGCCTGGGAGACGAAGAAGCCATCCGGACACTCAACAGCCGGTATACCCATTTCTACCTGCCCGACGGCCGCATCCTCGATACCCGGGGCAGCCTGCAGGTATCAGGCTTCTTCCCTTATAGTGCTGATGAACCTCAAGCCACCAGGGGCACCGTGTTTTCTCTAAGGCCGGAAGCATACGACTACACCCACGTCTACACCTCAGCCGAAGAAAAGAACACCACCTATGGTTTTGGCCTGAAAATCACCCCCACAGGCCTGAGTACCATAAAAGCCGAAAACCTCACCCTGCCGGAAAGCTCAGATAAAGCCGTCAGAGTAAGGATCAATAAAGAAGGCCGTGCCATAGAAGTGCTGGACCAGACAGGCAGCCTTGTAGAAACCATTCCCTTTACCCGGGACTGCGCCTGCAACGAAGTCACCCCCTCTGAAGCGCAAACCTTTGCCTTCGATGATCATACCAGCCACTACGTAGACAAAGCCCGCGATTTAGGGAAACCCGTGACCGGCGCTATCCACCACACTAGCGAAATCATCCATGCCCTTTTAGCCAGTGTCAATGCGCAAAAGCCCACCCATGCAAAAGATGAGGCCTTCCTGGGCCACATCCTTGCCGATAAGCTCCTCACCTACGAAGCATTTAATGAAGGCCGTAAGTTCTATGTCGTCCCGGTTGAGGTAAACACCCTGTCTTTGAGCCAGTCCTCATGGGACCAGGTAGCCCGGACCGTCTTTGAGGAAGCCTCCCTCACCGCCGATGACATACTGATCACCGTCCCCTATGTCCGGTGTAGTGGGATCGGCAATGACCTGGGTGAGTACTTCTTCATGCCAGGCCTCGCCTATGGCGACAATATCCGGATTGACCACAGCCAGCTGAAGAAAGGGCAATACAAAAACACCCAGCGGGTAGCCAGCTTCCAGGCCGGCATCATCAGCCCGGTGGAAGACTTTGTCGTCGATGTATTCCGCCACACCGCCAAGAAGATGCTCCTGTACAAGGCCATCTACAATGCCTCCAATACAGTGGAATGTATTGAGATACGTAAAGACGACGTCTCCGGGCAGGCCTTCAACAAAACCATCCGCCTCTACTACCAGAGCTCCGTAGACGACCTGGCGCAGTTATTAGAAGAACAGAAAGCCGAACTTAAGAAAGCCGAAGATGACCTGAATGAGTTTTTACGTAACCCCCATGCATCGGCCGGACAAAAGCAGGAAGCCCGGAGAGCCACTGCCAGGTTAACAGAAGTTTATAAAATCAGACATGCCGAACAGAAGCTCGTTTTCCTGAGGACCCAGTCACAGAACAAAGTCCTCACCAGCTATCAGTCAAAGTTTTTCGACCTGAAAATCCGAGAGCAGTACCTTGATGTACCCTTTGAGCATAAAAACATCAAGGACGTCGATCTGCCCCATACTTTTGGCCTGGCCTACATTTATACAGATGCTTTTAATGACCTGAGGAAAAGCATTTACTCGTCTCAGGAAGATCTGAGTATTAACTGGGAGAGTGAGTGGGCTTTCACCGACAAGACCGACTATATACTGAAGCAGTACGACCAAACCGTCTATAACTCCATAGACGGAGCTTCAGTAGCGCTGGGGTGCTTCGGACTTGACTTTATCGCTGATGGAGTAGGGCTGGGCTATTCCCTGTTCAGAGGTGATGTAGTCCAGGCAGGGGGCTACTCCGTCGGTGTCCTGGTCATTGGTCCCGAGGGCGTGGTCATTGCCAAAGCCTCGGTATCCGCCCTGGTGGTTCTCATCACCAAAAACGGACTCGAAGAAGGCGGGGAACAACTGGGCAGGAGAGCTCTGCTCAAGCTGGGCCAGAAGTATGCGGACGAAGGCGTGATCAGCCGTGAAGCCTTCGCAGAGCTGCAGAGTCTTGAAGAAAGAGAGCTGGCCGCCGCCCTCAAGGCAGCGCTCAATGGCAGAAGGTTACCCGGTGAGTTGCCCTTCCTGAGCCAACTCCATGAGGAGGCACTAAGCACCGTAAGCCGATGGGACGAAGCTGTCTACCTGAAGCTTGAAGACGACCTGGCCAGTAACCCGGCATTTGCTGAGAAATTTTTCGATCTTGCGAATACCGATCCGGGGGTGGTTGAGACGTGGATACGTTTCGGTGAAAGCCCATTACGAATTAATGTCAAATATTTGGAAGGTATTCGAGAGTTTCCAAGTACTTGGAAGATAAATTACTCTAATAGCACAACCAAAGTATACGACGGCAATGAAAACTTTTTAGCAGAGCTAAAAGAAGATCTAGTAATTGCTCCAGGAGGAAGTTCGGGAAGCTGGAATCAATTGCTTAATAAAATCCCTATACCAAACCATTCATATGAAGTTGATGGCTATATTTTTAAAACGGACAACCTAAGTCGAGTAGGTGAAGTACAAGGACTGTTAAGACCTATTGAAAGGGGGAGAAATACAAATCAACAAGGACTTTCAGTCAGTCTAAAAGATGGAATAGTAGGGCAAGACGATGGTGGACATCTCATAGCGAATATACTGTATGGTCCGGGGGAGCAGATTAATTATCTACCCATGACATCAGCACTTAATCGAGGGGACTGGAAATCTATGGAAAATTCATGGAAAGCAGCACTTAATGAAGGAAAAGATGTTAATATTGAAATAATACCAATATTTGAAGGAGATGTTAAAAGACCTGAAGCATTTCAAGTAGACTATTGGATTAATGGAGTTAGGGAAAGGAAGTTTTTTGAAAATTAATATTTATGAGTCAAGAAGAAATTTTCCAAATATTAGGTAAAGCTGCTTTAAAGTCAGTCGCCAACATTTCTGAATGGAAGGAAGTAATTTTATATATTGAGCGTCAAGAAAAATCCATAGGCTTTAAAAGCTCATATATATCTGTGGACGACCAAGAAATTAGAGTTGATACAGAAGCTGACTATTTTACCTCAAAAGCTGTCAAAAATCTATATGATTTAACTTCAAAGCATCCTATGAAACATAAGAATTGGAATAAAGCAAAATTTATTGTCGACTTGGAAAACCAATTTCACATTGAATACATATGGGATCAGGACTGGGAAAATGAAATAAATAGTTTTTCATGAGAGTCCACGACACTATGTTTTTAAAAAATAATTCGTACGAGGACAGGTACATTAAAACTATAGAAGAGAATAACCTAGAGATATAGTCATCTAATTATAATAGAAAAATTATTACTCAATCCTCACTTCAATGGGGCTTTTTAAAAAGCTTAGGCTTATTTTTCCGTAGTAGCGGATAATGAATCCTTATTCATCGAAAGATTGAGAACTACCCTTATCCCTTAAAAAAGCATCCACAGCAACTGTAATACTCCCCAAAATTTAGGACCATCTGTTAAGATGAAAATTTTTAGATAAGCCGCGAGGTGTTTGACAAGCTTCAAACCTAGAAATGAAACCTGTTTCAATCCTTATTGTAGTGGAAGTAGCTCACGAAGAAAGTTCGGGGCGTTTAAAGAAAAATTTGAAGTCCAGTTTCAATCCTTATTGTAGTGGAAGTAGCTCACGAAGGTTTTAACGCTTGTTGAAAATTCATTTAAGGGGTATTGTTTCAATCCTTATTGTAGTGGAAGTAGCTCACGAAGGGGAAAACAATTGGCATGCCTTCCCGGGCAAAAATAGTTTCAATCCTTATTGTAGTGGAAGTAGCTCACGAAGAACTGGCCATACAGCATAAGAATTTCCCGGCCCTGGGTTTCAATCCTTATTGTAGTGGAAGTAGCTCACGAAGTTTCACCTCCGCAAAGCAGTAGTCCATCCCTTTCCGTTTCAATCCTTATTGTAGTGGAAGTAGCTCACGAAGCCTGAAGATATCGACACAATTGTGTTTCGCATTAAGGTTTCAATCCTTATTGTAGTGGAAGTAGCTCACGAAGGAGCTTTCCAATGAGGACGGACTCGTTTTCTACGATGTTTCAATCCTTATTGTAGTGGAAGTAGCTCACGAAGTCGATTTCTGAGCTAAGTGGCTGTGAGCTAATGAGAAACGTGCTTTTTACTATTGGCCTTTTTCTCGATGTCATCATGTCAAAGAGCTGTATTTTACCTGTTTTTGGTAAATTTGCGTAAGCAAAAGCGGTTGATATTCAGGTTGTTGTAACCAGTTTTTAGCCAACTCCAAATAAATTGCCACCCTGAAGAGCTTTTATACTCTCAGTCCTACCAAGATAAGGACTTATGATAAAAAGCCCTAAGTCATTTACTAATTAAAAGCTTATTCCCGATTCTATTCTCTATCAATTTGGCGCTAAGTTCCGGTTAGGTCTCCTGTCTGGCCAAAAGACTTCGGCATAAACACAGTCCGGCCCGAATGCCCTCATTTATTCCGATTCCTTTCGGCCCTGAGTCCACCGTAACCGGGAGGTCGCACCATAATTAATTTTTCATTTTTCAAACGTATTTAATTATGGAAGTAAATGACCTTTATAATGTCGCTGAAATCAGGCTAACCTACCTTAATCATTTTAGCCCTGATGATCTCCCACAAGTAAGAAACTCCAAAGATGCATACGAAATTCTTTTACAATGCTGGGAGGTAGGAAAGATAGAATTGGTAATGCAATCTAAACTGCTTTTACTAAACCAGAAATGCAAAGTGCTGGGTATAGTAAACATCGCTTCAGGCTCGGTATGCAAAGTGCCTATCGACTTAAAACAGATATTTGCTGCCACACTTAAATCAGGAGCTACCGCTATTATCGCGGCCCATAACCACCCATCAGGAGATATTACGCCAGGTGTGCTCGCTAAAGATTTTGCTCAAAAACTAAAAAGGGGAGCGGATCTACTGGATATCCGGCTACTCGATTATCTCATTATTTCCCCTGAGGATTATTATTCCTTCTGCGATAGGGAGTTGCTTGAAGGTTATAATTCAACTTCCCCCCTTGATAATTGAGGCTGAATAATAATGTAATGGTTCTGCCAGCTTATAAGCTAATACACATGCGTATGGCTGGCAGAAAACACATCACAGCACGGCAGGTACAGAAAGCTTTACATGACCAGGGTATATACCATGATCTGGATACCTGCCGTAATCTTCTTAAATTAATGAAAGAGATAGCCGAAATGGCTGTCATAACTGCACTAAAAAATGAAAACAGCTGATCTATACATACGCGTAAGCACTGATGAACAGGCAGACAAAGGCTACAGCCAACGAAATCAGGAAGAAATGCTATTGAAATACTGTGAGATAAATAACCTTAAGCCCGGAAAGGTAATCTTTGAAGACCACTCAGCTAAAAGCTTTGAACGCCCGGAATGGACACAATACCTAAGCTACCTTAAGACACGAAAGCAACTTACAAGTACAATTTTACTTTTTACTAAGTGGGATAGGTTTAGTCGTAATGCGGGGGATGCCTATATGATGATCAATAAACTCAGAAGATTAGGAGTGGAGCCGCAGGCTATGGAACAGCCCTTGGATTTAAACATTCCGGAAAACAAAATGATGCTGGCATTTTATCTTGCTGCACCTGAGGTTGAAAATGACCGAAGGTCTATCAATATTTTGCAGGGTATGAGAAGGGCCATGAAAGAAGGTCGTTATATAAGATGTGCTCCACGAGGATACAAAAACACAGTAGATGAAAATAATAATAAAATTATAGTCCCAAAGGAGCCGGAGGCAACTACTATCAAATGGATATTTGAAACAATAGCTAAAGGGCTCTATAGCGGAGAGCAGGTTTATCACATGGCCCGAAGAACAAGAGGATTTAAGGTCAGTAGGAATTCTTTTTATCTTATGATCCGTAACCCGATGTACAGTGGTAGAATTTTTGTTCCTGCCTATAAAGACGAGGAGGCCAGGCTAGTAAGAGGTAAGCATGAAGGGATTATTACAGAGGCCTTATTTAATGAAGTGCAAAATGTTTTGGACGGAAGGATAAAACGCCGGAAGACAAAAAAACTCACACCTGACAGGCTTCCACTGGTAGGTTTTTTAGACTGCCCCAAATGTAAACGGAAACTGACAGGTAGCGCCTCGAAAGGAAGAAGTAAATATTACTACTACTATCACTGCCACTCAAAATGTGGTGTGAGATTTAAAGCTGAGAATGTCAATAAGGCTTTTGAAAGAGAGCTGGAAAGCTTCAAAGTTTATCCTGCATTTGCTGAGGTACTGAAAGCTGTGGTAATAGAAACTTATGCAGAAAATATAAAGGCAAGCACTGATGGCAGGAAGGAATTGATTAAAGAAATTGAAGAAGAAAACGAAAGACTGAGTAAAGCTCGCAGGCTGCTGCTTGAAGACGCGATAGATACAGAGGACTATAAGGCCATCAAGTTAGAGAACAATCAAAAAATTTCCGAATTGGAGAGTAGATTAGCCTGTTATAAGATAAAAGAAAAAAGAACGCTCAAGCCACAACTTGAAAAAGCACTTGAGATAGCTATAAGTGTGCAAAAGCAATACAGAGAAGCAGATTTAGAAAACAAACGAAAGTTAATTGGTTCGATCTACCATGAAAACCTGATTTACTCAAAAGAGGGTTTTCGAACCGGCAGAATAAATCAACTGTTTAGCCTTCTATTCTCTTTAAACCGTAATTTTGGGGCAAAAAAAAGCGGTACGAAGCAACAAATTGAAGCATCGTACCGCAAGGCAGAGGAGGAGGGATTCGAACCCCCGGAGCTGTTACACTCAACGGTTTTCAAGACCGCCGCATTCGACCACTCTGCCACTCCTCTGGGTCGTTTGCGTATGGCTGTTTGCCAAACGGATTGCAAACATAAGCATTCAGTCGAATTGCGCCAACATCTGGCCAAAATTTTTTTAAAAATGATCGAATAGACCTTTGAGGCAACCTTCTCTCAATAATTAGCAGGCTACCTTTTAGCGGAAGACTTCTGATAGTAAAGCCGCATTTGCGTAGCCTTGTCGATACTGGCATTGACCTCGAAGCCAAAGAGCAGAATCACCGAAACCATAAATATCCACACCATTACGGCTATCAGGGTACCGATGGACCCATACAGTTTGTTATACGCGCCGAAGTTAGATATGTAGTAGCTGAAGCCGAACGAAATAGCGACGCATAATAGGGTGCTGAGAATAGAGCCCCATGAAAAAAAGGACCACCGGTCGTGCACGGTGGGCGCGAGGTAGTATATGAATGAGATGGCGAACAGAAACAGCGTGAACACCACCAGGAAGCGCAGCATCACAATGAATAAGATCGTTACGTCCTGAATCACCTTCCAGTCATCCACGTAATTCAGCAGGATCTGCCCCACTATAAGCACCCCTACGGAAAAGAATAGCACAAAGGCCAGGATCACCGTCAGGATGGTCGCCACCAGCCTGGTACGCAGAAATGGCCTCGTTTCCCGGGTACGGTAGCAGCGGTTGAAGGCCTTCATAAGCGATAGCATGCCATTTGTAGCCAGGTATAGGGATAGCAGACCACCAAACGTAAGCAGGCCACCCCGCTCTTCGAAAATAATGTCATGAATGGTGGTGTCTGCCGCCTCATAGATACTCTGCGGCAGGAGATCCCTCAGCAGTTCAAATATTTCTGCCTCAAGGTTCGGTATTACCGGATCCAGGTAGGGGATAAGGGCAAACAGAAAGATCAGCCCCGGAAATACGCTCAGTGTAAGGTTGAAGGCCACCCCGTAGGCGCGCTCGATCAGTTCATCTTCCTGCAGTTTTTTCAGCAGCACCACGATCACCTCATACAGGTTGATGTTGCGGCGGCTCCACCGCACCTTCTTCAAAAAGGAGATCAGCTTATTAAATGCCGCAGACTGCCTGATATGGTTAAGTAACCTATCTTTCATCTGAAAAATGAGGCGCCAGGGCTGTTTCCATTTCTTCAGGAATACGGCAGGGCCTGCCCCCGGCATTGTTATTTACAAAGACCAGCTCCGTTTCTCCTTCATGTATGAGAGTCTCCTCATCGTACAGATCATAATGGAAGCGTATTCTCACGCCGGGCATTTCCTTAATAGATGTACGTATGCGTATAAGCCGGTCATAGCGGGCCGGCTTCAGGTAGCGTGATCGGGCCTCTAAAACGGGCATCATGATGCCTCGTTCCTCCAGTTCACGGTAGCTCAGCCCCAGGCTTCGGAAAGCTTCTACACGCCCTATTTCATAGTAGGTAAGGTAATTTCCATAATACACATACCCCATCTGGTCTGTCTCTGCGTAGCGTACCCTTACTTCTGTTTCGTGAACAAACATGCCCTAATTTAACCAAATATTGTTATCCCCTGACTTTCGGGGATCTTTCCTTGCTAGCGGTAAAGCTTCGCCTTATTTAGTGCCCGCTGGTAACGGCTCGCATTACGCAGGTGCTCCGACAAGGTAGAGGCAAATGCATGCTCGCCTGAGAGGTCCTCTTTAGCACAGAAGTATAAGTAATTATGGTCCTCATGATTAAGTACCGAGTTGATGGAGCTAATGCTGGGTAGTTGAATGGGGCCGGGAGGAAGCCCGGCGTATTTGTAGGTATTGTAGGGGCTGTCTATTTCCTTATGCTTGTTAAGTACCCGCCTGATGGTGAAATCGCCTGCAGCATATACCAGAGTAGGGTCTGCTTGCAGAGGGATGCCTCTGTCGAGCCTGTTCAGATACACCCCGGCTATCGTGGGCTTTTCAGAAGCCACGTTTGATTCCGCCTGTACGATACTGGCCAGCGTGGCCACCTCAGCAGGAGTCAGGTTCATTTCCGCAGCCTGTTGCTTACGCTCTGCCGTCCAGAACTTTTTATACTCCTCATGCATACGCTCGAGCACACCTTCTGCATCCGTTGTGTACCAGAACTCATAAGTATTTGGCAGGAACATGCTCATAAAGGTCTCTGGCGTAAACCCATAAGATGCCGCTACCGCAGAGTCCTGCAGTAAGGCAAGTACATCTTCCTTATCTGCTTCTATATTTTGCGTGATCTTTTCCGCCAGCTCCTCCTTGAGGCGCACCAGGTTAAATGTCACATTGACCGGAGTCTGCTCACCAGCTCTGAGCTTTCGTATGGCCTCCAGGTTCGTCATGTCCTTCTTTAACACATATAGTCCCGGCTTTACCTGCTCGTCATAGCCCAAGAGGCGCGCCAGAAAACTAAAAGAAACGGGATCATGTACGATCTTCTTTTTATAAATAAGCTTCTGCACATCTTCAAAATCAGACCCTGTAGGGATCACTAAAGCTGTGGATTCTTTTCCCACCTGTATATTAGGGGTGGTGAGTATCTGATATCCATAAAAAATGAATGAGATTACCAGGATCACCATCAGAAAAAGAACCAGCTTGATGATATTACTTCTTGAGAACATCTTCGTAAATTATCGTTTTTGCCAGGCCATGCAGCCTATAGGGGCCTTTATGCCCGCTCAAAAGCGGTATCCGGCGAGTATAACACCCGGAGGCTCCGTAAAATTCACGTGAAGAAAACAGACAGAGCCAAAAAAGAAAAATTTTATTTTTCATAACCAGCAGCGCCGCTCATCAATTTATATTATAACCAACAGTCAATGACCCCGTTTATCAACGGTACCAAATAAAATAACGCACACATGGCAGCAGAATTGATAAGACTTTACCCGGAAAACCCGGAATTAAAAAAGATCCGGAAAATAGCCGAAGTTCTTAGGGACGGTGGTGTCATCATTTATCCTACGGATACTATTTATGGTATGGGTTGCGATATATTCAACCTAAGGGCTGTAGAGCGCATCGGCCAAATCAAAGGCATCCGTACCGATAAGACCCGCTTCTCTTTTGTCTGTGAAGACCTCAGCCACATCTCTGAATATGCCCGGCAGCTAAGCACGCCTGTGTTCAAAGTGATGAAAAAGACCCTGCCTGGTCCCTACACATTTATATTAGAAGCCAGCAGCAAGGTGCCCAAGATCATGCATGCTAATAAGAAGACAGTGGGTATTCGTGTGCCGGATAACAATATTCCCAGGGAAATAGTCAGAGAGCTGGGGAACCCTATCGTCACCACCAGCATTCATGATGATGATGAAGTTATTGAATACACCACGGATCCTTCACTTATTTACGAGAAGTTTAAAAACCTTGTAGACATAGTGATAGATGGCGGCATGGGTGAAAATATTCCTTCCACAGTGGTGGATTGTACGGGGGATACATTCGAAATAATCAGAGAAGGTAAGGGTGATATTAGCGAGTTTGTTGTCTGATAAGTATATGACAATATGTCCCCGTCCTGCTGCCTGGCACGATCTTGTCTCCTGGCGGAGGACATACGTGATATGATATCAGGAGCCACCGTTTATTTAGACATACAGTACCTGCCCTGCCTCGAATACTTCGTTTGTATGAGGCAGGCTGGAAAAGTTATTCTGGAAAAACAGGAAAATTTTCAAAAGCAAAGCTACCGCAACCGCTGCTACATTCTGACGCCTGAGGGCAAGTTTCCGCTGTCTATACCGGTAAAGGAAGGAAATAGAAATAAGCCTGTCAGTGAAGTGCAGATGGATTTCAGGCAAAAGTGGGTTAAGGATCATTGGCGCGCTATCGTAAGTGCCTATGGCAAAGCACCTTTTTTTGAGCATTATGCCCATGCCTTTGAACCTGTGTATGAAAATCCGCCGGTAAGTCTGTGGGAAATGAACGAGCAACTGCTGACAATATGTCTTAAATTACTTCAATGGGACATCCCATGGCAGGTTTCTTCCGTATATGAAAAGAACATTGCTGAAAATAACGCTTTAGACCTGCGGGCCGCTATTCATCCAAAAAAGTCCTGGCAAACCAATGGGATTTATGAGAGATGTGAGTATACACAGGTTTTTGGCAGTAAGTTTGTAGAAAATTTGAGTATTATTGATCTGTTATTTAACGAAGGGCCAAATGCCGGGCCCCTGTTGCTTTCATCTTACGCTGGTTCGTAAGGGTGAACAATTGCTTAAAAATATGGGTTTGTTTTAAGATAATGTATCAATAAATTACCGGTAACTTTTTAATCTTCAACCGGAAAAAAATAATTGTCTTTTTATCTAATAATTTTCCTTCAGTATGGAAGCAAAGTTTTCGAATAGAGTCAAAGAAGTGATCTCTCTTAGCAGAGAGGAGGCTTTGCGACTTGGACATGACTATATAGGAACGGAACATCTGCTTCTCGGAATGATCAGAGAAGGTGAGGGTGTGGCTGTTAGTCTGCTGAAAAAGCTTGGTGTATCCCTGGAGGAACTTCGGGTTGCCGTAGAGCAGGCAACAAAAGGAACTGCAACGAATAACGTAAAGAATTTAGCTAATATACCTCTGACCCGTCAGTCAGAAAAAGTGCTAAAGATCACGTATCTGGAAGCCAAAATCTTTAAAAGTCAACTGATAGGTACTGAGCATCTTTTGCTTTCTATCCTGCGTGATGAGGATAACATTGCCTCACAGGTTTTGGAGAAATTCGACGTGAACTACGATGTGGTTAAGGAACTGCTCGAATATCAGACTGAGCACCCGATGTCCTCTTCAGATACTGACGATCCTGATGATGATGGCGGACGTATCTTCGGAGGCAGTTCCTCCAGGGGTGAGTCCTCTTCATCCAAATCAACCGAAAAATCGCGCACACCAGTGCTTGATAATTTCGGCCGTGATCTGACCAAGATGGCAGAAGATGATCGTCTTGATCCTATCGTAGGCAGAGAAAAAGAAATTGAGCGCGTAGCCCAGGTACTTAGCCGCCGTAAAAAGAATAACCCTATTCTGATCGGTGAGCCTGGTGTGGGTAAAACCGCTATTGCGGAAGGCCTAGCCCTGCGTATCGTGCAGAAGAAGGTAAGCCGTGTGCTCTTCAACAAACGTGTAGTCACGCTTGATCTTGCCTCACTAGTAGCCGGTACCAAGTACCGTGGTCAGTTTGAGGAGCGCATGAAAGCCGTGATGAATGAATTGGAAAAATCACCTGAAGTTATTCTATTTATAGATGAGCTTCACACCATAGTAGGTGCAGGTGGTGCCAGTGGTTCGCTCGATGCCAGTAACATGTTCAAGCCTGCCCTGGCACGTGGTGAGATACAATGTATCGGTGCCACTACACTGGATGAGTACCGTCAGTACATCGAGAAAGATGGTGCGCTGGCCCGTCGTTTCCAGGTGGTGATGGTGGATGCTACGTCACCTGAGGAGACTGAGCAGATCCTTAAGAATATTAAGGAGCGCTACGAGGACCACCATCATGTAAACTACACTCAGGAGGCCATTGAGGCGTGCGTGAAGCTTTCTGATCGCTATATCAGCGACCGCTTCCTGCCCGATAAGGCCATTGATGTACTGGATGAGGCTGGTGCCCGCGTCCACATTAATAATATTCACGTACCCGACGAGATCGTAAAGCTCGAAGAGGCTATTGAGGATATTAAAAAAGAGAAGAACAGAGTTGTCAAAAGCCAGAAATACGAGGAAGCAGCTCAACTCCGTGATAAGGAGAAGAAGCTTCTTGAGCAGCTTGAGACAGCCAAGAATAAATGGGAAGATGAGACCCGCACCAAGCGTTATACTGTTTCTGAAGACAACGTAGCAGAGGTTATTGGTATGATGACCGGTATACCTACCCAGCGAATTGCTCAGAACGAGAGTGCCAAACTGCTCGGTATGAATGAGAAGCTGCAGGGCCGCGTGATTGGTCAGGATGAAGCTATTAAAAAGCTCGTCAAAGCCATACAGCGTACCAGGGTTGGTCTTAAAGATCCCAAAAAACCTATCGGTTCATTTATTTTCCTCGGTCCTACCGGGGTAGGTAAGACCGAATTAGCCAAAGTACTTGCCACTTACCTGTTCGATAAGGAAGAGTCCCTTATCAGAATTGATATGAGTGAGTACATGGAGAAATTCAGCGTTAGCCGCCTGGTGGGAGCGCCTCCCGGTTACGTAGGATACGAAGAAGGTGGACAGCTTACTGAAAAAGTGCGCCGCAAGCCTTATAGCGTAGTCTTGCTTGATGAGATCGAAAAGGCTCACCCGGACGTATTTAATCTGCTTCTTCAGGTACTTGATGACGGTATTCTTACTGATGGCCTCGGCCGCCGGGTAGACTTCAGAAACACCATCATCATCATGACATCAAATATTGGTGTGCGTGACCTGAAGGACTTCGGTGCCGGTATAGGTTTCTCAACTGCCAGCCGTAATGCCAATGCGGACGAGGTGATGAAATCCACTATCCAGAATGCGCTTAAAAAGGCCTTTAGCCCAGAGTTTCTGAACAGGCTGGATGATGTGATCGTATTTAACTCGTTGGCCAGAGAGGATATTCATAAAATTATTGATATCACCCTGCGCAATCTCTTCTCAAGAATAGAAAGCCTGGGATACAATGTTGAGCTTACCGATAAAGCCAAGGATTTTCTGGCTGAAAAAGGATATGATCCACAGTATGGTGCCCGTCCGCTCAACAGAGCCATCCAGAAGTACTTGGAAGACCCTGTAGCGGAGGAAATCCTCAAGAGTGAGGTGGAACCCGGTGATGTAATCCTTGCGGATTATATAGGAGAGGGTGAAAGCCTTAGTCTGCAGGTCAAAAAAAAGGAAGCCAAGCAGGAAGAGGATAATAAATAATTGATTATTTGTTTAGATAAAGAAGCTGTCTGCTCTCAGTAGACAGCTTTTTTTTATGCCCTTTCACGTGATAGCTTAGGCTTCTTGTCTAAAGCCTAATCTAGCTGGAAGGAAAAATACAGTAGCAGCTTTTACTGATATCCTGCAAACGAAAAAGCCAGGCTGCGATAACCGGCCTGGCTTTTTACTTATTGAATGCTTGGGTTTAAAGCTTACTCGCCCCGGTCTATTTCGATCGGTTCAAACTCCCCGAACGGAGACAGGTTGGCCGCTTTTACGGCGTTCTGGTAATCTTTCCACTCGGTGCTGAAGAACTCATTTATTTTGCTGATCACCTCGGCTGCCTTTTCCTTAGATTGCTCCATAAGCAGTTTTTGGTTCTCATTAGGGCCTTCCAGGCTCGTCATAACGTAGTAGCTCAGAATAGAAAGCTGGGCACTCAGTATATCCGGCCTTCTTACGATGCCCTTCATGTCCTCGGCCGGATTGATAGTTTCCAGCATGGTAGTGAGCGTATCCTTCATCTCCTGGTTACGCTTCTTCAGTTCTTTGATCGCCTCGTCTTCTGTCTCGCCCTCTGGCATCAGGCTGCTTACCATATCGACAGTGTTACGGGCCTCACGGATACGGTCAGAAGCCTCCGTTGCTGCTGCCAGCATGTTGGCCATAGCTTCCAGCGATTGCTGGCGAGCCATCAATGCTTCCCGGTCTACATCCACACGAGGGTCAGACTTCACCGTTACCATCGTGCTGTCCATACTTCCCTGCCATGAAACCCTCACTTTATACTCTCCCGGCAGAACAGGTATGCCTGCTGGCTCGGGGGTATCGGGGTTTTTGGGTTTTGGCTGACTGGGGTAGCGGGTACCTGCCTTATCCATGCCCCATGCCACCTGGTTCATGCCTGTTTCAGGTGTTTGCTTCAGTGTACGGATAAGTTCACCTTCGCTATTAAATACCTCAATGGTCGCTTTGTCCGAGGCAGGAGCCTCTTTCTTGTCCTCGTCTTCTTTCTCTTCTTTACTCTCCTGTTTTTTGGCTTTGGCCATATCTTTCGCTCCCTGCTTGACAGAGTAGGTGATCATAAGTCCGTCGGCCCTGTTCTCACCACTATATATGGCGTCACCGGCAAAGCGCGTGCCTGTGGCTTCTCTTTTCACAGCCTGCACACCCTCTGCTGCAGGGTATACATGCACTGTTTGGGTAAGTAGGGAGCTGCCTTCACCAGCCATCTCTCTCAAAGGACGAATGTTATCCAGAACCCATGCGGCACGGCCAAAGGTACCTATCACCAGGTCATGCTCGGTGGGGTGTATTTTCATATCCATAGTGGATACGCTGGGGTAGTTCTCACTCCACTTGCTCCAGTTTTCGCCTCCGTCTATACTCAGATAGAGCCCGTATTCCGTTCCCAAAAACATCAGTTTTGGTTCCTCCGGATCCTGGATAAAGCTCAGTGTATAGCCGAACACCTGATCTGAGTTAATCATGCGTTCCCAGCTACGCCCATAGTTAGTCGTATGGTACAGGTAAGGAGCGTAGTCATTACGACGGTAGTTATTTACCACAGCCCAGGCTTCTCCCTTATTATACGTACTGGCGTGTATCTGCGGAATCCAGCTACCTGCCGGTACGCCCTTCATACCAGAGGCTGTATTGCTCCATGTGTTACCACCGTCGCGTGTCACCTGTAGGTTGCCGTCATCCGTACCTACGTAGATCACACCCTCCTCTACCGGACTGGGAGCTATAGACACAATGGTGGTGAAGTTCTCAGCATTCGTGGCATCTATAGTCAGACCACCACTTTCAAGTTGCTTTTGCTTTTCCGGGTCATTCGTGGTCAGGTCCGGAGAGATTATTTGCCATGACTCACCCCGGTCCGTACTCTTATGCAGAAATTGGCTGCCATAGAAGATCGTATTTTTGTCGAAGGGGTCCTGGGCGATGGCTGCGTTCCAGTTAAAGCGCAATTCAGTGCCTTCAGGGTGCACAGGGCGTATGAGCTTGGCATTTCCCGTAGCCAGGTTATACCGACCTACAAAACCTCCCTGTGACATGGCATACCCTTTATCCGGCTCGCCAGGTACAGGTACTACATCAAAGCCATCACCGAAAAAGAGCTCTTCCCAGTAACCGTTCCGTATACCTCCTTCACGCCACACATAGGCGGGGCCTCTCCAGGAGCCATTATCCTGCATGCCACCATATACATTGTATGGTGTGGCATCGTCTATATTAATGTGGTAGAACTGGGCCAGTGGCAGGTTCTCAACAAAACGCCAGGATTCTCCGCGATCCCGCGTGATATTAAGTCCTCCGTCGTTACCGTCCATCATGAAGTCCGGATTGTCCGGATGAATATACCACGCATGGTGGTCAGGGTGTATTTCCGAGTAGGGGAGTAGTACAGTAAAGCTTTTGCCAGCGTCTTCACTCATGGTTACCAGCGAGTGGATGCTGTACAGCCTGTTGTCATTCTTTGGGTCTACAAAAATGTCACTGTAGTAGAAGGGGCGGTTGCCTATGCCTTCACTGTCATTAATCATCTGCCAGTTCTTACCGCCGTCATCACTGCGATAAAGCGCATTCGTTTTAGCCTCTACCAGGGCATAAATACGGTCGGGATTGCTTGGTGCTATGGCAAGCCCTATCCGGCCAAGTTCACCTTCAGGAAGGCCGTCTTCGCTGGTTCGCTCTTCCCAGTTTTCGCCCCCGTCCTGTGTGATCCACAGGCCGCTGCCTTCACCACCGGATTCGAAATACCATGGCCACCGGCGGTATTCCCACATGGCTACCACAAGTTTATTAGGGTTAGTGGGGTCCATCACCATATCCGCCACACCCGTCCGGTTATTGGCGTAGAGTATTTTATTCCAGGTCTTACCGCCGTCTGTGGTTTTGTAGACACCTCTGTCTTCAGTATCTCCCCAGGCCGTGCCGATAGCACCTACATATACCACATCAGGATTATCCGGGTGAATGAGCACCCGATGAATATTGCGGGTGTTTTCCAGGCCCATCAATTGCCAGGTATTCCCCCCGTCGAGGCTTTTGTAAACCCCGTAACCATTCGTCTGGCTATTACGCGGGTTGCCTTCACCGGTACCGGCCCATACGATGGAGGGATTCTTTTGGTAAATGGTCACATCCCCAATGGACATCACCCTTTCCTTATCAAATACCGGCTTCCAGCTAATGCCACCGGACTCACTTTTCCAGAGGCCTCCGGAAGCTGTGCCGGCGAAAATGATGTCCGGATTTTCACGAACCACATCGATACTGGTGACACGGCCACTCATTCCTGCCGGTCCGATATTCCTGATATTCAGTCCTTTCAGTTTCTCCATGTCTACTTTTTGTCCTATAGCCTCCAAGGCTGTGCAAAAGGTAGAGAGCAGGACTCCCATGGTTAATAAATACTTGCTAAGGATATGTTTTCGCATATAAAAAAGTTTTCTACAAAGAGTTTACAGGTATGTGCGACACCGGAATAAGGGTACCGCGAAAGCTAAAATAAGCTTCAAAATACAAAATATAGAAAAGGCAGAAGGCGGGTAGGGGGATGAGTAGCCTGTCACGCTGAGCAATGGTTTTTGTTCAGGATAAAAGGCAAACCTTACAATGGAACAATTAGAGTATTCGCTTAAAATAATTCTAAATAGTCAATTTTGTATAAAAAAAATCAAATAATAGGGCCTCGTCCTAAGGTGTTGATACTCATATCATTAAAAAATTCAATTAATATTGCTTTGCCCTTGATTTCATGTATAAATCTATATTTTTGCTAAATGGATTATTCTGCCGGGTGAGAATTTAGCGGGATTTTCTCAAAAAACTAACTACAACCTCAATTTTGACAACCTTGAATCTTTTGCGTAAGCAAGGTGTTCACTGTCAGAGTAATTAAATAAACGGGCAAAAAACATGAATTTACTGGCCTCTCTGGTAATTTCTTTGAGTTCCTTCATTATTTCGTACAATTTCCCCTTTGTGCTGGCCATGACTGCCTTCGGGGAAGATGAAACGGAAGCAGGAAAATCTGAGTCCTTTTACGCAGAGTTTCATCCGGAACCCCTCAAGATAACCAATGACCATACTGCCTACGGCGAAATGGAAGGGTTTGATTATGAGGTGGAGCGGTTTATGAAAAGATGGGGCGTAAAAGGAGCATCCGTAGCTGTGGTGCGGGACAGTGAGTTGCTGTACACCAAAGGTTATGGCTTTGCCAACGAAGAAAACGGGGAAGTTACTCAGCCCAGTCATAAATTCCGCATTGCCAGTGTATCCAAGCTGGTAACGGCAGTAGCGATAATGAAGCTGGTAGAGGATCAAAAGCTACGCCTTGATCAGCAGGTGTTTGGGGCAGATGGGGTGCTGAATGACAGTATATACCTTAATTACCGCGACAATAAGGTAGAGAAAATAACAGTGAGTCACTTGCTCACTCATTCTGCGGGCTGGTCTTCACGTGCCGGTGATCCTATGTTTATGGATCAGGTAGTGGCCCAATGGGCGGATAAGCCCCTTCCCCTTGACGTATCTGACTACATAGAATATGCGTTGAACCGCCGCCTGAGCTTTTACCCGGGCACACGTAGCATTTATAGCAACCTGGGTTTTGTGGTACTTGGTGAAGTGATTGCAAAAGCCTCAGGCATGGACTATGAAACGTACGTACAGACTAACGTGCTCTACCCCCTGGGTATTTATGATATGACACTGGGACATAGCCTGATGGATGAAATACAGGAGGGAGAGGTAACTTACTATGATAAGCAGAATGCAGCCCACAGACTGTCATGCTTTGGCACGGGTGATATGGTGCCTCGTACCTATGGTGGCACGCATATAGAAGCCTTGGGTGCCGCCGGGGGCTGGGTGGCCAGTGTAACCGACCTTATGCGCCTGCTGACTGCCATCGATGGCTGGGACGAGCGGGAGGATATTCTGAGTCCTGAAAGTATTAAGACTATGACCGAGCCTGATCCTACTTACCTTAGCCCCATGGGCTGGAGGTCTGTAAACGGACTGGGTCGCTGGTGGAGAACCGGAACGCTGGCCGGTACATCAGCTATTATGGTGAGAAGAGCTGACGGAATCAGCTACGTGATGATCACCAATACCAGCACATGGAAAGGAAGCCGCTTCAGCCGTGAACTTGACCTTACAGTGACCCGCGCACTGAACAGGGTTAATGAGTGGCCTGAGACAGACCTGTTTGAGCATGAGACTATCCCTTCGCTGATACCTATGCCTATGCAGCCTGTGGCTTCTGCCAACTGATAAATCCTGCTATCAACCTATTCATTTTGCCTCCTGCCGGGGAGGCACCAGGATTTTTATGTGAATTGTTTATGATTGAAATCAAAAGAGCGTCTACTACGCTCAGACCAACGAAAAGGATAGTGGTCTCCTCTACTAATACGGAAGGATACCCTGAAAATCACCACCCGCTGGAAATAACCAATGCTACCTCCAGTGTGGAGTGGGTAGGGGAACAACCCTATTCCACGCTACCCCAGGAGCGCGAGGGCTTATCCTCCAGTGCATCTTCCGGATCGGTTAGGTTTTTGACAGCCGTCAGGTTTGACCTGTTCGAGGAGTTGAACAGAATGTATGATGGGTGGCAGTAAGGCCGGAAGTTAAACGGCCGATTTGCCTTCCTTTAGCCAGTCTCCGCTCTCAAGCGGGGTGTAAGAGTCAGTGTCTTCACTGTCCTTGAGGAGGTAAATCCATACCGGCTCTTTGATGCCGTCAAGTTCGATCTGCTTTCTGGTGAACTCATTGCCTTCATACACATCCAGTTTAGGTACCAGGTCTGTATGAATGCTGATCACATCACCTACCACGCTGTGGTGTGAGTCCGGATCGGAATCCGGCACCACTACCGGATACCAGCCTGCAGAGTACATGCAGTAGTGATCCAGAATGTGCTCCTTTCTGATAGTGGTGGATTCACCAAGCAGATGATGGTGGCTGCCGCCCACCCGCAAGGTGCCGTATACAAAAATCAATATTTCTTCTTTTTCCATACTCTCCCCCTCTGAACTAATCAAGCGGGCTGCTAGTTACTATTTTACCAGATATTATGCATCCTTTCGTAAGAAAATATCAGCTTCAGCCTGCGGATTCTTTAGTTGTTGCCAAAAAGTTTAACCCTCTTATTTCTCATTATGCGGTTTACCTTGGCTGTAATGACGAAGGCACAGCATTGATTATGGAGGCTTATCCCGGTGCCGGGGTGCGACTGATGCCCCTGTCCCGTTTTGCAAAAATCTATCCCCGCATCCGCAGGGTAGAAAGGTTTAGCGGTACTGAACAGGAACGATCGGCACGGTTGAGGCAAGCTATGCGTAAGGTTGGCCGCCCCTATCATTTGCTAAAGAACAATTGTGAGCACCTAGTCACCCAGGTGCAAACCGGTAAGAGCCGAAGCCGGCAGGTACGCCGGGCCATCACTGCTGCCGCAGTGTTTTCTTTGCTCTCACGTTAAGATATCCACCCTTCTTATCCCTTATAATGTCCCCTCGGGACTGCGCTTAGAACTCATCTTCAGCTTTTTGATATAAGGCTCTATAGTTAGCCCCTGCACAATGATACTGAAGAGCACGACTATATAAGTGACTGAGGTAAACATCTCCCGCATCATGCCCTCCTGCAGGGAGAGCGCCAGAGCGATAGAAATGCCTCCTCTGAGCCCGCCCCAGGTCATTATGCGCAGGGTGTTCTCCTGAAAGCTCGGGCGAAGACCCAGCAGCGCAGAGGGCAGATAAAGGGCAATAAAGCGAATGACCAGCACGAGTGGGATAGCGATAATGCCAATCAGTGTATACGTACTGTTGAAGCTGATGACTACAAGCTCCAGGCCTATCATTACGAAAAGTATAGCATTAAGTATCTCATCAATCACTTCCCAGAATTTGGTCAGGTAATCTTTCGTAATATCAGACATGGCTGTTTTCACGCCGTGGTTGCCGATAAACAGCCCGGCCGCTACCATGGCCAGTGGCGCAGAAAAGTGTAGCCAGTGGGCTACGGCATTTCCGCCAAACACCACGGCAAGACTGATAAGTACTTCTGTCTGGTAGTGATCTATTCGCTTCATGAGCTGCCATGCAATCACCCCAAGGATGACGCCCAGTAGTAATCCGCCGGCTATTTCTGCCACCAATAACTCGCCAATATCTCCTGCCGATACATTTTCCAGTCCTTTCTCTGCGATCTGGAACAGGGTAAGAAAAACCACCACGCCTACTCCGTCATTGAAAAGCGATTCGCCGACGATCTTGGTTTCCAGCTGCTCCGGCACCTTAGCCTTTTTAAGGATTCCCAATACAGCAATAGGGTCCGTAGGAGAGATAAGGGCACCGAATATGAGGCAGTAAATAAAATCCACTGGCTGATAGAGCAGGGGAAGCAGCAGGTAGATCGTGCCGCCTATCAGAAAGGTGGACAGTAATACGCCAATGGTGGCAAAGCTAAGGATGGGACCGCGGGCATTTCTAAGCCTGGACATATCAGTATGCAAGGCTCCTGCAAACAGCAGAAAGCTAAGCATGTATTCCAGCAGCACCTCACTGAAGTGGAGCTGCTCCACATAGCCTTCCACCACCACAGGCACTGTTTCATTAAAGACGCCGGCCAACAGGATAATCAGGCTTAGCCCCAGGCCCATGATCATAAGGCTGATAGTGGTCGGTAGCTTTATGTACTGATGATTTATGTAGGCGAAAATGGCCGAAATGGCGATAATGGCGGAAATGATGCTGATAATGTCCACAGTGTAGCTGTTTAATTCAAGGGTAAAGGTAAAAAATTGACCTGTTTAGGTAATAGAATATTCAGCTAATATTCCCATTAATCAGGCCTTTTCCGTCTGGCGGTGCTCCCTTCCGGCCTCATAGATGAGTTCATCGTGCTGGTAAAGGTTTAAATTAAGCTTTCTGGCAATTTCTGTCATGAGTTCGATGGCCTTCTTTTCATCTGGTTCACTGATGAGTTGAATTTTTTCGCCATCGGTAAATCTCAGGTAGCCATCATAAGAAGCAGAGCGTACCGTTGTTGAGGAGGCAAACGAGTTAATTTTTCTAGAGTAGCGCTTTTGGTAAAAGTAAAGCAGGTCTAACGCTGAATAGGGGTGCCAGCTACCGCTCTTGATACCGAAGACAATGGTACCGTCATAGTACTGGTTCTTTTCAGTATCAATAGCGATAAAGTACTGCTGAAATGTGACCACCAGGGCGGCGATGATAAGTAGGGGACCAAACAGGATCAGAAAAAGGATGCTGTTTGCCAGCGCCATAAAAAAGATGACTGCTGAGAGAGTAAATACAACAAACCGGCTGGTTGAGGAAAAATAAGGGCCGGTTTCGAAGGTGTGGATTTTCATGTTTACTAGGTATTAAGGTTCACAGGCATTATACTATTTTAATTTTAATTGGGCAATATATTACGGCAATTCATCCTAGCCTTGTCTCGCAGGCATTTATGTTCAGGGAGACTGGCACGAGCTACTCGTTAGCGCTTTTTACCCCGGGTACGGTGGAGCTCAGCGTCCAGCGCTTCTGCCTCAAATAAGTAAGTGCGGATAAGTGAGGCATCTATCATACCAGGGTGGGTGAAGAGCATACGGCCGAGGACTTTCCGGCCCTGGCGCTCCAGGTGTTCACCATCAGGGTCCAGCAAGTGCCCCTGGCTAAATCCAAGGGCTACCCCCTCTTTCAGGTTGCCCCAGGGAACAGAGGCAGGCCAGATGAAGCAAATGGCCTTATGCCTGTAATAAAAGGGTACACTATAGCTCAGCTTTTCACGGCAGGCGGGCAGCGTGGTATGGATCAGGATACGGAGTATATCTACAATCCTGCGCTCCTGGGTGGGCAGGCTATATAATAACTCGTCCACATGGCTGAAGCTCTCCTTTTGTGGATTTCCCATACTGGTCAGGTCAGTACTTCCTTGAACTCTATATCCTGCGCAGCCAGGACATACACCTTAGTGGGTATGGCATCGGTATTATTCTTTAGGCGGCTGTAGTATTCGGCAAAGTTTTCTTTCGGAGCTGCCAGCCCCAGCATAACCAGGTCAGCACCGGCAGATTCGCGCTGCATGATGGTCCAGAAGGTCTCGTCTTCCTGCACGATGATCTTCTTGCTGAAGCTCATACGCATGTTCGTGATCATCTCAGAAAGGTTTTCGTCAGCATTCTGTGCAGCTTCCTGGCTGCTTACCACCATTTTTATGGTTACGGTGGCATGGCGCCACTGAGGACTGCTTTGTAAGAGGTAGGCCAGTACCATCATTAGTCCGCCATTACCGCGAAGGCCACCCCACCATACGTCTATTTGCTGCTTGTTATTAAAGCCCAGATTGTCATCATCCTGCACGATCAGAATGTTTCTCCGGGACTGGTAAATATGACTGATCATACGCGCATAGGGCACGTGATGACCCTGTTCACGCGTATCACCCAGCAGAATAGTATTAGGTACCAGGGCGCCAAGTCCATATGAATTGATGAGTTGCATGCCCCCGGCAAAGGGGTCGGTAGCCCGGATGATACGGACTAATGCACTGACGTTTTTATTGTACAGGTAATCCATTACCTGGCGTTCATATGTGCTTACCCGGGCCTGGGACACCCCCTCTTCCGGTAATATGGTGGCTACTGTAAAGAGAGCCTTTTCCTGGGTGAGGGCATTAGCAAAGTCTATCAGGTGCCAGCGTTTGGTGGGGGCACCTGAAAGTACCAGCATATGCGGGCGCCAGCTCTTCGGGTTAGCCGTTTTTTTAAGCTGCAGAATACTGTACCGGATTACGGTAGTAAGCACCCCGCTTCGTACATCCCCCCAGGCCGTCTTAAGGCCCCGGCGCTTAAGCCACAGGAAAACCAGGAATATGAGTACCGTGGCAGCGATTGTAGCCAGCGGATTGATAAGGAACATGACCGCTATACAGCCGATAGCTCCCAGAAAAGAGAATGCCCAGTGTACCTTAAACTTAGGCCGGTAAGAGGGGATACGCAAAAAACGCTCCACACCTGCGGTGATATTCAGCACCCCGTAGGTGGTAAGGAAGAACATGGATAGTACCGGCGCGATCAGATCCAGGTTACCCAGATATACACAGGCCAGGGTAATGCCCATGGTAAATACGGTACCTGCCCGTGGGATTTTTTCTTTACCTACCCCCTTGCGAAAAAACCACAGGGAACGCGGGAGTACCTTATCTATAGCCAGCGCCTGCAGTACACGGGGCGCCCCCAGCAAGCTACCCACCGCACTGGAGAGGGTGGCTCCCCAGATACCGAGCAGGATGGCCGGCCCCCAGATGGATATTCGTCTCATAATGAGCGGATCATCAATGAGAGTAGAGGCATCGGCCCGCGAGGCTAGTATAAGTGGCAGGGCCATATAGATGATGTAGCCCGTACCTACCGCTAAAAAGGTGCCCTTAGGTATGCTCTTAGAGGGGTTTTTCAGGTCGCCGGACATGTTTACCCCGGCCATAATGCCTGTCACGGCCGGGAAGAAGATGGCAAACACCTTCCAGAAGTCTTCCGATTTAGCGGCTGGCACCCCCCACATTTCTATTTGTGATTCTTCCAGAGGGCTGCCAAATACCAGCGAAAGGAGGGACGCCCCTATCACTACCAGGATCACATACTGCGACTTAATGGTGGCATCTGTAGAAAAAAGGGCCAGTGCACCCAGCAGCAGCGTAGTCACTATGCCTACCAGCTTTATGTCCATGGCAGGAAATACAGCCACTACACTTTCAGAAAACCCTATTACGTATAAGGCAACGCTAAAGGCCTGGGCCAGGTAAAGCGGTATACCAATGGCGCCGCCAATCTCCACTCCCAGGCTGCGGCTTACCATAAAGTAAGCACCACCTGCCTTGATGGGGGCATTAGTGGCTATGCTTGCAATAGATAAGGCCGTGAGAAAGGTAATGCTGGTAGATAGGGTAACAATGATGAGGGTGCCGATAAGGCCCACATTACCTACTACCCAGCCAAACCTGAGGTACATGATTACCCCAAGGATGGTAAGCAACGAGGGGGTGAATACCCCCCCAAAAGTCCCTAGTTTTTTTACCTGATCGCTGATAATTGGTGCTGTTTTGGCACAGAGAAAGCCCGTAGTTCATGGAAAAATACTGGCTGCCCTGCGTGATTGATCTCAAAAAAGAACTACGAAATAAGGAAATTTCCCGGTAACTCAAAGGCCAAACTTGATTTCAGGAAGCAATTCAGATTCGTTAACAGCGAAGCGGGAGGGGTGTCAACGGAATTTTATGTAAACTATCCTGCCAGGTAAATCCGTGAGGGACATTTATTCAGTATCTTACCTATAGAGAGTGCCGGGAAAAATATTACCCCCGGCCGGTAACTATCTTATGCCACCTCTATTGACTGGGGCTATTCTGTCCTGTTTACAGGCAGTGTTCGCTTTTTTTAGCCTGTCGCGATTGGAATAAAATGAAATAAATAGCCTGAGCCAGTGAAGATATCTATCATCATACCTACTTACAATGAGGAAAAAACCATTGGCCGGTTGCTGCAGGTGATCAAAAACCGGAGCGGCAAAGATGAGGTGAGAGAAGTGATAGTGTGTGACGGAGGTAGTATGGATAACACCCGCAGTATTGCAGATAAACTGGGGGCACGGGTACTTATCTCAACTCAAAAGGGCCGGGCGGCCCAGATGAATCACGGAGCGGCCGTGGCCTGCGGTGAGGTGTTGCATTTCATTCATGCAGATTGTGTGCCGCCCAAAGAGTTTACCAGCCTCATCTTGAAAAAACTACCGCCCGGCACGCAGGCAGGCTGCTTCATGTCTAAGTTTGATATGGGACACTGGTTTTTGCGGCTGGGAAACTACCTGTCTTTTTTACCCTTTTGGTTTTGCAGGGGTGGTGGCCAGACGCTCTGGGTCACACGTGAGCTTTTTCACCGGGTGGGCGGCTATGATGAGCGCATGAAGCTTATGGAAGAGTATGATCTGATAGCCAGGCTAAAGAAGCAAACCCGCTTTCGGGTTATTCGCCGGTTTGTCATCGCTTCGGCCAGAGACTACCGCCGCAATGGCGCCCTTAGGCTTCAGTTTATTTATATGAAGGTATTCCGGATGTATGCACAGGGCGCTACACAGGATGAGCTGCTGGCCTATGTAAAAGAGCGGGTACGTAAGTAAAGGTACCCGCTTTGCAACCCTATCAGCTATTGGGGGCAAATCCCTGTGTGTCTATAATAGGCAGAACCACTTTTTGCAAATAGGTACCCCCAAACGCACCAAACATCAGCCCGCGTGTGGTAGACACACTCACAGAATTAATCGCAGAAATCAATTCTTCGGGCAGCGAAACGCCGCTCTTGTCAGGCTTCTGAAACTGTGCCATGTTGTCGATCTTATACACACAGTTTGCCTTAAAGCGGGCCAGTTCGTGCTCCTTACTTCCCGCATAGGTAGTGATGGTAGTACCGGCAATGAAAATATCGTTGTCCTGCATCACCGCATGGTCCAGGTGGATATCAAAGTTCAGGTTAGGGTTTTTTCCCAGGTTCTGCTGAGGTTGTTTGATAGTCACCTCCTGTACATCAATCGTCTGTATCTGAAACTTTGGTATGTTATTTTGAGTCATCTGCTGCTTCGTTTGAATGTGCACGTAAATAATAGTCGTAAAGTCTGCCAGGGAAACCTGCACCCCTTTCCTTCAGTTCTTCTGTAGTTATGGCGCTTGGCTGTTCCAGTCATTTTGGTAAGGGAGTAGCTTCCCTCCCCTTTTTTTGCTTAGACCTTCCGGCTCTTCTTTATTTCCGCCAATCTAAATTTTCGAAAGAGTAAGAGCCTTTCCCGCTGGATTTAGCCTGATGCTGGTCTCAGGTCTCCCAAATGTACTGTTTTTCTTTTGAGGCACCTCATAGCAGGTGCATTGCAGATGCATAATTACCGGCCAAACTCCTGGTTATTTACTGAAATAAGTAGGGTTATGCGTTGAAATAGAACAGGTTAACCTCTGCTGTCATCTAATAATGACAACTTTTAGGTGAGCTTATGGTTAATGGGGTGACTAGCGTGTCGAACAACAGGTTCATACACAAACAAACTGTTGACCTTAATTAAAATTGATGAAACACATTTTACCTGTCTTTTTATTCATCCTTTGTTCATACCCTGCTTTTTCCCAATATGAGCAGGTAGTATTTAATTACGAAAGCTCCCAGTTTAATAACGGCCAGCCACTTCCGTCAGAAGAACTTTTCGTGCTTACCGGGCAGGTTAGTTCAGATGTAGACATGGTAGAGGCTGTTATAGCCCGCAAAGGCCTGTTAAAGGGGGATGAAAAACCCATTTTTACTGGTCAATGGGTAAGAGATTATGATGACCAATCTAACGACTGGCAGATACCTGTTAACTATAAACTGAAGCAGAACGAGGAGTATGATGTGATGATCAGGTACTTCACCACACTGCAGGGAGACCAGCGCCAGGAGTTGGGCTATACACTCAAAGAACAGTTGCTGAACTACCTGGACCAGGAAATCCTTATCGAAGAGAAAGAAGTAGAGCTGCGTGAGGCTCCGGGCAAAGTTTATAATAATCTCAACCAAATACTTGCTCAGAGTACCGGTAACCTGCGTAACAGGTTGGAAAGCAATGCGCCTGCTTTTTCCGATATAGTCAAAGAGGGTATCCAGAAACTGGATGATCTAGACCTTAAAGATGCCGATGAGTTGCTGGGCGGCGATTCGCTCAATACCGAGGGACAAAAGCGTTATCAGTATGCACGCCAGCAGATAAATACCGTAAAGCGGCAGATCATCAGTGAAACAGACCAGATGTTCTACGGTGATCTCAGTATTCTTACCAGTCGTAAGATCATACGAAACTATCCCACCGAGAAAAAGCGGAGCCATATAAATGTGTTGGTAGGGTATGGTACAGTCTACAATGAGAGAGGAAGCGATGAGGATTTTGGCAGTGGCTGGTACGGCGGCGTATCCATACCCCTTGGTCATCCGGCCCACTCCTCTAAGATATGGAGTAACACCGCACTGAGTGTGGGAGTATTCTTCCAGGATCTTGAATTTGATGACGGTGCCTACACCTATAGCGGTCCTGTGGTAGACCGTCCTTCCTTTGTGGCCCTTGGCTATAAGGTATTTAACTTTCTCAGGATACAGGCCGGTGCCTCATTCCTGCAGTTAGAGTCCGATGACAGCGGATTGCTGGATGTAAGCGATGTGGAAATACGACCTTATGTAGGCCTCAGCGCCGAACTGAAATTGTGGATCGGGACCAATGAGTAAGGAGGCATATATGAAAAGATTATTTCTGCTTTTTACTCTCTGTTTTACTGTGCTTTCCCTCCATGCTCAGGATAAGGGTTTCCTGACCATAGAGGCAGGTACAGGTGTGCTTAACTATAGCGGGGATATCGAGACCCGCTACCTTCAGCCGGATTATGAATTTCCCATATCGGCAGGCCTTTCCCTGGGCCTGGGCAGTGGCTTTGGCGTGAGGCTGCAGGGACTTCATGGCTATATTCTGGCTAATGATCGTGCCCGTAATCTGGATGATGAATTACTGGTGGACTGGGAAAATTTTGACCGTGCCCTCAACGTACGGACCGAAATATGGAACGCTAGTTTTTCATTGCTTTATTACCTCGACAACGGCTATATACTGCCGGAAAACTTTCCTTTGTCTCCCTACCTCTCTGCCGGAGTAGGCTATACCTGGTTCACACCCTATGCAGACCTGCTGCGTGATAAAGAGCCATACTATTACTGGTCAGACAATACCGTACGACTAATACGGGAAGACGCGCCTGATGCGGATATGGCGCAGATCGTAGAGCAGGATGGTGACTATGAGACCAAGCTGCGCCCTTTGCAGACAGAAGGTGTACGCTATGACGACCGCACGCTAAGCATCCCCCTCTCCGTAGGATTAAGCTGGCGCATTAGCGGCAGGCTGAGGCTAAAAGCAGAGGCCACCTGGTTCTTTACCCGCACCGACTACCTTGATGATGTAAGCGGTGACTACGCCACCCCCTATGAGGATCCTTTCGTAATCTATGCCGCAAACCCCGGTCAGGTAAACCGTGAAACAAGGGGTAACCCCAATGGCAGGAATGACCGCTTCTACTATACCAGTGTGTCTCTCGCCTACCGGTTTACATGGGGACTGAAGAAGTTTAAAGCCAATACGATAACCCCTCCTCCATCGGGATACGGTCGTACAAGTGGCCCCTATACTGAAAATCAGCGATTGGTAAGAGGTATGGAGCCTCAGCCGCAAAAATACAGCAGCCGTGAGGCACCCAAAGGCGTGGAGGCAGATATTGAGCCTTTTCTCATACAGCCTATGCCAGCCCCTGCCCGCAGGCCTTATGACAGTGATACTATACAGTCACTGGAATATGAAATAGAAAAACTGGAGCTATATAATACCCTGTACAGGCTAAGGTTAGGGTCACCTGATCCTGCCATTAGCTACGAGGCAGTGGCTGATAGTACCATCAAGGCACGTAGGGCAGATAGCCTCTACAGGGCCGATTTCCCCATTAGGACACTTGGATCTACTGAGCGTACCGTTAAAAAGCGGGCCGATACCAGTAGAAAACCTCTTCGCGATGACTCTGCCAGGGTAAGAATCACCACCCAGGCCCCCAGGGTAACGCAGGAACAGATCAGGACATATGAGGATAGCATCATGCGGGTGGAGCAGGAAATGGCCCGTCTGAAAATGGAAGACAGCCTGCAGAAAGTAACCTATGACATGCAAATGGATAGCCTCAACACCGCTGCCGATAGCCTGCGTGAAGAAAAGGAACAGCGCATAGAACAGCGTGCCCGGGCTGCTGAGCTACAGCAAAGACGGGACTCTCTCCAGGCAAGCTACCAGGAACTGGTAGAGGACTATGATGCCGGTGGGGGTTCCACCGATTCATTGCAAATGCGTATCGATAGCCTTCAGGCCGAACTGGCCCGCAGCCGGGAACAACTGGATGATAGCGAAAGCAATACCAGGGAAAATGAAATGCTGGCCGATAGCCTGCAGGCTGAACTGGAAAAGCGTGATCGCAGGCTGGATGCCTCAGATGAAGACTCTGCACGACTGGCACGCTATCGTGAGGAGATACGCGAGCTGAACCAGCAGCTTTCTCAAAGCGAAGAAGAAGAGGGCGAACTGGAAAGGCAGATTGCCGACCTGGAAGATGAGATAGAGGAGATGCGAAACCGGGCGCCGGACTCACGTAATGAGGAGGAACTGGACGACCTGGAAGAGGAGTTACGGCGTCTGCGCAGAGACATGCGCGATGAGCGACAGGACCTTCAGCGGGATATACGGGATGAACGCCGTGCCCGCAGAACCCGGGTTAACCCTACCGTACAGCCTACCATTACCCTGGAAGGGGGTGAAGGACGCGAAGACAGGCGCACCCGCCGTGAGGTAGAGAAACTGGAAGATAAGATTGACTCCCTGAACCGACAGGTAGCCCTCATCAATGCGGCTCCTGCCGATTCAGCAGCAGCGGAGCCAACAGTGGATAGTACCACGATCAGGCAACTCGGTCAGCTTCAGCAGCAGATCGACAGCCTGCAGGCCAGTATCGCCAGGCAGGCTGAGCAGGCCGCAGCCGCTCAGGAGGCCGGGGAAGAGCCAGAGGAGCCGGCTGAAGAGCCAGCCCCCGCCGCCAAGGAGCTACCTTCCACCGCCGTATTTTTCAATAGCGGCTCTTTTGCCCTGTCCTCCGGAGATAAGCAGCGGATAAAGCAACTGGCAGATTATGGCAAGCGTAACGAGGACATAAACTTCAAACTGCATGGCTATACCGATGCTACCGGCAATGCCCAGCAAAACCTGGTGCTGAGCCAGCGCCGGGCCAATGCCGTGCAGGCCGAGCTGGTGAAAGAAGGTATTACCTTGGACCGTATTAGTGTGGAGTACTTTGGCGTATCACCTAATCTCGACAGCCAGTCAAGTGCCTATGGCCGCCGCGTGGAGATATTAATGCAATATTAATCAGACATATTCTAAGAAAATGAAAGAGGCTGCCTCAAAAGGGCAGCCTCTTTTTTATGAAGGGATCAGAGTTCCGGCGATAGTAATACTATTCCGCTTGTGTAAATCTCCCGCCCTCCCCCTTGTTGATCCGTATATACTAACAGAACCTAAATAATATGAACTATGGGATACATGGGATTCGGCATGCGAAGGATAGATTATACCCGCAAGCCTAAAAAATTATTCGCCGCCTACAAAGAGGTATATGGAGAACATATTGAAGCGGTAAGTAAGTCAGCCGCACCAGCAATGGCCACGGTACCAGGCCGGTCCTGGGAGAGGCATTCCTATAAGCCGTTTGATGAGTACAAAGGCTATGTCATTTTCCGGAGAATACTCTATTTCGGGCCTCTCCTTTTTCTTATCAGTATGATCCTCTTCAATACCCTATCATAAGCTATCACCGATGGTTCAGGGTGATACAGTCAGTTCCTGACAATGATTGCAGGCCGCAAGCAGTATTTTCTGTTTCCGGCCTGTTTTTTTTAATTAATCCGGTATGGAAATCACGTCACGGCCGCATCCTATCCTAAAGAGTAAATATGTGGAGACTACTACTTATTATTCCCATACTGGCCGTAAGCAATGTATATGCATCCGGCCCTTTTTCCATACCAAAAGACTGCCTTCAACACTACATCTTATCAGGTAACCTGGAAACCGGAACTCCGGACTCCTTAGTTCTATACGTCATCAATGGCATACCCTACGAAAGCGAAGCCCCAGCCATAAATGAGGCTGTGGCAGCCAACCGTTTCAATCCTACTCTTGCCATCCAGATACTCAAAGACCTGGAAGGCATTGGCTGCCGCCGGGTGGATGCCGTGGTATTGATTACGTATACTGAGACTAACGAACAAAGTAGATCAGGTAAAAAGGCCATGCTGGATGAAGTACGAAAGCTATACCGGCAGGCGACTGATTCCTACCCCGCTTTATATATAAACGACCACCCCATCGCCATAGGGAAGGTACTGACCGAAATAAACCTGCTCAACCCCCGGAAGGTAACGGCTATCCGCGGTCAGGTGTGCAAAGATAATAGTGGTTCTGTATTCATCACTTACAATGAATAGTACTGAACCGGCCAAATGCCCTTGCCTCATTAAATAAAGATCAGTGAATTCCAGAAAGATTTTACCCCGGGTAGAGCCCCTGTAAAGCAGGCATAGCGTCACTGTATCCGCTATAAGATGTACTTTTTCAAGAGTAATTGCTGATAATTACCTCTAACATATCCGGTTTTCAAGCCATAAAGTCCCCGGCTGGCACACAGCCGCAATCCATTTCAATTTAATAAAAACTAGACTATGGCTAACAGTAATCAAAAGCCGGTAAAACTATCAAACCCACCTAAAAACCCGAATAACGTTCAGGGTACCAAATATTACGTGTTTAATGAAACGGGTAACATCATGATGTCCTCCACGGATCAGAACTCCGCCGTGATCTCCGATTCCGTAAGGGACGTCTTTGCAGAGGTCAGCGTAGTGTTTGCCGCTATGACCAAAGCGATGACCACCTCCATTGACCCAGCCACTAAGAAGCCGTATCAGCTTTATGACTACGAGCCGCTGAGGCAGATCATTGACGGTTCGGGTATGTTTGTGCAGGTAACAGAGGAAAGTGTACAATATAGCTCTGAGAGCGTGGGCGTTCAGTTCAGCAAAGAACTGATCGAGGCCCTGCTGGGGCTAGCCACCGGCACAGGCGAGCTGGCCTTTGCTTCTGCCATGGTACAGTCTATGGGTAATGCCGGACTGAATATCAGCCAAAACAGCAGCAAGACAAACGCTGAGATTGGCAATATCATTTTCGTATGCGAATACCTGCTCGGTATGCCTGTTATCAGTGCTTTAGTGGTACACCTGGATACCAAAAAGAATCAGCAGACACTAAGTGTGGGGCCCTGCGTAAAAGAGTCCTCTACAAGTACCACCCTCACCATGCAAAAGGACACCTACCTTTTCGTGACGCCTAAGTTCATAAAAGAGTACGCCAGTGACCTCATGTCAGTGGAGACCAGTGCAGAGTACAGCCAGTTCATAGATTACCTCAAAGGCATTATTTCCGGTAAGTCCATCATCACCGCCGTAACCCTGTCAGATGGTGCCACCAATGCCCCGCAGGCGCTCGTATCAGGCACCACATACATTATGGTGGGTGAAAACTTTGGTGGCGACACCGGCACTCTGGAGCTGGGAGGCACCAGCCTCAGCGTTAACAGCTGGTCAGATAATGCCATCGAGTTTGTGCCAAGAACAGCTGTGACCACTTCCGCGGTCATACAGCTCACCAAGGCCAATGGCAAAGACGTATCAGCCACTACCAGCAGTGCCTATACTGTCAATGCACAACCCTCATAACACCTGAGACCAATAAAAAACGCTCCCGGCCGTGGGGCGTTTTTTTAATTTTAATTGATGAGAGCCATGCTGCTACATTAGCAAAAGGCGGGATTTACACGCCATATAGCTGTCCGCCTTCCGGTTAAGTCACGCATTATGAAAGGGAAACTGGCTTTTTTGGTGGTAAGTAACTGTTTTGCAGTATCATAGTTATATACACGGGCCTTGTTATGGGCCTTAAGAATAGTGTATATTCTGATTTTTTAAACAAACATTTTTTTATGAAAACTAATAAACTGACGCTTACCGACCTAAAAGTAGAAAGCTTCACCACCGATAGCAAGAAACGCCTTACCGGTGGTACCAAACTGATAAAAACAGTATATGAAGTAACCCCATACTGTTCTGTAGACTGCCCTACCGATGGCACCGAGTGCATCGTGTAACGGGAAGAAGCAACCCTTATGAAGAGGCCCTCTGCCGAAGTTTCGGGAGAGGGTTTTTTACGTTTAAGGCAACCCAGCCTTAAGGGGCCACAGCCATCATCTGGGTTATTTTCCGTTCATTCATAGCGTTATGTAAGTTGCCGCCCTCTATTAGCAGAATGTGCACCTACAGATGGCTTATATTTGAGATAATATTAACCCCTGAATGAATCCGTCCATGAAACGATTAATTCTCCTGACGGCATCGCTGTTCATTACCATCCTGACCATGGGACAGGATGGTGCGGTCGATCTTGATAAGATATCCCTGCAGGCAGAGGCAAATGCGATAGCTCTGCGAAAGCAACTGGAAGCCGCCCCCGAATATGAGTCAAGCGAGGCCTACCGCCTCAGTGTAGAGTACAGGGTAGACACCTTCAGGGTCGTGGAAGAAGCCAGGCTTTTCAATGAGATAAACTACTCCACCAGTGGCTACCACAAGTCATACCAGATGGCTACGGAAGACTTCGATGCCCTGCTGAATAAATACTACCGCAGGCTCATGCAGAAGATGCACACCGATGAAGAGAAGCAGGCCCTAAAGGAAATGCAACGGGCCTGGATTGCACTGCGGGATAAAGAAAAGGCCTTCAATGCCGTGCTATGGAATCCGGAGCGCTTTGGCGGCGGCACCATGTGGGGGCTGGTCGCAGCATCTGAAAATATGCAGATCACACGCCGCCGGGTAGATACCCTCTACGCCTATCTCCACACCTACCTCAGTAGCACCGAGGGGTAAAAGCTAGCTATTAAATAAATTATGAACGGGCAGAAACAGCCCCTTTAAGTTATCATGGCCGCTTTATGCATAGCAGCCAGTCCTGGCACCCTTCGGGAAGTAAAGATACTCCGCAAGTGTACGGCTAAGGTATTACTACTGGCCGCCCCGGTGTGCATCCTTATCTTTCTGTATCTATGCATACACCAGCAGTGGAGCACGCTACTCATCGCCACAGCCACCATGCTTATGGCCCTGGCGTTTACCTCTACAGGTTTGGGAATCTACGTCACCACCAAAGTGGTGCAAAGCACCTATACCATCAATGAGGCAGGCATTACGCGCCATGCTTTCTCCGACCTGTACCTGTCATGGCCTGGTATTAAGATCAAAAGCCTTAAGAACGGCGACCTTTCCCTTTCCAAGCCAAAAATATACCCCCTTCACAAACCCATGTATAGAAAGAACGAGATCATTATCTACCAGGAGCTCAGAGATTTTGATCAGGCCCTTGCCCTTATCAGGCAATTTAGCGGAGGGGGTAGATGAAAAAGGTACTCTTTAGCAGGATTGTAGGCTTGTTTCAGGACAGTTATCAAAGTCATAAGTCTGCCAGCAGCCGTCTTCAGACATGGGGTCACACATCGCACAGCCGGAATCCTTACAATATGAAGCATCACTTTGGTAGGTAGCACCGCCTTTTATCTCTTTAGGAGCAGTGGTAAAACTGCTTACCTGCAGTGCTGAAAGGCTTAATTTTGTCTTTTTCATAAATCGAATAGTTAATTATGGTTAATAGATTTGTAAAAAATACTAATAAAATTCGACTTTTTATGGCTGTAAGGCCTGATTTTTTATGATAATACTAACTATAGTAGATAATCTTATAGAAAGACTTACGTCTAAAGCAGTTTTTTTCATTTGCCAGCGACTAATTATCTGAAGATAGCCTTCACATAAAATCTCACCATTTTCATTTCTCCATCGCTTTTAAATACAATTCTGACCTGTTTGTTTTTAGGATCTAATACAAAATAATAGTCATTACCAGTATCGCTGGTAGCGTTAAACGTCCATACATCATATTGTACATCCCGCTTACTGCTGCTTATGTAGTAAGTTGTTTCCCGATCTTCGATCACGTGAGTGAGCATGGTTTCATTGTCATTTAACTTAAAGAGTGATGCTTCTTCATACCCATCACAATCTTCAAATTTTTTCGTGTAGTTGTTCCAGTTGCAATACTCCCGGTAATAACAGCTCATTGAGGTTTGAGCTATTGAGGGTGCTGTGCATATTATGAAGGTTGAGGCAAATATTATTAAAGCTTTCATGTTAAGAGATTTATATGGTTTTGCGATAAGTTTTATGTCAAAACAGAGCGTAGATAAATAATACCACAAAAGGCAAAGACAGGATTACGGGTACCAGTTTTTCCACCCGGCTAAGTTGCAGGTATTTTTTCCGGTCTTTACCTTCTCCAAGTAGTTGCCATTCTTTTGCGAATAAAGGGTAGGGGAGGTGCTTCTCCATATCGTGGATTACCTGAAACTTCTGGCTGTTAAGCTGCCGGTAGCTACTGATATTGAGTTGCCACACCAGGCATAAGATGATACCCAGCAGGCCCACGCTGAACACAATATAGGGCTGATACCGGCTCAGGGTGGCCTGCTGGTCTTTGTGTAATACGAAGGACAGGACCACCAGCAGACCGGAAAGTAGGGTTATAAAATACTGGTTTGTTTTTATCCTTCTGTCGCTCACCCGGTCCGCCAGCTCCACATACAGTTTGTACTGCTCCAGTAGTTGGTCAGATGCCATTACAGTCTGTCTCTTTTTACCATTTCCCAGTACATACGGCCCTGGGGGGTGAGTTCACAGCCTTTGCTGTTCATGGCGGCAAAGTACATATGCTCTTCTCCTACAGGGCGTACCAGGCCAGCCTGTACATACTTCTGAAGTTTAGCAAATATTCCTTCATTTTCCGGATTCTTAGGATCCGCAGTAGGCTCATAACTAGGGTCTAAAGGAAAATAGTGGTCCTTCACAGGAAAGAACGAGGTGATCTTTCTCATAAGCGCGAAAGATACCATAGGCTTGCACTTCCGGATGGAAATCATTTTGTTTACATGCGACTTAAAAACCGGGCGCTGTTCCCAAGGTCCCAGCATGCTGTCCACATAGCTATATAAGCTTGCCGCCGTCACCCTACCCAGCACATCGGCAGCCCCGCCGGTAAGGCCATTAAGTATAGAACTGGTGAACAGGCCATGGCCATTTACCTCCATAGAAAGCTCATCTCCCTGGCTGGAGGTCAGAATTGAAATATTCTTTCTAAGGTAAGCCGAGTAGCCATTGCTCATAGGCGGGTTGCCCATATGGCCGGAGTGGCAGCAGTCCAGTATAATGAATATCTGCTTGATGCGATCGGCCCTGTTAGCAATGGTAAGTACATCATCCAGGTGAACGCCGTCTGCGTGCTGCTGTGCCTCCTGGGTTACCAGTAGTCCCCCCAGCTTATCATCATAGCCATGCCCTGAGAAGTACAGCAGTGCCAGGTCTGCTTCGGCAGAGAAGAGCTTATCTATTTTAGAAAGAAGGGCATGCCTGCTTATCTTATCCTTATCGGATGTCATAAGCATACAGCTGAAGTTCAGGCTCTCATCATCATTTCTGCATAAGGCTTCACTCATGCTTCTGGCATCATTGATGCATCCGTTTAGCGGAGATGTTTTGTAGTGGTCTATGCCTACTAATAGTGCACGATTCATATTATATGTATTAAGGTTGATTCTATGGTCTTATGTTATTTATTAATCGCTATAGCCATTTTTGATGGCGTAGCGAACCAGTCCCTTTGAGTTAGGCACACCTATTTTATCTATCAGGTTACGGCGATGGGTCTCTACCGTGCTTGGGGCTATAAACAGCACTTCTGCTATCTGGGGAGAGGTAAGCCCCCTGGATATATGCTTCAGTACCTCTTTTTCACGGCGGGTCAGCTGGATCATGTTGTTCTTTTTTTTCGCAGCCTCCCCATTTTTAATGTCGGCTATAAGGGTTTGCGTGACAGACTCACTGAAAAACTGCCCCCCGGCTGCCACTTTATGTATCGCATCCACCAGCTCTTCCTTCCCTCTGTTTTTGAGTATATATCCGGAAGCACCTGTTTTTATTAGTTCTGTAATGTAACCGCCCTCATTATGCATGGTCAGAATGAGTACTGCGGTCTCCGGGTATTTTTCTTTTATAGCCTTTGTGGTTTCCACACCATCCAGTCCGGGCATGCTGATATCGATGACGGCTACATCTACTTTTTCATATTCCATCACCTTCAGTGCCAGGCTACCATCTGCCACCACATCTACTATATGTATATCTTCTTCATTCTGCAGAAGCAAGGTAAGGCCATCAAGCACTATCTGGTGGTCATCTGCTATGAGTACATTTATCTTTTTCATTATCTATTGGTCTAAGGGTATGTCAATGGTAGTAGTGGTGCCTGATCCTTTTCCGCTGTCTATTTCAAGGGTGCCGTTCAGGCTTTCGACTCGCGTTTGTATGTTTTTAAGCCCCATTCCCTCTGGTTTCATTTTTCCGGGGTTAAAGCCTGTCCCGTCATCTTCTACCAGTATATTGAGGTTTTGGTCTTTGCGTATAAGCTGGATGGTCATCTCCTTTGCATGCGCATGCTTAAGTGTATTGCTCAGCAGCTCCTGTATGATCCGGTAGATGTTAATTTCCTTCCGGTAGTCCAGCCTTTCGTCTTCCATTCCAAAGGTGAGCAGGTTGATCTTTAACTGGCCCGTTTCATTTACTGAACCCTTCAGATTGTTTAGTGCTGTGGTAAGGCCAAACTTTTGCAATACGCCCGAGGCCATGTCATGGGAGATTTTCCGTACCTCTTCGCAGGCTTCATCCAGTAGTGAATTGGCCTTTTGATACTGTCTTTTGTTCTCTTCCTTGATGGTTTCCAGGTTATCTTCCACGGTTTTAAAGTGGATCTTCACCATGGCCAGCATACTGCCGAGGCGGTCGTGCAGGTCCTGTGCGATACGCTTACGTTCTGTCTCCTGGCCGCGTAGTATGGCAGACATTTCTTTGTTCTCTACTGTTTTTAGTAGCTGGTCTACCTTCTGCTTATTTATTTCGGCATCCTTAGCGGCTATCTGCGCTCTTTTACGTTGCTGATAGTATTTTAGTACGGCAAAAAAAATCACCGCCAGCAGGAGCAGGCTGATGATGAGTATTGTTACTGTCATGCTCTTATTTAGGTTCTCGTTCTCACTTCGCAGTAAGTCAGCCTGCATAGAAGCGGATCTTAGTTTTTCTCTTTCGTAGTTATCCCTGAGGCGTACGGCCTCGCGGGCTATGTGGTCCAGGCTATCGCGTACGGCTATGTGTCTATTGTGGTATAGGTTGGCACTGTCATACTGGCCAAACTCAAAATACACTTCATACAGATTATAGTAGGTGTCCATTAGCAGAATAGTGCTAGGCGTTAGTTTCTCAGCCCTTCTATAATAGACTTTGGCCGAGTCGTACTGCTCCTGGTCTTTAAAGTTGTTGCCCAGGTTATAGTAAGTTCTTGCCAGTTCGTCGGCATTTCCCGTTTCTGTATTTATGGCTATACTTTTACGGTAGTAGTAGTCAGCGGAGTCAAACTGAAGTTGCCTGTTATACACTGCTGCCAGGTTATTATAGTTTTCTGCAAAAGTGTGAGGCGGGTTGTGCTTTTGTTTTATTGATAAAGAGAGTAGAAAGTAATAAGTGGCTGAGTCCTGTTTGTTGAGGTCGTAGTAAATATTACCAATATTTACATATATCCCGCCTATTTTTGAGCTGTCACCCTTATTCAACCAGGCCTGAAGTGCGCTGTAGTAATTTGATAATGCCACATCGTAGCTACCCATCCTTCTATATATCTGACCAAAAGACTCCATAGTGCCCAGCATGCTTTCACTTATACCATGCAGTGAGTCGATGCCCAGTTTTTGATTAAGTGTTTCCAGGGCTTTTTGCAAGTCACCGCTTTGTTTGTATACATTAAATAAGTCCTGGTAGCTCCCACTTACATATTGATACTTATGTAATGATTTAAATACTCTAATGCTTTCTTCACATGCAGAAATAGCCTCGGCTGTCATGCCCAGGTTATTGTATACTTTACACAAAAATGCAGAAGCCCGGGCGATACCGTACTCATGGTCCAGGTCAGTCTCTAACTGCAGGGCCCGCTCCAGGTAGTCGGCTGCTACCACATTATCTCCGGTATATTCTTTGATTGTTCCCATTCTTACCAGGGCTGTGGCTGCTGTACTATCATTATTTATATCTTCTGATAAGGTTAGTGCTTCCTCTGCATAACTAAAGGCTTCATCCGGCAAACTGTCAGACAGTTCATAGGCCAGGTCGTTCAATACATTTATCCGCTCTGTAGTGGATAGGTTTTTGGAAAGTTCAGCTTGTAGACTATCAACCGTAGCGCTACTTGCCACTACTGGAGAGTATAGCCCGGAATGAAAGCATAGGATGAACCAAATCTTTATGAGCATTCGTATTGAAGTAGGCATTACAGGCAATAGGTTGATTGTTTTTCCAATTTAACCTATTGCCTGAGAAAACTAAACTAATTCATGAGTAAGTCATTGATGGTGAATTACCTTGCCTCAGTTGCCATATGGAGGTGAACCTTCCGGCTTAAAAGGTTTCGGCTCCTCTTCCTTGGAGGTTTCTACAGGAGGTTCTTCCGGATGGTTTTCACCGGTATCGCCACTCCTGGCTTGTGGGCCTTCTGAGTCCCAGGGTCTAGGGTTGGTTGTTTTCGGAGGCTTCACAGTCGATTCCTGGACTACGGTACCCCCGCTTTCATTATTATCATCAGCGCTTAAGTAAAACTCTTCAGATTCGAGGAAGTTGTGTTGGTTTGTTTGTTTCATGATGTTAATATTTGTTGTTTAGTTGATTGACATATAATGATATAGTTTCAATTATTCCGATTAAATAGGTTGTAATTAACCCTATAAAAGCGGCTAAATCCCCAATAAAACTTATGAGTGGGATGTCGAATGGGATGAGGAATATGCCCAATATGGCTGCTATAAATAGCCTAAAATATATTCTTTTTTTATTTGGCGTTTTATTCTTATAATCAAGGTAGTATATTCCTCTTCCAATCAGTTGATATAACAATGCTATAAATAAGTACTTTTTAACCTTTTTTGGATGAGGAACAGGAGCAGGTGCAGGATTGCTAACAGAAGTTTCTATGTGTATCCTACCAGTATGCGTAGGTATTGGCTTCATTCCTTTAATGCTATTCTGTTCAACTTCCGCGTACAGAGTCTTTCCCCATTCTTCTGTATCAGGTCTGCTTGTAGGATTTACATGGCCGTATTCGAAAGCTCTGATAAACAAGTGCTTTAAGCTTGGGGGTAAATACTCATAATTGTTATGGGGTGGCGGCAAAGTGTTTATAAAACTCTTTTGCCTTCCGTGAACGAATAGGCCCTCGCTAATTTTAGACTGGATCGTGTTAGAGTTTTCATATTTACCTGTAAATGAAGCTGTGTATGGGTGAATTCCCAGAAAGACCTGATAATACATTACAGCCATAGAAAAGAAATCCCAGTATGAAGGTATGCTTTCATTCTGCAAGTCAATTTTTGTGCTTTCGGGTGGCATGTAATCCGGAGTGGCTACTCGGGCAGGAAATAATAAATTGTTATTACTGGATATTTGAATAGAGTCACAATCGATTATTGATACCTTTCCGTTTAATGTGATCATTACATTTTGTGGCTTTAGATCAGCAATCACATAGCTATTCATTCTTTGGATGATGTAAAGTGCTGCTGATATATTGACACATAGCTTGACCCTATTTGTCATGCCAGAATTGCTGTATCTGTCAAATTTATTTTTCCAATTATCTGGTAATTTGTTGTTATTTCCCTGACATAAATTATAAAGTGTCTGGGAACCTGTGAAGGCTAACGGCATGGTGTAGCCTACAAATTTATTATTGTCATATAATATGTCTTTTGGCCAACATACTTTATAATTATTTGCAATAGCATTGGTGGGCACATTGTAAGCCATATACTTTATCTTTCTTTCAATAGCCTCCAGGTTCTTATTGGAATGAAAGATTTTTGCACAGACATTTGGTGGACCCGATGTAGTGATTCTATGTACAGACCCTTCTCCTCCTTTATCGAATGATTGTGCTTCTATTGTTACTTCTGTCCCCCTGTTCGTTGTTAAAATCCTTCTCATTTTTTTCCTTTATCAGCGTTCCTATTATTAAGGTTTTATCATCAGGCTCATTTTTAAAAAGCTCATGATGCTGTAAAAAGTCTGACCATCTTTCATTCAGGTCGTTATCGGTAAGGTTTTGTGCCTTTCTTTTTTCCTTTGTACTCTTAACTATACCATCGAAGAATTTAGGATATGGCAAATTTTGAGGGATAAACTTTTCCTTTTCCTCATCCATATAACCTGTTTGAAAAGATTGCCTTTCGCACCCATCAGACATGAGGGTAAAGGCTTCTACCGGCTCTTCTATTATACTGGATTCCGGGACAGAAACATTATTTAGATTTAAGTCATCATCTATCCATAGTTCGGAAGAAATAAAAATGGTCTGATTTGCTTCCTCCCCTTTATGAGGTTCTATGAGAGGTCTCCAGTTACCGTCTTTGTCTTTATACCCTGCTCTTCCATCTCCAATGTGTGTGGTAAGGAGGCCGTGGGGAGAATAAACAACTACTATTATCGTACAGGCTAATTCATTTAACTTAAATTGAAGGCTTTTTGCATAGTCATTTAGCTCGCTTCGAACCTCCAATAGTAAGTCAAAAGAGATTCTGCGCCATTCTTTCTTACAAGGAAGTTTTTTATTCTCAATCCATCTTTTCTCTATAATAGTTTTTTTAAATAATTCAATGGCCTTCTTTGAGGCAAAACTTGATCCCCTGTGAGAATTATTAGCTGACCCTGCTCCGTCACATACTACAGCTATACCCCAGTTATTATTTAATTGGAAAACTGAGTGGCTATCCTGACATGGAACTGGTGGATCACTATTTAAATGGCTAACCCCTGGCACTGACGATCTAAGTATTAACCATTCTGTCTTTTGCTTATTATCCAGACTTATTTCTCTCTCATCTCCGGAAGATTTCTTTTTACTGACTTTTTCATCTTCTTCTGTATAAGTTTTCTTCTTTGTAGAAGCTTTATCTGTGTAGTTTTTATTCTTGATTGTTACTGATTTATTCCTAGTATCTGATTGATTTTTTCTTCGGCCATAGACATTTCGTTCAGGAAAAAATTTTGGACTTTTAAATATCAATAATCCCAAAATAACACCGGTTAATATATATAATACATTGCTAAATATGGAATTAGCATTGTTAATAATACCGGTGATTCTCCTGAAATCATTTTCTTTAAGCACGTATTCAGAAGGTTGATTCCTTGATTGCTGTCCAGGAACGCTTCTTGGCTGGCTGGTAGTATTTATTTCATTATGTGGAAGTACATAATAGGCTATGGATGCTGAAAAAATCAGCAGTACTATTAATACCCCTATTAGTTTAATATATCTTTTCATATCTCTAAAGTGTCTAGCCAGTCACCGGTCGAGGGAATAGTTACTTTATCACCTTCCTGTGACCCAGCTACTATTGACATACTTGCACTTACCCATTTAAAGAAATCGCTAAATTTAAGCCCCTGAAGCTTCATTGCTGATGTCTTTTTCCACCCGCCTGATCCGTCAGAGGTATATCCGGCCAGGGTGTTGAGAACATTCATGTCCGCACCTTCAACACCGATCGGCAGGAATAAAAAATTCTTACTTTTTGTACTTATCTCTATTCTACTTGCCAAGCCATTGATATCCTGTCCAGAATCTGGCGCACCATCTGTTATTAGTATAATCCAAGGCCTCAAATAGGGCTGACCAGTATCTTTATACCATTTTTTGCGTGATTCAACCAAGTCAATAGCTGCATTTACTCCGTCTACTAACTTTGTAGAACCCTTAACATTTAGGGTTGGCATGGAAAAGCTATCTACTAATGAAGGAGGGACTACTGTTTCAACACTACTGCTAAATTCCACTATTGCAATTTCTAATCTATTAGAAGTTGTTGAATCATTTAAGATTTCCTGGTGAAATTCCTGAAGTCCTATATTTAGCTGGTTTATAGGAGTACCACCCATTGAACCTGAAACATCAACTACGAAACAGCATATACTTTTTTGCTCATAATTTTCAGGTGATTCTGCTGAAAAAAAATCTGTTTGTGCCATAAGATTTAATTTTGAATATTAAGGATGTATTGATTTTTTACTGTCTATCATAGCCTCTACAGCAGCAATTGCTTTGTCGGCTTTACTACGTGGTAAGGTTCCTGTTACTCCGTAATCTATGAGATTGATATCAGGTAACTGTATCTTGACACTATTTCCACCTCTGGTTAATAGTAAGAAGTACTCTGATGAATTAAGTTGAATTTTCTTATTTGATATATGTTTTTTAAGTGTAGGCATATATCTAAAAACTTTTGACTTAATATTATCTTCATCTATTGTTATTGACTCAGATGCTGTTTCCACAGCAACAATCTCATCGTAAAAATATTTTTTTGTACTCGTATTTAATGGGTTCTTAGTTGTAAGATCAAGTGCACATTGATAAATGCATAATTTATGTTCCGTGAAGTATAATAGGGCTACGTGAACTGGTGTATATCTTATCTTCTTATCTCTCCCTTTTTTTATGCCAAAATCAGCTTTACCAATATTCCAGTATGTCGGACTTAATATCAACTCCGGGGTACTTACAAGTTCACTTTCTGATACCCTCAGTTTTTGTAGAGCAATTTGATGTAAGCGTCTCAGATCCTCTCTTAATATTTCATCAAATTTTTCGTCTGAAATTTTATATGAGTATAAAAGAGCCAAGCCAATAAGCAATAATAGGAAGCAGATGAATCCAATAGATGGATCTATAAAAACTAATAAAACACAGACTGCAAGATAAATTAGTATCCATTTTTTAGGTGGCTTGGCAAAGTAACCTTTTATCTTATTGCCGCTATTTGACTTCATACAATTGTGATTAATGGACTTATAAGCCCGTGTTTACTATAAAAATTTTGATTTATTAGTGAGGCCCAGTTATAATATTCGATATTGTTTGGCTGCATAGCTATAGCCCTTATTAGAATTCCTACCGGATCCTTTATTTGACTATATTTGATCCTATCAATGCCCACAGCCTGAATTTTTGCCCTTGAATAGAAATACATAGCCTGGTGAAAGGAAGGATTGAGACTAAATGCTTTGTGAAAATTCTTGGCAGCTTTTATCTGATCATCAGGCGATAAGTTCAAATAATAGTAATGTAAACCTAAGCTATAATAAAAATCCGCACTGTTCGAATTAATTGATGAGTATCGGCTGATGGCATTTAAAAGTGATTGTTTATCTTTTAAAGCAATTCTTTTAGCATCGCTTTCAAGGAATGTTGTAGACTTTTTATTCAGCCTCTGCCTGGCAATCTGCGCTATGGCTTTTGGATCCTTATTCCAATCAAAGTACGTTACCCCATTAAAGACCTCCGGAAGTTTTATGTTATTGGTTCGGACTGGGAACATATAGTCCGGCTCTGCTTTACTTCGATCCAAAACAGCCTTAAGCTCTACCAGCGTGTATTCTTTTTTGAAGTAGTCCTCAGAGAATATACAAATTGCCAAATGGCCTGAGTTTCTATACACATTGTATAAATTTTGCTTTAGATTTATCCCCAGGTTTACCTCCGGGTCATAACAGTAGTAATAGGCAGAAATATTTATTGCATCCAGTGCCAGCTTTATTCCCACGGCTATATCTCTCTGGTCTTCAGAAAATGAAATGACAATATCGTATTCGGTAGATTGCATCCGGTCTATTAATTGACTGATGTAAACCTACAAAGCCCACAGGCTCCATACTTACCAGCAAACAGGCAATTGTGTATATCCTCTTTATCAGGTAGAAATTCCCTGAATTAGGGGAGGAGTCCTTACTGATCGCATTAAGGACCTATTCGCTTTGCCCCGGGACTGCTGACTTTTGCATGTTTGCCACGATGAGCCAGGCTGAAATGATGGTGCAGTTTGCTTAAGGGAAAAGTACAACTATCGATATGCACCTGCCAGGTAGGCGGAAGGTATAAGAGAGGCGAAAGATACCCCTACTCAGGATGGTTTAAAGACGGTTAAGAAACGGTTCAGCTACGGGCCAGTGAGAGGAGGAAAATTACAATGTGACGCGCAACGTTGGGGCAGGATGGTAATAGTAAAAGTACAATTTTATGAGGAGGTAGGAAAGGACTGAACTCAAATATGAGCTTTTTTTGAATAGTTAGGTAGGGATCTGATCCGGGTAATACCAGGTGTTTTTTTGGTGGTCGTGGTAGAGCGCTACCTGTAAGATGAATATCTCTTCAGCTTGGTCTCTCGCCCCCTTCAGTCCCTATTTTATCGTATATTGTCGCTTAAAAGTAATGCTGTGACGGGCTGTGGTGGCTATTGGTTTGAAAGTCAAGGGCTTACTGTGCGTACAGTGAAAACACAGATCAGACAACAGGAAGGGAACACATGGCGGCACCGGCTTTTAATGAAGACTCGCGGGTAAAAATTCCGGCTATACTGCACCTTACGCGCCTGGGCTACCAGTACCTGTCGCTGAAAAGGGGTGCGCAGTGGGACAGGGACACCAACATCTTTACGGATATATTCCGGGAGGGTATAGCCAGGATAAATCCCGGCATGGAGCAGGCCGACATCAGCAGGCTGTATACGGATATAGCCCTGATGCTGCAAAACGAAGACCTGGGGCGGCAGTTTTACGAGAAGCTTATCAGCGGATCCGGTGAGCGCCTTATCGACTGGGACAACTTTGGGAACAACAGCTTCCATGTAGTGACCGAGCTGCCCTGCGAGAAGGACGAGGAGAGCTTCCGGCCGGACATTACCGTGCTCATCAACGGCATGCCCCTCTCTTTTATAGAAGTAAAGAAGCCGAACAACCAGGACGGGCTGGAAGATGAATACCGGCGGATGGAGCGGCGCATGCAGAACCGTAAGCTGCGCAAGTACATCAACTCCATACAGTTTATGGTCTTTTCTAATAACATGGAGTATGTAGACGGCGCCACCCACGCCGTACACGGTGCCTACTACGCCAGCCCCTCATACGAACGGCCCGTGCCCAACTACTTTCGCGAAGAGGAAGCCCCCGATACGGACAGCCTGCCAAGCCCCCCTGACGATGCGCTGGAAAATGAGATCCTGCGGGACACTAACCTGGTAGCCATAAAGAACAGCCCTGAGTTTCAGGAAAATAAAAAGCCCGGCAGCCCCACCAACCGCATCCTTACCAGCCTGTACCGCAAAGAGCGGCTCGCCTTTATACTGCGCTACGCCATCGCCTACGTAAAAAAGGAAGACGGCCCGCTGCAGAAACACATTATGCGCTACCCCCAGCTATTTGCCACCCAGGCCATAGTGCAGGAGCTGGACAAGGGGCGTAAAAAGGGCATCATCTGGCACACGCAGGGCAGCGGCAAGACGGCCCTGGCCTACTACAATGTGCGCTACCTCACCGCCTACTACCGGCGGCAGGGCGTGGTGCCCAAGTTTTACTTTATAGTAGACCGCATAGACCTGGCCACCCAGGCCACCAAAGAGTTTGTGGCCCGGGGCCTGGCTGTGCACACTATAGACTCACGCGAGGCCTTTGCCGAAGAGATTAAGTCTATAAAGGCCGTGCACAATGCCGAAGGCAGGGATGAGATTACCGTAGTAAACATACAGAAGTTTGATGAGGACCCTACCAAAATTGCCAACGAGGACTACGCCGTAAACATGCAGCGGGTGTACTTTCTGGATGAGGTGCACCGCAGCTACAACCCCGAGGGCAGCTTTCTGGCCAACCTGAAGCAGTCAGACCCCGAGGCCATCAAGATAGGCCTGACGGGCACGCCGCTACTGGGCAGCGACTACAACTCTAAGGACCTCTTTGGGGGCTACATACACAAGTACTACTACAACAGCAGCATAGCCGATGGCTACACGCTGCGGCTGATACGCGAAGAGATAGAGACCAGCTATAAAATGACGCTGAAGGAGGCGCTGGAAAGCATAGAGATACTGCGGGGTGATGCCGACCGCAGGCTCATATATGCGAACCCCCGCTTTGTGCGGCCTATGCTGGACTACATACTGCAAAACCTGCAGCAGGCACGCACCACACTTGCTGACCACAGCATAGGGGCCATGGTTATCTGCGACAGCTCCGAGCAGGCCAAGGCGATGTATGCGCTCTTTTGCGAAGATCATAAGGGGGCCGAAGCGGACATTACGCTGAATATGGCGGCAGAACCCCGCGCGCCCTACGGCAAAACCGCCACCATGCCCCCAAAGAAGCTGAAAGGCGCGCTGATTCTGCATGATGTGGGCACCAAAACCGACCGCGAAAAGTGGGTGACGGGCTTTAAGAAAGGCGCGCTCGATATCCTTTTTGTGTATAATATGCTGCTTACGGGCTTTGATGCGCCGCGCCTGAAAAAGCTGTACCTGGGCCGCGTGATCAAAGCCCACAACCTGCTGCAGGCCCTTACCCGCGTAAACCGTACCTACCAGGACCACCGCTACGGCTACGTGGTAGACTTTGCGGACATCAGCAAGGAGTTTGAGAAGACCAACCAGGACTACTTCAGGGAGCTGCAGGACGAACTGGGCGATGAGATGGAGCATTACTCGCACCTCTTTAAAAGCCGGGAAGAGATCAGCAGCGAGATAGAAGACATACAGGAGCAGCTCTGGAAATTTGACACCGTCAACGCGGAGGTATTCCGGCAGCAGGTAGACCAGATCAACGACCGCACCGAGATGCGCGACATTGTTAAGGCCCTGCAGAATGCCCGCAGCCTCTATAACCTGATCCGGCTGGGCCAGCATGATGAACTGCTGGACAGGCTGGACTTTGCCAAGCTGGCCCAGCTCATGCGCGAAGCGGAACGCCGCCTGGCCGCCATAAACCTGATGGCGAGGCTGGACAGCGGCACTGATACGAACAACATACTCAATGAAGCCCTGGAAGACATCATCTTCGCCTTTACCAAAATAAGCGAAGAGGAAATGAAGCTGGCCGATGAGCTGAAAGACGTGCTGCGGCGCACCCGCGAAAGCCTGGCCGGTAACTTTGACCCCGCAGACCCGGAGTTCATCTCCCTGAAAGAAGAACTGGAGCGCCTCTTTAAAAATAAAAACCTGAGCGAGGTAGGCCGGGAGGCCATGGAGGCCAACATGAAGGAGCTGAACAGCATCTATGAACGCGCCAAAGAAAAGAACCGCCAAAACGAATTACTAAAGGCCAAATACGAGCAGGACGAAAAATACGCCCGCCTGCACAAGCGCCTGGTAGAAAAGTACCCCCTAACGGACCGCGAATACAAGTTGGTGGAGGCACTGAAAGACCTGAAAACCGAGATAGACGACAAGGTGCTGCGCAATGCCCATATGCTGAACAATGAGAGCTACGTGGAGAAAGAGGTGATGGCCCTGCTGGTGGCACAATTTAAAAAGAAGCATAACTTGCAGCTCGATGCGCAAACTGCACAGAAGATAAACACGCTGATAGTAAAAGAATACCTGAACGAATATAAGGGCACCGCCGCATGAAGAGGATAGAGTTTGAGAGCCGGACCAAGGAGCTGATAGACGACCTGAAGAACGTATGCGCCAGCTACGGCCTGGGCAACGACGGCAACGAGTTTAAGATCATTACCCAGTGCTTTCTGTATAAATTCCTGAACGATAAGTTTGTATACGAAATCAAAAAGGAGAGCGAAGCCCTGAAGGCCGCCGGGGCAGACTGGGAGGCCGTACTGGCCGCCATGCCCGAAGAGGAGCGGGACTTTCTGCTGATGGGGCTGCCTGCCACCACCGCCGTCATACGTGAAGACCACTACATCAGCAGCCTGTACCAGAAGCAGAACCAGGACGACTTTGCGGAGATATTCGACAATACGCTTACCGACATTGCCAGCGACAACAGCGACCTCTTCTCCGTAGTCACCAACGGCGGCGAGAAGGTGGTGCTCTTTGAGCGCCTGAGCCGCTATGTGACGGACGACCGCGACGGCTTCTGCCGTGCCATCATCAACAAGCTCGCCGGGGCCTTCAGCTTCGAGCACATCTTCGGCGAGGGCTACGACTTCTACGCCACCATATTTGAGTACCTCATAAAGGACTATAACACCAACAGCGGCGGCAAGTACGCCGAGTACTTTACGCCCTACGCCGTATCCAAAATTATGGCCCGCTGCCTGGTGCAGGGAGAGAACGTACGCAACGTAACCTGCTACGACCCCAGCGCCGGATCCGGCACGCTGCTCATGAACCTGGCCCACCAGATAGGCGAGGACAACTGCAGCATCTACTCACAGGACATCAGCCAGAAGTCCTCTAACCTGCTGCGCCTGAACCTGATCCTGAATAACCTGGTCCACTCCATACCCAACATTGTAAAAGGCAACACGCTCAAAGACCCCTACCACAAAGAGGGCACCCGCCTGCGCAAGTTTGACTTCATTGTCTCCAACCCGCCCTTTAAGCTGGACTTTAGCGATGACCATGAGGCACTGAGTGCCGAAACGCATCACCAGCGCTTCTTTGCGGGCATACCCAATATTCCGAAGAGCAAAAAAGAGTCTATGGCCATTTACCAGCTCTTTTTGCAGCATATTATTTACACACTTGGCCCCACCGGCAAGGCGGCCATAGTGGTGCCCACCGGCTTCATTACCGCCCAGAGTGGTATAGACAAAAAGATCCGCCAGCGGCTGGTAAAAGACAAAATGCTCGCCGGGGTAGTGAGTATGCCCAGCAACATCTTCGCGGCTACGGGCACCAACGTCTCTATCCTTTTTTTGAATAAGGAAAACAAAGAAGAGGTAGTGCTGATAGATGCCTCTAACCTGGGCACCAAGCTAAAGGTAGACGGCAACCAGAAGACGGTACTGAGCCACGAAGAAGAAGAACGCATCATCCACACCTTTATCCAAAAAGAAGCCGTAGACGACTTCTCGGTAGTGGTAAGCTACAAAGACATTGCGGACAAAAACTACAGCCTCAGCGCGGGGCAGTACTTCGAGGTGAAGATTGAATACACTGACATTACCCACGAAGAATTTGAGGCCCAAATGGCCGCCCACAAGCAAACGCTCAATGGTCTCTTCGCTGACTCAAGAGATCTTGAAGAGGAGATAGAAAAACAGTTGGAGGGGCTGAGGTATGAGTGAGTGGAGGAGGGTAACTATTGGAGATGTTATTGAAGGCTTATACGATGGGCCACATGCTACCCCCAAACCATCGTTATCAGGGCCCATCTTCTTGGGTATTAAGAATATCACCGAAGATGGAAAATTTGATCTTTCGGGCATTCGTCATATATCTAATGAAGACTTTCCTAGATGGACTAAGAGAATTCTTCCAAGTGAAGGTGATATTGTATTTACATATGAAGCTACACTTAACCGGTATGCCATAATACCAAAAAACATGCAATGCTGTCTTGGTAGAAGAATGGCACTATTGAGAATTGATAGTAATAAGGTTAATCGTGAGTTTTTATTTTATTATTTTTTTAGTGAAGAATGGCGTAAGGTAATTGATCAGAATATCATTGTTGGGGCAACTGTAAATAGAATTCCTTTATCCGAATTTGAATCTTTTCCTTTAAGATTACCGGATATTGGAATTCAGGAAAAGATAGCATCTGTATTAAGTGCGATAGATCAAAAAATAGACATCAACAACCAGATCAATCAGGAGTTGGAAGCGATGGCTAAGCTCATCTACGATTACTGGTTTGTGCAGTTTGATTTCCCCATCAGCAAAGCCCTGGCCGCGCAACTCGGGAACCCCGCCCTCGAAGGCAAACCCTACAAAACCTCCGGCGGCCCCATGACCTACAACCCCCAACTAAAACGCGAAATTCCCGAGGGGTGGGGGGATGGTACTTTTGATACTATTGGAACAATTATAGGTGGGTCAACCCCTTCTAAAAAAGAAGTTGACAACTTTTGTAAGGGAAATGGGATGCCATGGATTACCCCAAATGACTTATCTCACAATACAGGTAATAAGTTTATAACCAGAGGGGAATACGATGTAACAGAGAAAGGCATGAAGAGTGCTTCATTAAAGGTAATGCCTACTGGCACAGTTCTTCTCACTTCCAGGGCTCCAATTGGTTATGTCGCAATTGCAAGAGAAGATGTCACAACTAATCAAGGATTTAAATCAATTGTGCCAGACAAAGACTGTTCTACAGAATATGTTTATTTTACTGTTAAATCATATATAAGTGTGATGATTCAATATGCTTCAGGATCAACCTTCAAAGAAATATCTGGGAGTACATTGAAGATGATAAAAATCGCAATACCTCCGACTACATTAGTTGAGCAATTCACAAAAACAGTTCAGTCTACATTTGAAAAACAAAACAACCTGGAATTACAAAGCCAAAAGCTCACAGAACTGCGCGACTGGCTGCTCCCGATGCTGATGAACGGGCAGGTCACTGTGGGTTAATTGATAATTGATAATTAAAAATTGTAGAGACGACGATTTATCGCGTCTCCACGTTGGATGTAACGAGAAAGGGTTTTGATTGATATGCGTGGTGCAGCCATGATAATTATGGCTTAGGAAATTTTAGTGAGATTTGTAGGTATAGGGGTCATAAGAGGTGTTTTTAAAAATTAAATAAGGTTTTTTCACAAATAGATAGGTTGTTTTGAGATTTCGAGAGTAGTTATAAGTAACGGAGGCATTACTAAAGGGAACATGTGCTGAGGTACGACACCCAATGAAGTGAACCTAGGTAATGAGATGAATAAATTGTTTTGAAATTAAATAAATATATAATTATGGAAATTACAATAGAGAAGAGAATAAGGTTAATAAAGGCCATAAAGCTTAATAATAATGGGCAGCCTATTACCGAAGAGATGCAAGAAGAAATTATCAATGGCTTCAATCAGGTAAAACAAAGTGAAGATACAGAAGCAATACAGCAATGGATGCAGCAAGAACCAGTAGTGACAGAAAGGGAAATTCAGGAATTACGTAGAAATCAAATAGAAGCTCTTCTACGAGCAACTAGCACGATGCATCAATAGAGTTTGCGCAGAGGCGAAAGAAGTAAAGAAAGAAAAAAATGACAGTCTGAGATAGTGTAGTATCCCGGACTGCCATTTTAGTAAGGGCGAGCACAGGGTATCGACTACTTTCTGCTGAACTTGTAATCAACTACTAGTCCGCCTGGCTCTTTCATTTGGAAGCCATCACTATTTGCAGACCCTTCTACAAAATAATTTTTCTGTCCGGCAATCGTCACCTGTATCTTATTATCTGCTTCTCTTACATCAAATGAATAAGATTCAGAAACTCTATCATTTTTAGTAAGTTGAATACCAATAGGGCCTGTGTAAAGGTATTTTATTTTACCTATAGCAGTTTCAATATAGAACTCCCTTCCTCTAATAAAATCAAGAAACTCTGTTCTTGTCATAAAATTCTTCATTGTCTGATACCACTTACGAAGTCTCCTTCCAAATGGTTTACTGGATTCAAGACACTGCTCCTTTTGTCTTGACCATGATTAAAGGATTTTCTTGATTGGCATGATTTCAATTTTGGCAGGGGTAAAATCAGTCATCATTTCACTGAAAGTGAAATCTAAAAATAATCAAGGCCATTAGGGTAATCCCATGGCATGGCGCTTACGAATCATGGTTGAGACTATAATTTGCCTAGTGCCACATCCTCCACCATCTGTACAAGTTGTTTACCGTTGTAGTGGTTAACATGTTCCCGGGGCTTCTTACTTTGAATAGGATGAAACCTCAATACGCGATAGCCATGAGTCTGAGCCATTTCTTCTATAAAATCCGCAACGTTATTTCGAATACGACTCGCTACAACTATTACGTCGCAGGCGCTATAGTCATTTCTCACCTCTTCATTTTCTATTTGTGCTATTTCTTCTTCTTTCAGATCACCTACCAGATATCTCATACTATAGTGTGCATGTCCTTTTGCAGCCCACAGATCGTCCCCTGAACCAAAGAAGGCTATCTTTAGGTTTGCAAATTTTTCTATTTCCTCAAAGTCAGGCCCTTTCGAATGAAAATCAGCAGGATCGAATATATAGCTAGAGTCTAACTTCTTGAGTAATTCCTGATGAGCCATACGAATAGAGGAAGATTTACCAGAATTAGAAGCTCCCCATACATTGATAATTGTCCTTTCTTTTAAATTCATTTTGCTGGATTATTTAAATTAAATATATCCTTAATGTAATAATTTTAATTAATATTGTAGTGTGCTTCGGAAGTGCTATTTCCATTTAAATAGGTATAAGATTAGTATTTATAGTATAAAAATTTATCAAAAAATCTAAAAAAAACACCGACATATGGTAGGTAAGCGGCTATGCCCGCACCCATAGGGTCTATTATCTTACTCATCAGCTCTTGGTGTTCCATCTTTATCACTCTATTGTCTTGACCTTGATGTATTGGATTTACTTGATTACCCTGATTTCATTTTGCCAGGGGTAAAATTAGTCATCGTTTTACCGGAGGTAAAAAGGAATCAAGGCCAACAGGCCAATCCACCAAATCACGGTTAAGACATTATTTCTCCACCCCGCGGATTGTGATGATGGCTTTGATGAACTGAAGGCTGAAAATATCCCCGGCGTAAACCGCATTTACCGGCTGGGGTTGAAACTGCCTGCCCTGTAGAGACGCGATTAATCGCGTCTCTACAGGGGGTGCTTCTTGATAAATTTATCTTCATCGTTCCTGTTTTATCCATTTATAGTGTATATCATGGTGATCAATACCTCCGTTTGATTGTACTATAGGTGTAGTAATTTATTTCTTTTTTAATAACCTGTCTGCTAATTTGTTCTTACAATAGAAATGGACAAATAAAACAGCTCCCTTCGCCGGAGGGTATTTATGAAATCAGCTATAATCATCTCCTTTGACTTAATCAGGCCGGGAGAGCTTACAACATCATTGGCAATAGGTTCTTTGCTGGCATACGCCAAAAGCCAGCCTGAGTATGGAGAGGTATTTACCCTGCAGAATATTTCTATCAATGCCTTTGATGTACCTTTATTTGCCGGTACTTCTTATTTCCATACATGTCTGGGACATTTGAATTTGACCGATCCCGACACCATAGCTATATCAGCTTATGTATGGAGCGAGCAGCATGTACACACACTCTGTGCCTACTTAAGGCAGCAAGGCTTTGGAGGTAAGATTGTGTTAGGTGGCTACCAGGTTACTTATGGCAATGATGCACAGCTAGCTACAGAGTACCCGGAGTGCGATATCTTTATATCCGGCTATGCTGAGAAAGCCCTGGTGCAAGCCATTCTCGCCGATAAGCCGGATAGTCCGATGTTCTTATCAGATCCTGTTAACTTCGCAAAACTACCTTCACCGTACCTTACCGGTGAGCTGGATATCCCCATGGAGCAGCCAATGCTACGCATGGAGACCAAGCGCGGTTGCCCTTACCGTTGCACCTTCTGCGCCCACCGTGACCTGAAAGACAACCAGGTGCATAAAAACGACCTGGATAAGGTATTTGCAGAACTGGCCCTGTTTAAAGAGCGAAAGGTAAAAAGAGTAAACGTTTTGGATCCCGTATTTAATATGGGCTCAGAATACCTGGAAGTCCTTGAGGAAGTAAAAAGACTGGGTATGCCCGATACTACCTTTACCTTTCAGGCCAGATTTGAATCTATTCATGGCATTAATGGTGACCGCTTTTTGGGTTTGGCAGAAGACATCAGGGCACATCTTGAATTTGGCGTTCAGACGATCATAGAAGAGGAATTTAAGGTAGTGGGCAGGCCAAATAAGCCTGATCATATCACCCGTGTATTTGCTGAGCTAAACCGCAGAAGCATAAGCTATGAAGTAAGCCTGATTTACGGTCTGCCTAACCAAACACCGGATACTTTCAGGAGGAGCATTGCTTTTCTGCAGGATAACGGCTGTACCACCATCAAGGCCTTTCCGCTTATGCTCCTGAAAGGCACAGAGCTTTATGATCAGAAGCAACAGTATGCATTACATGAAGAAGTAGTGGGGGAGTTCGGCATACAAGTAGTGACCTCCGGCAATAGCTTCACTAAAGATGACTGGCTGGAAATGAAAGAACTGGCCCAGAACCTATCAGCTATTCCCGAAAGACTATAGGCATGTATCCACCTGCTGTACTATCTCAAGCCTTCATCATGATGTTTCCGGGTCTACCAAGCCGCTAGTACGATGCGATGATTGCGTCTCTACATCACCATTCAATCCCATCCTCGCCGCAGACGAAATCAAAAAAATCAAGGTTTAGACAGTTAGCAGCATGCCCACCAACCAAAAAGGGACGCACGGTGAGTGTGTCCCTGTTGGTGTATCTGTATATGTTCTTAGTTTCCTACATTAACACCAGCAAAGTTGTAGGTGATAGACATAAAATACCCCCGGTTCGTTTTTTCTTTAGTCAACTGACTCTCATCTACCCCCTCAAATACAGAAGCGTCCACTACTTCATTGAGTTGGTATTTGGAACTAAGCCGTTGTGCTTTGCCAAATATAAAGCCTCCTGATAATATAAATCTGGACTTTCGGCCAAGCAGTACACTCCCGCCTACCGGAAACTGTACCGCCAGGTCTTCTTCTACCATAAACCCGGCTGTAAGTGATAAATTTACATATGTGCTGATTCTGGGGTATATATGACTGAGTACACCAAACCCGATTTTAAAGTCATCATCTTCTTCTTTAATCACCTTTTTCTGTTCTATTTCCTCCATTCCCGTAAAGCTCCCATCGTCTGCAAACACACTGTCCATTCTACTGCCTGCATTGACGATTAGGAAATTTTCATCTACCATGCCTGATCCGATAACCCCTGTACTAAAGTCCAGTTTCATGCCGCCCAGAATAGGTATTTCGTACGTACGTTTATATTTCGGGTTTTCGTCATCTACATTTTCGTAGTAGTCAAGCTCTATAATAAGCTCATCTACGTTTTTTACCTGGAATCCCGGTATCAATAAGTTAGAGTAGTTCTCTATCCATTGTAATATGGCCAGTGCTTCATTTGCCAGTTCCTCATCCCCTCCATTTGTCTTTATATGCTTCAGAAAGTTATTGTAGCTAAATTCTCCATCCATGTCAAAGCAGGACTTGATACTGCTCTTGATATCTGCTACGATATTTTTCTTTTCTATTGAGCCAATATTGTATGCTTTAAGATCATCCTGGAATTGGGTAAGGTCTTTGATTAGTTTATCAAGAGCTGGGTTTATATCATCATTACTGGTTAGATTAACGGTATCCCCCTCACCTTCAGTGTCATCACCAGAATCATCCTCTGCTTCTTTTGCCTCTTTTTTTCCGAGGTTGATCAGAGATTTAAATGTCTCGCCATCTTCCAGATGGTAGTCTTTGAAAGTGAGCGTATGTTCAATCTTCTCGAAGTTTTGAGCGAAATTTACGAAGGTAAGGTTGCCGGTAGTGTTTACCTTTAATCTTTTCTTTATAGAATCCTTGTGATAAATTACTGGCCCTCTGTTTTCTGAGTTTAAATCATGATATATGTTATGGAAATTTTTATCTTCTGTTAAGCTTATAGGTGTACTTAGCCTTTGTTGAGAAGTGTAAAATGAGGGGTCGTCGCAGATTTTTATTTCCTCAGATCCAGAAGTATTTGTGTTATTACCTATGTTGCCAATTTTAAATTCAATTTCTGGTTCTACTAATAATGTAATGCGATATGTCTTATTATTATCATAGGTAGTTACCTGAGTGTCTATTAAATCTTTAAAATAATAAGTGCTATCAAGTGGCTGATTATTTTTTAAACACGATTCTGAGGATTCGCCTTTAAATACCTGTAAGTTCTTTGGATCTACCCCGTTTGTTTGTGAAAAGTCAACGACTAATGAATCTAAATTAAGTAGTATAGGGCTTTCTTGGTCTAAATTAGCTGTTGAATCTTTTTGGTTTACAAACAGGTTGTCTACAGCCAAACTTCCACCTTTATCAGTTATAACCAATAAGTTTTTATTCTCTTGATTGCCATCCTGGGAATGCCCTATGAATGGTAAAAACAATAATATTGATAATAGTAAATGTTTCATGATTACATAAGTTTTAAGTTTTTGTTTTGGAACAAGTCCATTACATATCTGATATTTACCGCGTAGGAGTATTTGCCTTTCTTTCCTATAATTAAGCCTAATATGTTATTTTGATCGTCAAGTAGAGCATTGCCTGAATCTCCTTTTCTTTGAGGTTGCTCGTCGAACTCAATTTTAATAAGCTCATACATTTTAAATGGCGTTCTTCCATATTTTACAGCCCCTGAAAATCGATCTGTTTTTATGGTCCCTATTAATTCCTTCCCTAATTGTCTGCTATACATTTTAACCCTGCGATCTTTTAGGCTTGAGGTATCTGTATTTATACTTTTAAAAGCTTGTTTGTGACTAGGATTAGGATATAATGGGTCAATATTTTGACTGGCATCTACCCTGATTAGAGCACCTTCGGCAAAATGATCTCTTTTTCCATCTACAAGCTTTCCAATGGTGTTTTTATCAATCATTATTTCCTCTTGAAGAGCTGTGCCGAAGAATTCCCATCTATGCTCAGGGTGCTTTACTACATGATAGCAGGTTATTAAGTATTTGTCTGTATTATCTTCTACTGCAAAGCCAATACTACCTGTTAGTTTAGTGCTTTTATTTTTGATCTCATCAGACAGGCTTACGCTAGTCGTGTCAATTGGTCCGTCCTGATATCTAACCTCATGAGGAATCTTGTATATTTTGTTATTTAATTTGTAATTAAAGATATCTCTATTGATCTTATCCAGGCTTGTATACAATACGACGCCTTTTTCCATTCCACCTTTATGGTGTACTTCTTCTATACTAAAACCATATACATTTGGATCTTCAAGGAGTTTTTCTCTATAGTCTTCATAGAACTCATCTATCTCATAGTCTCGGACAAATCTAGCCACCTCAGCCGCACTGCCCTGTTTATAGATTTCCGGGTCTGTGAGTGCCTGTTTAGCTTTTTTTGCATAGTATAGCCTGTCAAGTAAATCATGAAAAAACCGGCTGCCAAAAGACAGGAAAAAGGCAGTGAGCAGTAAGCCAAAGCCGAATGTTGGATCAAAATCGTATGATTCAAAGTTTAATAATTCTCCATCCTTAGCAGTCATTTTGGTTTGGGAAATTTTTGCCTGAATTGAATCTCGCTTATTAGGTAGAGCTTCATATAGCGCGTTGTATAAAACGTCTAGTTCAGCTAAAGATGTAGAATCCATTTGTAATTCAAACGGAAACTCACCTTCCGGCCAGCCTAACTTTGGAGGTGGGCTTTCAGTGCCTTATTCGGGTCCTTCACCTACTGCTTCTATTATATTAAAGAAACTGGCATGAAATAAGTAAGCTATTATAAATCCCAGTAAAAAGCTTAAAAAGGTAATTTCTCTGCGCTTTTCGTCTTTTTCTGGTGTTAGGAGGCCTTTTTCTATATTCTTAAAGAACTTTAAGGAGAAGCTTAAATTCTTGAATTTAATAATGAGTTTATCACGCCGCGTATTGACAATGCCTAAAACAATCAATGCTCCTCCGATAAAGGGATAAGAAAGGGCTTGATTAACAAATAGTATAGACAAGAGCCAAATAGCGATAGATATTATAATATGAAAAAATGCCCGTGAGCTTCTATTTTGTGGTTTAAAGTATCTTCCGATTAATAATATTATTGGAAGTAATATTAACAGTGAGGAGGGGAATAACCAACCAGTTTCATTATGGCCTGGTACACCTGCAATTGTTTTACATGTAAAGATATTAGTATCGTGATAATGCCGATACAATAAATAATAGAACCGGCACAAAGCGAGTAAGCCAACCCCACTTACCAGTAAGGCAATCCTTCTAGGGTACTTCCTCACCAGCTCTGTAAACTTCTCCGTCATGATACTCAGTACAAAGAGTATCACCACCACCGCTATGGCAAAGTCCAGGGCATCCGTTTGGTTTATGACAGTATTAGCTTCCATCTACCGAAATTCAGTAGATTCCTACTCCATTACCTCCCTGGTTATAGGTATAAATAATCTACCTATAACTTGGTAACATGGCTATTAATAAATTAACCGATTAGGGGGGCGTACTCTACCCTTAGGAATCAAGGTTTAGACAATTGCTTATCTGCCCCAGTAGAGTGCAGGTGTCAACCTACCTCCCAGGAATCAGAAAGTTTTCCATTCTTTAGTCAAACTGTGACCTCGTCCACGCGGGACGAAGCTATGGCCATCCTCATGTGGAGTTACGGTTTATCAGTGGTTTCTGAGTGTTATCTAATAAAGGATTAAAGTATATCAAGAATATTATTCCAAAAAAGGATGTTCTTTTGATTAATAACGATATTTGTTTTTCTATTTAACTGTGAGTGAGTTACTGCCGGTAAAAACAATTAAAATTTTTGATGAGAAAACTGAACTTATTTGTTATTCTTTTTACACTTATTGGCTTTTCCTGCCAACAGGATCAGGAGAGCCTTACCCCAACCCCGGAGGAACCTGGAAAGGCCACTAAACCTGAGCAGGCTTTCGCTGGTGTGAAAGGTGAGATAGAGCAGATTGAAACAGGAGACGGCTCTACCCTCATGCTGAAAAACGTGGATGGTACATATATACTCGGCGGTGATATGATCCTTACCCAGGAGCAGGTGGACAGGCTCCGTACCAGGCAGGCTGACGGTGCACGTACCGGCCTGGCAGACCTGGCCGCCAGATGGCCCGACTGTGAAGTGTTCTATACCATAAATTCCAGCCTGCCAAACCAGAGCCGTGTAACCGATGCTATTGCGCACTGGGAAGCCGAGCATCCCTGGCTCAAGTTCACGCAGCGTACTACTGAGGCCGACTACATCGAGTTTATTCCTGTAGCTACCGATGGTGGGTGCTTTTCACAGGTAGGTATGATCGGTGGTCGCCAGACCATAGGTCTTGAAAGTGCCTGTAGTACGGGTAATACGATTCATGAAATAGGGCACGCCTTAGGCCTTTTCCATGAGCAGATGCGTGCTGACCGCGGTAACTGGGTGACGGTAAACTGGGCGAATATAAGACCTGGTTTTGAAATTAACTTTCAGACGTATGACGCCCTCAACATGAATGGATTTGAGATAGGTAGTTTTGATTTTAACTCCATCATGCTCTACGGCTCATATGACTTTTCAGTTAATGGACTGCCTACCCTGACTCGCCTGGATGGATCCGTATTTTCCGCACAGAGAACAGCCCTCTCTGCCGGTGACCTGGAAGTAACAGAGCTCATGTATGACTGTGAGCCTATGAGTGCGACCATATCCGGACCTGCTAAGGGTGATAACTCGGGTACTTATACATGGTCAGCCTCCGTGCGTAAAGGCACAGCTCCATTTACCTACCTTTGGAAGTATAGCTATGACGGCATTTCGTATAATACGACATGGTCTACTTCAGCTTCCAATACCACAAACCTGCCGCTAGACAGGGACTTATACCTAAAGCTTACCGTTACCGATGCAAACGGTGAGGTAGCTACCACCTATCACATGACGCTTAACATGGATGCCGGTGGAGGTATCAAGCCATAAAGATTGACCCTCTGAGTACATAAGCATGAAAGCCCGCTACCTGGCGGGCTTTTTTATGCATACCGAAACATAGAGTGCCTTTAGACTTCTTATGAATGAAACTGTATCTTATATAATTTAATGCTATGAAACGAAAGAAATTATTGATCTCTGAACTGAAAGTAAAAAGCTTTAAGACCCAACTTGTGAAAGCCACGAGAGGTGGTAAACCTAAGATTCTGTCAGATGAGCTTGAGGGAGAATGCACCTACCCTAATTATACATGCGAAGGGTGTGCATGAGAAACGAGCGTATCCATTAGTACGATCACTTTATTCTTAGTATCCTTATCCCTACGGTTTTATCACCATCCTGTGCTGATAAGTCGTACCACGCAGGCTCATGTGGAGAATGTACTGGCCAGGAGTCAGATGATCCGTCCGTGTCCACCGGAAGGCGCTGGGCAGCCTCAGTTATATTCACTGATTCCCGGTGCACTGTCTGCTCTAGGCTATTGTATATGGCCAGATTGGCTGTGCCCGACACACCGTTTTCCAATATCAGGGTGCCTGTCGCTTTTTCCGGGTCACGGTAAAAGACTGTCGCTGTGGGATCCAAGAAGTTATGGTAGTCGTCTGCGTCGTCAATTTCAAACCAGTTAGGAGTGTAATCCTTATCAAGGTCACTGGTGCCATATATAAACCCCGATTGCTGTGGGCTGCTTCTCAGTTAGCTGGCCGGACTATGTAGTCTTCCAGTGACTCCCAGTTTAGGTTATCATCGACGGCTTCCAAATAAGGTATACTCTCCGTCATTGTCTAAGTCTGGGTCCCATACATGAAGGTTGCAGCCGGTATCAGAATGCGGCATTTCCGGAGGTGTACCTGCTTTGTCAGGCTCCACGGGGTGTGCCAGCCCGTCTCCGTGAGAGTCGTAGTTGTACACAAAGGCCACTGAGTACACCCCTTGGCAGGTCATATTGGCCAGGGTGTAGAAAGTGACCATAATACTGATGAGGCCGGGAGATACACTCCGCAGGGATGCTATAGGTTTGCAATAACAGGGGAGATTTGTATTCTTCTCCTCCCGCTACCAGCATGGCAGTCTTTCTCCTTAGTAGTATGCCACTAAAAAGCCGGCAGAAGGGATTATCTACCGGCTTTAGTGTTGCTCAATTAGTGTGTTACGCGTTCCTGATTTATTATTTTGAGTAGGCTCTAATTATGAAGAAACCGCCTCTTTTTTCGATATGGGTTCCTTACTGAAAATATAATCGTTCATAACTAATACATCCAGAGCACACTCATTGAAGAATTTGATGGCATCACCTGGTGTTTCCACTATCGGCATGCCCCTTCTGTTAAAGGAGGTATTTAGTAAGACTGATACACCTGTGATTTTCTTAAACTCTTGTAGTAGCTTATAATATTCAGGGTTCCAGTCAGGGGTTACGGTTTGTATCCGGCAGCTATTGTTTACGTGTACAATACTGCTTAGCTTTTCTTTCCATTCCGGCTTGATCTGGTCTACCAGTATCATATAGGGGCTTTCGCGGTTCTCCTGGAAGTAAACGTCTACATCTTCACGCAGTACGGAAGGCGCAAAAGGCCTGAAGTCTTCACGGAATTTCACCTTCGCATTGATGAATTTCTGCATTTCAGGGTTTCTGGGATCGGCCAGTATGCTGCGGTGCCCGAGTGCACGGGGGCCAAATTCTGACCCTCCCTGGAACCATCCCATAGTTTTACCTTCTGCCAGAAGCTCAGCAGCACGGGTAATGGCATCCGCAGATTTAATGGCATGCAGGTTGCTGGTATCATCACTTGCATCTTGTGAATTAAGAATATAACTAACCACTCCCTGCAGGTCTACTATCTTGAAGAATAGCTCGAAATCGGCCATGTTAGATACCGAAACCTCATCCTTGCCAAAGCGCTTGCCAGGCTGGTAAATTCCCTGCAGGAAGGTATTCATGGAAGTCTTAATCATACAGGTAGGATTTGCCACCAGGGTGTTATAACACCTTAGTTTACCTTCGGCTAGTTGTACCTGATATATGCCCAGATCCTCTATATCGAATTGTATACAGAAGTTGAGACTGCTGTTGGTCCCATCCACATACAGTTCTTCTGCCTTGGTGAAGAAGGTATCCACGATTTTTTTAGCCTGAACCGGCGTCTTTTGGGTGGCGTGGGTTCTGTAAGCCTGCTCTACCTGTTTGTTAGAGTAAGTCTTACCGAAGAATGTTGACTGATCGTGTATAATACGATCCATCTTCATAACCTCCAGGTAGCCATAGTAGGCACATCCGATGGCAAGGCCGTTATCACCTGAGGCAGGCTCTATGTACAGGTTTTCTACGTCCGTTTCTTTAAATATGCGGTCATTGGCCACGGCATTTAGAGCCGTACCACCGGCCAGACACAGGTTTTTAGTATGAGAGACTTTGAGTCTTTCATTTACCATATACAAAATGGCTCTTTCTACCTCCTTCTGAATGCCATAGGCGATATCCGCGTAGTATTGGAAGTTTTGCTTAAACTCGTCATACCCTCTGGCTGGGTTACGATAGTTGTTCATCCAATCGTATTTGACGAAGACTCTGCCGTCTCTGCACTCAAACACCTCTTCCTGAAACTTTCCTTCACGGCCAAAGGGAGCGAGTCCCATGAGCTTACCGGAATCCGACATATTGCCAAAGCAATAGATACTTACTCCGGCGTATAAGCCCCCTATGGAATGTTTGGTAGTAACAGGGTATATCGGGTACCGGTGAAGATAGCCCCACTCTGAAAAATCTTTTACCAAAGAAGTAAGGCCTTCTTTGCCGTATGAGTAGTAGCTATCCTTCTCCAGGAAAAGGTGGGGCATTTTCTCTATCAGCGCTTTGTCTGCGATCCGGGCGCCGTCTACATCTATACAGTCTTCGTAGGCATTTCCGCATCCATCGTAAATGAGCATGTTAAATTCCTCGTAAGGGCAGGTGCCAATAGTGCTGTAGGCATGGGCGAGGTGATGAGATATGGTTTTGATCTTCGAGTCGGGGACATTGGCAAACAGTGGCCTGGGGCCCTCGAAATAGTCATTGCCGAACTTGAAGTCTGAGTAGTTATCGTTTTGTACGATCAGATCGACATCGTCTATTGTGATGCCGGCAGCATCAAGACAGTATTGAATGGCCGTTTGGTCATTTCCTCCGTCTTTTTTGCGTCGCGTTATCCTTTCTTTTTCAATCGCCACCAAAATTTTCCCGTCCTTCAATAGACAAGCAGAACCCTGATGTGATACAGCGGTGCCCAGTACATAAACTGATTTCATAGGTTTATTAACTATAAGCTTTTTACTTTTTCAACTGGTCCGAAGATAATCTAATTAACTTTACTTTGCAATTTCCCATGATTTATATTTGGTCTGATATAGTGGACCAAGGGCCTCCTTTTTTCAGGCGAATGTATTACCGTGTTATATCACTATAGTGTACCGCATAAAATTTAGAGTCTATTATGCTGGCTATGGTAATGTATCATGGTGCATCGATATGTAAAGATTATATTTATGAATAATGAATTTTTTATTGTGATTTATTCCAATTAAATACAGTTTTATGAAATTAATTATGTCAATTATTGTTGTTCGATTAACCAATTTTATTGGTCCTGTTTACTGTTTGTATATTTCTTAAATTAGAAATTGATTTTAGAGGGGCGCTTCACTATTAATACATTAAAGTGGTAGTCATGGAGGAAGAACCTCCCCGGGGTTTCAGGGGTAATTAAATTTAACTAACTAGCAAGCTGGCATCTAATCTTGTCGTCCAGAATATGGGGATTATTTGTTTGGGTTATCATTACCTTTTTGGCAATAAAAAAGCACCCCACCTGGTACCACCCGGTGGGGTGCTTTAGCATTAATTAGGAATACAGTTTAATAGATAGAGCAGGGCTGAATCGTTTGCCACCCGACTATCACCCAGTCAGTGCCCACCTGTTGCAGTTGGAAATTATAGTACCCGCCGGTATAGGGGAAGTCCCCTTTAAGCACCGCTTCCGCATCACCGGAGTTGCATATGTTAATGAAACATCTTTCTGAAAAGCAATTACCTACCTGCCCGTTAATGTACCGGTAGCTTGCTTCATAGCGTGCATTTTCCTTTGCAGTAGTCGTTTTCGTTTCGGAGACAAACATCAGCGAAAACATGACTAACGTTATCCCGGAGATTAATAATTTAAGTTTATTCATTACTAGCTTGGTTACATCCCAAAAAATCTATAAAAATAGCCTGCCTGTGCAACGCAATGCGTTATCATGGTGTATCATGATCAATAGATTGCCCTCCCATAGTAGCTACTGGTCCAGCTAAACCGAACTTATGTGCTTTACCCGCAGGCCTCGAAGTCCGTGTTTTTGGCTATGGAAAAGTTAAGTAAACAAATAATGTACCGAATAATTCAGTTTTATGCCAATAATCCATAAACAATCTATTCATTTTGTCTACTGGATGGCTCGGGAAATAAAGTACAGGAAGGATCGCTAAAAGGCAGTTGGTTATTGTGGCTATTTTGTATAGCCTGTAACGAAGTGTCCGTTGAGATAATTGGAGATACGTACATAAAAGATTGTCTGAGACAGTTTTTCAGGTTATAGAGTACTTACCAAAAAAGCAATGGGTATATCAAAACCCGATTGCCTGCGTATACTTAATTTTGCATGTGAAATACAGCGCCATGAATAATAAGACAGATAAAAAAACGCCGTCTACCTCTCTTGCCGAAGAAATAGCTAACAGCGTGACTCATGGCATAGGAGCAGGCCTGAGTATTGCCGGCCTGGTTGTACTGGTGGTGCTGGCTGTTATCAACGGTGATGCCTGGCACGTAGTCAGCGTGAGTATATATGGCACTTCCCTGGTGTTACTCTATCTTGCATCCACCTTATATCACAGTGTATTAAAACCAAAAGCAAAACGCCAGCTTAAAATCCTCGATCATGCAGCCATCTACCTGCTCATAGCGGGTACCTATACCCCCTTCATGCTGGTAAACCTGCGCGGACCATGGGGCTGGTCACTACTAGGTACCGTCTGGGGTCTGGCCATTGCAGGTATCGTTTTTAAGATATTCTTCATTGGCCGTTTTGAGCGGCTTTCTCTGGCTATCTATCTGCTTATGGGGTGGCTCTGTGTAATAGCCGCCCGCCCCATGATTACGGAAATCCCCACCGGGGGGCTTATCTGGCTTGCGCTGGGAGGTGTTTTCTATTCACTGGGCGTGATCTTTTATCGCTGGGAAATGCTCCGGTTCAATCACGCCATCTGGCACCTGTTCGTTCTGGCAGGTAGTATCTGCCATTATTTTGCCATCCTGCTCTTTGTGCTGCCCCAGATGTAAGTAACCATGGCAATGGGCTTATAATGTAATAATCCCCTGGCAAGGCCGTTTTCCTCAGTTACCAATCAAAGGCCATGTATAGTCTGCCAGCGGTCACAAGAGTTGGCCGCAACCGTATGGCTGAGAGCTTATGTTTATGTAAGCTTTTGGTATGTTGGTGTAAAAAGCCTTTTTTAGATAATTATAACTCCCCATTTAGGAGCATAAAGAATTAATCACTGAGCCTGCATGCCTCTACCTGTAGTTAGGATTTTTTTGATTTGGGCGCTAGTATTTTTTTGCCTGTTTAGCAGCTACACCTCCTATGGGCAGGCGGTGGATGAGCGTGCAGTACGCCGGTGGTACGTAGTGCTTCATGATTTCTCCTCCCCATTCGAATACAGGTCCCCATCAGCCAATACCAGGTTATACCGCACCCTTTACCGGCTTTTCGAAAATGAGGTCACCGTTAACCGCAGTGCCAATACCTTGCTCCTTGAGGACGAACAACTGAGAGAAATCCCCTTTTTTGATTCTGAGAAAGACAATATTTCCCTCTTCTACTTTGGTATCCGCATGCAGGATCTGCGAAAAGTAAGACAGCCCTATAGTGCCACGGATATGGAGCAGTATGAGGCTTTCGCCGGCCAGTTCCTGCACCAGGTCACCCCCGATTGGGTCACGTTTCACCAGAATAATCCTGAAGGAACCTTTGAGGATATGTTTCAGCGTTTTAAAAACAAGCGGCCTGCCTGGAGGGATGGCTACTCCTTGTCCTCATACGCATATCCCGCCGTCATTACAGCGTTAGAGGATCACTATTTTGATGAACTCATCATCATCGTTCTCAGCGACTACCTGGCAGGCAGTACCTTTGGAAACAAACAGGATGGTGAGATAGTCCGGCAGGGAGTCTTCGGAGGTAACAGCACCCTCGCCAGTAAGGTAAATACGGCCCACGATCAGCTCAATGCGCGCTTCTATAAAATTGATTACTTCGACTATGCGGTAAATACCGGCAAGTATGACAACGCCCGCAACCGTATTTTTCATGGCATTAAAGCCTACAAAGTGAAGCCTCATGCCGGGCTCACTGCTGCCAACAATGCTGTCATGAAAATAGACAGTGACCTTTCACTGGACCAGGACGGGTACCGGAGCACTGATTTTGAGACCTCGCCAATCACCATAAACTTTGAACATAACCGGCGCCTGCAGGTAGAAAAGATAGGTGTGCAGGTCGAGATTGGAGGCGAGGTTCTGCATTCCCGCCTGCTGGCCAGGTCTTCTGAAGATGAGGAAGGGGCCCTGGTAGATCATGACGATGACCCTATAGAGGTAGATTCCGTGAGCGGTAACTACTTTCTGCCATCCACATACCTGTCACTGGGGGGGATAAACACCCGTGCGGGGCTGGAAGAGGCATTACCGCTGTTAACTTATGTGTTTTACACCCGTTACCGTACAGAAGCCGGCAATATTCCCCTTATGTACCAGGTAAGCAGGCCCCTGAATAACCAGAATGTTGATTTTGATAAAAACTACTCCATACTCATGACCACGGTTCTGCCCACCCTTATCTTTTTAGGTCTTGCTCTTTGGCTTTTATATAAGAGGCGTCCCGGAAACATACGCTACCAGATGAGCGCTTTCGGAGATAGTTATGAGAAAATCGACTACCGCAGTATTGGCAGACTGAAAACGCCATACCGGGCATTTACCGGTGATACTGCCCGCATACCCTTTCGCATTTTCTTTACCTATGACCTTCGCTACCTGCGCGGCTCCGTTCCGCTCAATCTACGGCTGGATAGGGTAGAGGCCCCGCGGGGCTTTGATATGCACCTGCTCATACAGGAAGAAGAAGATCAGTACCAGTCAGTATTCAGAGGAGATACCTGGCGTACACTTCCCATCAGGCCGGATGTAAATAAGCCATTCGAGTTCTTTGTAGTAATAAAAAAGACCGATCCACAGGCTACACTGGACCAGCCAATGCAGTGCGCCTTTCAGTTAAGTATATGGGCGGACCACCGTTTTGTATGGCGTACCGATCTTTCGGCCACCATAAGCGAGGCCTTTCATATAGGCCCTGCAATGGGAGATGCCTGGATCGGGCTTGACCCCGGTACTACAGGTACCTGCATAGCCGCAGGCACACACTTTTCTAATGTAGCGGTAAGACAGGATACCGAAGGCCGTGACCTGATCGAATCTTCCCTGATCGTTTTTGACCCCTCTGAAAGCCCCGACGTAACAGACTGGCGCAGTCTGGGCGGGGCCGTGGTCAAAGTAGGGCGCGAGGCCGACCCTTTCGAAACCATACTGGCCCGCGATAGCTTTCGATCTGTTAAAAAACTACTGGGGTTTACCGATAAAAAAACCATATCCTTTGAAAATGGGGATGAGCTGAGGCTCGACGGCACCCAAATTACCTACCTGATGGTGAAAAAGCTGTTGGCAGGGTTCAGAAAAACTGTTGAGGCACAGCCTGATACGTATTCTTATTTGCTGCAGGATGGTCTTCTTAATGCCTCCCGCGTAGCGCTGGCTATACCCAATAACTTTACCGCTACCAAGACACAGGCATTTGTAGACAGCGTGGGGTATCTGAATGCCTATAGCGAGGTGCGTGTGATCCCTGAAGCTGAGGCTGTTATGGTCTATTACATATTTAATCGCCTCCGGCTCACCAGAAGAGCCGAAACCTTCGACCAAGAGAAAGTCCTCATTTTTGACATGGGAGGGGCCACTATTAACGCATCCCTGATAGATGGCTATGCCTATGAGGAGCAGGGAGACCGGAAATACCACCTTACCGTGGAAGGAAAGTTAGGGTATGGAATAGGAGGAGATACGATAGACTATTGCATACTGAATATCCTGTATGAATGGGTTCGCAGGTATCGCGAACTACCATCCGAAACCATCGACTTCGATACCGTTTCTAAGGAAAGCCTTATCGGCTTATTAAAACTGGCTCAACGCCTCAAAATACAGTTGATCCGGATACATAATCAGAACCGGCCTTACTTTGTAAGTCAGGAGGTAAGTGATTTTCTGGAAGAGTTCTACCACCTGTACACCGGCCAGCGGGCAGATATCCTTGTGGATTCCGATGATGAGGTGATGGACTTTTTTAATAAAGAGTTCTATAATCACCCCCTTTTGGATCAGTTAATCTATAAGAATGTAAAAGCCTCTGTAATAGATATACTTCAGGTAGAAGGGTATGATAATGAACCCCTCACCGTACTATATAGCGGCCGCAGCACGCTGTTTCCATATATCAAAACAAAGGTAGCCTCCGTTCTTAAGAGCAAAGGCATCTCATACCAGGAGGTGTTTTTGCGGGAAGATGAACTCAAAAGTGCAGTGGCAAGGGGCGCGTGTCTGTACGGGGTTAGTAATAATGCCATTACCATAGATAGCAGCCGTATACATAGCCATTTTGGTATAGTACATTCACGTAATGCGGGCGTGCAGGGCTTTAAAAACCTTGTGCCAATGGGCAGCGAGTTTAACGGAGAAAGCGGCATACGAAATGTGGAAGAGTTACAGAGTTCTTTTGATCTCGATGGGAAACAGGTGCGATTTGTGCAGGTAATGGGACAGAATGCTGACGAGATCATCAATAATAACGAAAAGCATAAATACTCCCCGATTGCCAAAGTGCGTGTCCATACAAGGACCAAACGTATTGGAATGGTAATTGCAGAAAATGACCAGGTCAGGTGCCGGGTAGAAGAGACAGACGGGGAGCTGCATGATGCACTCGCCCTGATCTCGGACCAGGAGATTGCCGACACAAACGAAAAACACTATACATGGCTTTTAGGATGAAAGTAAATACCAGCCTTATCAGGATAGCTTGCCTTTTGGGATTGCTCTTTATAGCCATGACGGCTCATGCACAGAGTGATAATTTTATCCGGGTAAATGAGGAAAAAACCATCGACTTTGGTGACTCGATAGGTGAAATACACTTTTTTGCCGGTGAGGTTTTCCGCGAAATGGGAGACAACCCACAAGGGAAATATATTGACTACCGCGGTGAAACCTTGCTACTGAGATACGGTAGTGTGGGAAACATACAGCCAGGCACGATCAATTACACCAAACTTTACGAAAGCGATACCGCCGCTAACCAACGCATAGTGAACAGGATGGCTGACCTGAAGGAGGCCATCAAGCAAAGCCTGAAAGTAAGAAAGCCGGCTTCGCCAGATCAGGGAATGTTGGTGGTAGACCTGCAGCCGCTGGATAGCCGCTTTGATGATCAGATCAAAGTTCAGATAGCTAATGATGCCACTGTTCGGTTTACGAACGACTCCATCAGGCAAGGGCAGGTAACCCTTAATAAACTTCAGTTTCCTCTCAGAATTATTCCGGAGGGGTTTCCTACCTTTTGGTTAGCAGAAAGCGACCTTTCTGAAGCTAACCCTCCTGTGGCCGAAGATATGCCTGCGGCCAGGCAGGAAGAAACCCTTGATGAACAGCCTGCGGATACAAGTGAGGCTAATACCGCTTCACCTGGCTGGCTGCTTTGGGTTATTGCCCTGCTTGCCTTGCTGGCAGCCGTTTTTGCAGCGCTTGTATTTACCAAAAAGCAGAAAAGCAGTGATAATGAGACTCTTGTTAGCACCCAAAAGGAAATCTTAAAAAGGCTAACCTCACTGGAAGCCGGATCAGTGCCTGCAAGTGCAGCCCCTGACCCGGGAATAAGCGAAAAGAAACTAAAGAAACTGGAGGAAGAGAATAACCGGTTGCAAAAAGAGCTGAGCACACTGAAAGAAGGAAAAGCACGACAGGAGAGTGAACTGGCGGCTGCTACCGGTCACCTGAGTGATTCCGGCAGGAAAGCACTTCTTTTTAAAGAAGACGCTAAAGCGTTTGCCGAACACCGGATGGAAATCATTAGTCAGGGATTAGCCCTTTACCACAGCCTCCTTCATCTCGCATCAGTAAGCACCACTGACCCTGAAACGTTAAGGGAACAAAGCATTCTTGCGAGCATTATTTTAGATAATGAACTCTTAGAACAAGTTAATAAAGTAAGAGTATATGGCGTTGAACTGGATAGGCTTGCGACTTCAGGGGTTTGGACGGACCCCGCGCATGTCCGAAAGCTTAAGGATGAAACAAATGAAAACAAGAAGCTGGCCTATATCGATAAAGACCGGTTTAAAGCCATACTGGGCCCTTTCCTGAATCGTCTGGCCGTGGCTTTGGAAGAAGTGCGTAATCTTGCTGAGATAAGCGGCACCTCCTCCGGACTTAGCAAACAGGCAGCCTCCATAGGTGAAAAAGCCCATGACCTGAGAAAGTCCGCCCGGCAGCTACTGGGAGTAGAGATGGATTACGTACCCCTCTTCGTTGCGGTTAGCGAATATCCGCATGTCACTGCAGTACCCGGTCAGCCGCTTGACCGGTACGCTGGTGTGGATGTCGCAAAAAACCATATTTTACAGATAAAAGATTACGGTATTGTCTATAAAGACAGTAAATCAGGAACCGAAGTAATACTGAAAAGATGATGGAGTATTTATCCGATTTATCAGATGCCATTGCCAGTTACTTCCGGCATTTTGTGCAGAGCAATTTCCAGGCACTGTGGGTTGTACTCGCCGCACTTGCAGGTATCTATTTGCTTACCGTACTCCTTTCACGCATAGGTAGTCCTGAACGGCCCTACACCCGTGAGCATCATATCAGACGCAGCAGCCTCATAGCCTCTGTCACCGTCATCGGTCTGCTCATAGCTATCTTCAGCTACCTCTGGGCTGATACCGATTTTTATGTGCGCCAGCCTGTCCACTTCACTCACTGGCTTGCACTCGTGGTTTGTATGGTCATCACCATCATCGTGCTTGCCGGCATGCGCACGCGCTATTACCGCGGGCGTATCAGCAGCCTGGTCACCCCGGCCTTTACCCCGGGAGAGGGGCGCAGGTTCGGCAGGAATGCACGAAGCCTGTTTCAAAAAAGTAAACTATGGATCATAGCCCCTGCTGCCGGTTTTTTATTGCTCCTTTTTGCCTTGCATAAGCCTGACTACCTGGTTGCAGTGCTTATTGATAACTCTACCAGCATGGAGACCAATATTGAAAATGGCAAGCTGGCCCTTGGGGAGACCATCACTGACCTGGATGATAATACCGACGTCATCATCAGTTGGTTTACAGATAGCTCAGGTACCAGTGTCCCCAAAACTACCGCCGCGCAGATACAGGCAGTAAGTGACGCCCGTCAACTTAATGGCCGCCATGCTTTTTTTGAAGACCACAATCAGGCCATACAGTATCTCGAATCCATAGAGCTGACTGCCAAGACTCCGCTTTATGAAACCATTCAATCGCAGTTTCTCTTTGCTCAGAATCAGACCATGAATCGTGAGTATTCAAGGCGTATTCTCATCATCGTTACAGATGGTGCTGAATCCTATATGGATACCCGGGAGGTAGAAAATATGCTGTGTGCTGATGAGTCTTTTGATCTTTTCTGGGATGATATCGGTATCATGAACCTGGGCGGTGATCTTAACTGGGACTTCTTCGACATGGCCATGAATGTCTGTAATTACTATGTGGAACAGGACGCCACCTACCTCTCATCCTATCAGTCCGGTGTGCAGGAAATGATCAGGGAAATACTTAAAAAATGGTACTTTCCTGTTTTTTTGGCCATAACCTATATCGTGTGGGCTGTAGTCTGTTTATTAATACGCCCAAAAGCTTACTGAAATGATCAGAAAATACTTTTTATCACTCGTTGGCTTGCTCCTTCTTAGCCTTCCACTTCTCGCGCAGGATAATGTGTTTGTATTGGTTGATGTATCCGGCAACCCCCGGGGCCTTTCCAGTGAAAACCGCATCACTCCGGCAATGAGAGACCAGGCAGGCGAACTGGTACGCCAGCTTGTAGGCGGACAGTTTAACAAGGACCGGTTCATGCAGGACTGGCGACTGTCCGGCAATACAGACCCCGTCATAGAGAATATCGTCAACGGCGGAGGTCAGCCACTAATCAACCAGGGAGGCTACCTGCTTATCATGCCCTTTGGCGACAAGGATACCTATGAGCAGTTCAGGCTAAACAGGGTGAATAATGTACCCTCTGATGTGGATGCTGCCTGGCGTATGCCGGGCCGCTATACCGATCAGAATACCTTTGGGGAAATAGCCCGTGCCAAAGCTGCGGATGTGGCTATTGATGCAAACCTGAGCAGTTATTACCTGGTCGTGATATCCGGACTTGGAGAAGACACCAATAGTAAAAATCTCTATACCACACAGGAGCAGAACTATATGGATAACTACCGAAGTGCCGTCAGAAAGGACGCACTAGGTATATTCCGCTACCGTGACGACCGCAAGGATTACAAAATAGAGATATCTAAAATAGACCTCACCCGCATGCGTGGGGCAGGCAATACCGCAGGTACTAAGCAGATTATAGATTCTACCCACATAGACGAACCGATTCTGGAAATAGTCACCCCCAAAGGATCCAGGCAAAAACCTTACGAACTTAAAGGGGATAAAATGCTTGTGAGCTGGTCTTGCGTAGGGTGTAAAAAAGATGCCGAGTATACCGTGAAGCTTTTGCACATGGAAGACCGCGGCAGCTCGCAGACCAAAAAAGTAAAGGGGCGTACTAATTACAATTTTGCCCTGCAAAATGAAGGCCCCTACCGTGTCGTCGTTTCTAACGAAGGCAGTGCCACCAGTACCGAATACTTCACCTACCAGGCCGAAGGGGGAGGAGGCAGCTTTCTGCTTTGGCTTTTGATTCTCGCTGTTTTGGGTGGTATTGCCTGGTTTCTGTACAAGCAATTTATAGCGCCTAAGCCTAAAGTAGCAGGAGTAGTAGATAATGACGATGATTTTTTCTCCGACCGGAAAAGAAAGAAAAAGAGCCGCCCGGCACAAGAAGATGACTTTTACGACGATAGTAATAAAGGCAGCGGTGATAGCGGCTATTTTTAATGATGCGTGATAATGAATGATATAATTCAGTTTCTATTTTCTGTAAATAACCGTGAGCCCCTGGATATTCTTCTGCAGACCCTGGCGCTGGCGGCTATAGCTGTAATAGTCATATGGCTGGCCCAGTTGGTTTGGTTTCGGACATTGAGAAATAGCCATCCCGGTGAGCCAGTGGACGTGCTTTATAACCTGGCCCTGCTAAGGAGCCTGGTCTCCTACATGATCCTGCTGGCGGTGTTTTTCTTTTTCATGATAAAAATAAACGGGCTACATGCCTTCAGGTGGTCAGAGCCTGCCTTTTACCTGGCCATGCTTCCCCTTCTCATAGTTTTTTTAATTCCCCTGCTCGTTTACCTGATCAGATACAGCAGGCTTATGAACCTTATTAAATAACGCGACATGGATAAACCTACCTTACTTATCGGGATCGGTACCAGCGGACTACGGGTGCTCGAGCATGTGCAGAACTTCTTTTACGAAAGTACGGGCAAAAACAGGCCTGAAAATGTCCAGTACCTGTATCTGGAAACAGATGAGAATGCCCATCCCGGTGTAACAGCACTTAAAAACGAAATCACCCGTGTGCATATCAGTCTCAATGAGAAGGAAACCATGATCAATGCACTGAAAAAGGATGATCTCCTGGATGCCTGGTGGCTGCCACCTGCGAACCAGATCATGGATAGTGGCTTCGGAGCAGGCGGCCTGCCTGCATTTGGCCGTGTAGCCCTGTGGGGAAGGGATAACTTTGAGCGCGTTAGCAGCCACATTAAAAATGCCTTCGAGCGTGTAGGAAGCCATACAGTAGAAGGGGCGGATGACAGCAAACCTGCCGTATTTGTTACCGGGTCTCTGACAGGAGGTACCGGCACGGGGGTGTTTATCGATATCGCTTATCTCATACGGGATATTCTCAGAGGGATCGAAGACCTGTATGGTCTGTTCCTTATCCCCGGCAGGCAGGGGTTTGCCGGTAAGGAAGTGATCTATGCCAACACATTCGCTGGCCTGAAAATGCTCGACCATTACAATAAGCCTGATAATGCCTATAGCATGCGATGGCCAAACGGGCATTCCGTATCATATGACCAGCCCCCTTATGAATACTCGCAGTTCATATCTCAGGATTATAATGGCAATGTTCCCTCTATCAGCAGCCTTGGAGGCCTCTACAAAATGGCAGGTCTTTATCTTTTCCTCAATGCCTTTGGCCTGAGGAAAAAACGGTTGGTACGCTTTGGTGATGCAAAAGGCAACCTGCACCTGGATAAGTATGGCACTTTTGGCCTGAGCGCCATCCAATACCCCAAATCACAACTTGAAGAACACCTGGCCATACAGCTTAGTGAAGAGCTGCTGGGCCGCTGGACAGACCCGGAGTTTTACTATCGACAGGGCACTAAAACACCCGTAAGCCGTACACACAATGCCATCGTGAACGGCACAAAGAAAAACTTTGAGCGATTTCTGCGGGAAGCCTTTGAGGAGCTTAACGGGACGGAAGTGGAAGCCGGCCGTAAGGTACTTGCCGATGTGGAGTTGCAGACACAGAATATCCGCAATAAAAACTATGATGCCGCCAGTGATGTAGAGCACATTCAGTCGCGTTTTTCAAGCAACGGTACGGCCAACTACTATACAGCCATCAAAAACAACCTTAGGGTGGCAGAGGATGTACTGATAGAGCGAATAGCCGAATTGGTAACCGGTGCCACGGAGCGTTATGAAAACCTCTATGTGGTCAGGGAGCATCTTAATGCGGTAGTCGACGCTATCAATGATACCGTTCAGTACTGGCAGACACTCAAGATATCCGGCAAACCGGACCGATGGGAGGTGATGCTTACTAATCAGACCCGCTGGATGCTGAAGAACCGGTACAAGCTCCTCCTGCAATCAGACCCGGTACTGGCAGACCGTATGCGCACCACGCTGGAGTATATGAAAATGCACCTGTTTGCTAATAAGCTGGTAGATATACGCAATAGCATTACCAAAGGTGAACTGGCCTTAAAGTCTATAAGCGATGTGGAACTGCCCAGACTTAAACAGATAGACAGTATGATCCGGGTCATACGTGAGACACTGGGGCGTCAGCAGGATAATAAATTACCCCGTGACTTTAAGACGCTAAAGGGTAGGAGAGAGGAGATAGAGCAGGACATTAAGGATACCACCATACCTATCCTGCGAATCTTCCCTTCCGGAAGTATGGAAGAAGAGCTAAAGCGCAGTATGGAACGCTATCGCCGGGCGTCTAATAACAGTATTGCAGGCAAGTCTGCAATGATTGGCAAAGAAGACCTTTGGGAGTACCTGAACCAGCATAGCGAAGGAATGCATGCCCGGCTGTATCGCGACGGTATTCGCAACTTTGAGAGGCAGGCGCGAAAGCATAATGCCGTGCCAGACATGGACGTTAGCGAGTTCATACGTAAGGAGCCTACCGAGTCCATCAAGATCGCCCGACGGGCCACCTTCCCCCTCGTTAAGATCAATAGCGATAAACAGACCCTCTTCGGGCAGTCAATGTATGTGCCCAAAATGGTCATAGGGCAGAATATGGCTATGATCAATAAAGCCCTTGATCACTTTAAAGAAGAGAAGTTTCTGGAGTATCAGGGAGATGAAGACGGCACGTGGGTAAATGAAGACCTTAAAAACATGCTCGTGTTTTACGAAGAGAAAGGCTACATGCAGGATAAAACCAACTTTGAGCCCCTGAGACATCTGCAGTTCATCGATGAGGTCAGAAAACTATACCACGAATATCCGGCTTATAAGTCGATTGCACCGGAGGAATGGCACAGGCTACGGGTACCCTACTACAGGTTTACGAAACAAATTGAAAACGTTTAAAAAACTGGCTGTCAGATGATACTATTAGGCTTAAGCCCGGGCGAGACCAGGATATATAAAGATAAGGTCAGAAAGCGCGGACGTACGTTAATGATCCTCTTTTTAGCTTCTCTTCTGCTCTTTCCGCTGGTATACCTCCTTTTCGGGGCAGGATGGGTGCCTGCCCGGCCGCGCTACAACCGTGACCTGGAGATGCCGGTAGCTATGGTACAAACGGCCGGGGGTATAGGGACAGCTTTTTTGTATAACGAAACAGAACTGCTGACTGCCCGCCATGTAGTGGAAGACATGGAAGTAGGGGAGGAGGTAACCCTGACATTTTCAAACGCTGACCCACCCATTACCACCACGGCCCGTATCGTATGGAAGGATCCCGATACAAGCCCTCCAGGTGATATTAATTATTACCTCAACGACGTAGCCAGGTTAGAGCTTATACAGCCTACCGATCTGCCGGAAGACTTTCCCCGGCTTTACCTTGGGGACAGTGATGGCATTACGGCACGTACTCCCGTGGTGCTTATAGGTTATCCCGATGGAAACTCTTCTACCACCACCGGTACCATCAGTAATGAAGAGGCCATGGGAGCGGACATTTTCCAGTTAGACGTTTCAGCTTACCCCGGAAACAGCGGCGGCCCACTCATTACCGAGGATACCGAAGAGGTTATTGGGATACTTATTGCCGGTAGAACTGAGGAGTTTCAGGGAATAAACTTTGCGATAAAAGTTAATAATATTGACTAATGAATTTTTGGGCATAAATAATATTATTAGACTGGAGATTTGTAATAATTAGTATTTCCCTGTCCTGATAATCTCTTATGGTAATTAAGTTTTTCAGCTTTATTAATTATATTCGTGCAAAGCCGAATATCGATCCTGCTTAAGGAAAGGCGGTTGCTGGCTGAACAACCTGATTCACCTGACCAGTGAAAACCGAAAAAGAAAAAACCATAGGTATAGTGGGTGGTATGGGCCCGCAGGCCGGTGCTGATCTGCTACATGAAGTAACAAGGTTAACCCCTGCCTCTAAAGACCAGGACCACCGGGATGTTATCCTGATGTCTTTTCCAAGTCATATCACTGACCGTACAGCATACTTTGAAGGCTACTCGGCGGTCAATCCTGCTTATGCTATATCGGAAATACTCCTTCGTCTTGAAAAGGCAGGTGCAGGCGTAGCGGGCCTGGCTTGTAATAGTTCTCATATTCCGGCTATTTTTGAGGTGATCCTGGATCAATTACAAAAACACAGATCGTCACTAAAGCTGTTGAACATGCCCGATGAGACCTGCCGGCATATTCGCGAACAGTTTCCACACATTACTAAAGTAGGTGTATTATCCACCACAGGCACATATAAGGCAGGTACTTATTACCGGCAACTGGAAGGATGCGGCCTGCAGCCTATTTTGCCCTCTCTAACCTTCCAGCAAGAGGTCGTTCACAGGATGATATATGATGAGACTTATGGTATAAAAGCCTGTGCCACTGGGATTACTGACAAGGTGTACAACTGGCTGGATGAAGCTCTGACTTACTTTAAAGATGCCGGAGCTGAAGCAATCATTCTCGGCTGCACCGAATTTAACCTGGTGCTTAAAGACCCTGAGGTAATGGGAATGAAAGTAATCAATAGTAATGCGGCACTTGCCAGGGCTCTTGTTCGTGAAACAGAGACTATAGAAGAACCAGCCCATAAAAATCTTAAAAGCGGCTTTTCTATTGGCCTTTAAGATTAGCATCTACCATCGGAATCTTAATAATTACTAGAGTCCCCTTCCCGATATCCGATTGAAGTGAAATATGTCCTTTAAGCTTATACAAAGCCTCTCTGGCTATGTATAGCCCCAGACCAGATCCTGTACTTAGTTCAGTAGCCCGAAAAAACATATTGAAAACCTTCTCCTGGTAAGCTGGCTTGATGCCGATGCCATTGTCCTCTATCTTAATGACCTGGGTGCCGTTAATGCATCGGTCTTCCGCAGTGACCAGGATTTGATCGCAATGTTTATCAGTGTAGTGAAAGCAGTTGTCCAAAATATTTTGAAAAATCAGGTTTAGGCGGTATGGGTCGGAAACTACTTTACCACTAACCTTATTTTCAAAAACGACTCCCTTCTCCGGTTTATGCTTTGTCAGCATACTTTCAAAAGCCTCGTCGACTAACCCGTGAAGGTCAACTTCCACATTTTGTACCTTAAACCGCGAGTTTTTAGAGTATTCGATTATGTCATAAATAGTCTTATCCTGCTTATTCAGGCTATTTTCCAGCAGGGTGAGCATTCTGTTTATTTCCTCTATATTATCCAGGTGGCGAACGACATCGATCAGTCCGAGGCTGGAAGCCAGAGGTGCTCTCAGGTCATGTGATAACCTGTATACAAAATTGTCCAGTTCAAAATGAGCTTTTTTCAAAGCGACATTCCTGCTCTCCAGGTTCATCTCTACCTTTTTTTGCTCACTAACATCTGTCATGGTACCCATCAGACGTATAGCATTGCCCTCATCATCACGTGAAAGTACCTTGCCCCTGATTCTTACCCATTTGTAGAAGCCTTCTTTATGTTTTAACCGGTGCTCATTTACATTGGGTTCTTCCCCTACATTACTCATACATTTTTTCAGGCAGTGGCTGAAATTTTGTATGTCATCCGGATGCACCCTATTCATCCATTCGTCCGGCTGGTTTTTTATTTCATCGTCCCGGTATCCTATGATCAGTTTCCACTGAGCACTAAAGAATATTTCTGACGTATCAAGGTTCCAGTCCCAGACACCTTCTTTTGCGCCCTCCAGTGCCAGTTTCCAGCGCTTCTCATTATCAATTAATTTCTGCTCGTAAGTTTTCTGCTCAGTAATATCATGGTTCACTCCCAGTATATTGCAAGGGTTTCCAGCGTCATTGTAAAGCACCTCTGCCCGGGTATTCATGTATATTATCTCGCCTGTATCCTCTCTCACGCAGCGGTAAGTGGCTTCCAGGAAAGCGTTACCTCTCCTTGCGTCATTTACCATGTTTAAGAAAATGTGCCGGTCTTCTCTGATAATAAACTCCAGGTAGCTGGAGACTGCAAGCTGGCGTGAATCATTTATGCCTATCAGTGAAGCAAAACAGGGACTATAGATCACGTTATCATTGCATAGATCGATATCAAATATTGCTACACTTGCCGCCTTCTGAGCCCTGTTAAGTACGGCTTCCCGGCTGGCCACTGATTTTTTTGTAAGAGATAGTTCTTTTTCTGACACCGCCAGTTCCTTTTCTTTTTTGCGCAATTCTAGGTATTGCACAACCTGCCTGGCTTGAACCTTCATGAGCTTTTCCTGGGATTCTGACAGACACCTGGGCTGAAAGTCTGCGATGCACAGTGTGCCAATGTTAAAACCTGCCGGGGTGGTCAGTGGCATGCCTGCATAAAACCGGATATGGGGAGGGTTTTTTACCAGTGGATTATCTTTTAGCCTTTCATCCTCTTGTGTGTCCGGGATCACTAGCAGTTCATTATTCCTGATGGTAATGTCGCAAAAGGCTATTTCCCTGGGAGTATCTTTTATGTCAATACCTGTACAGGCCTTGAATTTCTGGCAGTCTTTATCAATGAAAGAAATAAAGGCAATTGGCGTATGGCATATGTCTGCCAATAGGTTTATCAGCTCATTAAGCTCAGGTTCCTGCTCTATATCAAATACAGCATATGTATGAAGATTTTGCAGGCGTTTTTCTTCTTGATCTTTAATAGTATTTAGAGGGATATCTTTTAATGTATCCATTTAAATAATTTTTCAGGGTAACATCAGGTTTATCTCATCGTTTGGTGTGATTACTCTATGTAATAAAATAATAAAAAAACAGTGATTTTAAGAATGTTTTGATTTAAAAACTAACCCTATATCATCGTTTTGAGTTGTGAATTAGTGAGTTAGAAAAATCACCCTAAAAGAGAGTGTGTAATAAAAAGAAGCGTAATTACAGGTCTAGCGTAGAGGCGAAACGGCCATTTGTTACTTTAAGAGTGTCACAGCTATTAGTGAAAGATTTAAATTTAAAAGTACCTCTGCATACCTGTAAGACTGTGTCAAACTCTGTAATGTGAACGGACCCATCCACCAGATTAGAAAAGCTGTATGAGCAACTCCCACCATCCAGTGAATAATTAATGACAGCACTTGCAGAGCCATCAGTGGATGAGGGTCCCAGCTGGTATACCTGTTCCCTGATGGGGTCCTCATTAATAATCATTACCATATTCAGGTCAGGAGCGTTCGTGTCGAAATAAAGCGCTAAAAAATACCGTCCTGTGTAGTCCGCTCTTACCTCTAGTGAGGGGGTGGTCAGCCAAGGCTTGCCGTTTAGGGCCAGACTAAATGTTTCCTGGCTTTCGCTCAGACCGGTAGGCGGTCTGTCATCATCACTAGCAGATGGTAGCGGAGCCGGATCGGTTTCCTGCTTGCAGCCCGTCATAGCTCCAGACACCAGCAGAATCAAAAAAGTGATAAGTAGGGGCCTTCTCATATGCAATTATTGATGAATTTACGAAATTTTAAGCTTGATAAGAAGGTGTGTATTGTTTATTCACTTATCGGAAAGAGACCTCCACCAGTACAGTACTACGTAGGACTGCCAGCCAGGAAAGTGACTTAGGTAGGTGATTATTTCTTGGTTATCGGGTTTTTGGCTAAGGCCAAATATTTTTTTGTAGGCATTAATCATTCCTGCATCGCCATGAGGTATGACATTCGTACACCCTATGGCTCTCATCAGCACATAATTTGCCGACCAGGGTCCTATGCCACGATAGCTTATAAGTGTATTGCATTTAGCCTCCACGCTTTTCAGTTTCATTAGTTTTTCACGTGATAGTTGGCCCGTTGCCATTGCGTTGGCGATACCTATCAGATATTCTGCTTTCCTCTGGCTAAACTGTAGCTTTTTAAGTTCAGCAGGTTGCAATTCAGCTATTGTGCCAGGGTCAGGAAAAATATAGACTCCGTTATCTGCCTGGAAGCCATATTTACTTACCAGCCGGCTTTTTAACTGATAAGCAAAATTTAAATTTATTTGCTGGCCGATGATGCTCCAGGCCAGTGCTTCAAATAGGTCAGGAATACGAATGAGCCGTAGGCCGCGGTAGGCTTTATACAAAGCCATGAATTTGGGTTCCTCTGATGCCAGGCTCTCAAAAGAACCCATCTCTCTGTTCAGGTCAAGCCAGATACTCACATAGTCAAGCACCTCTTGCCGGTATTCCGGTTCACATATAATGGACAAGTGGTTTCCATGGCCTTCAAGTGTGAAAGTAGTGCTTCTTCCATCATCAGTTGATATGGCCTTTTCTATCGCATTACCCGTGCGGATGTGGAGGCAGTCATAAAATCCTCTATCAATATACCAGATACATTCTTCGAAAGAGAAAAGAGGAATATTCAGGTCAGTGATTAATGGCTTACTCATATATCGCTTATGCACTCAGGAAAGTAATTTGCTGTTTAGGCCAAATGTTTGTAGAGAAATAATAATACGGCATAAAATCCTTCAGAAAACTGAAAGGGTTGCCTTTTCGTCTGTTGGCAGGATAAGGGGGTAGGGAGTAAAATGTTCTGCTGCCAACTGATTTGATAAGGCATAAAAAAACCGCTTCAGAAAACTGAAGCGGTTGCCTTTTCGTCGGGGTGGCAGGATTCGAACCTGCGACCCCCTGCTCCCAAAGCAGGTACGCTAACCGGACTGCGCTACACCCCGAAAAGGTAAAAAAAGCCCGTCCAAAAGAAGGGCCGTTTGCGGAGAGAGGGGGATTCGAACCCCCGGTACCCTTACGGGTACGGCAGTTTAGCAAACTGCTGGTTTCAGCCACTCACCCACCTCTCCGGATGATACTTTAGCGGTTTTTTAGAAGCTGGAAGGCTGTTTTTTGTTCCTGCTTCCCGCAAAAGTGATGCAAATATAGCATAACAATTTTTATAAATCCAAACCAATACACATGAAAAAGGGCGGGTTTTTTCCTGCCCTTCTTATTTGTACTTAAATTTTTAAAATTAATAGGGTAAAGGAGGTACGCAGGGAGCATATTTAGTGCATGTACCTGAGTTACACACCCACTCATTATCAGTATAACAAACATCTCCGGTAACCCCACCCTTATTCAGGGCCATTTCACTTTTGGTTACCATGCTCTGAACTTTCAGGTCAGTCAATTTTAGTTTTTTCATAATTATATGCGTATAAGTGAATCCTTAAAATAGGAATTGGCTACCAGTAGATGAAAAATTTGTGGAGGGAAATTTTATCTGGGGCCCTTTTTTGTTATAAAACCTCAATTAAATGATTGAATGCTTAATTAATAGTATGGAGAGGTGGGGTATTTTGCTCCGGAAGTGGCGGTGAATGCGTAACGTATTCCTATCTCATGTCGGCTCGCCTGGTTTATTGAGGCATTGCTCTTGCCAAACTCATAAGCGTAGCCGAACCTGAGGTTTTCACTCACTCCCAGGGCCAGGAATACCGTCCATTGAGTATCCTTGTTCATTGAAAGCCCGCCCAGAAAAGTATTGCTTATCTCCCCTAATAAGGATACTACAAAATCCGATGTTTGGTCTTCCGTATAGGAAAAGTAAGCATATGGTATAAGTGTTAACTGAGGGGAGATCGTCCAGTGGTATAACGTGTAAAAGTTGACCGACCTGTTTTCCAGATACTCAGACGAAAGTCCCTGGTCTTGAAATGAATGCTGAATGAGTCGAGGTGTAGCTATTGAAAGTACATATTTTGATGTCGCATACTTTATCCCTACCCCGGTATTAGCCAGGATGCCAGTGTTAAAGTCATTGCCAAAGGCCGGATCATCAGGATCGAGTAGCTCAACATCAGAAAAACTGAAGTTATATTGGGTAAATCCTGCCTGAAGACCCAGGCTTAAAAGGTATTCGTCATTCCGTATGTGGTAGGCGTAAGAGGCAAACAGATTTGTTTGGCTGGTGACAAAGTAGGAAGCATGGGAAACCCAAAGGCCAAGACCAATATTCCGGTCGCTTAGTGGGGCATGGAATCCTGCGTACTGACTGGACTGGGCGCCTGGGTGAGAGCTGAATTGCCTGTTATAAGCTGCATTAAATACCGGTTGGCCCAGGGTCCCGGTCTCGGCAGGATTTAGTGCAGGATACTGAAAAAAATGCTGACTCAGTTCCGGGGTCTGTGCTCCGGCCAATGAGCAGGTAAATAATAGTCCCACCAGCAAGCCCACCTTCATCGTGCGAGAATTACAGAGCCGCTTCTGGACTTATGACCATTAAGATGAATTACATATGAGTATGAGCCCTCGGGAAGAGGCTGGCCACTGTATTGGCCATAGTTCCCATGTCCTTGCCATACCACCTCTGAATTGTCATAGTTTACACCCTGAAATACCAGGTCTCCCTCGTTGTTATATACACTCACTTTGTTTTCCTGATACCATTGAATGCCACTGATCTGCCAGGTCTCATTGTAGGAGTCAGAATTGGGTGAAAACCCACCGTACACTTTAAGCTCAGGGACAATTTCGAGTTCTACAGCCAGCGTTTTACAGTTATCTCCCTGCTCACAAATAGAAAGCAATATTTCATCCATAAGGATATCGTGCTCTCTGTTTTGAGGATAATACACGGCACATGCATCCGTTTCTTCAAGCTTTCCAGCCCTTGGCTCTATATAAATGTGATTTACATAGATGCCATTTTGTGCACCCAGCGATAAACTCTGACAAAGGTTGACCTCGTCTCCCGATCTTACCGTCAGGCTCATGGTCTCAGGAGGAAATACATCGATTATTACACTTCCCTGCACTTCATTATGACCGTCTGAGACTGTATAAACAGCCTCTACCCGGCCACTGAACAGATAGTGTGGTGCAAAGGTGAAATCTCCCCGATCGTTCCATGTAATTGATCCGGCGGAAGGATCAGTAAGGGTGAGATCCGCTACATATAGTGAAGCAGCCTCGGGGTCTACATCATTTTCCAGGACATTAAGTGAGATGGCCTGACCTGCCTGAAGGGATAGAGGACCTTCATTTTCCACTATAGGGGGGCGGTTTTCCGGAGTAATCGTAATGGCTACGATAGCATCATTACTTTGGCGGCCCTGATCGGTCAGGCGATAAGTAAATAGTTCGGTGCCAGCCAGATCAGATGTAGTCGTATAGCGGAACGAGCCATCACTATTAAGGGTAAGATTGCCGAATATGGGTTGTCTGGTTATTTCAATGCGCGGTACTTTTTCTCCTACTGTATCATTGGCCAGGAGGCCTTGCTCTTTAGTAATAGTGAGTGTATTGCCTGCAGTTACTTCATATTGATCATCCATAGCAATAAGGGGAGAGTTAATCCCGGGACTCAGAATTACCGCTACCTTCTGGCTGTAATTCATTCCATCGAATGCACGGTAGGTGAATGTCTGAGTTGTTGTAACCGCTGAATTACCCTGAAAAGTAAATGCTCCGCTGGCTTCCATCTGAACACGTCCGTTTAAAGGCTGATCTACCAGAATAGCTACAAGGTTATTCCCTTCAATATCTCGGTCATTGGCCAATACACCCATTTGGGCATCTACGGAAAGGTTAAGGCCGTCACCGGGTATTTGATAGGTGTCTGGCACAGCTACCGGAGGATCATTCACATTTTCTATCTGTAAATGCACTGTTTCATGACCGGAGTGCTTCCCTTCTGTGGCTAAGCGGTATGTGAATGAGTCTTTGCGCTCTTCAGACCCGTTATGCGTATACTGAAAGCTGCCATCTTGGGCAAGGATTAACGTACCGAATTTTGTGGCCTGACCCAAAATCACAGTGGTTTCTTGCCGGTTATCAACGCGGTCATTTTTCATTACTCCTTCTTCTGGGGTAACGCTGAGCCGGCCGCCTTCCGTAAGGGAATAATAGTCAGGTGAGGTTTGGAAGGGTGTTTCCGGCTCGAGAAGGTTAATAGTAACCTCTGCCACGTCCGATGTGCCTTGATCATTAAGTAACTCATACGCAAAACTGTCCTCACCTCTTGCCTCCTGATCAGGTGAATATGTAAAGGATCCGTTTGCACGAAATTGAAGGGTTCCCTTAGAAGCGTATCGCGTAAGTCTTGTTCTTACACCCGTACTCCCGTTGAGTAGGTCATTGTCTAATACTCCTGGAGCGACAACTTCCAGTATGTCCCCTGCCTGGACAGTATAATTGTCATTTTTAGCAATAGGCGCAGGGCTCAGATCACATACGTGTACATAAGCAAATGCCGGTCTGCAGCTTCTCTTATTGTCTATTATCTGACAAACCTCATATTGAATCTTAGCAAGACCTGAGAAGCCCTCTGCAGGGTTAAATAAAATATCATTGTTTCTCACCTCAGCCGTACCATTTTGAACAGCCTTAATATTTACATGGGTGCTGAAAAGGCGAGGCCGGTCATTTGTAAGTACAGGGATAACTACGCTCTTCTGGGGGCTTGTAAGCACCTGCTCAGATGCGGTCCAGATTTGTCTGTTTCGTACTTTTCTGACAAAAATCAAAGCAGTAGCCTCAGAGCAGTTTCCGCCGTCCGTGCATATTCTGTACCTGATAAATAGGCGCTCGTTTGCCTTAGTGCCGCTTTTTACGTTCAGGCATATGCCTTCCCTTATTATCTCTGTTTCAGCGTTATCCTCATCTTTGTCTTCCTCATCATCATTCTCGCCCATGTGCCTGCCATCGTCAGGATCGTCTCTTTCATTTGACCGTGATATTTCCAAAATGGTAAAGGAGGGGGTCTTCGCATCAGGAAGGTAATCGTTCGAAACAGGGCAGAATCGAGCCTCCTCCTCTGTTTCAATGATATATACGTCATCTAAAGCCAGTGGAGTAGACCTGGTAGGCGGACAGGCTACTTGATGAACCCTAATATCGTTACCACTTATCTGCGAAAATGCAATAAAAGGTACGCAGGTGAATATGGTCGAAAGCAATAGAAGAAAGAATCCCCAAACTATCGGTTTATGAAGCATAAGACGGTCTATATTAGGCTCAAAGAGGGATTTTACTATTTTACGAATTTACCTATTTCTTTCGTGAATTTGATGTTTATTGGCTTTTTTGATTAAAAAACCTACTACTATATTTCATGGTTCCGAAAAGTTCTTACCTTTGCAGTCACAAAAAAAATCGGGCGCTGCCTGATATATCGGTCCATTAGCTCAACTGGATAGAGCAACTGCCTTCTAAGCAGTAGGTTTCAGGTTCGAGTCCTGAATGGATCACGGAACAGAAAGCAGACTTTGGTAACAAGGTTTGCTTTCTTAGTTTAAGATCATTTTACTTCAATTACCAAGCTGGAGCGAGGAGTTTCCGACTTATTAGCGGAATACCCGCTTGACCATCCCGCAACTCAGACATGCCGTTTTTCCTAGAGTCGGGTATTGCTCACACCCAACTGCTTTGAAATTGTTTGGTAGTTCTTTTTCCGGCAGGTTTGCGTTCTAGGGAGTACGGTTCAAGCCCTACAGGAAAAATAAAAGGGTAAGGACGGACGGTTACATCAAAGTTGGCTGTTTATTATATAAGCCTATAATATAATAAAGTTGCTATTAAAATTTAATCCAGCCCAGAGGCCCGAGGCCATGGAATAAGCGAGGCTTATGAACTCTCATAAAAGAGGGAACAGGAACACCCCAATATCCCTCTTATATCAGTTTTTCCGCGAGACTTTTGCTTGAATGACTCGTAATCGAAATCTTCTTTCTTATCCTTCATCGTGTCTTTAAGTTAGTTACTTTACTGCTTAATGACTCACTTTATGCACCAGTCTCTATACATCCGGCAGAGGATGGACTAACCCAATTCAAGGGGATTAATAAGTTTATCAAAAAAGAAGGCATTAGGATATTGGCAGAATAAAACCTGTCGAGTTGTTCAGACTGGCGGCCTAATTTAACTAAGACTAACCAAGTAAATGGGGAGTGCTAACCAAGTTCCTTGAGGCGCATCAATTCCCGGCCAATCAAGTCAGCGTAGCATTCCGCCACTTATAAAAAGTAGGCTTACTTACTCCAAAGGCTCGACTAGTCTCCTCCACACTTTTTCCTTGGTCAAACTCCTCTAGAATATTGGCGGACCTCTGCGGTGAAAACTTGCTTTTTCTCATAATGGACTGCTCAAAATAAACACTATTTCTCTACTATTAAACAGTTTGATTTCTGGAGAAGCCTACAACTCGTGCTCAAGGAAAGCATAATCTAATTAATTTCGACTTCCCAGCTATTCCTCAAATCTACCGAGTAAAAAAAGAGCCTTTTAAGGTTAAATACAAAAATTTACAATTTTATCAATGTGTGAATAAGGTTACATTGACTTTTTATCATTTAATAAAATGATAAAAAGTCTAATTTTGCAAAATGCATCAATAGTTGATTTACTGAGTGTTTTACCTGTCCTTTTAGATGTTTTTATTTTGAACATGCGGCTAATTTAATATATTTATTTGTGGAAAATCATTTTCAAATAAGTGAGGCTTTTCCAGGGTTTTTATTCGATGTAAAGTGTAGGATGCACCCTCGCTATGAATAGGAAAGTCTAATAGAATCACACCAAAAAAATTGGTTTTCACCAATGATGGTCTTAGCTTTAAAGCGATTAGTGGTTGAGTAATATTCACCTGTGACTCTGCTTAGCGAAGCTGTATCTAGTTCACAGATTTAATCCAAAATAACCTTACTACAGAACTGGCTGGCAGGTAAGTTTTTCCCCGAAACAGACCTTTCTGTACGTTCCTGATAGGAGAATTGGAACAGGGAGCCTCACGGCTGGCAGGTTTTATATTTATCCCCTTATTAAGGCCTCTGCAGACTGCTAAAAATCAAGTTAGTTTTTCTATTTCAATAAGCCGTACGTGTTATTGTACCAATTCTACCATTATCCGGCTTAATGTGTTCCGATATGTCCGATAGTGAAGATAAGATCATTTCCTATTACTGGAAGGAGAAAGTTAGGGATAAAGAAGTATATGAATTCGACCTAACCGTACCCCGTATTGACAAAAGGCTGCTGGTTAAAGGTGAGGACTGCGCCTCCTTCAATAACGTCACTTCCGGAAAGGACATCGTAATTTATACAGTATGCATGGCAATCTATAATGCCCTTCTGCAGCGATACTTCGAGGGACCGGAAGCGATATTTTCATCGTGCTCAGCTATTAAGGATGGCAAGCCTTTGCTGATTAATACGCACAGCTTGTCAGATCACACGCTTAAAGACAGCCTGCAGACTACCAAGGCCGAAATACAGGAAGTATACAGGCACGCAAACTACGATGATGAAGAACTTAAGAGATTAAACCTGGAGTCCTTTAACTATTATACCCCCTACGCCCTCATATTTAGCCAGGATCTGCTTAAAAGCATAAACCCTTTTGCACTTGCGGTCTGTAAATCAGGGGAAAATGGCATATATCTTCAATTGTCCTATTCGTCGTATTTTGTAGATAAATTTAAAGCTGAGCACTTCTTACTTATGTTTTCGCGTATGATCCGTAATTTGGATTCATACCTTAACTCACTCCTTGCAACCGCCTCATTACTTACTGAACGTGAGTTTGACACTGTTGTGGAGCATTTTAATCAGCATGCGCCTCTAACTGGATCAGTCCCTTCCGGCACTATAATTCAACTGTTCGAAAAGCAGGCAACTGACGCCCCTGCAGTAACGGCCATCGTATTCGGCGAGCAAAGATTTACCTACAAAGAAATAAATCACCAAGCTAATCAGCTTGCCACTTGCCTTATTCATAAATACCAGGTTCAGCCTGGTGACTTTGTGGGAGTGAAGCTGGACCGGAGCCAGCATCTCATCATTTCCCTACTGGCCGTGCTGAAAGCAGGGGCTGCCTATGTCCCCATAGATACTGCATATCCCCAGGAGCGGGTAGCCTATCTGGAAGAAGACAGTCAGAGCAAGGTTATTATAGATCAACCGTTTATTGATCACTTCCTGTCAGTCCGGGATACTTATGATAAGCATAATCCTACTATTTACAGGGCGGGAGATGACATCGCTTACCTGATATATACATCCGGTACAACTGGTCAGCCTAAAGGAGTAATGATCACTCATAGCAATGCAATGGCTTTCATGCAGTGGGCTTGGGAAGAGTTTGACAACGCCTCATTTAAAACCGTTTATGCTGCTACCTCTCATTGTTTTGACCTTTCTGTTTTTGAGATATTTTATACCCTTTCTGTAGGATCCACTATCCGCGTACTAAAAAATGCCTTGGATATTCCTATCTACATGAAGAGTGATAGCCACATCCTGCTGAATACGGTGCCTTCTGTTATAAGAAAGCTTATCACTGATAAGGGTGAAGCTATCCTAAGTAATGTAAATGTACTTAACCTTGCGGGTGAGCCGTTTCCTGCCGATCTGGCAGCCAGGCTGGTAGCCAATATACCCCAGGTCAGAAACCTGTACGGCCCATCTGAGGACACTACGTACAGCACAGTATACCGTGTATCCGGGCAGACTTATATCAATGTGCCCATTGGCCGGCCCATACGCGGCACCCGTGCTTATATCCTGGATGATAACCTCCAGCCCATTCCTCCGGGGATGCCTGGTAAACTTTACCTGGCCGGAGCCGGTGTGGCAGCCGGGTACCTGAATAAACCGGAGCTTACTGCTGAAAAATTCCTGGAAAATCCCTTCCGTAAAGGTGAACGTATGTATGACACCGGTGATCTTGCCCTTTGGATGCCGGACGGCAATATCACCTTCCTGGGTAGAAAAGATAATCAGGTAAAGCTCAGAGGCTACCGGATTGAATTAGGGGAAATAGAAAATGCCATTTCCGGCTTTTCAGAAGCTATCAACGAAGTCGTCGTCGAAATTATAGAAAAAAATACCGGCCCTGCTCTCACAGCCTTTTACGTAAGTCGTAAGGATATTGAGCATGAGGCTTTAAGGGTATTTGTAGCAGGTAAGTTACCTGCTTATATGCTACCTAACGCCTTCCTGAAGCTGGAAAGTATTCCGCTCACGCCCAATGGTAAGGTCGACCGTAAGGCTCTGTCAGTGATGGCCGGCAAAAAAACAGGCACCGGCGAAATCGTCGCTCCCGTAAACGAAGTGGAACGGGGGATTCATGCCATTTGGCAGGAGGTGCTTGGTACGGACCGTTTTGGTACCACTGATAACTTCTTTGAATTAGGCGGTCATAGTCTGATGATTCGCCAGGTGATCAATAGTATGCAGCGTCAGTTGGGAATAAGTATTTCCTTCAATGCATTTTATGTAAATCCTACCATCAGATACTTCTCGAATAAGGCTGATAAAGATGTATTTAGTGCCATCCCAATTCTATCCGATCAAGCAACCTACCCTGTCACGCCGGGTCAGCGGAGACTATATGCCCTGAGTCAATTAGGCGATAGCAGTAAAGCCTATCACATTTCCGGAGCTCTGAGCCTGGAGGGTAACCTTAATATCGAACAACTGGAAGCGGCACTTCGTCATGTGATAGCCCGGCATGAGATACTGCGTACAGGGTTCAGACTTGACGCTGACAATCAGTTGAGACAGTACGTCGTGCCTGCAGAAAAATTTGAGACCAGTCTGAAGGTACTGGACTTTTCTACCACCCAATACCCTTATAAAACAGCCAGTGACTTCATCACTACAGCCCGCCAGGAAGCATTTGACCTTTCTGCGGCTGCCGGCCTGTTCCGGGTGTATATCATAAAAGCAGAAGATGACAAACACCTCCTGGCCCTGATCATGCACCATATTATCGGTGACGGATGGTCTTTGGAAGTATTTATCAAAGAAGTGTTTTCGGCTTACGGGCAGCTTCAGCAGACAAAGAAAATCTCCCTTCCGGAGTTACCCATACAGTATAAAGACTATACCGCCTGGCTGGACAACCAAAACCAGTCAGATACCCAGAAAGAAGCAAGGTCATACTGGCTTAACCAATTTAATGATGAAGTACCCGTTCTGGAATTGCCGGGTAAGAATAAAAGGCCAACCGTCAGAACAAGTGCGGGAAAAGAGATAGTCTTTCATTATTCCCAGGCCTTTTTGTCGCAATTAAAAGGCTTTGCAAAAAAAAACCAGGTCACCTTGTTCACGGTGCTGATGTCAGGTATCAATGCCCTGCTCTCCAGGTATAGCAACCAGAATGATATTGTACTGGGTACACCCATAGCCGGCAGAGAACATCCCGACCTTGAAAATCAGATCGGACTTTACCTCAATACCCTGGCTGTTCGTACCCGAATCCAGGAAAGAGAAACCTTTTCAAGCCTTATTGAAAAGGAGAAGAAGGTCCTGTTTGATGCATATGCTTATCAGCGGTACCCTTTTGACCAATTGGTAGATGAGTTGTCTATTGTACGGGATACTTCCCGGTCACCTTTATTCGATGTTTTGGTCGTACTGCATAATCAGCAACAGCTTAATGCATTTGATTACGAGAGAGCCGGAGCAGTTTTCATATCTCCATACGATATACCGCAGGACACGGCACAGTTCGATATTTCTTTTGCGTTTACAGAAAAAGAAGGCCTTACTCTTCGCCTTACCTACAATTCAGATATCTATAGTGCATCCTTTATAGAGCGGCTGCCTGCACATTTGGAAAACATGTTGCTAGGAGGTATGAATGTACCCAGCCGTGAAATTTCAGATATTAACTTGCTTAGCCAGTCTGAAGAGCAGCAGTTGCTTGATGAGTTTAACCGCACTACGGTGGACTACCCTGCAGAGGATACTTTGCTAAGCCTGTTCCATGCTCAGGCAGGCAAGAGCCCTGAAGCTGTGGCCGTTTTAGCCGAAGAGCGTGCTCTGACCTACCGGGAACTGGACGAAGCGTCCAACCGACTGGCCCGTTACCTGATTACTGAGTACGGTTTAGTTTCCGAAGACCTGGTAGGCGTAAAGCTTGAGCGCAGCGAGTGGCTTCTCATTTCCCTGCTGGCCGTACTGAAAACAGGTGCGGCGTATGTGCCTATCGATCCTAACTACCCCGAGTCACGCATCGCCTTTATGGAGGCAGACAGCAACCGCAAACTTACGATAGACCAGAGCCTTCTGAATGACTTTCATGCTTCTTCCCCGTCTTCAGTACATCCCGGCAAGACTATTAGTCCCGGCGATCTGGCCTACGTCCTGTATACTTCCGGCTCTACGGGCCAGCCCAAAGGCGTGATGATCGAGCATAGGAATGTAGTCGCCTTGCTGCACTGGGCGGTAAAAGAATTTAGCCGGACAGGCGCCGAGACGGTTTACGCCGTAACCTCCCATTGCTTTGATCTGTCGGTGTTCGAATTATTCTACCCTCTTATTACCGGTAAGAAAGTCAGAATACTGAAGGACGGCCTTTCCATTGCCGGGCATCTGTCCGAAGACAGGGCGGTTTTGATCAATACCGTTCCCAGCGTAATGCACAGCCTGTTGCAGACCGGTCTGGATTTGCAAAACATCGTGGCGATAAACCTTGCCGGGGAGCCTTTTCCGCTAAGCATAGCCGACCACTTAAAAGATTCCGGCATAGAGGTACGTAATTTGTACGGTCCGTCGGAAGACACGACCTACAGTACTAGTTACCGCCTGGATGGCACCTACGATACTACTGTACCGATAGGCCGACCGGTGAGCAATACGCAGGCTTACGTACTTTCAGAAGCCATGCAGCTTCAGCCGGTAGGGGTAAGCGGACAGCTTTATCTTGGGGGCAGTGGACTTGCCCGTGGTTACCTGAACCGTGAGGAGCTAACGGGGGAGAAGTTTATAGCCAGTCCTTTCAATCCTGGGGAAAGACTGTACAAAACCGGCGACCTGTGCCGCTGGCTGCCGGGTACTATACTGGAGTACCAGGGCCGTATAGATGACCAGGTCAAGGTACGAGGACATCGCATAGAACTAGGCGAGATTGAGCATACCCTTTTATCCCACCCAGGGGTGAATGAAGCCGTAGTTGTCGTTCGGACAGAGCACTCAGAAGCAAGCCTTATAGCCTATTTAGTAGTATCCGACGACCTGGATAAAGCAGAGGTAAAGGATTACCTGAGCAGCAAACTGCCCGCCTACATGGTTCCTGCCTACTTTATAGATCTGGAGGCTATTCCTATGACTGCTAACGGTAAGGTGGATAAGAAAGCATTACCGGCAGTAAGTTCAGAAGATGTAGTAGTACGACAATATGAAACTCCGCGCAGTAAGCTTGAAGCTGAACTGGTTCAGATTTGGGAAGAAGTTCTTAATGTAGAAGGCGTTGGTATAACCGATAGCTTCTTTGAGTTAGGAGGCCACAGTCTCAGGGCCGTGCGGCTGGTAAATAAGGTACAGCAGTCATTAGGGCTTTCTATGGAAGTTAGGGACCTATTTCAGTATCCTACTATTAAGGTCATCGCCCCCCGGCTAGTGTCCAGAGACAGTAGTAATATTGAGGCAGCTCCTAAAAAGGAACGCTACCGTGCCACACCTTCACAGCACAGGTTATGGGTGCTCAGTCAGTTTGAGGAAGGAAATATATCCTACAATATCCCAGGAGCCTACCAACTGGCAGGAAATATAGACCGGGAAATGATCCAGTGTGCATATAATGCCCTGCTGGCACGTTACGAAAGTCTGCGCACCTCTTTCCGAGAGGAAAAAGGAGTATTGTATCAGTATATCTCCGGCACGGAGGAGATAAACTCAGATATAGCATATTATGATCTTCGGGAAAACTATGCTACAGAAGAAAGCGTGACTCCTCTGCTTAATAAGATTTACCGCCACACATTTGAGTTGAGCCAAGCACCCCTTTTCAAAGTAGCGTTGATCAGAACCCACTCAGACGAATACTTAATGGTGTTCAACATCCACCATATAATAAGTGACGGGTGGTCTATGGAGATCCTGGTTAAAGAATTTTCGCATCTTTATACCGGTATGGTGCGGGACGCTCAGCCTGCACTTCCCGAACTGCAGATCCAGTTCAGAGACTATTCCGAATGGCTGCTAAGCGAAGCCCGGCAGGCAGAGCTGAATGAATCTGAGAAATATTGGACGCAGCAGTTTAGTGGTGATTTACCCGTTCTTGAACTTCCCTCATTTCAGGCCCGTCCTCAAGTAAAAACTTATAAGGGTTCATCTTATACCCATTCATTCAGCAGTTCGTTGACCAGGCTACTGCATGATTTCGGCCACAAGCAGAAAGCCAGCCTGTTCATGCTGCTTATGAGTGGCATTAATGGCCTTTTTAGCCGATATACTAACACAGAAGATATCATAATAGGCACCCCTGTGGCCGGTCGTGACCATGTCGAACTCGAAAACCAGGTAGGTCTGTTCCTGAATACGCTCGCCATTAGAACCAGGTTTGATAAAAATGCCAATTTTGCTGGCTTGCTTGACATTCAGAAGAAAACATTACTGGACGCTTACGCACACCAGCAGTATTCTTTTGATAAACTAGTTGCCCACCTTGACCTGCAAAGAGATACCAGCCGTTCGGCGCTATTCGATGTTTTAGTCGTATTACAGAATCAGCAGGGGCTATTAGGACAAAATGAAATCTCTGAGGGAGAGATCAGCATGACCCCTTACAGGGATTATACCCGTACAGTCAGCCAGTTCGATATCAGCCTTATATTTTCGGAAAAGGAAGGCTGCCTGAGCCTCTACCTGGAATATAATACCGATATATATTCCGCAGATTTCATCAGGCAGTTAGCTATGCATCTGGAAGGGTTTCTGGTAGCAGGTATAGAAAACCCTGAACAGCCGATTGCCACAATAAATTACCTGGGCCAGTCTGAAGAGCAGCAGTTGCTTGATGAGTTTAACCGCACTACGGTGGACTACCCTGCAGAGGATACTTTGCTAAGCCTGTTCCATGCTCAGGCAGGCAAGAGCCCTGAAGCTGTGGCCGTTTTAGCCGAAGAGCGTGCTCTGACCTACCGGGAACTGGACGAAGCGTCCAACCGACTGGCCCGTTACCTGATTACTGAGTACGGTTTAGTTTCCGAAGACCTGGTAGGCGTAAAGCTTGAGCGCAGCGAGTGGCTTCTCATTTCCCTGCTGGCCGTACTGAAAACAGGTGCGGCGTATGTGCCTATCGATCCTAACTACCCCGAGTCACGCATCGCCTTTATGGAGGCAGACAGCAACCGCAAACTTACGATAGACCAGAGCCTTCTGAATGACTTTCATGCTTCTTCCCCGTCTTCAGTACATCCCGGCAAGACTATTAGTCCCGGCGATCTGGCCTACGTCCTGTATACTTCCGGCTCTACGGGCCAGCCCAAAGGCGTGATGATCGAGCATAGGAATGTAGTCGCCTTGCTGCACTGGGCGGTAAAAGAATTTAGCCGGACAGGCGCCGAGACGGTTTACGCCGTAACCTCCCATTGCTTTGATCTGTCGGTGTTCGAATTATTCTACCCTCTTATTACCGGTAAGAAAGTCAGAATACTGAAGGACGGCCTTTCCATTGCCGGGCATCTGTCCGAAGACAGGGCGGTTTTGATCAATACCGTTCCCAGCGTAATGCACAGCCTGTTGCAGACCGGTCTGGATTTGCAAAACATCGTGGCGATAAACCTTGCCGGGGAGCCTTTTCCGCTAAGCATAGCCGACCACTTAAAAGATTCCGGCATAGAGGTACGTAATTTGTACGGTCCGTCGGAAGACACGACCTACAGTACTAGTTACCGCCTGGATGGCACCTACGATACTACTGTACCGATAGGCCGACCGGTGAGCAATACGCAGGCTTACGTACTTTCAGAAGCCATGCAGCTTCAGCCGGTAGGGGTAAGCGGACAGCTTTATCTTGGGGGCAGTGGACTTGCCCGTGGTTACCTGAACCGTGAGGAGCTAACGGGGGAGAAGTTTATAGCCAGTCCTTTCAATCCTGGGGAAAGACTGTACAAAACCGGCGACCTGTGCCGCTGGCTGCCGGGTACTATACTGGAGTACCAGGGCCGTATAGATGACCAGGTCAAGGTACGAGGACATCGCATAGAACTAGGCGAGATTGAGCATATTATATCCCTTGAATCTGCAGTAAGTAAAGTGGTGGTAACTGTGCATAAAGAAGAAGCGGGACATAACCTTGCCGCCTACATAGTGTCTACTGACCAACTGGACAAAACAGCACTGAAGACTAGGCTGGCCGCCAGCCTACCCGGCTATATGGTCCCCGCATACTACGTGAAAGTCGATACTATACCTGTAACTGCTAATGGCAAGGTGGACAGAAAAGCACTACCTGAAATCACACAGGATGATTTACTTGTGAACGAATATATCGCTCCGTCTACCTCTATAGAAACCACTTTGGCAGAGATGTGGAAGAAGGTGCTGCAGGTAGATAAAGTCGGAGTAATGGACGACTTCTTTGAACTGGGCGGACACTCGTTACATATAACCAGAATGCTGTATGAGATCAACGCCATTTTTGACATCAAACTGGAAATTAAACACGTTTTTGCTGCCAGAAATATAAGTACGTTAGCTCAGCTAATAGAAAATGAAGTGGCTTTTAATGAAGTCATAACTGGAAGTGAGAGTAAGGTAGAATCAGCAGAAGAGAGCCAAAATACGGAAGTATGGGAGATTTAACCATAAAGAACAGACTTACCCAGATTATAAGGGCAGGTATACGCTTTGAAGTTTCTGATGAAAAGCTCCGGGTCAAGGGAGATTTGAAGGTACTGACAGATGAGGACAAGCAATTTCTGAAGGCGAACAAGGAAGCCATTATCGGATTATTGCAATCCCGGGACCAGGAACTTCCGCTTATAAAAAGGGCTGATAACGGAGATAATAAAACCCTGTCATTCTCTCAGCAAAGCCTGTGGCTACTGGACAGGATTAACAACGGAAGCCAACATTACAATCTTACTTCCACGCTGAAACTTAAAGGAAAGCTTGATTATGATGCCCTTAATAAGACCTTCCGTACCATACTGCAACGGCATGAAAGCCTTAGAAGCGTATTTTCCACAGATGACTCTGGTAATCCGGTTCAGACTATACAATCAGTAGATTCTTTCCAGGCAAGAACTGACGAAATAGATGCCGCCGAACCTGATGTTACCCGGCTGATTCAGGAAAAAGTACGGGAGGAAGCACAGAAGAGATTTGACCTGTCCGGCGACTTACTGCTTAGTGTACGCCTGATAAAACTACAGGCGGAAGAGCACATCCTTGTTGTAACCATGCATCACATTGCATCTGATGGCTGGTCTATAGGCATCCTCATTAATGAGTTCAGCGTCTTGTACAGCAGCTACATGAAAGGTGAGGGCAACCCTCTGCCGAAACTGGAGTTGCAGTATGCCGACTATGCCCGCTGGCAAAGAGATTACATGGCTGGCGACGTGCTGGAAAAGCACAAAAAGTATTGGAAGGGGCAGTTATCCGACCTCCCCGTACTGCACAGCTTACCGCTGGACTATGCCCGCCCCAATACACAAAGCTTTAAAGGTGATGTGCATCGCTCGCAGCTAGAAAAGGGTGTCGTATCTGCACTGACAAAAATATGCAGGGAAGAATCTGCCTCACTGTTCATGGGACTTCATTCGGCATTCAGTAGTTTGCTGTCACGCTACAGTAATGAGACTGATATAGTAGTAGGCAGCCCTGTAGCAAACAGAAGTCAGGCAGAGACGGCTAACCTGGTAGGCTTTTTCATGAACATCCTGGTGCTACGTACCGATCTGTCCAAAGCCCCCAGTCTTAAAGGCCTGATCCGGCAAAGCAAAGAGGTGTTGGAAGGTGCTTATGAGCATCAGCAAATGCCTTTTGAAAAAGTAATAGAGTCCCTGGATATAAAGAGAAGCCTAAGCCATAGTCCTCTTTTCCAGGTGCTGCTTACCCTTCATAACACCCAGGAGGGGGAACTGGCTATGCCCGGCCTGGTCATGGAAAAAGCGGACTACTCGGAAAGCAAAAGTGCAAGGTATGATCTGAGTCTGGATGTGATTCAAAGATCCGAAGGTATGGACCTAACCTGGGAATACAATACCGACCTTTTTAAAGAAGATACTATAGCACGCCTCGCCGGTGATTTTAACACCCTTTTATCATCATTAGTGGCCCACCCGGATAAAAATATTTTCGAAGTAAATATGGTAGGGGATGAAAAAGAATCCTTGTATGCTTCTCTCAAAGGAGATACTGTATCGCTCGAAGCCAAAGACGGGGCTATCGCATCCTTTATTACAAATACAGAAGAAAAACCGCAGCGGCAGGCAGTAATATGTAATGATGTTCCCTGTACCTATGAAGCCCTCGGAAAGAGGGTGGATGCTATTGCCGAGGCGTTGCTGGCCCAGGGAGTAGCGAGCGGCGACAAGGTAGGCCTTTGCCTGCTTCGTAATGAGGCTTTAGTAGCGGCTATCTTTGCCTGCTTTAAAATAGGGGCTACCTACATCCCCCTCGATCCTGTATACCCGAAAGACAGAATTGGGCAGATCCTGGATGATGCGGACCCTAAATGCGTCGTCACACTAAGTCCATTACGCAACCAGTATCTTAGTAGGGTACCCGCAAATTATATTGTGTGCCTTGATCTACTACCAGAAAGCCCCTCTGGTAATAAATTACGGGTGGCTTCTTATGGAGACGATAATGTTGCTTACATTATTTTTACCTCCGGATCTACAGGCAGACCTAAAGGAATAGAAGTAACACATGGCAACCTGAAAAACCTGCTGAAAGGGTTTGATGTCTCTTTTGGTACCGGGGATCATCAGCGCTGGCTGGCGCAGACCAGTGTGAACTTCGATATATCTGTGCTGGAGCTCATCTGGACAATTTCACGTGGCCAAACCATTGTGCTGCAGCAGACGAATCCATTCAAATTGCTTCCTCCGGAAAAGCTGAAACCAGCAGCCAGGCTGGATTTTAGTGTGATGTTTTTTGGGGCAGACAAAAGCCATGAACAGAAATACGACCTCTTGCTTGACACGGCAAAATATGCCGATGCCCATGGTTTTACGGCCATATGGACACCTGAACGTCACTTTGGTGAATTCGGAGGTGCTTTTCCAAACCCTTCTGTCATAAGTTCTGCACTATCTCTCATTACCAAGAACCTTCAGTTGCGGTCAGGGAGTGTAGTGCTTCCCCTGCATGATCCTGTAAAGTTGGCAGAAGACTGGTCGCTGGTAGATAACCTTAGCAAGGGCCGGATAGGTATGAGTATCGCATCAGGCTGGCAGCCAGATGACTTTGTACTGAATAATGAACACTACCATGACCGCCGCGAAGAGATGCGGGATAAGATCGAAGTTCTGAAAAAATTATGGAAAGGTGAAGGTATTTTGCGTAAAAACGGTATCGGTAAAGACTTTGAGATCAGGATCAGGCCAAGGCCCGTACAGAATGAATTGCCGCTGTGGATCACGGCCGCCGGAAACCCTGATACCTTTAAGTATGCCGGTGAAATTGGGGCTAATGTTCTGACCCACATGCTGGGGCAGTCACTGGAACGCCTGGAAGAGAACATAAAGGTGTATCACCAGGCCCTTAATGAAAGTGGACACAAGGCTGAGGACAAGGTCATAACTCTGATGCTCCATACCTACATTGACGAAACAGAACAATTGGCACTCGGCATCAGCGAGAAGCCCTTTAAAGAATACCTGGGATCTTCTATTAAACTGATGGAGCCTTTGGCAAATGAATTAGGGCTGGACGTAAATACCCAGGCGGAGGAACTGATTGATCTGGCTTTCCAAAAATTCAGTCGCGAAAATACCTTGTTTGGTTCACCTGAGTCAGTGCAGGGAATGCTGCAGGCTGTGAGTGAGATAGGCGTTACCGAACTGGCCTGCCTGGTCGACTTTGGCGTGGAAGTACCCAAGGTTCTGGAAAACCTGGGCAAGATTGTAGAGACCAGGGAGCTATTCGAATCGGGTTCAGCATTTGCCGAAATGCTTAATATCGACAATCAGAAAACCGAGCTGGATCTGATAGACGAATACAGCATCACGCATGTACAGATGACACCGTCTCAGTCAAAACTGACGATGGATCTGTACAAACAGACACCCGGTAAAAAACTGACCTCTGTAAAACACTGGTTCATTGGGGGAGAAGCACTTAATGAAACAGTTGTGGAAGAAGTTGCTTCTATCGCTGAATGCAAGGTTTATAATATGTATGGCCCTACGGAAACTACCGTATGGTCGGCCTGGAGGGAAGTCCGCCCCGGGGATATCCGTATAGGTGGCCCTGTAATTAATACTGACCTGCTATTGCTTAATACATATGGACAAGCTGTTCCGGTTGGTGTAGTAGGCGAACTGTATATCGGTGGCGAAGGCGTTACCAAAGGGTATTATAATAATGAAAAGCTTACTCATAATGCCTATGCCGTAATTGACCATCCTTACTTTGGTAAAAAAAGGTTTTACCGCACTGGAGACCTGATGAAATATAACGGTGATGGTACTTTTGACTATGTGAGCAGGAAGGATAACCAGGTAAAAGTCAATGGTTACCGGGTGGAACTTGAAGACATAGAAAAGACAATTGGTAAGGTGCCCGGTGTTAAAAACTGTAAAGTGGTACCTGCAATCAGTAATAACACCACTTTTCTTTCTGCCTATGTGGTAAAAGAGGCAGTCGTACACGGCAACTATACAGAGCTACCCTTCGAAAAGCAGGCCAGACCATTCTATTTTCCTGATGGCAGCACTATCTACCATCAGTCCGACCGGCAGTTAGGTATGCTTTACAAAGAAATCATCGAAGATGGTATCTACTTCAAGCATGGTATTTCCGTACCTGAAGATGGCCTCGTAATGGATGTGGGGTCTAACATCGGTACATTTAGTATCGATGTCAGCAGAAGGCAGCCCTCTGCCACCGTGGTAGCTTTCGAGCCCATACCTCAGATTTTCAGCGCTCTGAAGAAGAACTTCGAACACCATCAGATTAAAGGGCGCGTACTGAACTACGGGGTATCCGATAAGAAGGAAAATGCTACCTTTTATTATTATCCTGAAATGGCCGGTATGTCTGGAAGATTTGCCGACCAGGAACAGATAGTGGATGCGGTCAGGCAGTACATCGCCAACGACCAGAAGAAGCTTGATGATGGTAAAGAACAACTGTCAGACGAAGAGTATGCCGGCAGACAGGCACTGTACGAAAGGGTAGAAGAAAACAAGGGGCTTACTAAAGAAATGGAGCAATACCTCTCATCTATCTACGCTGCAGAAGAAGTAGACTGTAAGCTTACCACTATTTCAGACGTAATAGACGAGATGGGCATCAGGACCGTAGACCTGCTAAAGGTGGATGTGGAGAAGAGTGAGTGCCTGGTACTGGAAGGTATCCGGTCTGAACACTGGTCTATGATCCGGCATATGGCCCTGGAAGTAGATGGTGATAAAAACTTGGGTATAATAACAAAAAAGCTTCGAGAACATGGCTATGAAGTAAACGTCGAGGACTTGGTGCTGAGCGATGCAGATGTACCAAGGGAAGAAAATACCTATATGCTATATGCTACTAATAATGCATATGGTGTAATGCCTAATAACGGGGCATTATATAATATACAAGCGCAGGCGAATGAAAATGCTATTCGTGAGTATCTGAAATCTGCACTGCCTGAATACATGGTCCCCAAAGATATCAACTTTGTGCCCGCTATTCCGCTTATGGAAAATGGAAAGGTTGATATGGTGAAACTTAAGGCGACAAAGTCCACGGAAACCCAACCGGCACAGAAGGTAAAACTGGCGAACCAAACCGAGCAGGACATCTACGCCCTGTGGTGTGAAGTACTCAAGAAAGATAGTATCCCTTATCACGTAAGCATTTTTGAAGCAGGTGGCAATTCTATAGAGATCGTCCGGCTGCACGAGAAAATGCAAAAGAAATTTGATAAGACCTTCTCCCTTATCGAACTGTTCAGGAACCCTACTATAGCCCAGCAGGCTAAGCTGATACAGAATGCCGGTGGCAGCACTGCAAAGAGTGCCAGTAAGGCTAAGGATAAAGGGGCCGCCAGGAGGAACAGGCGTATAAATAAAATGAAGTAATCAGATGCAAGGAGTTTCAGATAATGATATTGCCATCATTGGCATGGCAGGAAGATTTCCTAAAGCAGGCAATATTTCAGAATACTGGCAAAACCTTGTCAATGGGGTCAATAGTGTAGAGAAGGCGAGTGAGGAGAAAATAGCTGCTTCAGGCATGCCTGAATCTGTATACAATCACAAAAGGTTTGTCAACGCCAGTTCTGTATTGGAAAACGGCAGGTACTTTGATGGTGACTTCTTCAGGCTTTCAAAAACTGAAGCTACCCTGCTGGATCCGCAGATCAGGTTACTTCTCCAGGCCAGCTACCATGCAATAGAGGATGCAGGGTATGACCTTAACAGGTTGGATGTAGCCGTTGGGAACTTTTGCGGTATGTCTACCAACTCTTACCTTATTGAAATTCTGGATACCAATGCTTTAGGTGAGCAAATAGATCCACTTCTTTACAGGATTTTAAATGACAAGGATTTTCTTGCTACCTGGATATCGTATAAACTGAACCTTACAGGACCGGCGATGAGTCTGCAGACTGCCTGCTCTACTTCCCTGCTGGCCGTGCACCAGGCCTGTCAGAGCCTTTTGAACTTTGAGTGTGATATGGCCCTGGCCGGCGGGTCGGCCTATAATGCTTCTGAGACCCTTGGTTATGTCCATGTACCGGAGTCTATTTTCTCTAAAGACGGTATGTGCCGGCCTTTTGATAAGAATGCCAGCGGAACCATAATGGGTGATGGTGTAGGCACTGTATTGCTCAAAAGAGCTGCGGATGCATTGGCCGATAACGACAATATCTATGCACTAATCAAGGGTACAGCTGTAAACAATGACGGAGCTAACAAGCAGGGATATACCACGCCTAGTGTAAACTATCAGCGTGACATGATCCTGGAAGCTATTAGTGTGGCAGATATCAGCCCGGACACTATTGGAATGATAGAGGCGCATGGCACCGGTACCCTGATCGGCGACCCGATAGAAATTTCTGCTCTCAGTGAGGCTTATCGCGAGCATACAGATAAGCTTCAGTACTGTGCTATCGGGTCAGTAAAAGGTAATATAGGCCATTTGGATGCTGCCGCAGGCATAGCTTCCCTCATCAAGACGGCACTGTGTGTAAAATACGGGGAACTTGTACCTAATATTAACTTTAGCGAAGCAAACCCAGCCTTAAACCTTGGGTCTTCGCCATTTTACATAAGTGAGGCCCATACTGCCTGGCCTGACCATTTTGGCATTCGTAGGGCAGGTATCAGTTCCCTGGGGGTAGGCGGGACTAATGTGCATGTGATCGTAGAGCAGCCGCCACAGCGAGAAAGCACTACTGCTCGGGATGACCGCCCTTATGTGGTGGGGCTGTCCTCTATGACTGCCGCTAACCTGCAGCAACAAAAGGTCCGGCTGGCAGACTTCCTGAAGCACCATACGGAAATATCCCTTGCGGATATAGAGAATACCACATTATATGGCAGACAAATGTTTGCTCAGCGTTTCAGTACAGTATGCACCAGCCGCAAGGAACTGATCTCGCAACTGGAGGGTAGCCTGAACGAAGAAATATACGAGGGAAATGGTGAGTTCACCAATCCCGTCTTCCTATTTCCGGGACAGGGAAGCCAGTATCCAGGTATGGGTGTGGGGCTGTATAATCAAGATGAAGGTTTTAGGAAGGACATGGATTTTTGCTTCCGCTACCTGAATGAATTGTGCGGCACTGACTTTAAAGAAATTGTATTCTCTCAGGATGCTACGCTGCTCGGCAGAACTGAAAATACCCAGGTGGCCCTGTTTGTGGTGGAATACTGCCTGGCAAAAACAGTGCTGCGTTACGGCACTGTTCCAGCAGCCCTTATCGGCCATAGTCTGGGAGAATATGTTGCCGCCTGCCTGGCTGGAATTTTTTCCGTAGAGGAGGCACTTAAACTTGTTTACCATCGGGGCAGACTGATGGGGCAAATGGCTGAAGGCACCATGTTGCTCGTTCGTCTGTCTCAGGATGAACTCACGCCGCTGTTGGAAGACCAGGTGAGTGTTTGCGTGATTAATAGTGATAAAAGTATAGTGATTGGAGGGCCGCCAAAAGCTATACAGAAGCAAAGCGGGGTATTTGATATTAATAGTATTAAATATAAAAGGCTGGAGGTTTCTCATGCCTATCATACGGCTATGATGCAGCCTGCTCTGGCTGAGTATGAGGAAGTTTTGCAACAGGCAACCTTTAATACGGCTGAGTTTACTATTATATCCACCTATACCGGGGCTACGGTCGATAGCCAAGAACTGGGCACGCCTCGCTACTGGTTGGACCAAATCACAAACCCGGTAAAGTTTGCGGATGCCATTAAAGAAGCTACAAATACTGTATCTCATCCAGTATTTGTAGAAGTAGGCCCAGGAAACGGACTTTCCTCTTTCGTAAAAGCAATTTTAAACGAAGAGGCCGATACGGTAAACCTGATGCCGAGGACTGATAACCTTGAGGCTTCGGTACTTAACCTTCAAAAGGGGAGAGCTCAACTATACGCGAAAGGCAGCCCATCAGAAAAACCCGGCAGCCACCCCGGTAGAAAGATCTCACTTCCCGGCTATTATTTCTCAAAGCAATACTTTTGGAAACCTTTACTTAATGTACAGTACAGGGATTTTCCAGAAATCAAAAGTGCCTATCATCAAAATCAGAGCCGGTACCTAAGTAATAGGTTGAAGACGTCGGTGGAAGTGCATCTAGAAAATGAAAAGATTTCTCCAGAGCTGCTGGAAGCCATGGATGAATTGCACAAACAATATATAGAAGGCATCCAAAAGCTTTTCTCAGCCTGCAGTGAAAGCCTGCATTCTAAAATCCAGGTAATGTACGACGATACCTCATTTGCCGCTGTAGAGAATGCTTGTGCCGAGCAGGTAATAAATAAAAAAAGACCTGTAAGCACCGTATACGTAGCGCCTGCTACTGAAATGGAAAAGTCGATTGCCGTTTACTGGGAGTCAGTACTCGGATACGCTCCGGCCGGCATAATGGATAATTACTTCGAAGCAGGTGGAAACTCTCTACTGGCCACAAAGCTGATGACACAACTCTCTGACGAATTTGAGGTGGAACTGACACTGAAGGAGCTATCCGAAACATTAAATATTAAAGAACTCGCCACACTCATAACCTCTAAAAAGAATGCTGATAACCTGGTAGATATGATTGCCGGTAGTGAGTATGATGATGAGGAGGATTATATAGAGCTATGATCATAGAAGAACTTTTAAATGAATTGATAGCCAGTCAGGTAAAGCTCTCCGTCAAAGAAGATAAGCTTCTTTGCAAGCTTCCTGAACAAGGTATCGATAAAAACCTGCTTGCTCAGTTAAGAGAGCATAAGGAAGAAGTAAAGCAATTACTTCTTTCCAGGCGGAATGGCGGTACAAAGAAGAGGCTTTCAATAAGTAAGCGTGATGCGAATGGTCCTGGTAAGCTATCATATACCCAGCGACGCCTATGGATGCTGGATCAGATAGAAGGCAGTACCCATTATAATATATCCAATACGCTGCTACTGGAAGGAGAATTAAATGTGGACTTATTCAGAGAGACATTTAATACCATCCTTGTCCGTCATGAAGTACTTCGGTCCACCTATCATGTAGATGAGCAGTCAGAAGCTTACCAGGTGGTACACCCGGCCGAACCTCTGAAAATAGAGCTAGAAGACTACCGCCATTTTACAGAGAGGGAGAGGAAGGAAATATTAAGTACTGCCCAACTTGAAGAATCAACCAAAGCATTCGACCTGCAAAGTGACAGTATGCTTAGGGTGCGGTTACTTCAAACAGAGGATAATACGTTTACCGTAATAGTTACCGTACATCATATAGCTACGGATGGTTGGTCTATAGGCCTTATTGTAAGGGAATTTTGCGTATTATATACAGCGCTTTGCGAAGGCAAGTCCAGCCCACTTCCTAAACTTAGTATACAATATATAGATTACGCCGCCTGGCAGCAGAACTGGCTTAAAGGTAATAACCTGGAGAGGCTACGAAATTACTGGCACAGGCAACTACATCTGCTGCCATCTGTACACAGCTTGCCACTAGACCATAAAAGACCTGCGGAACAGACCTTTAATGGTCATACCATACGGACCAAAATTAATAGCGGCGTCGTACAACAGTTGAAAAAGTTGTGTGATCGTGAGGCAACCACCCTGTTCACCGGGCTGTACTCCGTATTCAGCGTTTTACTCGCGCGTTGCAGTAATGAAAATGATATAGTTGTAGGTACTCCTATAGCAAACCGCGAGCAAGCGGAAGTAGCAGACCTTATTGGATTTTTTGTAAACATGCTTGTGCTACGGTCCACTATGACGGGGCAGATGAGCTTTACACAACTAGTTAACCTGAACAAACAAATGCTATTGGAGGCGTATGCCCATCAGCAAATGCCTTTTGATATGCTGGTTTCTGAGTTGCAGAAAGAACGGAACACCTCCTACAGCTCGCTGTTTCAGGTGATGTTTTCCTTTCAGAATTTTGACAAAACTCATGCGGAACTGCCCGGTGTATCCCTTTCGCTCGTTGATCAGGAAAAACCTTATGCTCTGTATGATCTATCCCTTGTAGTTGAAGAATTAGAAGAGGGGCTTTTGCTGAAATGGGAGTACAACTCCGATCTTTTTACTACCGGGAGTATTGAAAGGATGGCAGAGTACTATACTAACCTCCTTCAGTCTCTTAGCCGGAGTCCGCACCAGCCCCTAGGCCAGGCAAATATGCTGAGTGAATCTCAGACGGAACAATTACTTACATATGCTGAAGGGAAAATAGCGCCTTACCCGGAGGATAAGACATTGATAGACCTGTATTCAGAGCAGGTAAATAGCACTCCTGACGCTACGGCGATCATTTACGAAAACCGTGAACTGAGCTATCGGCAGGTAGATGAACAGGTAAGTAAGTTGGCTCACTTCCTGCTATCGGAATATAAGGTAGTACCGGAAGACCTGATCGGCGTAAAGCTGGAGCGTAGTGAATGGTTGCCAATTTCCCTCTTGGCCGTCATGAAAGCGGGAGCTGCTTATGTACCTATTGATCCTGCCTATCCTGAGTCGCGTATTGCCTTCATGGAAGAAGACAGTAGATGCAGGCTTACGATAGATGAAGAATTGCTGAAGAAGTTCAGTTCTTCAACCGTAGCCGGTATTGCACCCGGAGTAACTATCGATCGTTCGAACCTGGCATACGTATTATATACTTCCGGTTCCACAGGGCAGCCCAAGGGCGTGATGATCGAGCACAGGAACGTGGCTGCGCTACTACATTGGGCCAGGGAAGAGTTTTATAATACCGGAGTGGAAACAGTATATGCTGTAACCTCTCATTGCTTTGACCTTTCCGTATTTGAGTTTTTCTATCCCTTAATTACCGGTAAAAAAGTTAAAGTATTAAACAACGGCCTATCCATACCGGCACACCTGCCGAATGATTCAGGTGTATTAATTAATACAGTACCCAGTGTATTAAACAACCTCTTACAGACTAGCCTGTCACTTGATAATGTGGTCGCCATTAACCTTGCCGGTGAAGCTTTCCCTTTATCTATCGCAGGACAGCTCAAAGATACCGGTATAGAAATACGAAACCTGTACGGTCCTTCTGAAGATACCACTTATAGTACGGGATACCTTTTGGCATCAGATTATAATACTTCTGTGCCTATTGGCCGCCCTATCCACAATACACAGGCCTATATACTATCTGACGCACTGATGCTTCAGCCACTGGGAGTAAGTGGTCAGATTTGTCTCAGTGGTAATGGCCTTGCCAGGGGGTATCTGCGACGTCCGCAGTTGACAGGTGCCAGGTTTATCGATCATCCCTTTAAGGAAGGTGAGAAACTTTACCAAACCGGTGACCTCGGCCGCTGGTTGCCTGGGGGTATTCTTGAGTACCAGGGTCGCTTTGATGATCAGGTTAAAGTACGCGGTCACCGCATAGAATTAGGTGAAGTAGAACATATTATTTTCGGAATTGCAGGTGTAGATAAAGTAGTGGTTACCGTACGGGAGGAAGTATTGGTAGCCTATATTGTTCCTTTTGGACAGTTAGATAAAGCTGCCCTGAAAACAGAGATTTCGACCAAGCTACCCGGTTATATGGTGCCGGCCTATTTTGTAGAAATAGAGGCTGTTCCGTTGACGGCTAATGGTAAGGTAGATAAGAAAGCCCTTCCTGCCTTCAGCAATGAAGATAAGGTACAGCGCGAGTACATTGCCCCCGGCACAGTAACAGAGAAAGCACTGGCAGAACTCTGGTCCGATGTTCTAGGCGTAGAGCAAGTGGGTGTGACGGACAACTTCTTTGAGTTGGGCGGCCATAGCCTTAAGGTAACGTTGCTGGTAAACCGTATTCGGAAAGAGTTAAACCAGGAGCTTGAAGCTAAGGAGATATTTAGCAGTCCCACGATTCGCAGAATTGCCGATAAGCTAACTGAGAAGCGGTACAGTGCTATTCCCCACGTTTCAGACCAGGAGAGTTATGTCGTAACCAGCTCACAACGTCGCCTTTATGGCCTGAGTCAGCTTGCTGAAGTAAACATAGCTTATAATATTCCCGGTGCTTTTGAGGTAAACAGTCCACTTGATAAAGGACTATTACTTGAGACGTTTATCAGCCTTATAGAACGTCATGAGAGCTTACGGACTATATTCAGGAAAGATCGCAGTGGTGAGGTACGCCAACACATACTTACTGCCGGGGAGGTATCTCTTCACATTTTAGAAGATGACCTGAGGTACGATCTTGATCCGGAAAATACACTCACTTCCTTACTAAAAGGATATTATAGTCATCGTTTTGATTTGGGTAAAGCTCCCCTCTTCCGTGCTGGTGTGATCCGGGTATCAGACAAGCGGTCTGTTCTTTGGTTCAATATGCACCATATAATCAGTGACGGCTGGAGCATGGAGGTGCTGATCAGGGAGTTTACGTCAGTGTATGATAGCCTGAGCCAGGGTAAAAACCCCGAACTGCCCGAGCTACCCATCCAGTACAAGGACTACGCCGAGTGGATGATCAGTGAGGAGAAGCAGCAGGAGCTTGAAGCTTCAGAAGCCTACTGGCTCGACCGGTTTAGTGGTAGCCTGCCGGTACTGGAGATGCCTACCGACTATCCTCGACCTAAAGTCAAAACGTACAACGGCAGCTCCCACTATCGAAGATTCAGTAAAGAGCTGACCGGTTCGCTACATAGTTTTGCCAAAGATCAGAAAGTAAGCCTTTTCATGCTGTTGATGAGTGGCCTAAATGGCCTCTTTAGTCGCTATACCAATACGGGTGACGTGGTGATAGGTACTCCTCTGGCCGGTCGGCAGCACCCTGACCTTGAGGGCCAGATAGGGTTGTACCTGAACACACTTGCAATCCGCACGCAGTTCGACCCGGAGAGTAGTTTTTCTTCGCTGCTGGAAGCCCAGAAGGAATCATTGACAGGAGCCTATGCGCACCAGGACTACCCTTTCGATCGTCTGGTAGAGCAACTAGGCTTGAAATCAGATACAAGCCGTTCAGCACTGTTTAGCGTAACGATGACGCTCCAAAATCAGCAGGAGCTTTTCGATGCTTCAGATCTGTCTGCCTCTTCACTTCAGTTAAGTTATTACAAAGATAATCACAGCCGCTCTACCCAGTTCGATATGAGCTTTTTGTTCACTGAACAGGATGAACGATTGAATTTGCAAATACAGTATAATACTGATTTGTACAGCGAGGATTTTATCGCTCAGATAGCCCGTCACCTGGAGCAATTTCTGGGTACTGCAGTGAGTAATGCAGAGCAGTCTGTTTCCACCATTTCTTACCTCGAGGCTTCCGAAAAGGATCATCTCCTGGATGACTTTAATTATACAACCTCCGATTATCCCTCTGACAAAACGATTGTCGATCTGTTTGCCCAACAGGTGAAAAGTACTCCTGATGCTGTCGCAGTGGTTTTTGAAGAGCGTGAATTGAGTTATCGTGAATTGGATGAAGTGTCCAGTCGCCTGGCACATTACCTTTTAAACTATTATCAGCCGGAGACAGAAGATTTTATAGGATTAAAGATACAACGTAGTGAATGGGTACTCATCTGCGAATTGGCGATTTTGAAAGCCGGTTGTGCCTATGTACCCATAGATCCGGCCTATCCTGCCAGGCGGATTGCCTATATTGAAACGGATAGTAAATGCCGTACTACTATTGATGAGGAAATTCTGGAACACTTCAGAGTGGAAATTTCCAACTTTCCTACTCACTATCCTGATGTAGCCACCAGTTCCCGGTCATTAGCTTATATGATGTATACCTCAGGTTCTACCGGAGAGCCGAAGGGAGTGATGGTGGAGCACCGTAGCGTAGTCAGATTGGTGAAGAATAGTAACTACTATAGTTTCACACCTGCTGATATACTTCTCACTACCGGCGCTATGTCTTTTGATGCGACCACTTTTGAGTATTGGGGTCCCTTATTGAATGGTAGTAAACTTGTAGTATGTCCCCAGGCTATTTTACTTAATAATACCTCATTTGCTAAAGAAATAAGCAGAAATGAAGTAAATGTAATGTGGATAACCTCAGGGTGGTTCAACCATATTGCGGATGAAATGCCTGAGTTGTTTAATCCATTAAAAACAATACTAGTAGGAGGAGACAAACTGTCCCCTGCCCATATCCGCAAGGTCAAAAACCTGAATGCCGGAGTGGAGGTGATCAATGGATATGGCCCTACAGAAAATACGACCTTCTCACTAACCTATCTTATTCCTTCAGTGGAGGGGGACATACCTATTGGTACGCCCATCAGCAATAGTACGGCCTATATACTGGACGATCGAATGCAGGTACAGCCCATTGGCGTGGTGGGAGAGATCTGTCTGGGCGGGGACGGTCTTGCCAGGGGTTACTGGCAGGCAGCGTCTCTGACGGCCGAGAAGTTTATCGACCATCCCTACCGAAAAGGGGAGAAGCTGTATAAGACCGGCGACCTGGGGCGCTGGCTACCTGATGGTATGATCGAATTTTCGGGCCGTAAGGACGACCAGGTAAAGATCCGGGGGTTCCGTATAGAGCTGGGTGAGATCGAGAGTGCGCTGACAATGCAGCCGGAGGTAGACCAGAGTGTGGTGGTCGTACAGCGGGAGGAGTCCGGGCCGGTGCTGGCGGCATACATGGTAGCTAGAGAACAGTTGAACAAGGCCCAACTGAGAAACCGTTTGAATGATCTGCTTCCTGACTACATGCTGCCTGCCTACTATGTTCAGGTAGATTCGCTGCCTCTGACTGTAAATGGTAAAGTTGATAAAAAAGCTTTACCGGCATATAGTAACCATGACCTGGTTCAGGGAGAGTATCTGGCACCTGAGAGCAAACTTGAAGAGCAACTGGTCCTTATTTGGAAAGAAGTACTTGACATAGATGAGATCGGCGTTACGGATAACTTTTTTGACTTGGGAGGCCATAGCCTTAAAGCTATTCTTTTGGTCAATCGTATTCTACAGGAATTAGGCCAGGACGTGGATATAGGGGACATGTTCGATAATCCGACGATCCGGGGTATAGCAGAGAAGCTTACCAAAGGGGATTACAGTGCTATTCCGTTAGCTCCAGAAAAGGACAGCTATGCGTCGACCAGTTCACAACGGAGATTATATGTTCTGAGTCAGTTGGCTGAAAGTAGTGTAGCTTATAGTATACCAGGAGCTTTTGAGATAGAGGGTGAGCCCGACATAGATCTTTTATATACTACCTTCGAAGTACTCATCGATCGTCATGCGAGTCTTCGTACGATTTTCAAGGAGAATGCGCAGGGCCGTGTACGTCAGTACATATTGTCGGTAGAGGATATCAGCTTCCGTCCGTCCGAAGACGACATTCGTGACCATACCGAAAGTGAGTCAGCTCTTAGGGACCTTCTGGAGAAATATTACAACCAGCGCATCGAGCTGGACAAGGCGCCGCTGTTCCGCACCGGTGTGATCCGGGTATCTGAGGAGCGTTCGGTGTTGTGGTTCAATATGCACCATATCATCAGTGACGGCTGGAGCATGGAGGTGCTGGTCCGTGAGTTTACGTCAGTGTATGATAGCCTGAGCCGGAACAGGACGCCGGAGCTACCGTCTTTACCTGTCCAGTATAAGGACTACGCCGAGTGGATGGAGAGTGAAGAGAAGCAGGCGGAGCTTGAGGCCTCCCGGGCCTACTGGCTGGAGAAGTTCAGCGGCAGCCTTCCGGTACTGGAGATGCCTACCGACTATCCTCGACCTAAGATCAAGACCTATAACGGCAGTTCTCACTACCGCCGGTTCGGTAAAGAGCTGACCGGTTTGCTTCACGGGTTTGCCAGGGAGCAAGAGGTGAGTTTGTTCATGCTTTTGATGAGCGGTTTGAACGGTCTTTTCAGCCGCTACGCGCATACGGGCGATGTGGTGATGGGCACGCCCCTGGCGGGTCGTCAGCATCCGGATCTGGAGGGTCAGATAGGATTGTACCTGAACACACTTGCGATCCGCACGCAGTTTGACCGTGAAGGCAGCTTCAGTTCGTTACTGGAAGCGCAGAAGCAGACGCTTACGGAAGCCTATGCGCACCAGGACTATCCTTTTGACCGCCTGGTGGAGGAGCTGGACCTGGCAGTAGACACTAGCCGGTCGGCGCTGTTCGATGTGATGGTTGTATTGCAGAACCAGCAGGAGCTGTTTGGCGGGTCCGACCTGAGTACGCCGTCGCTGAAGCTGCGCCATTATGAGGAAGACCACCGCCGTTCGAGTCAGTTCGATATGAGCTTTCTGTTCACCGAGCATGATGGGCGTCTTACCCTTCACATAGAATACAACACCGACCTGTATGGTTCAGGGTTTATTGAGCAGTTTGCCCGTCATCTGGAACAGTTCCTTCAGGAGGCGATAAGTAATCCTTCACAACCGGTATCCGCTATTGCCTACCTGGAGGCTTCTGAGAAGCAAACGCTGCTTGAAGGCTTCAATAATACAGCCTCCGGTTATCCTTCTGATAAAACTATCGTCGATCTGTTTGCTGAACAGGCGAATGCTACTCCCGATACCACGGCGCTGGTCTGTGAAGACCGTAAGCTGAGCTACCGTGAGCTGGAGGAGGTGTCTAACCGGCTTGCCCACTACCTGCTAGCCCACTACGGTATACATAACGGTGATTTTGTGGGTGTAAAGGTTGAACGCAGCGAGTGGTCGGTGATCAGCTTCCTATCGATCCTGAAGGCCGGGGGTGCCTACGTGCCGATCGATGTGAACTACCCGGCCCAGCGTATTGCCTACATCGAGGAGGATACGCGGTGTCAGGTTACGATAGATGAGGATGTGCTGACCACCTTCCGTAACAGCGAAGGGCTATCAGATAGCCGTCCCGACATTACTACCGGTCCTGACCGCCTGGCCTACGTGATGTACACGTCAGGGTCTACGGGCAATCCGAAAGGCATACAGATCGAGCACCGTTCCGTGGTACGACTGGCAAAGAACACCAACTATATCGACTTCAGGGCAGGTCAGCGGATACTTGGACTTAGCAGCTTCTCCTTTGACGGTTCTACCTTTGATATTTACATGTCGCTGCTGAACGGCGGCACGCTGGTTATTGCCTCCAGGGATGTGTTTTTGGAGCTGGACAAGTTGGGCAGTCTGATTGCAGACCAGCAGATCGACAGCTTCTTTATCACCACGGCGCTTTTCAATAAGCTGTCCGAGGCAGAGCTTCCTCAGGCCGGGCGTCTGAAGTACATACTGTTCGGCGGTGAGCAGGTATCGGTTCAGCACGTAAAGCGATTTAAGGCGCAGCATCCTGAGGTGCACCTCCACCACGTCTACGGTCCTACCGAGAACACGACGTTCTCGACCTACTACCCGATAGAGGCAGTAGCAGAGAAGGCCGCGACCATACCGATCGGGGGAGGCATAGCTAACAGTACGTGCTACATACTGGATGAGCATCACCACCTGGTACCCGTAGGCGTGGTGGGAGAGATCTGCCTGGGCGGGGACGGTCTAGCCAGGGGCTACTGGCAGGCAGCGTCTTTGACGGCCGAGAAGTTTATCGACCATCCCTACCGAAAAGGGGAGAAGCTGTATAAGACCGGCGACCTGGGGCGCTGGCTACCTGAAGGTGTGATAGAGTTTGCCGGCCGTAAGGACGACCAGGTAAAGATCCGGGGGTTCCGTATAGAGCTTGGTGAGATCGAGAGTGCGCTGACAATGCAGCCGGAGGTAGACCAGAGTGTGGTGGTCGTACAGCGGGAGGAGTCCGGGCCGGTGCTGGCGGCTTACTTGGTAGCTGGGGGGGAATTGAACAGGAGTTCCCTTCGCAGGCGGCTGGGTGAACAACTGCCTGCCTACATGCTGCCTGCCTATTATGTTCAGGTAGAGGCACTTCCGCTTAATGCGAACGGCAAGGTAGACAAGCGTGCGCTACCGCCTTATAGCAGTGAAGACATGGTCCAGCGGGAATACGTGTCCCCTTCGACTGATACGGAAAGAATTCTGACGGAGCTCTGGTCTGAGATACTGGGTGTAGAGCAGGTAGGGGTTACGGACAACTTTTTTGAGCTGGGGGGCCATAGCCTGAAGGTAACGCTATTGATCAACCGTATCCGCCGTCAACTGAGTCGGGAGGTAGAAATACGGGATGTGTTTAGTGATCCGACGATCCGGGGTATAGCAGAGAAGCTTACCGAAGGGGTCTACAGCGCTATTCCGTTAGCTCCAGAAAAGGACAGCTATGCGTCGACCAGTTCACAACGGAGATTATATGTCCTGAGTCAGTTTGCCGAAGGCAGCGTGGCCTATAACATTCCCGGTGGGTTTGAGGTGGAAGGCAGCCTGGATACCGGGATACTACATAAAACTTTTGAGGTGATCATCGACCGTCATGCGAGTCTTCGTACGATTTTCAAGGAGAATGCGCAGGGCCGTGTACGTCAGTACATATTGTCGGTAGAGGATATCAGCTTCCGTCCGTCCGAAGACGACATTCGTGACCATACCGAAAGTGAGTCAGCTCTTAGGGACCTTCTGGAGAAATATTACAACCAGCGCATCGAGCTGGACAAGGCGCCGCTGTTCCGCACCGGTGTGATCCGTTTTTCTCAGGAGCGTTCGGTGTTGTGGTTCAATATGCACCATATTATCAGTGACGGCTGGAGCATGGAGGTGCTGGTCCGTGAGTTTACGTCAGTGTATGATAGCCTGAGCCGGAACAGGACGCCGGAGCTACCGTCTTTACCTGTCCAGTATAAGGACTACGCCGAGTGGATGGAGAGTGAAGAGAAGCAGGCGGAGCTTGAGGCCTCCCGGGCCTACTGGCTGGAGAAGTTCAGCGGCAGCCTTCCGGTACTGGAGATGCCTACCGACTATCCTCGACCTAAGATCAAGACCTATAACGGCAGTTCTCACTACCGCCGGTTCGGTAAAGAGCTGACCGGTTTGCTTCACGGGTTTGCCAGGGAGCAAGAGGTGAGTTTGTTCATGCTTTTGATGAGCGGTTTGAACGGTCTTTTCAGCCGCTACGCGCATACGGGCGATGTGGTGATGGGCACGCCCCTGGCGGGTCGTCAGCATCCGGATCTGGAGGGTCAGATAGGATTGTACCTGAACACACTTGCGATCCGCACGCAGTTTGACCGTGAAGGCAGCTTCAGTTCGTTACTGGAAGCGCAGAAGCAGACGCTTACGGAAGCCTATGCGCACCAGGACTATCCTTTTGACCGCCTGGTGGAGGAGCTGGACCTGGCAGTAGACACTAGCCGGTCGGCGCTGTTCGATGTGATGGTTGTATTGCAGAACCAGCAGGAGCTGTTTGGCGGGTCCGACCTGAGTACGCCGTCGCTGAAGCTGCGCCATTATGAGGAAGACCACCGCCGTTCGAGTCAGTTCGATATGAGCTTTCTGTTCACCGAGCATGATGGGCGTCTTACCCTTCACATAGAATACAACACCGACCTGTATGGTTCAGGGTTTATTGAGCAGTTTGCCCGTCATCTGGAACAGTTCCTTCAGGAGGCGATAAGTAATCCTTCACAACCGGTATCCGCTATTGCCTACCTGGAGGCTTCTGAGAAGCAAACGCTGCTTGAAGGCTTCAATAATACAGCCTCCGGTTATCCTTCTGATAAAACTATCGTCGATCTGTTTGCTGAACAGGCGAATGCTACTCCCGATACCACGGCGCTGGTCTGTGAAGACCGTAAGCTGAGCTACCGTGAGCTGGAGGAGGTGTCTAACCGGCTTGCCCACTACCTGCTAGCCCACTACGGTATACATAACGGTGATTTTGTGGGTGTAAAGGTTGAACGCAGCGAGTGGTCGGTGATCAGCTTCCTATCGATCCTGAAGGCCGGGGGTGCCTACGTGCCGATCGATGTGAACTACCCGGCCCAGCGTATTGCCTACATCGAGGAGGATACGCGGTGTCAGGTTACGATAGATGAGGATGTGCTGACCACCTTCCGTAACAGCGAAGGGCTATCAGATAGCCGTCCCGACATTACTACCGGTCCTGACCGCCTGGCCTACGTGATGTACACGTCAGGGTCTACGGGCAATCCGAAAGGCATACAGATCGAGCACCGTTCCGTGGTACGACTGGCAAAGAACACCAACTATATCGACTTCAGGGCAGGTCAGCGGATACTTGGACTTAGCAGCTTCTCCTTTGACGGTTCTACCTTTGATATTTACATGTCGCTGCTGAACGGCGGCACGCTGGTTATTGCCTCCAGGGATGTGTTTTTGGAGCTGGACAAGTTGGGCAGTCTGATTGCAGACCAGCAGATCGACAGCTTCTTTATCACCACGGCGCTTTTCAATAAGCTGTCCGAGGCAGAGCTTCCTCAGGCCGGGCGTCTGAAGTACATACTGTTCGGCGGTGAGCAGGTATCGGTTCAGCACGTAAAGCGATTTAAGGCGCAGCATCCTGAGGTGCACCTCCACCACGTCTACGGTCCTACCGAGAACACGACGTTCTCGACCTACTACCCGATAGAGGCAGTAGCAGAGAAGGCCGCGACCATACCGATCGGGGGAGGCATAGCTAACAGTACGTGCTACATACTGGATGAGCATCACCACCTGGTACCCGTAGGCGTGGTGGGAGAGATCTGCCTGGGCGGGGACGGTCTAGCCAGGGGCTACTGGCAGGCAGCGTCTTTGACGGCCGAGAAGTTTATCGACCATCCCTACCGAAAAGGGGAGAAGCTGTATAAGACCGGCGACCTGGGGCGCTGGCTACCTGAAGGTGTGATAGAGTTTGCCGGCCGTAAGGACGACCAGGTAAAGATCCGGGGGTTCCGTATAGAGCTTGGTGAGATCGAGAGTGCGCTGACAATGCAGCCGGAGGTAGACCAGAGTGTGGTGGTCGTACAGCGGGAGGAGTCCGGGCCGGTGCTGGCGGCTTACTTGGTAGCTGGGGGGGAATTGAACAGGAGTTCCCTTCGCAGGCGGCTGGGTGAACAACTGCCTGCCTACATGCTGCCTGCCTATTATGTTCAGGTAGAGGCACTTCCGCTTAATGCGAACGGCAAGGTAGACAAGCGTGCGCTACCGCCTTATAGCAGTGAAGACATGGTCCAGCGGGAATACGTGTCCCCTTCGACTGATACGGAAAGAATTCTGACGGAGCTCTGGTCTGAGATACTGGGTGTAGAGCAGGTAGGGGTTACGGACAACTTTTTTGAGCTGGGGGGCCATAGCCTGAAGGTAACGCTATTGATCAACCGTATCCGCCGTCAACTGAGTCGGGAGGTAGAAATACGGGATGTGTTTAGTGATCCGACGATCCGGGGTATAGCAGAGAAGCTTACCGAAGGGGTCTACAGCGCTATTCCGTTAGCTCCAGAAAAGGACAGCTATGCGTCGACCAGTTCACAACGGAGATTATATGTCCTGAGTCAGTTGGCTGAAAGTAGTGTAGCTTATAGTATACCAGGAGCTTTTGAGATAGAGGGTGAGCCCGACATAGATCTTTTATATACTACCTTCGAAGTACTCATCGATCGTCATGCGAGTCTTCGTACGATTTTCAAGGAGAATGCGCAGGGCCGTGTACGTCAGTACATATTGTCGGTAGAGGATATCAGCTTCCGTCCGTCCGAAGACGACATTCGTGACCATACCGAAAGTGAGTCAGCTCTTAGGGACCTTCTGGAGAAATATTACAACCAGCGCATCGAGCTGGACAAGGCGCCGCTGTTCCGCACCGGTGTGATCCGTTTTTCTCAGGAGCGTTCGGTGTTGTGGTTCAATATGCACCATATCATCAGTGACGGCTGGAGCATGGAGGTGCTGGTCCGTGAGTTTACGTCAGTGTATGATAGCCTGAGCCGGAACAGGACGCCGGAGCTACCGTCTTTACCTGTCCAGTATAAGGACTACGCCGAGTGGATGGAGAGTGAAGAGAAGCAGGCGGAGCTTGAGGCCTCCCGGGCCTACTGGCTGGAGAAGTTCAGCGGCAGCCTTCCGGTACTGGAGATGCCTACCGACTATCCTCGACCTAAGATCAAGACCTATAACGGCAGTTCTCACTACCGCCGGTTCGGTAAAGAGCTGACCGGTTTGCTTCACGGGTTTGCCAGGGAGCAAGAGGTGAGTTTGTTCATGCTTTTGATGAGCGGTTTGAACGGTCTTTTCAGCCGCTACGCGCATACGGGCGATGTGGTGATGGGCACGCCCCTGGCGGGTCGTCAGCATCCGGATCTGGAGGGTCAGATAGGATTGTACCTGAACACACTTGCGATCCGCACGCAGTTTGACCGTGAAGGCAGCTTCAGTTCGTTACTGGAAGCGCAGAAGCAGACGCTTACGGAAGCCTATGCGCACCAGGACTATCCTTTTGACCGCCTGGTGGAGGAGCTGGACCTGGCAGTAGACACTAGCCGGTCGGCGCTGTTCGATGTGATGGTTGTATTGCAGAACCAGCAGGAGCTGTTTGGCGGGTCCGACCTGAGTACGCCGTCGCTGAAGCTGCGCCATTATGAGGAAGACCACCGCCGTTCGAGTCAGTTCGATATGAGCTTTCTGTTCACCGAGCATGATGGGCGTCTTACCCTTCACATAGAATACAACACCGACCTGTATGGTTCAGGGTTTATTGAGCAGTTTGCCCGTCATCTGGAACAGTTCCTTCAGGAGGCGATAAGTAATCCTTCACAACCGGTATCCGCTATTGCCTACCTGGAGGCTTCTGAGAAGCAAACGCTGCTTGAAGGCTTCAATAATACAGCCTCCGGTTATCCTTCTGATAAAACTATCGTCGATCTGTTTGCTGAACAGGCGAATGCTACTCCCGATACCACGGCGCTGGTCTGTGAAGACCGTAAGCTGAGCTACCGTGAGCTGGAGGAGGTGTCTAACCGGCTTGCCCACTACCTGCTAGCCCACTACGGTATACATAACGGTGATTTTGTGGGTGTAAAGGTTGAACGCAGCGAGTGGTCGGTGATCAGCTTCCTATCGATCCTGAAGGCCGGGGGTGCCTACGTGCCGATCGATGTGAACTACCCGGCCCAGCGTATTGCCTACATCGAGGAGGATACGCGGTGTCAGGTTACGATAGATGAGGATGTGCTGACCACCTTCCGTAACAGCGAAGGGCTATCAGATAGCCGTCCCGACATTACTACCGGTCCTGACCGCCTGGCCTACGTGATGTACACGTCAGGGTCTACGGGCAATCCGAAAGGCATACAGATCGAGCACCGTTCCGTGGTACGACTGGCAAAGAACACCAACTATATCGACTTCAGGGCAGGTCAGCGGATACTTGGACTTAGCAGCTTCTCCTTTGACGGTTCTACCTTTGATATTTACATGTCGCTGCTGAACGGCGGCACGCTGGTTATTGCCTCCAGGGATGTGTTTTTGGAGCTGGACAAGTTGGGCAGTCTGATTGCAGACCAGCAGATCGACAGCTTCTTTATCACCACGGCGCTTTTCAATAAGCTGTCCGAGGCAGAGCTTCCTCAGGCCGGGCGTCTGAAGTACATACTGTTCGGCGGTGAGCAGGTATCGGTTCAGCACGTAAAGCGATTTAAGGCGCAGCATCCTGAGGTGCACCTCCACCACGTCTACGGTCCTACCGAGAACACGACGTTCTCGACCTACTACCCGATAGAGGCAGTAGCAGAGAAGGCCGCGACCATACCGATCGGGGGAGGCATAGCTAACAGTACGTGCTACATACTGGATGAGCATCACCACCTGGTACCCGTAGGCGTGGTGGGAGAGATCTGCCTGGGCGGGGACGGTCTAGCCAGGGGCTACTGGCAGGCAGCGTCTTTGACGGCCGAGAAGTTTATCGACCATCCCTACCGAAAAGGGGAGAAGCTGTATAAGACCGGCGACCTGGGGCGCTGGCTACCTGAAGGTGTGATAGAGTTTGCCGGCCGTAAGGACGACCAGGTAAAGATCCGGGGGTTCCGTATAGAGCTTGGTGAGATCGAGAGTGCGCTGACAATGCAGCCGGAGGTAGACCAGAGTGTGGTGGTCGTACAGCGGGAGGAGTCCGGGCCGGTGCTGGCGGCTTACTTGGTAGCTGGGGGGGAATTGAACAGGAGTTCCCTTCGCAGGCGGCTGGGTGAACAACTGCCTGCCTACATGCTGCCTGCCTATTATGTTCAGGTAGAGGCACTTCCGCTTAATGCGAACGGCAAGGTAGACAAGCGTGCGCTACCGCCTTATAGCAGTGAAGACATGGTCCAGCGGGAATACGTGTCCCCTTCGACTGATACGGAAAGAATTCTGACGGAGCTCTGGTCTGAGATACTGGGTGTAGAGCAGGTAGGGGTTACGGACAACTTTTTTGAGCTGGGGGGCCATAGCCTGAAGGTAACGCTATTGATCAACCGTATCCGCCGTCAACTGAGTCGGGAGGTAGAAATACGGGATGTGTTTAGTGATCCGACGATCCGGGGTATAGCAGAGAAGCTTACCGAAGGGGTCTACAGCGCTATTCCGTTAGCTCCAGAAAAGGACAGCTATGCGTCGACCAGTTCACAACGGAGATTATATGTCCTGAGTCAGTTTGCCGAAGGCAGCGTGGCCTATAACATTCCCGGTGGGTTTGAGGTGGAAGGCAGCCTGGATACCGGGATACTACATAAAACTTTTGAGGTGATCATCGACCGTCATGCGAGTCTTCGTACGATTTTCAAGGAGAATGCGCAGGGCCGTGTACGTCAGTACATATTGTCGGTAGAGGATATCAGCTTCCGTCCGTCCGAAGACGACATTCGTGACCATACCGAAAGTGAGTCAGCTCTTAGGGACCTTCTGGAGAAATATTACAACCAGCGCATCGAGCTGGACAAGGCGCCGCTGTTCCGCACCGGTGTGATCCGTTTTTCTCAGGAGCGTTCGGTGTTGTGGTTCAATATGCACCATATTATCAGTGACGGCTGGAGCATGGAGGTGCTGGTCCGTGAGTTTACGTCAGTGTATGATAGCCTGAGCCGGAACAGGACGCCGGAGCTACCGTCTTTACCTGTCCAGTATAAGGACTACGCCGAGTGGATGGAGAGTGAAGAGAAGCAGGCGGAGCTTGAGGCCTCCCGGGCCTACTGGCTGGAGAAGTTCAGCGGCAGCCTTCCGGTACTGGAGATGCCTACCGACTATCCTCGACCTAAGATCAAGACCTATAACGGCAGTTCTCACTACCGCCGGTTCGGTAAAGAGCTGACCGGTTTGCTTCACGGGTTTGCCAGGGAGCAAGAGGTGAGTTTGTTCATGCTTTTGATGAGCGGTTTGAACGGTCTTTTCAGCCGCTACGCGCATACGGGCGATGTGGTGATGGGCACGCCCCTGGCGGGTCGTCAGCATCCGGATCTGGAGGGTCAGATAGGATTGTACCTGAACACACTTGCGATCCGCACGCAGTTTGACCGTGAAGGCAGCTTCAGTTCGTTACTGGAAGCGCAGAAGCAGACGCTTACGGAAGCCTATGCGCACCAGGACTATCCTTTTGACCGCCTGGTGGAGGAGCTGGACCTGGCAGTAGACACTAGCCGGTCGGCGCTGTTCGATGTGATGGTTGTATTGCAGAACCAGCAGGAGCTGTTTGGCGGGTCCGACCTGAGTACGCCGTCGCTGAAGCTGCGCCATTATGAGGAAGACCACCGCCGTTCGAGTCAGTTCGATATGAGCTTTCTGTTCACCGAGCATGATGGGCGTCTTACCCTTCACATAGAATACAACACCGACCTGTATGGTTCAGGGTTTATTGAGCAGTTTGCCCGTCATCTGGAACAGTTCCTTCAGGAGGCGATAAGTAATCCTTCACAACCGGTATCCGCTATTGCCTACCTGGAGGCTTCTGAGAAGCAAACGCTGCTTGAAGGCTTCAATAATACAGCCTCCGGTTATCCTTCTGATAAAACTATCGTCGATCTGTTTGCCGAACAGGCGAATGCTACCCCTGAGGCTACGGCCGTGGTGTGTGAAGACCGTGAGCTGAGCTACCGTGAACTGGAGGAGGCGTCTAACCGTCTGGCCCACTACCTGCTTGCTACCTTCGGACTGGAAGCGGAGGATTTTGTAGGGGTGAAGCTGGAACGCAGCGAGTGGTTTCTGATCAGTGAGCTCGCCATACTAAAAGCCGGTTGTGCCTATGTGCCGGTGGACCCGACCTATCCTGCACAGCGTATTGAATTCATTGAAAAGGATAGTAATTGTCAGGTGACAATAGATGAAGAAATGCTGGCACGTTTTAAGTCGGTCATGTCCACATACCCCTCTGACAGCCCCGAAGTACCTTGCAATGCTGGTTCACTGGCCTACATGATGTACACTTCCGGGTCTACGGGTGAGCCTAAAGGAGTGATGATCGAGCATCGCAGTGTGGTACGCCTGGTGAAGAATACAAACTACTATACCTTTAGTAGCTCAGATGTCCTTCTGGCTACTGGTGCATTATCATTTGATGCGACTACCTTTGAATATTGGGGGGCGCTTCTAAATGGGGGAAGGCTTATTATCTGCCCCCAGTCCACTCTTCTGACCAATGCCTTATTTGCGGAGCAGGTACGTTTGCAGCAGGTAAATGTAATGTGGCTTACCTCAGGCTGGTTTAACCATGTTGTGGATGAGGTGCCGGAGTTGTTTGCCCCTCTGAAGACCATACTGGTGGGCGGTGATAAGCTTTCACCAGTCCATATCAGTAAGGTCAAAGAGCTGTATCCTGATCTGGAAGTAATTAACGGCTATGGCCCCACAGAAAATACGACCTTCTCTCTTACCTACAGGATACCACAGGTAGATGGTGATATTCCGGTCGGAACGCCTATAAGTAATAGTACCGCCTATATACTGGACGATCACCTGCAGGTACAGCCTGTAGGCGTGGTGGGTGAGATTTGCCTGGGTGGCGATGGGCTGGCCAGGGGCTATTGGCAGGCAGTGTCCCTGACGGCCGAGAAGTTTATCGACCATCCCTACCGAAAAGGGGAGAAGCTGTACAGGACAGGAGACTTAGGACGTTGGCTTCCTAATGGCGTGATTGAGTTTGCCGGTCGTAAAGACGACCAGGTGAAGATTCGCGGGTTCCGTATAGAGCTGGGTGAGATCGAAATGGCCATATTTAGCTATAGCGATATTATACAGCAAGTTTGCGTGAATCTCATAAAACACCAGGATGAGAACGTTTTAGCTACTTACCTGGTAGCCAAAGAGGCCATAGATAAGAGAAAACTGCTTAATTATCTACGGGCTGTACTTCCGCATTATATGATTCCAAGTCATTACGTGGAAATGGATGCACTGCCTTTGAGTAATAACGGTAAGGTCGATAAAAAACGCTTGCCAGATATTTCAGAATCTGATCTGATCAGGAAGGAGTATATAGCACCACGCACATCAACTGAAGAGTACCTGGTAGATATTTGGGAGAATGTACTAAACGTTGATAAGGTGGGTATTACTGATAATTTCTTCGAATTAGGAGGACATAGTTTAGCAGCCGTAAAAATTTCTTCTGCTATACAAGAGAAGTTCAATGTGAAGATTGACTTGAGTATAATGTTTACGAAGGCTGATATAGCAAACCTAGCCGAAGAAATAGATAATGCTTACTGGCAGAACGAAGAGATTGAAGAAGATAAAGTGACAGACAGGATCACTATATGATAAACCTGTTATTATATAATATTTATTTGTAAGTACCTGAAGGTCGTTATGTCTGTATAGGATATTCCCATATGCTAATAACCGAATTAAATAGAGTTTGAAATGGAGCAACAGAACGAAGGCTATTATTTAAAGCTTAACGTAGCTTTAGAGGCTTTGATTGACAGGTGGTATGCATGGTCACACCTGGTATCTCCGGCCACTGCCGTAATGAACATCAAAGAGAGGCACCTGAAGATTATGGATTCTTATATAAGAAATCCAAAAATCCATGCTGCAGCCGTAAAAAAACCTGAAATGCTGGGAGGTCCGTTTATAGACTATAATGGCGGCAGGGTTGCTGAAATTAAGGATCTGTACGAAGACACTGTACAGAAAAGAACGAATATGCTCGCGATGTATGCGGCCGTGAAGGAGCTTAACGACCTCCTTCAGAAAGAAGCAAAAGGCTACTCTCTGAATGAACTGTACAAAAAGGTGCCCGATATTCTAAAGGGCTATGTAGAATTATTCTATGACCTCAACAATCAGCCAAACTTCAGATTCTTCGAAGCACTACTGTATAATAGTGAATACTACGATGAGTCAACGCAGTCTATTATGCTACAGTTGGTAGAGTCTGATAATGACCGGTCATTCTGCCTGAGTACACCCCGCCTGAATGACGACCATCTTATCCACCTTGACATTCCATTCAGGAATAATGTGATAGATGAACTGTTTAAAATGAAGCGTACGCCCGGCTCTTATGAAGAAATTAAGAAATTACTGGGCATACCCGATGATAAAGAAGAGCTTTTTGAGACCTTCTTTACGAAGACTCCTCCTCCAAAGCATGAGCCATATACCGGTGATGGTATCAGAACAAGGTATTTCGGACATGCCTGTGTGCTGGTAGAAACGAAAGAAATTTCGATCCTGGTGGATCCTGTAATCAGCTATGACGGCTACGAAACAGATATACCTCGTTATACTATCAATGACCTTCCCGAGACAATTGATTACGTTCTTATTACACATAATCACCAGGATCACGTACTGCTCGAAACACTTCTTCAGTTGCGCCATTGTATGAAAACTCTGGTAGTGCCTAGTAGTAGTAAAGGTAGTCTACAGGACCCTGGTCTGAGGCTGATGTTTGAGAAGATCGGCTTTGAAAATATCATTGAACTTGACGATATGCAGACTATTGAGCTTGACAGATGTACTATTACTGGAATGCCTTTTATAGGTGAGCACTCTGATCTGGACGTTAGAAGTAAGCTTTGCTTTCACGTGGCACTTCATAATAAATTCAAAGTATTATTTGTAGCAGATTCCTGTAATGTGGAGCCAATGCTTTATGATAGAATTCATAAGACAGTAGGCGACATAGATGTACTCTTCCTTGGTATGGAATGTGACGGTGCCCCGCTGTCATGGTTATATGGGCCACTTCTTCCCGAACCTTTGCCCAGGGATCAGGATCACTCCAGAAGACTTGCAGGGTGTAACTTTGAGCAGGGGTATAGTCTGCTGGAGACATTTAGTCCTAAAAATGTATTTGTATACGCTATGGGTATGGAGCCATGGCTGGAGTTTATAAGCTCTATTAAGTATACAGATGAATCAAAGCCAATTGTAGAATCTAACAGACTTCTTGAAAAATGTAAGGAGCTGAATATAGACGGGGAACGTCTGTATGGAGAGAAAACAATTGAGTATTAATTGATTATCACTTCCTATCTATGAAAGATATAAGACTGTTGTTAAACAAGTTTAGAGATCAAAAAGTAAAATTGATCCTCAAAGGAGAGGATTTGGATGTAGTGGCCTATGGTGGAAAGCTATCTCCCGAAATCATAGATGAGATCAGGTCTAATAAAGCTGACATTATATCTTACCTTAAGGACCAGGAGTATAAGCAGGCTGTGTTTGCTAAACCGATCCCTAAGATTGAGATAGGAAGTGATTACCCTTTATCCAATTCACAATTCAGGCTGTGGCTAATCAGTCAGAGTGCAGATGGCTCTGTAGCATATAATATGCCGCATCGTGTTACATTGGAAGGACAATATAATGTAGCGTATTTTCAAAAGGCAGTTAGTACGGTGGTTGAGCGCCATGAAATATTGCGCACAATATTCAGAGAAAATGATGAAAATGAAGTTCGCCAGGCGATTATACCCGCAGAGCACTTTCATTTTACATTTGCTTATAAAGATTACCGGGGTGAAAGTGACCCTGTAGCTGCTGCAAATACCTATGTGGAGCAGGATATGAAATTACCTTTTGATCTATCGGAAGGCCCGCTGTTCAGGGCTGCCTTACTACAGACGGAAGATGAAAGGTATGAGCTTTATTTTAACCTGCATCATATTATAAGCGACGAATGGTCCATGGAAATAGTATCCGGAGAGGTAATGGCCTACTACCATGCATTAATCTCCGGCTCTAATGTGGAAGCTTCGCCATTGCCCATACAGTATAAGGATTATGCTACATGGCTGTTAAAACAGATTGAAGAAAATCGATATAAAGAATACTGGCTGGGAAAGCTTAGCGGGCAGATTACAACTATAGACCTGCCTTCAGCCAAAAGCCGCCCGATATTCAAAACGTATAATGGTTTTAGCATAGGTACCCATATCGAGGCTGAGGTTATATCCAGGTTACGGAACTTTACAGTGGAAAACGGAGGCAGTTTGTTTATGGGGTTGTTATCCGCATGGAATATTCTATTCTACCGGTATACAGGCCAAAAAGATATCATAGTAGGAAGTACTACTGCAGGCCGGGATCATAACGACCTGAAAGGACAGATCGGGTTTTACATTAATATGCTGGCTTTGCGAAATGAGGTAAAAAGTGATGACAGCTTTCATACTTTCTATGAGCATGTAAAACTGGACACCCTCGAAGCCTACAGAAATCAGTTGTATCCCTTTGATAAGGTAGTAGAGGATCTGGACCTGCACTGGGATAACAGCCGCAGTCCGTTATTTGATATTATATTTAACTATCACGGCAATAAAGAAGGCAAAACCTCACTGGATGCAGGTATTACGGTATTAGGTGCGAGCAAGGCTAAATATGACCTTTCTATAAACCTTACGGAAGTCAGTGAGGGTGTTGACCTTGTACTGAATTATAATAAGGACGTATACGATCAGCAGACTATGGAGAGTATGATCGGTCATTTTAGAATCTTACTGAATGATATATTAAATAATACAACCGCTCCCGTTAAAAGCCTGAAGATCATAAATCAGGTAGAGAGGGTTAAGCTAACCCGGCAGTTTAATTCTAGCCGACAGTCTTTCGAAAGCGGCAATATTGTGGACATGTTCCACTCTCAGACTAAGGCGAATCCGGATAAGGTGGCTGTAAGATTTGGGAATAGCACCATTTCTTATATTAAACTGGATGAGGCAACTAACAGGGTGGCTAATTACCTGATAAAGAATAATATACAGAAAGATGATCTTGTCCCTATCTGCATAGAGCGATCTGTAGAAATGGTTATTGGTATACTCGGGGTGCTCAAAGCAGGTGCTGCCTATGTTCCGATAGACCCTTCTTTTCCGGACCAGCGAATTACTCATATGCTAAAGGATACTCATGCAGGTCTGGTTATCAGTAGCAAAGCATCTAAACAGAGCCTGGGCCAAACCGGGCTCCCTGTGGTTTCCCTGGATGAAGACACAGATCTGATAAATAGTGAATCAGACAACCCGGGGCTAAACATAGCAGGCTCAGACCTTGCATACATAGTATACACATCGGGTTCCACCGGTTTGCCTAAGGGCGTGATGGTGGAGCACCATGCGATATACAACCACATTGTGCATCACCGGAAAGAATTTGACATCAGCAAAGATGAAAATTTGCTGCTTTTCTCAAATTTTATCTTCGATGCATCGGTAGAGCAGATGTTTCTGTCTCTTACCAGCGGGTGTACGCTGGAAGTGGCCTCAGTAGAAGATATACAGGATATAGAAAGGTTTACAGGCCTGTTAAGAGAACGTGAAATATCTCACCTGCACGCTACTCCTTCATTCCTGGCGAATGTACCACTGATGGACTATCCTGGCCTGAAGAGGGTGAGGGTAGGTGGAGAGCGCTGCCCGTTAGAACTGGCCACAGCATGGGGAGCTAAGTATACATTTATTAACAAGTACGGCCCTACAGAGACTACGGTGGCACCATTGGGGCACCATTATAACCAAAGTACTGACTACACATCTTCACTACCTATTGGTAAGCCAATATCGAATACTACTGCCTACATACTGGATGAAGACCTGAACCTGATGCCTGTTTTGGCTACCGGTGAACTGTGCATTAGCGGTAGCAGCCTGGCCAGGGGGTACCTCAACAATCCCCTACTTACGTCTGAAAAGTTTGTCCGCAATCCATTTGAGGAAGGTAGTAAGCTATACAAAACCGGTGATCTGGCGCGTTGGCTTCCGGATGGCAATATAGAGTTTGTAGGTAGAAAAGATGACCAGCTCAAGGTAGGCGGTTATCGTATAGAACCCGGAGAGGTTGAAGCCGCACTGGAAAAGATTGAAGGCTTAAGCCAGGCTGTGGTAACGGCCGTTGGTGCGGAGGGCATGTCCTTACAACTCGCCGCTTATATCGTCTGCAAAAACGGTGAGATCGAGCATGATGAGGTTCGCCGGCAATTGGAGAGCGCCCTTCCTCATTATATGGTGCCTAAAGTGTACATTACACTGAAAGCTATGCCGATAACCAAAACTGGGAAGGTAAACAGGAAAGCCCTGCCTGTCCCTGAGTTTTTGTCGAACCAGCACTATATAGCCCCCTCTACTAAAATTGAAGTGCAGTTAGTTAATATTTGGCAGAGGGTGTTTAACCTGGAGAAAATAGGTGTTAATGATAGCTTCTTTGACCTGGGAGGAAACAGCCTGGTGGGAATCAAGCTTGTCAGCGAGTACAATAAAGAGTTTTCGAAGAGTATTACGATAAGAGATCTTTACCGCAACCCTGTTCTTTCAAGCCATATAGCTCTGCTGGGAAACTCTGTTTCTACGCGGTATTCAGAAATACTACCCATAGAATCTGCTGCTGATTACCAGCTTTCCAATTCACAGCTACGTTTGTTCCTGATTAGCCGTGAAAACGAAAGGTCAATCGCTTACAATATACCTCATAGCTTCCCTTTGGAGGGTGAATATGATATAGATACGCTTAAAAGGGCGGTACATTCCGTAGTGGACCGGCATGAAATATTAAGAACGGTATTTAAAGAAAATGAAACGGGCGAAGTGCGTCAGGTAGTACGTAGTACCGGGGAGTTAGGCTTAGAGATACCGTTTCATGATTTTACCGGCAAGGAAAATGCCGAAGAGGCAGCAGCAGAATATATCGCGTCAGATTCCCTTCAGCCTTTTGACTTAAGTAACGGCCCGGTGTTCAGGACCGCCTTACTGAAGGTGGCAGAAAAGAAGCATATCTTTTATGTTAATCTGCATCATATCATAAGTGATGAATGGTCTACGGAAGTAATGTCCAGGGAACTAATGGCATACTACCAGGCCTACAGGACAGAAGAAACGCCCGACTTGGCTCCTCTGAAAATACAGTTTAAGGACTTTGCGGCCTGGCAGCTCAAGGAACTTGAGGGAGAAACCTATGCGAAACACCGGGAATACTGGATGAATAAGCTGGAAGGCGATATTCCTCTTCTGGAACTGCCTTCTGCCAAGGTGCGGCCTCCGGTGCAAACCTTTAACGGTCACCGTACAGGCACTATGCTGGATGCGGATACTACAAAAAAGCTGCGGAAATTTGCGAATGAAACGGGAGGTAGCATATTTATGGGATGTGCCGCAGCATGGCAGGCCCTTATGTATCGCTATACTAGTGAAAAGGATATTATTACCGGCACAATTGTAAGCGGACGTAACCATTCAGATCTGAAAGATCAGATCGGGTTTTATGTAAATATTGCCGTACTCAGAAGCCAGGTGAATCCTGAAGATAAGTTTTCGACATTTTACAAGCAGGTAAGAGATGATGCTTTTGATGCTTACGAACATCAGATGTATCCTTTCGACAGATTGATAAACGATCTTGACATAAGAATCGACGTCAGTAGAAATCCGCTGGTAGATATAGTACTTAGCCACCATGCCGTACCACAGCTCGATCCCTCATTTAAGGAGGAGGTCTTAGTAGATTTAGGAGGAGGGGTGACCAAATTCGATATAGAACTTCATATACTGGAATCAGGGAATAATATCGGTATTGTAGCCAACTATAACACGGATATTTACGAGAAGAAAGTCATAGACAGGCTATTGCTGCACTATAAAGCTATTATAGCTAATCTGATTAAGAACCCCCAGGAGAAGATCAGCAGACTTGACTTCCTGCCTGAACAGGAAAAGCATAAAATACTTTACGAATTTAATCAGACAACCACCGACTACCCTTCGGGCAAAAGTCTGGTAGAGCTCTTTACAGAGCAGGTTGACTCCACTCCGGATGCTATAGCCGTCGAGTTTAAGGAAATAGTCCTTAGCTATAAGGAGCTTGATGTACAGAGTAACCGACTGGCAAACTACCTGCTAACACATTTTGAGGTTAGTCAAAATGACCTTATTGGCATTAAGCTGGGCAGAAATCAGCATGTTATTATCAGTATGCTTGCTATTCTGAAAATGGGGGCTGCATATGTTCCTATAGACCCGGACTACCCCTCTCAGCGTATTGCCTATATCGAGAATAACAGTGGTTGCCTTTTCACCATTAATGAAGATCTGATAACTATATTCCAGGGGGACACAGATTATAACGATCAGGCTCCTGAAATAAATACCACAGCCAGGGATCTGTCATATGTTATGTATACCTCCGGTTCTACCGGCGAGCCAAAGGGGGTGATGATTGAGGGCAAAAGTATAACCAGGCTGGTGAAGGATACGAACTATTATAACTTCACGCCGTCCGATGTTATACTATCTACCGGGGCACTCTCCTTTGATGCTACCACTTTTGAATACTGGGGGCCGCTCCTGAACGGGGCCAAACTGGTAATTTGTTCTAAATCTGATTTGCTGGATAGCCGCTCATTTAAAGAGGCTATCATTTCTCATGGTGTCAACGTATTATGGCTGACTTCAGGGTGGCTTAACCACCTGGTAAACGGGCAGATTGATCTGTTTGAGCCACTCAGTACCCTGGTGGCGGGTGGCGACAAGCTTTCACCATTCCATATCGAAAAGCTCAGAAAGCAATACCCTGGACTGACCATCATAAATGGCTACGGACCTACCGAAAATACGACTTTCTCGCTTACTCATGACATTCAGCAGGTAGATGGAGATCTGCCCATTGGTGCTCCGGTCAGCAATAGTACGGCCTATATCCTGAATGATGAAATGCTTATTCAGCCGATAGGTATCACAGGAGAAATTTACCTGGGGGGCGATGGACTTGCGCGAGGGTACCTGAAAGAACCAGCCCTTACGGAAGAGAAATTCATCTCTCATCCTTACAAACCTGGAGAAAAACTTTATAAAACCGGCGACCTGGGCAGATGGCGGGCCGAGGGTATAGTGGACTTTATGGGCAGGATAGATAACCAGTTTAAGATCAGAGGGTTCCGTATTGAGCTTGGTGAAATAGAAAATGCCCTCATGACCTATTCTACCGTAAGCCAGGCGGTAGTGACCGTCGGCCAGCATGAAAGCGGACCTGTACTGGTGGCCTACATTGTACCCCAGAACGATTTTGATAAACAGGAGCTGCGCAATAACCTAAGCAACGTACTTCCGGACTATATGCTGCCTACCTATTTTGTAGAGGTAGACGCTATGCCACTAAACCCTAATGGCAAGGTGGAAAAGAAGGCTCTGCCGGAGTATGGTATGGAAGATATGGTACAGCGCAACTACCTGGCCCCCGTCACCGATACAGAAAAACGCATGGCTACTATCTGGGAAGAAGTCCTTGATCTTGATAAAGTAGGGATTACGGACAACTTCTTCGAAATAGGCGGCGACTCCCTGAAGCTTATGAATATAGTATGGCAGATAGAGGATAAGTATAATATCCAGGTGCCGGTAAAAGATTTTTACGCAATGCCGACTATTAAGGAGCTGGCCAAAGTAATAGATCTGGCATCCGCTCCCGCTGTAGAAAGAAAGAACTCAATCACGATATAACACAGAGTATTTATGTATTCTTTGATTGAAGAACTAAAAAGAAATAAGATAGATGTCTCTTTAGACGGGGACAACCTGAAGCTTCATTTTGATGGAGATAATATAGACCCTGCTCTGTTGGAAAAGCTGAAGGAGAATAAGGAAAATCTTATTGCCTTTTTTAAGAAATTTTCTCCCCAGGCAAATAAAATCAATATTCAGCCCGTGGAAAAGGCGGACAGCTATCCTCTATCTAATGCCCAAAGAAGGCTATGGCTGGCAAGTCAGTCTGAAGAAAGCTCTGTGGCCTATAATGTACCCAATGCAGTTGAGTTAAAAGGAGACTATGATATAAAGCATTTTGAGAATGCGGTTAAAGCAGTAATAGCCCATCATGAGATTCTCCGTACCGTATTCAGAGTAAATGAAACAGGTGAAGTAAGGCAAATCATCCTATCACCTGAAGAAGGAAACTTTACTATCGACTATAAGGACTTCAGAACAGAAGAAAACCCCGAACATGCGGCCCGGACATTTATAGCCGGTGACTCTCATAAGCCATTTAACCTGACTGAAGGCCCCCTTATCAGGGCTGGTTTGTTTCAGGTAGCTGATGATTCTTATCTCTTCTACTACAACCTGCATCATATTGTGAGTGACGGCTGGTCACAGCGGGTGCTCACGCAGAATGTAATGAAGTACTACCAGGCTTTTGTCCAGGGAAAACAGCCTGTAGTACGCCCTCTGAAAATCCAGTATAAAGACTACGCCGTCTGGCAACTTAACCAACTGGAGACAGAGGACTATCAGCATCACAAAGACTACTGGCATTCGCAGTTTCGAAATAGCGTGGCCCAGTTAGATCTGCCAGCTACAAAGAGCAGGCCCCGGATCAAAACACATAATGGTAGAAAACTGGCTACCCGTGTGTCTCCGGAAATTATCAATAAACTTAGAAAATTCACTACCGAAGAAGGTGGCAGCCTCTTCATGGGTTTGCTTGCCGCATGGAAAGTACTACTATACCGGTATACCGGCGAAACAGATATAGTCATCGGTAATCCCGTTTCCGGCCGTGACCATTCTGATCTGAAGGAACAGATTGGTTTCTATGTCAACATGCTCGCACTCAGAAACCAGGTAGATGGTACAGATGCTTTCAGAAAATTTTTCAGCAAAGTTAAATCCTCTACCCTTAGCGCCACCGAACATCAGGCCTACCCCTTCGATAAGCTTCTCGAAGACCTTAAAATTGAAAGAAATTACGCCAGAAGTCCGCTTTTTGATATAAAAGTAGACTTTCACGGTGTAGCCAACTATGGGTACACCTTTGGGTACGATGAAATAAAGGACCATGGGCCTACAGTAAGTAAATTTGACCTGGAGCTATTTCTGGCAGAACATGAGGGTGGCGTAGACCTAGCGCTGAGCTTCAACCGCGATGTGTATGACCCCGCCCTGATGGAAAAGTTCCTGGTCCACTATAAAGCCATGATTTCCAGTTTGGTAGCAAACCCGGATCAGGTAATAAACAGGGTGGACTACCTTCTAGATGAGGAGAAAGAATTCTTGCTGCAGCATAATCACAAGACCATTGACTACCCTGCGGACGAAACATTTATCGACCTTTTTACAAAACAGGTTAAAGACAGGCCCGAAGCCATAGCCGTACAGTTTGAAGGTAATAAACTTACTTATGCCGAGCTTAACGAGAAGGCTGACAGAGTAGCCAACTACCTACTGAATGATAGTCAACTGAAAAAAGGTGACTATGTAGGTATCTACATGGATATGAGCGAATATTTTATCATATCCATAATGGGTGTACTGAAAGCAGGCTGTATATACGTACCGGTGGACACTGGTTTCCCCACATCGAGAAAACAGCACATTGTAGAAGACTCCGGACTGTCTCTCATCATTACAGACACCTCATTCATGTTCGAAATAGATTTTTATTTCGGAGACATGTTTGCCATAGATGTAGAGCTTGAGGAGGTAGAAATAAAAGAGGCTGATATCAACCTATGTGGTGCGGATGACCTGGCATACGTTATTTATACCTCAGGTTCTACCGGTCAGCCCAAAGGTGTATTGATAAGCCATATCAATGTGGTGGATTACCTACATGGCCTGGTAAAGAGGCTCCACCTGAAAGCAGGCTATTCCTACGGCCTTATGTCTACACCTGCTGCCGACCTGGGGAATACTGTCCTGTTTGGCGCTCTGGCTACTAGTGGAGCACTGCATCTTTTCTCTAAAAAGAACCTGACCGACTCTGTAGTCCTTTCAGGTTACTTCGCAAAAGAGAAGATTGATGTTATAAAAATTGTGCCTTCGCACTGGCTGTCATTGTGCAATGGCAAAAACCTGGTGCTTCCTGAAAAAGTCATCATTTTCGGTGGTGAGGTACTACCAAAAGCCGTCATTCAAAAAATCAATAACAGCCAAAGTGCGGTAACCATATTTAACCATTATGGGCCTACCGAAACCACAATTGGTAAACTGATGTACGAAGTGGAACGGGCCAGAAATTATGAAACCGTGCCTGTTGGTAATGTATTCTCCAATAGTGAGATATTTGTTCTGGATAGCCGTAAGGAACTGCTGCCTGTTGGCGTTTCCGGTGAGCTGCATATTGGAGGTGCCGGCCTGGCCCAGGGCTACCTTAATGCACCGGGACTTACCGAAGCCAAATTTATACCCCATCCTTATAAAGAAGGGAAACGGCTGTATAATACCGGCGACCTTGTAAAGTGGCTTCCCGATGGTAATATTGCATTTGTAGGCAGAAAAGATTTTCAGGTAAAAATTCGCGGCTACAGGATTGAACTGGGAGAAATAGAAGCAGTGCTATCCGGTATAAAAGGCGTGAAGAATGCCGTAGTGCTGGCTTACGAAAAGGAAGGAATGGCGAAACAGCTAGTGGCTTACCTCGCGGTAGACGGCGAAATGGAGCAGGATGAGATACAGAAGCATTTATCCAATACACTCCCCGGCTATATGGTGCCAAACCATTTTGTTCAACTAGGTGAAATTCCGCTTACGGAAAATGGTAAGATAAACCGTAAAGCACTTCCTGACCCCTTTGAAGATGAGGTGCGCGAATATATTGCCCCTGCTAATGAAATAGAATCAAAACTGGTTCAGATCTGGCAGGATACAATAGGCATTGAAAGAGTCGGTACCAGCGACAACTTCTTTAAAATCGGCGGAGACAGCCTGATCGCCATCAAGATGATCAGCATTTACCATAAGACCTTTAATATTAGCATCACCATTAACGATATTTTCGAAAGCCCTGTATTAATAGATCACGTTAAATTCGTGGAGAGAGGGTCTAAGGCCCATATGAAGCAGATAAGCAGAGTAGAAGAGGCGGAAAGCTATCCGCTTTCCAACTCACAGCTTCGCCTGTGGCTCGTAAGTCAGATGGAACAAAGTTCAGTGGCTTACAATATGCCTAAATCCGTATTGCTGGAAGGTAAGTATGATACGGATAAGTTTACGCAGGCGGTATATGCTGTGATAGACAGACATGAAATACTGCGTACAGTATTTAAGTATAACCTGGAAAATGAGGTACGCCAGTACATTCGCAGCAGAGAAGAACTGGGCTTTAATATTCCGCGGGTAGATTTGAGCGGCGAAACAGATCCGCAGAAAGCTTCTGAGTTATATATAGCTGAGGATTCATATAAGCCTTTTGACTTGAAAACCGGTCCGCTCATTCGTGCCGCCATCATCCGTTTGTCTGATGAAAGGCATGTGTTCTATTACAACATGCATCATATCATCAGCGATCAGCTATCTATGCAGGTGATGGCACGTGATGTGTCGGCTTTCTACCAGGCATTTATGGCAGGTGATACCCCTGAACTGCCTGTGCTCAATATCCAGTTTAAGGACTACACCGGATGGCAGGCCGAACAAATGGCCTCTCTTGACTTCCAGTTACATAAAGATTACTGGCTCGGACAGTTCAAAGAGCCTGTATCTGCCATAGACCTTCCTTCGCTGAAAAAAAGACCTGCGGTCAAAACTTACCGGGGTAAATCTCTCGCTGTCAGGGTTTCCGAGAAGACCACATCAAGGCTCAGAGACTTTATGGTAGCCAGGGATGGAAGCCTCTTTATGGGGCTGTTGGCAGCCTTCAAAGTCATGGTGTATCACTATACCGGTGAAAGAGACATTACCGTGGGCAACATAGTGGCTGGTAGAGAGCACGCCGACCTGGAAGACCAGATCGGTTTCTACATCAATACACTGGCCCTACGGAATAAGATAGATGCATTTAGTTCTTTCGACTTCATATGCCAGCAAATTAAGGAAAATACGCTAAGGGCCTTCAAACACCAGGCTTATCCTTTTGATCAGCTTATTGACGACCTGGGTATTCAACGTGATATGGCCAGAAGTCCGCTGTTCGATATTCTGATTGACTATCACGGTGTCTCAGGCAGTCACTATACCTTCTCTCATACAGACGACATTCTTGATCTTGGCGAGTGCATGGTCAAGTTTGATATGGAAGTACACCTCACAGAAGTGGATAACGGGGTAAACGTTGTGATCATGTATAACGACGATGTATACGAGACAGCCGTTATTTCAGACTTCCTGAAACACTATAAAATATTGCTGAACATGATGTTGGATAAGCCCCAGCGACATGTCAGCATTATGAATTTCCTTACAGAAAAGGAAAATGAACTACTGCAGAAAGAGTATAATAATACGGATTTTGAATACCCTGAAGCGCTTACTGTTATTGATGTCATTCAAAAGCAGGCTAAGCAGACTCCCGAAGCTGTAGCCATAGAATACGGAGAAGGTACTCTTACCTACAGGGAGCTTGATAGCTGGTCTGATAAGTTGGCCAAATACCTGTTAGCCAAAGGGCTGAAAAAAGAAGAGCTAGTGCCTTTGTGCCTGGGCCGTTCTCCGGAAATGATTATTTCCATACTGGGTATTATGAAAGCCGGAGGTGCTTATGTACCGGTAGACCCTGCTTATCCGGAACAGCGTATAGCTTTCGTACTGGAAGATACCAGGGCCCGGTTTGCGGTATCTGAAAGGAACGCAGTAAATGCTTTGGAAAACTATCCTACCCTTGAGGTCATAGAAATAGGGAAGGTATTGACACAAACCGTTTCTGAAGAAGCAGAGATCAGCTTACCCTCGACCGGACAGTTGGCCTATGTCATCTACACCTCAGGTAGTACGGGTAAGTCCAAAGGAGTGATGGTAGAACACAAGCCACTCACAAACTTTCTTTACAGCATGAAAGACTACCTGAGTTTTGGTAGTGACCTCAGACTGTTAAGTCTTACCACCTTTACCTTTGACATTTCCATACTGGAGTTTATGTCTCCGCTGATGTGGGGAGGGCGGTTAATACTTATCAGTGACGAAGAACATAAAGATCCTGCGCTTATAGCTTCAGCTATAAAGGCAAAAGCGCCTAACTGCATCCAGGCGACACCTTCCCACTGGCAGATGTTGCTTAATTACGATTGGGGCTATAGCAATATTAAACTTCTATCAGGAGGCGAAGCCATTTCTGACGAACTGAAACAACAGTTACTTTCCAGGACTGACGAGCTATGGAACCTGTACGGACCTACGGAAACCACCATATGGTCATGCATATCAAGGCTGCGAGCAGATGAAAAAGTAACCATCGGCAAGCCTATCGGTAATACGCGGGTGTATGTGCTGAACGAGAGGCTTGCTCTGGCTCCTGCAGGTACTGCCGGAGAACTTTGTATCGGAGGCGATGGCGTGGCAAGAGGATACCTTAACCGCCAGGTACTGACGATGGATAAGTTCGTCAATAACCCCTTCCGCAAAGGAGAGAAAATATACAGAACCGGCGACCTGGTAAAATGGCTGCCAGACGGGCAGCTTGAATTTATTGGTCGTGAAGATAGCCAGGTAAAAATCCGGGGGCATCGTATAGAACTTGGAGAAATTGAGAATGCCCTGGCTACTAAAGAAGAGGTAGGACTTAATGCTGTAGTGGTGAAGGATACGGGAACAGGACAAAAAGATCTTGTAGCGTACTACACGAGTTCAGAGCTTTTAAAAGCCTCTGCTTTACGCACGCATCTGCTCGAACATATCCCTTCATACATGGTGCCTGCCTACTTTGTAGCCCTGGAAGAGATGCCCCTTACGGCCAATGGTAAGGTAGATCGCAAGGCACTACCCGATCCTGCGGAAATGGATATGGATAGTGGAGTCGAATATGTAGCTCCCCGCAATGATACTGAAGCACAACTCGCAACTATTTGGGAAACAGTGCTCGACAGACAGGATATAGGACTAAAAGGTGATTTTTTTGATCTGGGAGGGCACAGCCTCCGGGCCGTTCGCCTGATAAATGAATACTATAAAGCTTTCGATATAAAGCTTACTATGGCTGATGTCTTTGCCAACCGGATATTGGAAAGCCATGTCAGCCTGCTGGCCAAAGCTGAGCGGACTCAGTACGCACAAATCCCGGCATTACCCTCGCAGGATGATTATCCTATCTCAGATGCGCAGCGCAGGCTTTGGGTTATCAGTCAGTTTAAAGAGCAAAGTGCCTCCTACAATATGCCTAACCAGGTATATTTGGATGGGGAATACGACCTGGAGAAGCTCAGGTATGCCGTATTAAGCCTTATGAAAAGACACGAGATTCTGCGTACAGTCTTCCGTGAGGATGAAGAAGGAAATATTCGCCAGGTAGTACTGGATGTAAACGATATGGACTTTGATATCGGATACCATGATTATGCTTCCACAGGAAATTCTGAAGCAAACGTAAGGGAATACATCCGTGAAGATGCCTACAAGCCTTTTGATCTGGCTAACGGCCCCCTAATCCGGGCCGCTATTCTGAAAGTATCGGAAGCCGGGTATGTGTTCTATTATAACATGCACCATATCATCAGTGACGGATGGTCACTTGATATTATTGCACGAGATGTACAGGCATATTACCAGCACTATGCTGCCGAAGCACCTTTGGGCCTGCCTGAGCTTACTATTCAATATAAGGACTACGCTGCCTGGCAACTTGAGCGGCTGGCATCTGACGACTTCTGGGAGCATAAAAAGTTCTGGTTGTCTAGACTGCAAGGTGAGCTTCCGGTATTGGAGATGCCGGGATATGAACAGCGACCCGCCAGGAAGACCACTAATGGCAGACGCATTAGCCTACTGATCGGCGAAGATGATAATAGGGCCATAAACAGTTTTGTTGCAGAACAGCAGGGTACACTATTCATGTACCTTCTGTCATCCCTTAATGTATTGCTCCACCGCTATACCGGACAGGACGATATCATAATCGGTAGCCCAGTTGCAGGAAGAGGCCATAATGAGCTGGAGCATCAGATCGGTTTCTATGTCAATACCCTGCCGCTCAGGACCGGGCTAGACAGCCGTGATACTTTCCCTGCCTTTTTCAATAAAGTGAAAGAAGACGTAATAGAGGCATATGGTCATCAGGAGTATCCTTTCGACAGGCTGGTTGAGGATCTGAATCTGCAGAGGGACACCAGCCGCAATGCAATTTTTGACGTACTGCTGATACTTCAGAATACGTCAGATTCGAATGAAGTAACCCTGCCATTCAGTGAAGGGACAGATCTGATTGAAAGAGGGGATGTAAAAGTAAATTATGACCTTGAATTTACTTTTAAGGAATTCAAAAATGGTCTGAAATTAGACCTGTCTTATAATGAAGACATTTACTCAGATGAATTTATAAAATCTTTTGCAGGACACTTCAGGAGTTTGATAAAACAACTAGGAGAAACGCACAATGTACAACTCGGCGCTGTAGACCTGTTAGGTGCTGAAGAGGCAAAAAGGTTAGCGGAACATAATCACACCACCGTTACCTACCCTGAGGAACAAACTGTGATAGATCTTCTGAGAATACAGGTACAGAAAACACCTGACCAAAGAGCCGTGGTATCTGAGCAGGCAAGCCTGACTTATAGTGATATCGATAAGATGTCAGATTCACTGGCAGGTCGTTTGTCAGAAACAAATGATCAAACGCCCGTAGGCGTCCTGCTGGCCAGATCTGCCGAAAGCGTAATCAGTTTGCTAGGTATCATGAAATCCGGAAGAGTGTATGTTCCGATAGATTCTACCTACCCGGTTGAGAGGATCAAATTCATACTGAAAGATGCAGGGATTACTCAACTGGTTGCCGATACTTCGCTGGAAGTAGTGCAGACTATAAAAGAGGATGTAAGCTTTATAGATAGTACATCACTGCAAAACAGAAGCGACAATATTGTTAACCATTGCAACCTGAATGATAATGCTTTTATCATTTATACCTCAGGTTCTACCGGAACACCAAAGGGCGTGGTTCAGACGCACAAAATGCTGCGCAACCTCATCAACTGGGAGTCTTCCGCTTCGGGGATTGACCGAAGAGGTAAGCACCTACAGTACAATTCGTTCAGTTTTGATGTATCTGTGCAGGATGTATTTGCTTCCCTTACCAATGGCGGCGAGTTGCATATTGTCAACGAAAACCAGAAGCTGGATTTTATTGCCTTACGCCAATACGTGATACAAAACAGCCTTGAAGTTCTTAGTTTTCCTTACTCTGCTATGGTTAGCTTCTATAGTATCAACCAACCGGATGACTTTGTAGGGCACAGCATCAAACAGGTAATTTCTTCAGGAGAACAACTTGTACTTACAGAGGGGCTTAAGGCCTTTTTAGAAGACAACCCCGAGGTCGAGTTGCATAATCATTATGGCCCTTCAGAAACGCACGTTGTGACCCATTATGTTTATACCTCTTCACAAACTCAAAAGGTCAGCCATCATCTGCCTATAGGTAAGCCAGTTTCTAACACGGCCGTCTATATACTGAACAATATGTTCCAGCCACAGCCTGCAGGGGCTATCGGCGAAATATATATTGGCGGACATAATCTGGCCGATGGATACCTGAATCGTGAAGAGCTTACCTCGCAGCGCTTTATAGAAAACCCTTTCAGGACAGGAGAACTCCTTTATAAAACCGGCGATAATGGTCGCTGGCTTCCTGATGGTAATATCGAGTACTTCGGCCGGATAGATAAGCAGGTCAAAGTGCGCGGATACCGTATAGAGCTAAGCGAAATCGAAGCCGTACTGGATCAGATAGATAATATCAAAAAATCCATTGTGGTTGCTGTGGAGGGGCGCGAAGGTCTGAAGCAATTGATTGCCTATGTAGTGACTGATGAAGCGCCAGACGGAAAAGCGCTGCATGCAAAGTTACAGGAATACCTACCCGATTATATGATACCGCGTGTATTCGTTCCTATTTCTGAAATACCCCTTACTTCAAATGGTAAGATTGACAAAAATGCTCTTCCTAAACCTCAGGCCGGAATAGGTACTCAAGAGAAATATGTAGCGCCTTCTACCGAAACCGAAGAGAAGATCACCGCCATCTGGCAGGAAGTGTTGGGTATCGATAAAATAGGGGTTAAAGATAACTTCTTCGAACTGGGCGGTAACAGCTTGGATTTGGTGAAAATCACATCAAAGATCAGGAAGAAGCTGGAGCTGGTCATCGAAATTCAGACCCTGTTTGAATTCAGTACTATCAGCGACCTGGCCTTCCATATTGATTACACCCTCAAGCAGGATGACATCGAAAATTCTTATCAGTCCCTTAACGAGATTGAACTATGATAGAGCTATTAAAGAAAATTGATAGAGAAGGTATCGTTTTAAAGGTCGTTGAGGGCGAACTGAAACTTTATGCCTCCAGTGCTGACATTGATAAGCAGTTGCTGGCGGAGATTAAATCCAATAAACAACAGCTTACCGATTACCTGGATAAAAGCCGAAAGCATACAGTCAGAGCAAAAAAATACACCGAAATTCCGGTGTGTGAAAAGAAGGATAGTTATCCCCTTTCCAATGCACAGTACCGCCTTTGGGTAGCCAGCCAATCCCCCGAAAGTTCTGTGGCCTACAACATGTCTAAGCAGATCATGCTGGACGGCACCTATGATGTAGAGAGCTTTCAGAAAGCGATACATGCTGCTATAGAAAGGCATGAGATTCTCAGGACCGTTTTTAGAGAAGACGAAAAAGGAGAAGTAAAGCAATTTATACTTTCTCCGGATGAACTGAGCTTTACTATTGACTACATAGATTTCAGAGCAGAGCTTACGCCACAGCCGGCTATCCAGGCATATGTTAAAAAGGATATTAGTATACCATTCGATCTGGATAAAGGGCCATTGATTAGGGCTAGCCTCCTTCAATTATCAGAAGAGCAGTATGTGTTTCATTATGTAATGCACCATATCATAAGTGATGGTTGGTCTATGGGCATATTATCCAGGGATGTAATGGCATTCTACAATGCCTTCCTGAACAGTACCGCGCACAACCTTTCCCCACTGCGGATACAGTATAAAGACTATGCAGCCTGGCAGGTAGCTGAACTGGATGGTAAAACCTATGAAGGACACAAAAAGTACTGGCATGAACAACTCAGCGGAGAGTTGCCCAAACTAGACCTCCCCTCAGGTAAAATGCGGCCTGCAGTAAAGTCATTTAACGGAAAAAGACTTGGGACACATATTTCTCCTGACATTGTCAATAGCCTGAGAAAATATACTACTGCTAAAAACGGAAGCCTGTTCACCGGATTGTATACTGCCTTTCAGGCTTTGTTTTATAGGTATAGCCGGGAAGAAGATATTGTGCTCGGCAATGCAGTTGCAGGCCGTGACCATGCCGATCTTGATGACCAGATCGGATTTTATGTCAATACTCTTGCTCTGAGAACACGTGCTGAAGCTACAGACAGCTTTGACCAGTTGTTTGAGAAGTGTAAAGATACAGCTACCAATGCTTACAAGCACCAGATGTATCCTTTTGACGAACTGCTGGAAGGCCTGGATACAAAGAGGGATGCTGCCAGAAATCCTATATTCGATGTACTGCTGGACTATAACGGTCCCGTACCCGCCGGCACAAAGTACCCCGATGACTTCCAGGACTTTGGTAAAGGTAGCGTGAAGTTTGACCTGGAGCTTGACTTTTCAGAAGTACAGGAGGGTGTCAACCTGACCATCGGCTTCAATACAGACGTATATGAGCAGTCAGTTATAGAGCGCTTCATTCTGCACTATAAGCAACTGCTGGAGGCTGTGTTGCTTGAGCCTGGAAAGGCTGTGGGTATGGTAGACTTCCTGGCCGAAGATGAGCGTGAGAAGCTGCTGAACACCTTCAGCACCGGTGAAAGTGTGGCCACAGAACATCAGGACCTGGTGACCATGTTTGCCGCACAGGCCAAAGCCGTCCCTCAGTCTACGGCGATCATCTGCGAAGGCGAGGAGCTCACCTACCAGCAACTTGATGAGCGCAGCAACCGGCTGGCTCACCTGTTGGCAGAGCGCGGGGTAGAGACCGATACCCTGGTGCCCCTGTGTATGGATCGCTCCCTGGATATGTTTGTCGCCATCCTGGGTATACTCAAAGCCGGGGGCGCTTACGTACCCGTAGACCCCAGCTACCCGCAGCAGCGTCTGGACTTCATCTTCGAAGATACCGAATGCGCGTACATGCTCAGTGATAGTGATCTGTCTCACATCTATGAGGACTACGAGGATGAGATAGACGTGATCTGCCTGGATGAACTTGCAGAAGAACTGGAATCCTATCCGTCATCCGCTCCTGAGGTAAGCATCGATGGTGATCAGCTCGCCTACCTTATTTACACCTCCGGTACCACGGGTACTCCCAAGGGCGTGATGATCGAGCACCGCAGCATCGCCGGCTACCTGACCACTCAGAGTGCCTATTTTGGTGTAGACCGTGCCGATACCTTCATTCTGTTCGCCAACATAGCCTTTGATGCCTCGGTAGAGCAGGTATTCCTGGGCCTTGTGAACGGTGCCAGGCTGGTAGTGCCCAGGAAAGCGGATCTTCTGGACAGTCAGAAGTTTACCCGTCTGCTGGCCGACTACCGGGTGACCCACCTGCATGCGGTCCCCTCTTTCCTGCGTGCGCTGGTGATCGATTCCGCCTTCAGCCTGAAGCGGATTGTATCGGCCGGAGAGTCCTTTGACCGGGAGTTGTATAAAGAATGGGAAGGCAAAGTAGCCATCTATAACAAGTATGGTCCTACTGAAGCGACTGTGTCAGCCACTGAATATAAAGTAACGGCCGACAGCTACCTGCCTCTTTCCATAGGGAAGCCTATAGGGGACACAAGAGTGTACATTTTGAATGAGATGGATGCCCTGCAGCCGGAAGGAGCGATAGGGGAGATATGCATCGGTGGCCCCGGCCTGAGCAGGGGCTACCTGAACCGTGAAGAACTCACGGCCGATCGTTTTATCGACAATCCGTTTGCCGAAGGTAAGAAGCTGTACCGGTCAGGTGACCTGGGGAGCTGGCTGGCAGATGGTAGCATAGCCTTCCACGGGCGTAAGGACCACCAGGTAAAGGTACGGGGCTACCGCATAGAGCTGGAAGAGATCGAGTCGGTGCTAAATGAGTTATACAACATAGACCAGGCGGCGGTGCTGGCCGTAGATGACCACACGGGCTCCAGGCAACTGGTAGCCTATGTGGTATCAAACGAACTGGTAGATGCCAATAGCATTAAGGAAGGGCTTACGCTGGTACTGGAAGAGAGTCTTCCGGAGTATATGATTCCGGATTTATTCATCAAGCTGGAAGAGATGCCGCTGACCGCCAGTGGCAAGATTGACCGCAAGGCGCTGCCGGTACCTCAGACCCTGTACCGGCAGAAGGACTACGTAGCCCCGTCTACCGAAACAGAAGAAAAACTCGCCGGTATATGGCAGGAAGAGCTCAACCTGAAAAGGGTAGGAACGGAAGACGACTTCTTTGATTTGGGGGGCAACAGCCTGAAGGCCATTCGTATAAGTACCAGAATTAAAAAAGAGCTTGGACTTACCGTAGAAATGAGATCTCTTTTCAATCTCAGGTCTGTAAAAGATCTCTCTTCTCATATCGATTTTTTGCAAAAGCAGAAGGCCATGCGCGAAAAGAAAGTAAACATGAAGAAGATTGAAATATAGTATCTGCCTCCTGGGCAGGGTTATATAGACTAACAGGTCTAGCCACCTACTCATCACTAAAAAACACGGTATTTTATCTGCCATAGATAACAGCTTTAAACCATCTGAGCTGAAACAACTGAATTATGAATGAACTGGTAAAAAGAATATCAGACAGCGGAATTTTGCTGGACGTTGTGGGCGGAGAGTTGCAGCTATTTGCATCTGATACAGAAGTAGATAGTTCACTGATTGCTGAGATCAAAGCCCATAAGCAGGACCTTATTGCCTACCTCACTACCCACCAGAGTACAATGGCTGAGGAGGAAGCTTATGAGGCAATACCAAAATGTCCCGAAAGCAATGACGGGTACGTTCTTTCTAATGCCCAATTGAGACTATGGCTGGCCAGTCAGCTAAAAGAAGGTTCGATAGCTTATAATATGCCAAACTCTACCGTACTCGATGGCAGCTATGATGTGGCCTTGTTTGAAAAAGCCGTTAAAACAGTGGTAGACCGTCATGAGATATTACGGACAGTCTTCAAAACAGAAGAAAGCGGTGATGTAAGGCAATATGTGCTTACACGCCAGGAGCTGAACTTTACTATTGATTATAAAGACTACCGTGAGTCTGCTGATGCCGTGGCATCTTCGAGGAGTTATATACAGTCGGATGCATTAAAAGCCTTCGATCTGGAAAAGGGCCCATTAATTCGGGCGGCCCTACTTCAGTTGTCTGATGATCAGTACGTCTTCTATTACAACATGCACCACATCATCAGCGACGGGTGGTCCATGGATATCATCAGTCAGGATGTAGCCAGGTATTACCAGGCCCTTAAGAGCGGCTTAGAAAATAAAATTAAGCCCCTGAACATTCAGTATAAAGACTACGCCGCGTGGCAGGTAAAACAGCTTGATGAGGGCGATTTGAAAAAGCAAAAAGAATACTGGCTGTCAGTTTTTGAAACAGAAGCGCCAAGTATAAATCTGCCTAAACAGAAGAAAAGACCACAGATCAAAACCTATAATGGTAAAGTCCTTAGCTCGTATCTGTCAGCCGCCATTACTCAAAAGCTCAAGAAACTTACCAACAGCAAAGGCACAAGCCTGTATACCGGCCTGGTGACTGCATGGTATGCCCTGGTCTATCGCTATACCGGTGAAACTGATATCACCGTAGGCAATCCGGTAGCTGGTAGAAATCACCCTGATCTTAAAGAGCAGATAGGCTTCTATGTAAATGTGCTGGCCCTGCGAAACCAGGTAGATCCTGCTGATTCCTTTAATACCTTATTTGATAAGGTAGACAAAAGCATTCAAAAAGGTCATGACAACCAGATGTATCCTTTTGACAGGCTGGTAAAAGACCTGGACATCCCTGTGGATAACAGCCGTAACCCTCTGTTTGATATCGTATTTAACTACAACGGCGCTTCTCAAAGAAAGGCAGATAATAACAGCAGTGAAGATATAAAGGACCAGGGAGAAGCCAAGGTACGGTTTGATCTTGAGTTTCATGTTGCTGAATTACCGGATAATGTTCATATTAAAATTCACTACAACACAGATGTTTATGAGCATGATATGGTCAGTCGCCTTATCATACATTATAAGTCGCTCCTGAATGTGATGCTTGATTATGCTAGCGATAGCATAGCCGCCCTCAATTATCTGAACGCAAAAGAGCAAAGTATGCTGCTCAGCGACTTCCAGTCGCCGGTTAATGATTACAGTGGGGACAGCATTGTAAGTCTGTTTAAAGAGCAGGTGATCAAAGCGCCACATACTATAGCTTTAGCATTTGAAGACTATACCCTTTCGTACAGTGAACTGGATGAACGTACGGATCGCCTGGCAAATAAACTTCGCAGCCTCGGCGTAAAGAAAGAGGTGATGGTCCCTGTTTGTGTAGACAATTCACTTGAACTGATGGTGGGCGTACTGGGTATCATAAAAGCCGGCGGGGCTTATGTACCCATTGACCCAGGCTACCCCCAGGAAAGACTAGAAGGGATATTTAAGGATGTGAATGCCACCGTATTGCTTACCCAGTCTGCCTTGAGGGAGAAACTCAATAGCCTTGTAGCTGATACCTCTGTAATTTACCTGGATGAGCCTTTAGCTTCCGCTAACACCCAAGGAAATGAAGATACACTAAGCCAAACGCCGGACCAGTTGGCTTATATCATGTATACCTCTGGATCGCTTGGTAAGCCAAAAGGGGTAATGATAGAGCAGAAGAGCATAATAAGGCTGGTAAAAGACTCTTCCTTCTATAATTTCTCTGAAAAAACCAAGCTATTGGCTACCGGCTCATTCTCTTTCGATGCCACTACTTTTGAGTATTGGGGGCCTTTACTCAATGGCGGATGCCTGGTGCTTTGTCCTAAAACGACTCTTCTGGATAGCGAAAAGCTCAAAAGCCGGATTAACGACAGTAACATCAACGTTATGTGGTTTACTGCAGGTTGGTTTAACCAATTGGTAGATACAGATATTGAGCTATTCAAAAATTTGAAAACAGCAGTGGTGGGAGGCGACAGGCTATCCCCCACTCATATAAATCAGGTACGTGAAGCATACCCTTCTATGGAAATCATAAATGGATATGGCCCTACAGAAAACACTACCTTCTCCCTGACCTATAGTATTGGCAGAACTACCGAAAACATCCCTATAGGAAGTCCGGTAAACAATAGCAACGCCTATATTTTAAACGAAGCTCGGGTGCCGCAGCCGGTAGGTGTCAGCGGAGAGTTGTACCTGGGAGGTGACGGACTGGCTAGAGGTTACCTGAATAGCCCTGAGCTAACTGCAGAGAAATTTATTTCACATCCATTTAAAGAAAATGAGCGCCTGTACCGCACCGGAGACCTTGGCAGGTGGCTGCCCCAGGGAGATGTGGAATTTATTGGGCGTGCCGATAACCAGGTGAAAATTCGCGGTTATCGTATAGAAATGGGCGAAATCGAAGCAGTTATCGATAGATTTGAAGGGGTGAACCAGTCCGTAGTTCTGGTGATAAGCGATGCCAGTGATCTGAAACAGTTGATAGCCTACATTACGGCAGAAACTATAATAGACAAGATGGAACTGCATAAACATCTGGATGCCAAACTACCTGATTATATGGTACCTAAAGCATTTGTCATCTTAGATGATTTCCCGCTTACAACTAACGGAAAAGTGGACCGGAAAGCACTGCCTGCCCCAGACGATAGCGCTTACATCACTAAAAAGTATGTAGCACCTTCCACCAAAATGGAAGAAAGGCTGGCCGCCATCTGGCAGGATGTACTGGGAATGAAAAAGATCAGTGTGCAGGACGATTTCTTCAGATTGGGAGGCAATAGCCTTAGTGCTATAAAGGTCATCTCCAGAATAAGAAAAGAGTTAGATATCCAGATAGATACACGATGCCTCTTTGAATTCAATACGATTAATAGCCTGGCCTTCCATATAGACTTCCTCACTGAGCAGGAAGAAATTAAATCAAAAAACCAAAACCTGGTAAAGATAGAACTATGAACGAGCTGTTAAGGAGAATATCTAAAGAAGGCATTCTTATAGACGTTGAAAATGGCGAGCTGCAACTGTTTTCTTCTAAAACAGATCTGGATAGGGGGCTACTATCTGAGATAAAAGAAAAGAAGCAGGAACTTATTGCCCACTTGCTCAGGCATAAAAAGTCTGATACGAAGAAGGCAGCTTACCAGGAGATACCTGTTGCTGAAAAACAGGAAAGCTATGTGCTTTCAAATGCACAGTTGAGGCTTTGGCTCGCCAGTCAGTCAGAGGAGTCGTCTGCTGCCAATAATGTGCCTAACTCTATCGTGCTGGATGGAAGCTATGATGTAAATAGTTTTGTTAAAGCCGTGCATGCTGTTATCAAGCGCCATGAGATACTGCGTACTGTATTTAAGCAGAATAAAAAAAGTGAGATAAGACAACATATTCTATCACCCGAAGCCCTGAACTTTACCGTAGATTACGCCGACCTGAGAGAGGCTGAAAATGCTAAGGAGGAGGTAAACGGCTTCATCCGGACAGATTCGGTAAAGCCTTTTGACCTTGTAAACGGGCCTTTACTCAGGGCATGCCTTATGCAGGTTTCGGATGACCAATACGTCTTTTACTACAACATGCACCATATCATCAGCGATGGGTGGTCTATGGGTGTACTTACCAGGGACATCATGGCCTTCTACAATGCCTATATTGCTAAACAGGATCCGGATGTAGCCCCTCTGAGAATACAATATAAGGATTATGCCGTATGGCAGGTGAATCAGTTGGAAAGTGAAGCTTCTAATGAGCACAAAGCTTACTGGGAGAATAAATTAAGTGGTTCCATACCCAAACTGACCCTGCCTTCCACTATAAGCAGGCCCAGGTTAAAAACATTTAATGGTAAACGTATAGGAACGGGTATATCTTCAGAGACCGTTACCAGGTTAAAAAAGTTTACCACCAAAAGAGGGGGGAGCCTTTTTTCAGGACTACTCACCGCTATGAATGTCCTTTTGTACAGGTATACCCGTGAGAAAGACATCATCCTGGGTAATGCCGCAGCCGGTCGTGACCATGCCGACCTGGAAGACCAGATTGGTTTTTATATCAACACGCTTGCCCTGAGAAACAGCGTAGAGGAAGCACTGAGTTTTGAAAAATTATACGAGCAAACAAAGAAAGGCATAGCAGAAGCTTATGCTCATCAAATGTATCCCTTTGATAAGCTTCTGGAAGATTTGAATATCAAAAGAGACCCGGACAGAAGCCCCTTATTTGATATTTTACTGGACTATAACGGTACGTCAGAAAAGGGCATTACATATGAAAGTGATAGAAGCTTCCAGGACTTTGGTGAAGGTAACCTGAAGTTTGACCTCGAAATAGATTTTACTGAAGTTGCTGGTGGAGTAAACCTGAAGATCGGCTTCAATACAGACGTATATGAGCAGTCAGTTATAGAGCGCTTCATTCTGCACTATAAGCAACTGCTGGAGGCTGTGTTGCTTGAGCCTGGAAAGGCTGTGGGTATGGTAGACTTCCTGGCCGAAGATGAGCGTGAGAAGCTGCTGAACACCTTCAGCACCGGTGAAAGTGTGGCCACAGAACATCAGGACCTGGTGACCATGTTTGCCGCACAGGCCAAAGCCGTCCCTCAGTCTACGGCGATCATCTGCGAAGGCGAGGAGCTCACCTACCAGCAACTTGATGAGCGCAGCAACCGGCTGGCTCACCTGTTGGCAGAGCGCGGGGTAGAGACCGATACCCTGGTGCCCCTGTGTATGGATCGCTCCCTGGATATGTTTGTCGCCATCCTGGGTATACTCAAAGCCGGGGGCGCTTACGTACCCGTAGACCCCAGCTACCCGCAGCAGCGTCTGGACTTCATCTTCGAAGATACCGAATGCGCGTACATGCTCAGTGATAGTGATCTGTCTCACATCTATGAGGACTACGAGGATGAGATAGACGTGATCTGCCTGGATGAACTTGCAGAAGAACTGGAATCCTATCCGTCATCCGCTCCTGAGGTAAGCATCGATGGTGATCAGCTCGCCTACCTTATTTACACCTCCGGTACCACGGGTACTCCCAAGGGCGTGATGATCGAGCACCGCAGCATCGCCGGCTACCTGACCACTCAGAGTGCCTATTTTGGTGTAGACCGTGCCGATACCTTCATTCTGTTCGCCAACATAGCCTTTGATGCCTCGGTAGAGCAGGTATTCCTGGGCCTTGTGAACGGTGCCAGGCTGGTAGTGCCCAGGAAAGCGGATCTTCTGGACAGTCAGAAGTTTACCCGTCTGCTGGCCGACTACCGGGTGACCCACCTGCATGCGGTCCCCTCTTTCCTGCGTGCGCTGGTGATCGATTCCGCCTTCAGCCTGAAGCGGATTGTATCGGCCGGAGAGTCCTTTGACCGGGAGTTGTATAAAGAATGGGAAGGCAAAGTAGCCATCTATAACAAGTATGGTCCTACTGAAGCGACTGTGTCAGCCACTGAATATAAAGTAACGGCCGACAGCTACCTGCCTCTTTCCATAGGGAAGCCTATAGGGGACACAAGAGTGTACATTTTGAATGAGATGGATGCCCTGCAGCCGGAAGGAGCGATAGGGGAGATATGCATCGGTGGCCCCGGCCTGAGCAGGGGCTACCTGAACCGTGAAGAACTCACGGCCGATCGTTTTATCGACAATCCGTTTGCCGAAGGTAAGAAGCTGTACCGGTCAGGTGACCTGGGGAGCTGGCTGGCAGATGGTAGCATAGCCTTCCACGGGCGTAAGGACCACCAGGTAAAGGTACGGGGCTACCGCATAGAGCTGGAAGAGATCGAGTCGGTGCTAAATGAGTTATACAACATAGACCAGGCGGCGGTGCTGGCCGTAGATGACCACACGGGCTCCAGGCAACTGGTAGCCTATGTGGTATCAAACGAACTGGTGGATGCCAATAGCATTAAGGAAGGGCTTACGGTGGTACTGGAAGAGAATCTTCCGGAGTACATGATCCCGGACTTGTTCATCAAACTGGAAGAGATGCCGCTGACCGCCAGTGGCAAGATTGACCGCAAGGCGCTGCCGGTACCTCAGACCCTGTACCGGCAGAAGGACTACGTAGCCCCGTCTACCGAAACAGAAGAAAAACTCGCCGGTATATGGCAGGAATTACTGGGAGTAGATAAGATCGGCGTCAATGACAACTTCTTCGAACTGGGAGGAAATAGTCTTAATACGCTTAGGCTTATTGGCTTGTATAATAAGGCTTTTAACAAGGAAATTACTTTCCAGGATGTATTTGAAAATCCCGTACTTAGTCGTCATGTAAACTTACTGGAGGATTCCCGGGAAAAAGATTTTGTTGGGATTCCAGCTGTTGCAGAGGCTTTAAGCTACCCCTTGAGCAACTCACAAACCCGCCTGTGGCTGGCCAGCCAGATTGAAGAAGCTTCAGTAGCTTACAACATGCCTAAAACCATCACCCTGGATGGGCTGGAAGACCGGCAGAGCTTTGAAAAAGCCATTCATGCTACTATTGAGCGCCATGAAATACTGAGAACGGTATTTAGGTTGAATGAAAATGATGAAATCAGGCAACATATCCTTTCTCCTGAAGAGCTGAATATTGATATTCTCTATAAAGACCTGCGTGGCACGGAAGACCCGCGCACCAGCCAGGTGCAGTTTATTTCTGCAGATGCGGTAAAGTCGTTTGACCTTGCTGAAGGCCCACTTCTTCGTGCGGCCCTGCTTCAGGTAGATGAACAACGCTACGTCTTCTATTACAATATGCACCACATCATCAGTGACGGCTGGAGTATGGATATACTCGGCCGTGATGTAATGGAATACTACCAGGCATTTATTAGTGGAAGAGAGCCTAATCTGAATCCACTTTGTATCCAGTATAAGGATTACGCTGCCTGGCAACTGGAGCAAATTGAAAGCGGAAGTTATGAGGCTCATCGCGCCTATTGGGTAGAAAAATTCAATACGACTGCACCTGTGATAGACCTTCCTGCCTATCGTCAGCGTCCGGCTATGAAAACCTACAACGGCCATAGCCTTGGCTTCCATGTGCCTTCTGAGCTTACCACCGGTCTTCGAGGTTTTACTACAGAAAAAGGAGGAAGTCTCTTTACCGGATTATTGTCTGTATGGAACGTATTGCTCTATCGCTTCACTGGTACTACCGATATTACTATAGGCAACCCGGTAGCAGGGCGTGAGCATATAGACCTGGAAGACCAGATCGGTTTTTATGTTAACCCACTTCCACTTCGCCATACAATCAACCCTGAAGCAAGTTTTACAGAAGTATATGAGGCGATTAAATCTAATACCCTGAAGGCATACGAATACCAGGCCTATCCGTTTGACCGCCTGGTTGACGAGCTAAACCTGCAGCGTGATACCAGCCGAAGCCCCCTCTTCGATGTGCTCATTGACTTTCATGGGCATACTGCCGGGTCCGTAAGCTTCGGCAGCGATAGCGTAAGAGACCTCGGCCCTGTAAAAGTAAAGTTTGATCTCGAACTACATATGACCGAAGTGGAGGGGGGGCTGAATATCAGTGCGGTATATAATGCCGATTTGTACGAAAAGCACACCATTGAAAGCCTTCTGCTGCATTATAAAGAACTGCTCGGAAGCCTGCTTGCCGATCCTTCGCAAGCGGTAGGGGTGGCCGGTATCCTGCTGGCAGAAGAGAAACGGCAACTGGCTGAGTGGAATGCTACGGAAAAGCAATATCCGCAGAAAACGGTGCTCGACATGTTTGAAGAGCAGGCAGCCTTAACGCCTAATACTCCTGCCGTTACCTATGATGATCGGCAACTGAGCTACCTCGAGTTGAGTGTGCGATCCGGGCAGTTAGCTGATTGCCTGCAAAGGGAGCATAATATTGCAACCGGAGACCTTATCGGGGTTCACCTGAACAGGAATATAGATTACATAGTATCCGTATTAGGTATACTAAAAGCCGGCGCCAGTTACGTACCCATAGATGTAGCCTACCCTTCGGAACGGAAGCAATATATAAGCGAGGATAGTGGCATTAGCTTAATGGTTACCGATACGAACTACATGTTCGAAATGGACTACTACAAGGGGGGTATATTTGCCATAGATGTTGAGTTTGAGGCCGACCAGTATAATAGTGTAGTTTCACGGGCATCTATTCCTGATCTGGCTTATGTTATTTATACCTCCGGTTCTACCGGCAAGCCAAAAGGTGTACAGATCAGTCATAATAGCTTTGCTAACTATATAATGTGGGGTAAAGACCATTATCTGACTGAGGGGCTGTCAAATACCAGCTTCGGTCTGTTTACCTCACCATCTTTTGACCTGACCATTACCAGCATGTTTCTGCCTCTCATAAGTGGGGGTACACTGCAGATATTCGAAGAAGAGCAGGATACTTTTTACATTCTGGAACAGTATGTAAAAGAGGGTATGTCCTGTATCAAGTTGACACCTTCTCACATTACCCTATTAAAAGATGCAGATGTCAGCCAGGTAAGCCTGCAAATGGCCATAGTAGGAGGAGAAGAGCTTAAACCCTCACATGTTTCTATCCTGCGAAGTCTGAATCCCCACATGCGAATATACAACGAATACGGGCCTACCGAAGCTACTGTGGGATGCGTGGTATACGAAGTGGACCAGGCGGGAGAAAATATCTATATCGGAAAACCTATAGCGAATACAGCTATCCGGGTTCTGAGCAATGAAGGACAACAGGTGCCTTTAGAAGTTACGGGAGAAATATGCATAGGTGGCGCAGGTCTATCCAAAGGATATATTAATCGCCCTGAACTGACGGAAGAAAAATTCATAGAAAATGCTGTCAGCGAGCGGCTGTATAAAACCGGCGACATGGGGCGCTGGCTACCTGAGGGTGAACTGGACTACCAAGGTAGAAAAGATGCCCAGGTAAAAGTAAGAGGCTATAGGATAGAGCTTGGAGAGATAGAAACCGTACTATCTGCTATACCCGGGGTAGGTGATGCAGTAGTGGAAGCACCTGGCGATAGCAATGGTACCAGACAACTGGTCGCTTACATAGTTGCCGAAGGAGAAGCTGACGAAGAGCAGATTCAGCGAGACCTTGGCAGGCAACTTCCCGAATATATGGTGCCGAAACGCTACCTGTTTATGGACAAGCTGCCACTTACAACCAATGGTAAGGTGGATCGCAAAGCACTGCCACATCCTGACGAAGCAGCCATCAGCAACCATCAGTACGTGGAGCCTGAAACTGATGAAGAAAAAGCCCTTGTGGCCGCCTGGAAGGCTGTATTGAAGCAGGAAGTGATAGGAGCGGGCGATAACTTCTACAACCTAGGAGGCGATTCCATTAAATCTATTCAGATTGTCACAAAACTGAGGGAAAGCGGTTTCACCCTCAAAGTAGGGGATATCCTCTCAAACCCTGATTTGTCAAAAATGGCCCTTTTGATGAAGAAGGTGAGCAGAACCATCGATCAGGCTGAAGTTGAAGGAAACGTTCCCCTCACACCTATACAGCATTATTTCTTTCATAATGAAGGAATTAAAAATAAGAAGCACTACAACCAGTCTGTTCTGCTTAAGTCCAGCGGCAAACTTGATACGGAAATGCTGGATGAATGTATGGCAAAATTGGTACAGCACCATGACGCCCTGAGAATGCGATACAGGCAAGACGCTGATGGCTGGGAACAGTACAATGAGAAGTTTTTGGAAAACAGCTACCGGATTGACTTCCATGACATGACTGAGGAAACTCATGGGCTGAAGAAGATGAGTGAAATGGCCGGGGCTCTCCAGCAAGGATTTGACCTGGAAAATGGTCCTCTGATGGTGGCGGGACATTTCAGGTTGAAGGACGGAGACCGCCTTGCGCTTATATGCCATCATCTGGTAACAGACGGTGTATCGTGGAGGATACTTCTGGAAGACCTGTCTACACTATTCTCTCAGAAACTAAATAACGAGCCTCTTGCTCTGCCGCTGAAAACAGACTCTTTCAAGAAATGGTCAGAAGGATTATCCAGGTATGCCCAAACCGAAGCTTCTAGTCGTGAGCGGCACTACTGGACTACATTGCTGGCGAAAAAAGTACCGCCCTTCCCTACTGATAATATGGTAGAAGGGGGGTCTCTCAAACATGATAAGCAATCCTCATTTGTCCTGGATAAGACGCTTACCAAACTTATGCAGACAAAGACCTACGAGGTGTATCATACAGAGATCAATGACCTGCTGCTGACCGGCCTGGGGCTAGCCATAAAAGAGGTTTTTGGCATCACCAGATGTGTGCTGGAAATGGAGGGCCACGGGCGTGAGGATATCCTCAACAATATGGACATAAGCCGTACCGTAGGGTGGTTCACATCTTTATATCCTGTAGTACTGGAGGTATCTGAAAACGAGGATATAGCTCCTAGCCTTGTGGCTGTTAAGGACAACCTGCGTAAAATACCGAACAAAGGTATTGGCTATGGCATAACCAAGTATTTGTCCGATGACTTTACCTCAGACCTTAAGCCTGCCATACAGTTTAACTACCTCGGAGACATAGGAGGGGAGAGCCAGAACAGCGGAGACGGCCATGAAGCTTTGTTTAAACTGAGTTCAGAATACATCGGTAGTGCTACTTCCGAAGACATTTCAAGAAAAACCCCTCTCAGTATTAGTGGTATGTTGGTGGGGGGAGAGTTAAAAATGACCCTGGACTATAGTTCAGCATTATTTAGCGATGTAACGATTGAAAAGCTGAATGAGGCTTACAAAGAAAAACTCAGTGCCGTCATCTGTGAACTGGCCAGGGAGGAAGGTTCATTTAAAACCCCGTCGGACCTGACGTTTAAAGAGCTGACCTTTGAAGAAGTTCAGAAACTGGATGCTGATGGTAATTTGTCAGATGTATACGAGTTATCTCCTACTCAGCAGGGTATGTACTTCCATTGGCTTAGCTCCAATGAAGCCTATTTTGAGCAAATAGCCTACAGGATAAAAGGGGAAGGTATAAATATAGCTTCATTCCAAAAGGCTTACGGAAAACTCCTAGACCGGTACGGCATTCTTCGCACTTACTTTACCGATGAGTATAGCAACCGGATTCTCCAGGTTATTGAAAAGTCAGTAGAGCCAAAGTTTGAACACAAATTACTGCCTGCGGGGAGTACTGAGCAGGAACTTGAAGCATGGGTGGCTGAGCAAAAGCGACAGGATGTATCTGCAGGCTTTAATCTAAGTGATCCATCTCAGATGCGCCTGACCATTTTGGAATTAGGGGATCAGCGCTATGAATTTATATGGAGCCACCACCATATTCTTATGGACGGATGGTGTACCAGTATCCTGCTGAATGACTTCCATAGGATACTGCAGGCCGTGGATAACAATGTGTCCATATCGCTACCCGAGCCTGCGCCGTATGTAAACTACATTGAGTGGCTGCAAAATATCAATGAGCAGCAATCACTATTATATTGGAAGGAATTTCTGTCAGGCTATGATAGCGTAGCCAAAGTGCCATTTGCCAAAAGCAAACGAACAAACCAGGAGTACAATAATACCAAAGAGCATATACAGGTTACTGGTGAAGTGTTTGAAAAAGTAAATAAACTGTGTCACGACACCGCCGTCACCCTGAATACCTTTGTACAGGCAGCGTGGGGCGTGCTGATTGCTAAATACAATGACACCAAAGATGTAGTGTTTGGTTCTGTTGTTTCCGGCAGGCCTGCAGAACTGGAGGGCATTGAAGATATGGTAGGTCTGTTCCTGAATACCATACCCGTTAGAGTGCAGTATAATGAGAGCGACGCTGCTGAAGACCTGCTTAAAAAGTGTCAGGAAGATGCCATTGCCAGTCTTCCCCACCACTACACAAGCCTGGCTTCCGTACAGGGGCAAAGCGAACTGGGATCAGCTCTGCTGGATCACATCCTGATCTTTGAAAACTATCCGGTACAGGAGATGGTCGAGGAGCAACTGGATGAAAAAGAAAAAGGTAGTCCAATAGTGCTCGAGTCGGTAGATGTAAGAGAGCAAACGAACTATGGGTTCAATATATCCGTAGGGGCTTCTGATACTATTCTCAAAGTGCAGTTTGAGTATGATAAAAACCAGTATGATCAGGCTCTTATCCGCCATATGTTCGTCCACCTGGAGAATATTATTAAAGGATTTGTGAATGATCCTGCTCAGACCATCGATCAGATAGAGTACCTGACAGAAGGTGAAAAACTTCAGTTGACTGAATCTTTCAACCCTGTAGTAACAGACTTTTCGGCTGAAAACTCCGTCTTGGAGTTATTCGCCCGCCAGGCCCAGTCTACGCCTGAAAATATCGCATTGGTGTATGAGGAGAGCACCATGACCTACCGGGAACTGGAACGGCGGTCAAGCCAACTGGCCCGCTACCTGATAGGCAAAGAAGTAGGACAAGGTAAACTTGTAGCCATATGCATGGAGAAATCCATAGAGACTGTAGTCGCAATAGTGGCAGTGATGAAGACTGGCGCAGGGTACATACCTGTAGATATTCAGTCTCCTGAAAATCATATCCGACATATTATTCAGGATAGCGGCGCATTCTGTTGCCTTATCTCAGAGCGGATTAACAGCGAGGTTTTCCGCGACATGATCGGGGAAGATAAGACGCTGAAAATCGACGTCGGCCTTTCTATTGCCTCAGAAGAATCATATGAAGCTGTCGATGTTCAGGTTTCGCCTGTTGATACTGCTTATGTTATTTTCACCTCCGGGTCTACCGGCAAGCCTAAAGGTGTAGAAGTAACCCATGGCAACCTGCTGAACATCTCGCTTAGCTGGAAAGAGGATTACGGACTTAATAGTGAGGTCAGCCTGCTTCAGATGGCTAACATCAGCTTCGACGTATTTACAGGTGACCTTATGAGAGGGTTGCTCTTTGGGGGTAAAGTTATCTTATGCCCATTAGCCATCAGGCTGGATTTTATGAAGCTTTATGAACTTATAGCCAGGTGGAAAGTGAATATGCTCGAAACCACCCCCGCACTGGCCGTGGCACTCTTTGATTATATCTATGAAAATGAGTTGGACATTAGTTATATGGATCTCCTTATACTTGGTTCAGATATCTGTCCGGCTACCGATTACCAAAGACTAATAAGAAGGTACGGTACTATGATGCGGATTATCAATAGCTACGGTACTACCGAGACCACTATTGACTCATCCTACTTCGAAACAAAAGATGCTGAGGTGCTGGAAGAAATGGCCTATGTGCCTATCGGAAAGCCCATGCATAATACCACCTACTACGTACTGGACAATAACCGCCGGCTACTACCGGCAGGCGTGGCTGGTGAGTTGTACATAGGGGGAGCAGGTGTGGCAAAGCGATACCTCAACCGTCCCGAACTTACCGCCGAAAAGTTCGTTGCCCACCCGTTTAGCAATGGTGATATCCTCTACAAAACAGGAGACCTTGCCAAATGGCTTCCGGATGGAAACATGGACTTTATCGGACGGAAAGACTTCCAGGTAAAGATAAGAGGATACAGGGTAGAATTGGGAGAAGTGGAAGCTACTCTTGATGAAATAGCAGGTATACAGCAGGCTGTAGTAATTGCCCACAAAGACAATACGGGCAATATGCACCTGGTGGCCTACCTGGTAAACGAAGGAGTAGAAGACCAAAACTCTATTCAGAAGATACTTGAAAGTAAGCTGCCGGAGTATATGGTGCCCCGACTGTATATGTTCCTGGAAAAAATGCCTATATCGCTAAACGGTAAGATTGACCGCAAGGCACTTCCCGCGCCCGTCATAGAGTATTCTTCAGAGAAATATGTAGCGCCTACTACCGATACTGAAGCTAAAATGGCTTCAATTTGGAGTGAAATACTGGGTATCGAAAAGATCGGCATTCATGATGATTTCTTTACCCTGGGCGGAAATAGTCTCAATGCGATAAAAGTTATTCTCCGCATACGTAAAGAAATGAATATTGAGGTAGCTGTGCAAAATATGTTCAACATGAGAACCATCAGCGATATAGCTACCCATGTAGACTTTACCCTAAGACAAAAAGAGCTGAAGTCCAAGGGCAAAATCGTGAAGCAGATACTGTAATGAAAGAGCTACTTAATCGTATTACCCAAGCCGGCATCATCGTGGAGGTGAAGGAGGGCAATCTTCAGATGTTTGCCACAACAGACGAGGTGGATGCAGACCTGATAGGAGAGATTAAAGGCAGGAAAGATGAGATTCTGTCATACCTTCTTCAAAGCCAGCATATGGCAGTAGAAGAAAAGCAGTATGAGCCAATATCCTTGGCAGAGTCTGCTGAAAGCTATCCGCTCTCCAGGGCTCAATTAAGGCTTTGGCTAGCCAGCCAGACCGAAGAAGGGTCTGCGGCCTATAATATACCAAATTCCGTGACACTGAATGAAGGTATAGAGCTCGATAGTTTTAAAGAAGCTGTTCTGGACACCGTTGAGAGGCACGAAATCCTGCGTACCGTATTCAAAATGAATAAAGATGGCGAAGTGCGCCAGTATGTCCGTTCCCTGGAGGAAACCGGTCTGCTGGTAGGGTTTAAGGACTATAGAAATAAAGCCAACCCCAAAGAAGCTGCTGATGCTTATATTGCCGCCGATAGCTTTGCCCCTTTTGATCTGGAAAAAGGCCCGCTGATCAGGGCAGAATTACTGCAGTACGCTGAAAAAGGTTATATATTCTATTATAACCTTCATCATATCATTGCTGATGGCCGCTCTATGGACGTACTGGCTAATGATGTTGTGGCTTTGTATGCAGCCATTAAATCAAGTCAGTCGTCCAAGTTGGAACCTTTAGAATTTCAATACAAAGACTTTGCTGTCTGGCAGAATCAAAAGCTGGATGGCGACCAACTTGAGAAACATAAAAGCTATTGGCAAGAGCGATTGCAGGGAGATATACCCGTCATAGAATTTCCATTTGCAAAGAAGCGCCCCCAAATTAAAACCTATAATGGAAGAGGGCTTGGTTTCGTGCTTAATCCTGAGGTGGTCACTGCCCTCAAGGACTATACATCGCAAAAAGGTGGAAGTCTCATGATGAGCCTTATGGCCGCATGGAAGGTGCTTTTTCGTAACTACACCGGCGAGAGTGATATACTGGTGGGCAGTATGCTTACCGGTAGGGACCATGTGGAGCTTGAAAACCAAATAGGCTTTTATATTAATGTATTACCTGTAAGAAGCCATGTAGATACCTCAACCTCATTTGATGATTTTTACAACTCCTTTAAAAACGAACTGATTAAATCATACGAATACCAGGAGTATCCTTTCGATCAGATTATTACCGATGTAGGAGCAAAAGGTAGTCAGAGCAGAGGACCACTTATTGATATCTTCTTTAACTATTACGAAGCGCCCGACCTGGGAAACAGATTTGATAGCCGGAATTATAAAGATTTGGGTGACAGGCTGGTAAGGTCTGATATGGAGTTTCATATCACTACTGATGGAAACAATGTCAATATTATCATCAACTACAACCAGGACATTTACGAAAGTGCTTCCATAGAGAATATGGCGATTCACTATAATGCCATCGTCGGGGCACTGCTTTCTGACAGCAACCAGGTCATGGGTGAAGTAGACTTTATCTCAGGTGCAGAGAAATATGAACTGCTGAATTCTTACAATAGTCATACGGCCCCTATTCCTTCCGGCTCTACCCTTATCGGCCTGTTTGAAGAACAGACAAGTAAAACACCTGACCAAATCGCCCTTATAGGGGGCGAGGTGAGCTTATCCTATGGCGAACTCAATGAAAAAGCTAACCGGCTTGCAGCTTATATGTCATCCGAAAGCGGAGTTCAAAAAGGAGACTTTGTAGGGGTTCACCTGAACAGGAATACCAACTGTATAGTATCTATCCTGGCAATTATGAAGCTGGGAGCTGTTTACCTGCCAGTAGACCATACTTATCCTGCCGATAGAAAAAAACTTATAATAGAGGATGCCGGCGTACAGTTGCTTTTGCATGAAAACAGTACCGAAGAACTGAAAGACTTTTATTATGGAAAGGTTCTGGATCCCCGGGAGGCCGAAGGTTACACTGCTGATAAGGTATTTAATGCCCCGGTGGAGGGTGATCTCGCCTATGTCATCTATACCTCAGGCTCCACGGGTAAACCCAAGGGCGTACTTATACAGCATAAAGCCATTGTAAACACCATCATTTCCCAGATAGATATATTTAAAATGTCTGCCGAAAGCCGGGTGCTGCAGTTTGCCTCCTTTTCCTTCGATGCATCCGTATCTGAGATATTTACGGCTCTGGGCTCAGGTGCAAGGTTATATATTGCCGGAGATGATGTTCGGAATGATGCAAACCGGTTTAAAGATTATGTGATTCAGCATGATATAGACACCGTTACCCTGCCTCCGTCTTATTTCCAGACAATAGATAGTGCAGCTTTTGCAAAATTCAATATGCTGGTTACTGCAGGCGAGGCACCGGAGTATGCAAAAGTGGCGGAATACCTGACAGTAGGAAAGTATTACTGTAATGCATATGGCCCTACGGAAACCAGTATTTGTGGTTCTGCTTTTACAGTGTCATCCGCCGGCGAGCTCCCTTCACAAAATATTCCTATCGGCAAGCCTATACACAATGCAGAAATTTATATTCTGAATGAGTATAATAAACTGGTGCCCAAAGGAGCCATAGGTGAAATCTGCATCGGAGGTCCGGGGCTGGCCAAAGGCTACCATAACAGGCCGGAACTAACTGACGAAAAGTTTATGTCCCATCCTTTCAAAGCAGGGGAGAGGTTGTATAAAACCGGTGATCTGGGCAGGTGGCTGGATAGTGGAGACGTTGAATTTAAGGGGCGGATCGATCAACAGGTAAAAATCCGTGGCTATCGTATAGAGCCCGGCGAGGTCGAATATGCTATCGGCAGGATTAATGGAGTCGAACAGGCATCGGTCATTGCCCTAGAGGACTGCGAAGGGTTTAAAAACCTGGTAGCCTACATCGTGGCGGCTGATAAAGCTTTGAAGCCAGTACATATAAAAGATACCCTTAAAATGGCTCTGCCAGCCTACATGGTTCCAGGGGCCTATGTGTTTATAGATCAGATTCCTCTAACCCACAATGGAAAGATCGACCGGAACAAACTCCCCCTTCCTGATGATAGTGCCTTTACCAAACAGGAGTATGTAGCCCCCGGCACCGAAGTAGAGAAGCATCTTGCCAATGCCTGGAAGCAGATTCTTGGCCCTGAAAAAGTAGGTGTTAACGATAACTTCTTCGACCTCGGCGGACACTCACTGTTGGCAGCCAAGTTGGCATTTGCTGTTTCCAGAAGTTTGAAAATGGAGTTTAGCATGAACAACCTGTTCAAATACCCGACTATACGGTCACTGGGGCAATACATAGAACTTCTTATCTCTCAAAAGGATGATACGTCTGCCAGTGAGGTAGATGATGAAGAGGTCATGTTCTTATAACAGACTTATCTCCTTATAATCAAAACTTGGTTTAACCGCTAGTAAAAAATATTATGGATACTACTAATACAATATCTGCTGCGGCAGAACTGGAGGGGTTTTATTACCCCTCTCCCGGCACTCCTCCTGATTTTTTATTGATCAAAAAGCCTGAAGGTGAGAAAGACCTGGTAAAGTGGATCAATGATAATAAGGAAGAGTTTGACAATATGCTTCATACTAACGGAGCCATATTATTTCGTGGTTTTAGAGTAAATACCGTCTCCAAATTTGAAAAGGTGAGCGATATTTTCAAGTCTGAAACCCGTGAGTATAAATTCAGATCCTCACCCCGGTTCACCGTAGGTAAAAACGTATATACTAGTACCTCTTACCCAAAAGAATCGGTAATTAATATGCACAGCGAGGCGTCATATACACCTTACCGCGATGTGCAGTGTGTGATTTTCTGCTGTATTCAGCCCCCGTCAGTAGGTGGTGAAACGCCTATTGCTGATAATAGAATGATCTTACAGAACCTGAGCGAAGAAACCCGCAAAAAATTCCAGGAAAAGGGGGTCATGTACATGAGAAACCTGGATAAAAATGCAGGGTTACCCTGGCAGGAGGTATTTCAAACTACTGATCGTAAGGTAGTGGAGGCTGAATGTGAAGAAACCGGTATGACCTATACCTGGAAGGACGATGATAACCTTCAGATGACATGGGTAAAAAAAGCCATTTGGGAACATCCCTTCAAAAAGGAGCAGACCTGGTACAACCACGCCTTCTTCTACAACAAATATACCTTTGAGAGTGAGTTCGGGGCCACCGAATTATCGGATCGTCTTCCCTACAACTCCTATTTTGGTGACGGTAGTGAAATATCCAAAGAAGAAATGGAAGAGCTGACCATGGCCTATAAAAAAGCCACCATTCAGTTTACCTGGAAAAAAGGCGATGTTCTTTTTCTTGACAACCTACTCGTTTCACATGGACGGAATGCCTACGACGGTAAACGTAAAATACTCGCCTCACTTTTCTGAAAAGCGTTTCAGGTTCATTTAACCCACTATTGAAAAAGGTAAACCCTACTGAATAAAGAGATGCAGGATACTATTACGGTTTTAGATATTATTCAAAGTGCAAAGGCAAATGGGGTAAAACTGTTTGTAGAACAGGGAAAATTGGGAGTCAGGAAGGAAAAGAATGCGACTATTCCTGCTGACCTCATGAGCCTGATCAGGGACTACAAGGCAGAGCTTATTGATTTTATAGAAAACGACCTGAAAGCCGTTTCAGAGGCTGGTATAAGTGAAATCAGGCAGATTCCCTCAGCTTCCAGCTACCCCCTGAGTAATGCTCAGACCCGCCTCTACGTCGCAAGCCAGGTAGAAGAGGCCTCTGTCGCTTATAATATGCCTAAAACCATAACTATGGACGGGCTTGAAGACCGTGAAAGCTTCGAAAAAGCCGTTCATTACACTATTGCCCGGCATGAGATCCTGCGGACCGTCTTCAGGATAAATAATGAAGGGGAAATAAGACAGTACGTTCTTACCACTGAAGAACTTGGATTTACTATTACGTATGAAGATCTGCGGGGAAAAAGTGATAGTCAGGCAAGATTGTCTGCCTTTGTCTCAGCAGATGTAACCAGGCCTTTTAACCTCGCCGAAGGCCCACTGCTTCGTGCAGCCTTACTTCGTCTGGATGAACACCGCTATACGTTCTACTACAATATGCACCACATCATCAGTGATGGCTGGAGCATGGATATTCTTAGCCGTGACGTCATGCAGTGCTATCAGGCCTTTAGTAACGGTCAGGAGCCTGTACTCCAACCCCTTGCTATTCAATACAAAGATTACACTGCATGGCAGAGCAAGCAACTCGAAAGTGACCACTACAAACAGCACCGTGATTATTGGAATAACCAATTTAAAGAGCCTGGACCCACACTGGACCTTCCGGCCTATACTCAGCGCCCTGCCATAAAAACTTATAATGGCCGGAACCTGGGATATCATATACCTGCCGGGCTTATTTCAGGACTCCGTAGTATGACTTCTGAACATGGCGGTAGTCTGTTTACCGGCCTGCTGGCTGTATGGAACATATTGCTGTACCGGTATACCGGCCATACCGATATTACTATCGGAAATCCGGTAGCGGGACGCAATCACATAGACCTGGAAGACCAGATCGGCTTTTATATTAATCCGCTTCCCCTTCGCCATAATCTCAACCCGGCCGAAAGTTTTGCTGAAGTGTATAAAAGTGTGAAAGCATCTGCACTTCGAGCCTATGACCATCAGGTTTATCCTTTTGACCGCCTTGTAGAAGACTTGGACCTTCAGCGTGACAACAGCCGGAGTGCGCTATTTGATATTCTGATCGACTATCATGGAGTGTCCGGCGGTAACAAAAGGTTTGAATCAGACGAAGTGAGCGACCTCGGAACTGGCTATATCAAATTCGATATAGAGCTTCACCTGACCGAAGTGAGCGGGGGTGTGGATATATTGGCTGTTTATAATACCGATGTTTATGAGCTACATATAATAGAAGCATTCCTGCGACATTATAGGGAGCTACTCGACAGCCTTATGGCAGATACTTCTGCTCCGGTAGCCGAAGCAGATCTGTTGCTGGATGAAGAAAAAGAGCAGCTTACAGCATTAAACAAAACAGAAAAAGCTTATCCTGATAAAACAGTGATTGATCTGTTTGCAGAGCAGGCTGTTTTGCATCCCGATGCAGTGGCCGTTAGTTTTGATGGTAAGCAGCTTACTTATAAAGAACTGGAGCAACAGTCAGGTCAGTTGGCAAACTGCCTTCAGAAAGAACATAATATAGCGGCTGGACATTTTATAGGCATACACCTGAATCGCAGTCCTGATTATATCATTGCCGTATTAGGTATACTTAAAGCCGGAGCAGGATATGTGCCAGTAGATGTAGCGTACCCCGCCGACCGTAAGCAGTATATTTGTGAAGATGCCAACATAAGCCTGGTAATAACAGATACCAGCTTTATGTTTGAGATGGACTATTATAGCGGTACCATCTTTGCCATAGATGTCGAATTCGATGCCAGCCAGTATGAAACCCGGGTATCCTTACCCCACGCTCCGGATCTAGCTTATGTAATTTACACATCTGGCTCTACAGGTAAACCTAAAGGAGTACAGATCGGGCATACCTCATTTGCCAACTACATAGTATGGGCTCGGGACCACTATCTGACCCCTGATCTGGATAATACAAATTTTGGGATGTTTACCTCTCCCTCATTTGACCTCACTATCACCAGTATGTTCCTGCCACTGATAAGCGGTGGTACCCTGAAGGTGCTCGAAGAAAACAGTGATATCTATGCAACCCTAAGCCAGTACTTATCCGGAGGCCTAGCGTGTATAAAGTTGACCCCTTCTCATATCACCATGATGAAGGGTATGGATGGCGAAAATATCTATCTGCAAATAGCCATAGTAGGAGGGGAGGAACTCAAACCTTCGCATGTGAAGATACTCCGAAGCCTAAATCCGTTTATTAAAATATACAATGAGTACGGTCCTACCGAAGCCACCATAGGATGCGCCGTGTATGAAGTAGGGCAAAACGAAAAAGAGATTTATATCGGCAAACCTATTGCCAATACCCGCATTTATATTCTTAATGATGAGGACCGGCTGGCACCTTTCGGGGTCACCGGTGAAATCTGTATAGGCGGGGAGGGTCTGTCCAAAGGCTACTTGAACCGGGCCGATCTCACTGCTGAAAAATTTGTCAAAAGCCCTTGGGGCGAACGCCTTTACAAAACGGGTGATACAGGACGCTGGCTACCTTTAGGCCAACTAGACTACCAGGGCAGAGAAGACACCCAGGTCAAAGTGAGAGGCTATAGAATTGAACTTGGTGAGATAGAAACAGTGCTATCTGCGGAACCCGGTATAAATGACGTAGCTGTGGAAGCCCGGATCGATAAGCAAGGGGGCAGACAACTTGTGGCATATCTTGTGACCAGTAATGAAACTGATATAGAGCTACTTCAGCAATCAATCGCGAGGAAGCTACCGGAATACATGATGCCCAGGGTCTATGTAGTGATGGAAAAGCTCCCACTAACCCCTAACGGTAAAATAGACCGCAAAGCATTACCCGATCCGGAAAAAGCTGGTAGTAATAGACCGGGATACGTAGCTCCTGAAAGCCAAGAAGAAAAAGTGCTGGTTGCGGCATGGGAAACTATTTTAGGTAAGGACCCCATTGGCATAATGGACAATTTCTATAACCTGGGGGGCGACTCTCTAAAGTCTATACAGGTTATTCATAAAGTGAAGCAGGCGGGATTTAGTATGTCGGTGACCGATATTGTAGAACATCCGGTACTCCAGGATCTTGCCTTAAAAATTACGATTGATGAAAAGGTAAATATTGAGCAGTCCGAGGATATACCGGCAAAATTTGATTTGGAAGAAGGTAAGCTATACCCTGTCTCCTATAATCAGCTTTATTTTATCAACCGTCCGTGGGATCTCATCCTTTCCCATCTTATTTATATAGATTGGACCTCTGCCGAAGCATTTGAAAAAGCACTGAGAGCGAAGCTCGCAACCTATAGGTCATTTCTTGTTTCTTTTCTAAAGGATGATCAGGGGATCCAACAGAAATACCTGGGAAAGAACCGGTTAAATGTTGATATACATGTTGAGAACTTGACAGACTTTAATCCAGATAAGTTTCATGCTCAGTCAGATAGCTACCTGAGAGAAAGTTATAACTATTTTGATAATAGTGCTCTGATAAGAGCCTACGTAGCCCCAGATTCACAAAATCGTGACAAAGCTTATTTTAAGTTTTCTATTGCTCATGGTATTACTGATATTGAAACATATAAGACCCTTGTTCACTCACTTGAGTATGAGCTATATGCACAGGAAACTGACCGCACTAGTCCTTCTAACTTTGAATTTGCCCTCAGACAGGAGGCTTTTCTACAGTCTGTTAAGGGGATAAAGCAAAGAGAATGGTGGAAGCGATACTTAAGTAATGTTTCTCCTAAAGCTGCCTCCGAGCAAACTGAAGACAAGGTAGAATATGTATCTCAGAAAATAACCCTTGGACAGGATCGGTTAAGTGATATTATCGAGAGTGTTAAGGCGATGAACTTACCAGTATCATCTGTATTCCTCGCGGCATACCAGTTATTTATGCATAAGCTTGATCTGGATGGAAAGTCAGTTCATATGGTCACCGTTAACGGGAGAGAAGAAAATTCAGAAGGTTCTTTGCCGGAAGATGTGTCAGGCGTTACGACTAATTTTTTACCAGTCATCTACAATGGTAAAAAAATCCGTAGCGGAGAAGAGTACGTTCGCAGCATTTATAAAAAATACCTGGATTTAAGATTACATCAGCGAATACCATATGAAGTCATTCGACAAGACTACAGGGAGGCTACCAGATATGATCTAAGTACAGTCATAAATGGTTTTTTTAATTTCCGAACTGTAGAAAATATTCTTCTTAATCATGAGGACGATAGAAAGGGAGCAGCCCAAAGTATTGAACTGCTTAATAGGACCGATGTATACGGGGTAGTTATTATATGTGATCTTTATAAGGATGGTCTAAAAGTTAACCTATTATGCCCCAAGTCTATATACGATACGATGCTTGATCGTAATCTTGTTAGTTTTTATATAAATAATTGCCTTAATGATTTGTTTGAGACAACACTAAATAACTGAAATTATGAAATTACATACAATGAATAATCATTATTCCCATTATTACTTTTCAATTAGCCTAAATATAATTATGCTAATTGCCATTTTGCTAACACCTGTTTTTGCTTTTGCCGCAGACTCTAATTCAGGCTGTAAAGAGTTATTGACTGCCATTGACAGAAACGATCTGGTTTTAGTAAAGAGCTTTATAAATAATACAGACCTGAATTGCCATTGCCTGGATAAGGAGGGTAAGCGCATCACTATTGAAAAACCGACGCGTAACCCTGTTTTAGCAGCGGCGCGGAAAGGCTACTTACAAATTGGAGAGGTTTTATTGGAAAATGGGGCGAATGTAAATTTAAACCCTCCGGGTGCAGAGACTCCTCTGATGGCGGCCTCACAGTATGGTCATATTGAGTTTGTCAAATTACTGATAAAGCATGGCGCTACGGTAGATCTGGAGCTGGATGGCAGAGGTACAGCTTTAGTTTACGCCTCTTCGGGTGGGCATATTGACATAATGAAGTTCCTATTAGACAAAGGAGCTGATATAAATGCTTATGCAGATGGTAAAGGGACTCCTTTGATTGTAGCTTCTGAAAATAACAGACGGCAATCTGTCGAGTACCTTTTAGAAAAAGGTGCGGCTATTGATAAAAGTGTAGATGGTGTAGGTACACCGCTTTCAGTATCAGCAATGATAGGCCATATAGAAATGACTAAAATGCTTTTAAATAAAGGAGCCGATATAAACACAAAAATAGATGGTGTCGGCACAGCCTTGATTGAAGCTGCTAAAAACAATCATTTGCAAGTCGCCGATTACCTGATTAAAAATGGTGCAGATGTAAATGCGCAGGTGAATGGAATTGGCACCCCGCTTTCCGTCTCGGCCGTGGAGGGGAATATAGATGTCGTACGCTATCTTATCAATGAAGGAGCTGATGTAAATGCATCTGCAGATGGTACTAGTTCTGCTCTTATTAGGGCAATAAAAAGCAACGAAGAATCCGTTGTAAGGTTATTACTGGAAAATGGTGCTGATATTCGTCTTGTTTCCATGGATGGTGACACTCCTGCCGAAATTGCCAAAAAGTTTTCAAATACCACTATCCAAACACTTATATATGAATATGCAGGTATAGAGTAAGAGAATCCTTAAATTGCAAGATCTATGAAAAAGACTAAAGACCATACTTCCACATCTCTGGTATCAGATTTTAAGTACGCTATAAGATTCGTATTAGTACTATGTTGCCTTAGTGCTTTTACCTTCGCCGAACATTCTGAAAGCGATGAGACGACATGCCACCAATTACTTGAAGCCGTCTTAAAAGAAGATATTCAATCGGTTAATGCCTTGCTAAGCATTGAAGCAGACCCTAACTGCTCAGAGTATTTAGTGGTAAGTTACCCACTTCCGAAGGGAGGAAAAGTCCGTGTTGGGGGAATCCTCTCTCCTTTAACCCTCGCAGCTCAGACTGGTAATCTTCCTATAGGAAGACTACTGCTCGAGAAAGGCGCAGAAGTTAATCACCATTCAGAAGAAGAGCAGACTCCATTGATGGCAGCTTCTGCCAGAGGGCATCTGGATTTCGTAAAGTTTTTAGTAAAACATGGGGCAGATATAAATATAACCGTTACAGATGTCGGAAATGCACTTTCCCTTGCGTCAAGTAACGAACAAAAGCATGTTGTAGCATTTCTTCTTAAACAGAAAGAAATTTCCAAAGGTAATTACTAATAGTTTGTGGCATGAAACAGAGCCAGGACTCTAATGCTGGCCACTAATTCCATGTCCGACTGAGAGCCATTTTATGAATCTAACCTGTCTTAACTTTTTTTAACAAGTTATCATAGTAATTAATGAGGTTTACAGCCTTATTAGTGTAGTTTTGTATGTGACTGTTAGTAAAAAAAAGACAATACATCATTCAAGCCATTAAATTTGTCCTTAAACTTAATTCAAAATGATTAGAAATTATTTTAGGTCAGCCATTCGTAATCTGGGCAAAAACAAATTTTATTCATTAATCAATATTTTTGGTCTTGCCGTGGGAATAGCAGGCTTTCTTCTGATCGCCCAATATGTTTACTTTGAACTAAGTTACGATCGGTTTCATGAAAATGCAGAACAGATATACAGAGTGCAATTAAACCAGTATCGTAATGGTGAATTAAGTCTTGCGAGTGCTGAAAATTATCCGGGCGCAGGTCCTGCCCTTAAAGAAGAAATACCTGAAGTACTGAATTATACACGATTGTATAACATGGGCTTCAAAAACAATATCATTATCTCTAATGAAGACGCTCCAAATGGGCCGATTAAGTTTAAGATGGATAAATTTCTATATGCAGATTCATCCTTTTTCAATGTCTTTTCCTTCCCTCTTATTAAAGGAGATCCAGAAGCTGCACTGGCTAAACCTAAAACAGCTGTAGTGTCTGAAAGCTATGCTAAAAAATTTTTCGGGGATGAAGATCCGATTGGTCAAGTGCTACGCCTGCGCGATGATGATTTTAACGATGAGTCATGCATGGTTACTGGCGTCTTTAAGGATATCCCTCAAAACTCTCATTTGAAGTTTGATGTGTTGTTCTCTTACCAGACATTGTATTCGAGGGGCGACTGGGCCCGTGAGCGTTATGACCTCACATGGGATCGTAAGGATTTTTACACTTATATATTGGTAGAAGAAGGTACTGACCCGGCTTATTTGGCTACTAAATTTTCCGATATCATTAATAAGTACAGCCCCGGCTTGGAAGAAAGGCAGCGTAGAGACGAATTTGTACTTCAGCCGTTAGAAGATATTCACTTATACTCCGACCTGGTAGAGGAGGCTGAAGCAAATGGTAATGCAAAAGTTGTCTATATATCTCTCCTTATCGGCATATTCATTCTTATAATAGCCTATATAAATTATATAAATCTTTCTACCGCCCGCGCGATGGAACGTAGCAGGGAAGTGGGTGTAAGAAAGGCTATAGGAGCGATTAAAACTCAGCTTGTCAAACAGTTTTTATTTGAATCACTGCTCATTAATTTCTTTGCCATAATAGTTTCTATAATACTGATGAATTTAGTTTTGCCTTTGTTTAATGAATTAACAGGGTTAGGGTTTTCGTATGGTGAATTTTGGGGCCAAGGATGGTTGTACCTGCTGATTTTCGGTCTGCTTTTGATAGGTACTATCCTATCCGGGCTATATCCTGCACTTGTACTTTCTTCATTCAAGCCAACTTCAGTACTTAAAGGAGCCTTAACAAAGTCCAAACATGGTATTCGACTTCGTCAAGGTCTGGTGGTCTTCCAGTTTGCAGCCGCCATTGTACTTGTGGCGGGTACGGCTATTGTATACCAACAAATGCAATTTGTTCTGGAAAAAGACCTGGGCTTTAATATGGAAAGGACCCTTGTACTTGAGCGCCCAAGTGTCAGACCACGCGACTGGGCAGCCCAGGAAAATAGTATGGATCAGTTTAAAACAGAGCTGCTGCGAAACTCAGCAATCGAGAACGTATCTGGGGTAAACTTTGTCATGGGTAATCCGAGAAACTTCAAGGTAAACCTAAGAAAGTATGGTGCTTCAGAGGACGAAATGCAACCAGTCAGAGTAAACGGAGTTGACTTTAACTATTTCGAAATGTTTGAAATAGATGTACTGGCAGGGCGTACGTTTTCTGAAAAGTACTCTAATGACATGGATACTTCTCTTATACTGAATGAGTCTGCCGCCAAGCTACTTGGTTTTGAATCAGCCAAGGCTGCTGCCGGTGAAACGATAGTACTGTCAGCCGGCGGACAAAATTATCCTATGATTGTGGTCGGAGTAGTAAATGACTTCCATCAATCTTCATTAAAAGAATCTGTCGAACCTCTTGTATTCAGTGTATCATCCTTCCTGTCGGAATATTACACGCTAAAAGTAAAGGAAGAAAACCTGCCCCAGACGCTGGCTTATGTAGAAGATACCTGGAGAAAAGTATTTCCTGGCAATCCCTTTTCCTACTTCTTTCTGGACGACTATTTTAATCGTCAATACCAGAATGATAAACGTTTTAGTAAGATAGTTCAGGTATTTGCTGTTCTAGCCTTCTTTATTGGTGGTCTCGGTTTATTAGGGCTTTCGGCTTTTACAGCCCAGCAGAGAACAAAAGAGATAGGTATCCGAAAAGTGCTGGGTGCTTCAGTTACCAGTATAGTATTATTATTATCCCGTGACTTTATAAAGCTTATACTGCTTTCTATTGCGCTGGCAATACCGGTTGCCTATTTCCTGATGGATGATTGGTTGAACTCTTATGCTAATAGGATTCAGATAGGAGCGGGTATCTTTATTATTGCCGGCTTCTTTTCTCTCGGCATAGCCTGGCTTACTGTGAGCTGGCAGTCCGTCAAGGCAGCTGTAGCAGACCCTGTAGACAGCGTAAAAAGCGAGTAGACCGGCAATTTCTTCATAAATAACGTAACCTCTAAAGAAAGCTAAACTTAAATGACTACCCAACCAGGCCTGGAGCATGACGAAAAGGTAAGCCGATATAAATTTATAGGAAAAGGGTGTCAGCTATTCCTATTGCATTTTGCCGGAGGAAGTTGTTTTTCTTTTGAGTTTCTTAAGAAGTACATATATAATGATATTAGCTTTCATGCCCTGGAAATCCCGGGAAGAGGCAGAAGACTACATGAAAAGCTCATAAAGGATAAACCGCTGGTAATAGCTGACTATGTAAACCAGATCAAGGCCAAAAGAAACGGTAAACCCTATGTCATATACGGACATAGCATGGGAGCTACACTGGGACTAAACGTAACCAGGCAAATGGAGCTCTCGGGTGATGCCCCAGTTCACTTGGTAGTTTCCGGCAATCCCGGCCCCGGTGTAAAGAAAAAACTTCCGAAACCGAGGTACCTTTTGGACGATATCGATTTTAAGGATGAGCTTAGAAGGCTTGGTGGGGTTCCGGAAGAGGTGTTGAAAGACGAGGAACTGTTCAGTTTCTTTAGCCCCATCATGCGCGCTGATTTTGAATTACTTGAAAAAGATGAAACCGTACCGGAATTCAAAATCAATACTCCGATACTAGCCTTGATGGGTTCCGAAGAAACCTATAGTAGTGAGATATCAAACTGGTTAAACTTCACTACACAGCCGCTTAAAGAAGATATACTTTCCGGTAAACACTTCTTCATTCAGGATCACCCGGAAAAAATGGCGCGGTACATCATGAACTGCTTCTAAACGTACTGTCGTTTGTATATCTAGATAATAGCCTATTAACGTTTAATAATAATTCATTATGTTTCGTATTAAACTTAAGGAAATTGTTGTTTTACTATTATATGCAATTCCGAATACTTTTTTAAGTTTTGGAATTATACATATAATAAATAATACACTTGCCGGTAACGATAATTTCCTGCATGATTACATGATAATCGTGTTTTTATCTTTGGTAATCTATGCCTACCTGCTGAATATTACCTTTCAGAAGAAGCTTAATGAATATGCCTACAGGATTCTGTATAAAAATGAGAAAAGCCTCTTTAACCAGATACTGAACTCCCCGCTCGAAGTTTTGGAAAGATTTGGTAACCAACGCTTTTATACGGCTATGGAAGACCTTAGGTTATTTTCGCAACTTCCGTATACGGTAACTCATACTGTGAGCTCGGTCCTTATGCTGGTGCTTGGTATCGTCTATATGTTTACCCTGTCCTCTGCTGCAGCTGGTATCGTGATTTTACTTATTGTCCTGGTGGCAGGCTGCTATTTATTGGTCATGCGTTCCATGGCCGGACAAGTGGCCATACTCAGAAAGTATAACGAAAAGTACTATAAGTATGTAAATGACCTCCTCGGAGGATTTAAAGAACTAAAACTGAGCTTATCCCGCCGTAACAATATTATGAGCCGGTACCTGGGGCCTAACCGCGACGCCTCGGAAAAGCTGGATTTCAGGGTCAATTATGTCTTCCTCTCCATCAATATGATCAGCCAGTATGGACTGTATTTTGTTATTGCCGCCATTTTGTTCGGCATGCCTGCTATAGGCTTTCTAGATAGAGAAGGGGTAATAGCCTACGTGGTGGTAATACTGTTTATATCCGGACCTATAAATAACCTAATCAATCTCCAACAGGTATATACTCGGTTTTTTGTAGCCAACAAAAGACTGAAAGTCTTTAGGAAGGATTTCAGGATTAAGATTAAGGAATATACGGAGACCGAAAAGAAGGAGGTCGATTTTCAGTCTTTGAAGTTTGACAATGTTCGCTTTTCCTATACTCCCGATAAGGCAGAAAAAACTTTTGCACTCGGCCCTGTAAATCTTGAGGTTAAGCGTGGTGAAGTAGTATTTGTGGTAGGGGGTAACGGGTCTGGAAAAAGTACATTTGTTAATGTGCTGACTGGCCTTTATGAACCTACCGAAGGTGAGGTCTTGCTTAATAACCGAAAGATTACAGATATCAATGAGGATCTCCAGGATTCTATAGCTGCTATTTTTACTGATAATCATATATTTTCGCATAACTATGACGATTACCAGCTTGAGGGGAATGAAAAGTATAACAACCTGCTCAAAACTATGGAGCTGGATCATATAGTGACCGATGATAAGGAAGAGTCGGCCAGAAGGCGGTTTTCTAAGGGTCAGAGCAAGCGAATGTCAATGATATTTGCTCTCCTGGAAAAGAAACCTATTCTGATACTGGATGAATGGGCAGCAGACCAGGATCCTTATTTCAGAAAATATTTCTACGAAGAATTGATCCCCAGGTTAAAGGCAGAAGGAAAAACTATTATTGCCGTCACTCACGACGATGCCTACTTCCATCAGGCGGACCGTATCATCAAGTTTGATTACGGTAAGATCGTGAAAGATGTAAACGTAGATAACAGACACGAACTCACTGAAACGCTTTGGGCCTAATACTAAGGGTATAATTGAGTTTGATTTACCGGCCATATTACCTATTTGAGCTATGAAACTTACCCTTCCTCAGCAGGACGTTTATTTCGAGCAGTTACTATTTCCCGATGAACCTATTTATAATATCGGGGCTAAAATAGCGATAGAAGGTCCGGTAAATGTAGATCTGTTAGATCAGGCCTATCAAGTCCTTATCAGTCAGCATGATGCCTACAGAGGTATAGTAAAAGCTTACCTGGATAGCGTTCATTTTAACATTCATGAAGAAGGAATACCACCGCTTGAATTTTTAGACGTTTCTACACTGCCCGGCGCTGATGATGCTGCAAATACCAGGATGCGCGAAATGTTTAAAACACCCTTTGATCTAACTGACGACAAGCCGCTTTACCGGTTTGTATTGGTAAGGGTGAGGCCCGATTTTCACTACCTGTTCTCAGTTTACCACCATATCATCACCGATGGCTGGAGTACTTCCCTTATGTTTCAGAGATTGGTAAGCAACTATAATGAACTGATTGAGGAAGGGGCCGTAAGTTCAGAATATCCTTACACCTATCAAGCTTATGCTGAGGATGATGCGCAGTATTTATATTCTGATAGTTACCAAAGAAATAAAGACTATTGGCTGGAAAGATTCAGTACCCTGCCCGATCAGTTACTGCAAAAGGCAGAGCCTAATCGCCAGATAAATAGGAGTGCAAGAAAAGAGCTTGTCATAAAGCGCGAAGTGTACGATAAGCTGGCTGAAGTTGCCAAAGCGCATAAAAGCAATACGTTCCATGTGATACTAGCTTTAGTATATATCTATTTCGGACGTAAACATCAGAATAACGATTTTGCTGTTGGCCTGCCGGTATTAAACAGGAGCAATCACAGCTTTAAAAAGACAGTTGGGCTATTTATGGGGGTAAGCGCTCTGCGCATTTCACTTGATTTTGATATGACACTTGAGGAGTTATTATCACAGATCAAAAAGCAGCTTCTAAAAGACTACCGGCACCAGCGTTTTCCTATCGGAAAGCTAATACAGGAGTTAGGCAGCGGTAGTAACAGGCTCTTTGACATTACCCTATCCTATGAAAAGCAGGACTACGCCCATCACTTTACTCACACAAAAACTAGGGTTATCCCTCTGACCCACGAGTCTGAAAGGGTAGGCCTGGCGCTATATATCAGGGAGTTTGACGCTTCAGAGGATGTTAAGATAGACTTTGATTACAATACCAACTATTTTGATGAAGAAGCTATTAGTCAGGTGGTAACACACTTTCGACAGTTGCTCGATCAGGTATGTGCATGCGGTAGTAAAAAGCTCAGCGACTACGATTACATTACGGCCGAGGAAACTCACCAACTAATCCACACCTTCAATGCTACGTCATATGATTTTGGTATAAATGAAACTTTCCTTTCTGAAATAGAAAAAAACGCCAGCCTGTCCCCGCATAAATTAGCCGTAAGAGATGAAACCAATACGTACACCTATGAAGGCCTATTGACGTTATCTACCCAGGTTGCAAAGTACATTGCAGGTAAGCTAGAGGTCAAGGGTGCACCCATTGCTGTATTAATGCCACGCTCCGCACAACTTATTCCTATTCTTTTGGGTATACTAAGGTCCGGAAATGCATTCATACCACTGGATCCTGGCTTTCCCCGTGAACGTATCGATTATATACTGGACCATAGTCAGGCTAGCTGTGTGATTACTACCGAGGACCACTCTGAACGGGGCTCTGAATATACCTTTATAAGCCCCGGGCAGCTATTGACAGGAGATACATCTACTTATGGTAATATAGCATTCAGCCCTTCTGTAAATGATATAGCCTATATTATTTACACTTCAGGTTCTACCGGTAACCCAAAGGGGGTAGAAGTCGGGCACCGTTCCCTGCTTAATTTCCTCCTCAGTATGCAGAAGCGACCTGGCATAGTCGCTGAAGATTATTTGTTCTCCGTCACTACCCAGTCCTTTGATATTTCATTGCTGGAGTTCTTTACCCCCCTGATTGCCGGTGGAGCTGTTTATGTAGCTGATTCTAATCTCCTGTCCGATCCGGTGGCCGTGGCAGAAAAGATACAAAGCATTGGGGCTACCACCATGCAGGCCACCCCAAGTTTTTATCAGATGTTATTTAATTCCGGGTGGAATGGTGGTAAACACTTGAAAATATTGTGCGGTGGTGATTTGCTTAGCGAACCCCTGGTAAGGCTGCTTCTGGAAAACTGCGGGGAGGTATGGAATATGTATGGCCCCACCGAAACTACTATCTGGTCAAGCGTTAAACATATTACCTCTTCTGGCCACCATTCTAATATCGGTAAACCTATTCATAACACCACTTTTTATATACTCGACGGTAATATGCAGTTATTGCCAGCAGGTGTTGATGGTCATATCTATATAGGTGGGGAGGGATTGGCCAGAGGTTATTTCCGTAACCCCGGCCTTACTACGGAAAGGTTTTTACCTAATCCATTCCGGGAGGACTCCTTAGTTTATCATACCGGTGACGCAGGACAGTGGTCGGCTACTGGAGAACTGATCTTTAAAGGGCGAACCGATAACCAGGTAAAGATCAGAGGGTACCGTATTGAACTTGGTGAAGTGGAAGCTAGGTTATCTCAAATAGAGCACATTACCACAGCGGTGGTGGTAGCGAGGAAACAGCAGCAGCAAGAGGCTATCCTAGTGGCTTTTGTGCTTTCTGACCAGGAAGAAATAGACACAGATTCTATTAAATGCAATCTCAGCAAAACCCTCCCCGGGTACATGATTCCGGCGCACATCGTTCGGCTGGAAGCATACCCTCTTACCCCTAACCAGAAAGTAGACCGGAAGGCCCTTGCGAAGTATGAAGTGATAAGCGAGCGTCAAAAATCCCAAAAAAATAAGCCTGTTTCTACGCTGGAAATAAAGCTTTGCCGCTATTACAGTGACATTCTGGAAACAGAAGACAACATCGGTACGGAGGCTAACTTCTTCTCGCTGGGCGGCCATTCCCTGAATGCCTTAAGATTAGCAGGTGTAATAGAAAGGAACCTGGGCTACAAGTTGCCTCTAAAAGCACTATTCGACCATCCGACCGTTTCTTCCCTTGCCGCATTCCTGGACAGTGGTAAGGCCGGACATTCTGTTAAAATCACACCCGTAGAAGATAGGTCCCACTATTCCATCACTCCTTCCCAGTATGCCATTTGGCTTGCCAGCCTGAAGTCCGAAAGGTCTGTAGCTTATAATATGTTTATGGCTTATGAGATAACCGGCGACATTGATATAAGACTTCTGGAAAAGGCATTTCAAAAGATTATCGAAAAATTTGAAATCCTGCGTACCTCCTTTAAAGAGGTTGAAGGGGCTCCCCATCAGGTCATCCTTCCTGCAAATCAAGTAAAGTTCAGCATGGATGCGATACAGGTAGATGAGGCTAGGCTTGATGAAGCTCTCAAGGACTATTCAAACCAGGCATTTGACCTTAGTAAAGACCTCTTATTAAAAGTAGGCTGCTTTACCACACCTTCCGGCAGGCAAATTATGTTATTTGTTACGCACCATATCATTATGGATGCATGGTCTCTGGAGGTACTGAACAGGGCAATGGTCAATTATTACAGAAACCTGACCGAAAAGCAGGTTTGCAATAATGAGAAGCTCGCCTTCCAGTTCAGGGATTATACAGAATACCTCCTGAAGTATGCTAAAGCAGAGAAGACTTCCGCCCTTGCTTTTTGGCAGGAGTATCTGAAAGGTTATACTTGGACACCTTTGATAGCATTTGATAAGATAGATGGGACCACAGGCCATACAAATGCAACCTATTCGTTAGATTTAGGAGATAAATTACTCTCGAGCCTAAACCAGTATGCAATAAAGCACAACTATACCCTGCATACCCTGCTAGCCGCAGCTTTCAATATACTTATCCACAAAACTTCCGGTATGGAAGATATATGCTTTGGCACCATAAATTCGGGAAGAACTGTTTCTGGCCTTCATTCTCATATAGGAATGTTTGCTAAAACCCTTCCGTTGCGGACCAAGGTGAGGGCCGCTCAGTCCATACACAAGGTGCTTCAAAGCGTACAGGATGACCTGCTAACGATAGACAGGTACCAGGATATACCGCAGGAAGTGCTTAACATCCTAAGGATTGATGCGATTCTGGTACTTCAGAATCCGGCCTTTGACCATAATGATATTCTGATTAGTGACGGGTTACGCCTTACCTCTTATGAGGTTGGTGTTTTGTTCAGTCGCATACCTGTGTTAATTGAATTCACTATTACCCAGAAACGTCTGCGGTGTACTTTAAACTATGATACTACGAAGTATGACCATAGTACCATTGACGTATTGATGATCCGCTTTCAGACTATATTGGATCAGTTAGTTAATAGTAACGTTGAATTTGTCACAAATATTGATACTTCCTTAACTGTTAGTCAGGATGACTCAATTGAAATTGACTTTGGCTTTTAAAAAGGATTATAGCCAGAAAAATAATTTGCAAACAATGAAGTTTTCAAAGCTTATAAAATTACTCATGATATTAGCCCTCAGCTTTAACATGTTTGGAGCTGTTGCCCAAACCGTAAAGTACGAGGAGACTACCTCATTTTACCCTGAAAAGCCGGAACTCGACGAAAATGGTATACTATGGGGATACCTGACGGTTCCTGAAAATTGGAACGAACCAGAAGGTAACAGGATCAAAATAGCAGTCTCTATAATTAGAAATTGGGAAAAAAACCCTGATGCCAATGCGGTGGTGTATATACAGGGAGGCCCCGGTGCCAGTGCTATTGAGAACATAGAGGTTTGGAGGAGACATCCGCTAAGAGTAAAAAATAATGTTATACTGGTAGATATAAGGGGTACTGGATTTTCTGAGCCACGCCTTTGTCCCGAGCTTGGCAGGAAGTTTATGGAGATACTGGCCAAAGACCAGTCTGAGGAGGAAGACGAGTTGCAGAAGGCTTCTGCTGCTATGTCATGTAAACAAAGCCTGAGAGATCGCGATATTGATGTGGAGGCCTATCACAGCCTGTCGGTAGCTAAAGACCTCAATGCGCTGAAGCAGCAGCTCGGGTATGAAAACTGGAATGTATATGGAGCCTCATACGGCACATATATGGCGCAGGCCTATGCTTCTGTATTCCCTGAAGATATCAGGACCCTTACGCTAGATTCTTTTATAGATGACATTTCCCATTACTACACAGAAAATACGAGCAACTTTATGGATGGCCTCTCCCGCGTATTTTCAATGTGTGAGAATGATCCGGAGTGCAACCGGAATTTTCCGGAGCTGGAAAAGGTGTATTATGAAACCATTAGCGAACTGGAGAAAAGCCCTATTACTGTAGAGGTCAGCGAGGATGAAGTGTCATCCGGTGAGTTTACATTCAATACGGAGGATTTTAAAGTTTCCGTTCAGCAGGCTTTATACAATAAAAAACTGGTAGAGGTAATTCCTCTGCTAATATATGAGTTTAAGAACAGGAACGATGCACTTGGTAACCTGGTAAAATCTTTTTCTCAGCTACTGGCTATGGATTACGGGCTATACTATTCAGTAAGCTGTAATGAGACATTGCCCAACAATTCATATGAAGAGTATCTGAAAAATGCAGGTAAGTATGAAGGGCTGAACGGGCCTATTTCTTTTTACAAATCTGATTTTAGCGTTTGTGAAAAATGGAATACTAACCGACCAGATTCCACTTTTGTAAATATAGATATCACCCCGGTGCAAAATGCAGACTATCCGGTGCTTATACTGGCAGGAGAGTTTGATCCCATCACACCTCTCAGGAATGCTCGTAATGCGGTCAGGAAACTTAAAGACGGGCAATTGCTTACCGGGTATACGTATGGTCATACACCAGGCTTTTCCAGTGCAGGCTATGAGCAGACAGAGGCCTTTATTAATAACTATCCGGAACAGAAGCTGAACGTAGAAGCATTTAAAGAAGAAAAAGAGATACACTTCGCTACTAATGTAGCCAGAAATGCAGGTATCGCAAAGATGGGGAATAGTCTCAGGCAGCCCGACCCAATTTTTTTTCTACCTATATTAATTGCGGTGCTTATAATGGTGTTTTTTGTAGTCTTTTACACGGTCAAACTTATCCGAAAAAAGTATCCTACTAAGCAGGATAAGGTGATCAGAATACTCCTGGCTTTATGCTCTCTGGTAGGGCTTATTGGGATTATCCAGCTAGCCCTGGCTATTATTCAAGTTTTAGATCAAAACTATTTCATTCTGGCTTTTGGTTTACCTGTAGAGTTTAAGTTTATATTTACTTTATTTAATATATTTCTAGGGCTATTGGCACTGGCTGTTCTTTTTTTTATTATACAGCTCAAAAAGATCAATCAAAAGACTGTCGTATTTTCTGTGATATTTTCGAATATTATATTGTGTATTTATTTGGTGTATTGGGGTATTGTATAAGGCTATCCCAAAAAGTGGTCTCTTATTATTTTTTTTAAAAAAAAACTAAATCGGAGACAATATTTCTTCCGCATTCTAACGTGTGATACCTTGATTTCTATCGATTAGTGAAAAGCTGGTTTATATAGCCTAAAACTAAATCGTATTATGCTTTTACCTCCGAGCATGGAGGAGTTAATAGAGACAGATCATCTGCTTCGGGTTTTCAACGAAATGGTCGATCGCATTGATATAGCCTATCTATTAACTAATTAAAAGTATGAGTTGCATCAGTTTATCCTCTCATAATGCTACTTAAAGTATTTATCCAAGGTTATATGAACATTCTCTACTCCTCCTCTATCCGTGAGTTGGAGTAGCTATCCGTTAGAAATCATTTACTTTGGTTAGTAGGCATTATTAAGTCTGACCTAAACACTGTCGCGCGCCAGCACCGCCTTTGGTATCATATAAAAATTGCGATGGTGAAAACGCTTCTGCAGGGCATTTACCACATACGTTTTGCCTACTTCCAGTTCCAGCGCGCAGTCCTTCACCGGGTAGTTTGCCCAGTTGCGCCGCTGGTCAAAGTAGCCGCTCACAAAGCCCGGCTTGTCCACCGTGGCATACTTAAAGGGCGAAGCAAAGCCATACACCTCGGGCTTTTGCTCCCGGCACACACTGCACACCTTCTTTTTCGCCAGGGACTTCTTGCTGTACTTCTCATACTTGCCCGTAAGGCCGTGCCCCTCCAGTTGCTGCTGTATCGTTTTGTAGTGCGTCAGCGGCCTCAGTGTGCCGTCCGGTTCCACCATCCGCACGGTAAAGCCCGCCTTGTTCTGCTCCGTTTTATCCCCAAGGCTGTCATATTTCTCCTGCAAAGCCGCCAGTATTACCTCCTGCTGCTCCTCAAAGGCTTTTTTCAGGCTGCGAAATAGCCCCATTTCCTCAGGCGCATGTTTCTCCGCCACCGCCACCAGTGCCGGTAGCTGGTTTTGCACCAGCGTATTCATTTTTTTGGTAAAGTCCCCAAACTTCGTTGTCAGCGTAATGTCCCCACCCCGTGCCGAGCCCTTGCGGTAGCCATATTCCAGGTAGTTATTGTCGCTCGCCCTGTATATATCGTATGTCGCATACTCCACCGTCCCGTCCGGCTGCAGCGCAAAGTCCGCCGTTACCATCCAGTGGCTTTGCCCCGGCTTTATACTCTCCGCATAAAGCTGCCAGGGCTCCAGGTCCTGTTTCTGTTTCAGTTGCAGCCTGCCAATGGCCGCTATCGCTCGGTCTTGCATGTGGTGCGTGGTTTATATTGCCGCCTTTAAGATGCCCGCCGCCCGCTTTCCCCGGAAGTTTTCTTTCCGAAAGCAGGGTTTGGGTTTCCCAACGATAGAGAAAACAGTAAATTAATGAGGTAATTTTGGAGAAGAGGAGGAAGGGGGAGAAGATGGGTTTGGGCGTGTCCCGCCGACTGGCGGGCCGGGCTATCACTACTCGCCCCGGCTAAGGCCGTGGCTCAGACATGCCGTTCTATCCCTCACGCAGGAAATTTATTATTAAATTCAAAATTAATATGAAACTAAAGGCACTTAAACTAAGAAATTTCAGAAGTTACAATAAGGAAAGTGAAATTAATATCCAGGATTTAAATGTCTTAATTGGAAAAAATGACGTAGGGAAATCATCAATTTTAGAAGCCTTAGATATATTTTTCAATGGAAAACCAGATAAGAATGATTTATGCATAGCTAACGATAATTGCAGAATAGACATTACATGTATATTTGATGAACTTCCAGAGACAATAATTCTCGACGATTCAACGCCAACTAGTTTAAAAGATGAGTTTTTACTCAATTCGAATAAAGATTTAGAAATAAGGAAATCATATTCAGTATCAGATAAAGGAGCTGTTTCGGAAGAAGCAGTTATAGTTTGTGAATATCCTGATAATGAAAATCTTTCTGATTTACTCTCAATGAAAAGAACTCCACTGAAGACTATGCTAAATAGTTTGAATGTAGACACAAAAGGTGTTAATAAGACTAAGAATAAAGAAATAAGAGCAGCTATAAGGAATCATTATTATACCAATAACATATCCACTAAAACTACTGAAATTAAGATAGACGGTAGACTAGATAATGAAGATAATAGGAAAAAGATATGGACAAGCCTTAAAAAGTATCTTCCTATATATTCTTTATTTTTCGTAGATAAACCATTGAACGACCAAGATTCCGACATACAAGACCCTATGAAGGAAATTATTAAAGAGGTACTCAGTACTAATGAAATATTGCCTTTATTAGATCAATTAAAAGATGCAGTACAAAACGCCTCTACCACTTTAGCGGATAATACCATAAAAAAATTAAATGAGTTAGATCCGACTTTAGCTGAAACCCTACAATCCAATTTCCCTAAAGAACCTACTTGGAACTCAATCTTCAAGCTAACATTGGAAGATGAAAGAGGAATCCCCTTAAATAAAAGAGGTAGTGGTCTTAGAAGATTAGTGCTACTAAGTTTTTTCAGAGCTCAAGTAGAAAGCAGAAAAACAGCTAATGCCCCAAATGTGATTTATGCTCTGGAAGAACCAGAAACTTCGCAACATCCTGATTTTCAATTAATGATAGTAAATGCACTAAAAGAACTATCAGATACAAATAATGCACAAGTTCTCTTTACAACACATAATTCAAATTTAGCTAAAGAAATACCAAAAGAAGCACTACGATATATATATTCAGAAGGCAATACCATAAAAGTAGAAAATGGTCTTAATGATGATGGAACTGATAATGTAGAAATCATAGATAAAATAATCGAAACATTAGGAGCTTTACCTGACCCTAAAAATAAAGTAAAAGTCCTAATTTTTGTCGAAGGTGAAAATGACATTAATGGGCTGAAAAATTTTAGCGAAATAATGGCATTAAATGATAGTTCTACAATGAAATTAACGAATAATGAAGCTATTGCATTTATTCCAACAGGCGGATCACAATTAAAATATTATATAGAGAAAAAGTATTTGGATGGCCTTACGCAAGCTCAGTTCCATATATATGATTCGGATGTACCAGGTTATGTAAAAAGTGTAGAACAACTAAATAATGAAGGCGTTGAAACTAAAAAAGGCTTCAATACAACAAAAAGAGAGTTAGAAAACTATTTACATCATGAAGCTATCATTGAACAATATTCAAGTTTAGGTATAAATATTTCAATAGATGAAATTACAGATGAGGAAGATGTTCCAGAGAAAGTTGCCATCGCAATTAATCAGGCTATGGGTAAGTCGGAATGGGAAGCATTTGATCCTGAAAAACAGAAAAAGAAAATATCTAAAGTAAAACGACAGCTTAATGAAGGTGCCGTAAAAAGAATGACAATAGAAAGAATGATAGAACGAAACAGTTTTGAAGAAATTAAAATGTGGTTAAACACTATAAAGGCTTTGGTTTGAAAAGTTAATGAATCCTTGGGCGTATCTGACTTTTTTAAGTGAAATTTGACTAACCAGGTACTGAGGTATGCTGATCTGTTTTCTTCAAACATTTTTATAGATAAAGAATATTAAATGAATAAGACTAATGAGAACGCTTCTGGAGTTAGAGGGATAGTCAACGAGGCTAAAATACTAAATCCAGAAATAGGTGTATATAAAGAACATTTTATTAATGATAGATTTAGATATATCGTAAGGTTGTCTAATGGTAGAGTCGAAATGTCAAGAGAAATAGCTCAAGATTTTGAGCTTCAAAGGAGTAAGGTTACTAGAGATAGAATTAAAAAAGTTGCAGACTCTTATAGTAGCATATAGATAATAAGTAATCTAGCTAACCCCCAATGAATCAAGCATATACCCCATTTAGTTCACGCGTCATGCTTGGACTAAAACGTGCAGACTGCACTAGGTAGCATGAACATTGGTGGTGGCTGGGGCTGTCTGACATCCCTCGGCATTAACACTCGTACTCACCTGAACACCACTGCGCCGGTCCTTCAGACCGAGTACCCTGTCGAAGGGACACTTTCTTTAGTGCATAAATGTGCGTTTTTTAGATGCAGAATGTGAGTCCCCCTTTAGCCAGGAATGTGACTATGGAATTAAACTGATTCTTGATAAGGGGCAGGCGTAGTATGCTATGGAAAAATGAAGTCAGTTCCGTGCCGGGCTGGCGTTCCAGGATGTCAGAGCAAAAGGCTTGAACTAAAACCGCAGGCTGTAGCGTATTGCCATGCCATCTGTTGAAATATAAAAGTCAATTTTTCTAGCAAGGAGGGTATAGCCGTGATCTACCAGACGACGGGGACCCCGGCACGCGTTTCACTTGGCCGGGGATTAGTACTTACCTGATTTAGTCAATACTGAAAAGAAAAACACCACTCTGTCCATCCCACTGCGTGGCGCTCAAAATTCTTCATAATCCTGAGCTAAATACAGCAGGCTGTAGCGGTAGCAGGAAGGTTGGTTAAGTGGTACCCGCCCCGGACATTACTGTAGATTTTCAAATAACTTCACCGGCCGCCCGTCGTGTGCGTACTCGGTCTGAAGGACCCCGGCTCGAATGCCATAGCCGTCAAGTTAAGTACACAATTTACTGTAAATCAATTAATAAGAAGTTAGTCCCCTTTTGGGACTGGGGACGCACACGTCGGGCAGGCGCAGAAATTTATTTTGGAATGGCTATAGCTCACGCCGGGGTGGGTTCATTGTAGGAGGTAAAAGCCTTCAAATTCAGATAATACCAGCAGTCCGACCCACCCCGGAATGATCATCTGAGGTCTATTCAAACACCTTCGGCCGACCCTCCAAGTAGGGTAGTTTACATTAGAGCAATTCTTAGCTTGACGGCTATGGGCTCGAATGCGAGTCCAACCCAAGGGGGGATTTACATTGTGTATTTTGAGTAGCCTACCTACAAAACCTCCCTGTACACAGTCCGTGATACTGTCATCGCCACTACCTTGCCTTCGCCTTTAGCGGACAGCGGCTTCCTGTGGTGCAGCACGTTTTCCACCTGGCTCATGTGGCTTCTGTATAGGTCCGCTTTCAGGCGCATCTCGTCTATTTTCATTTGCTCAAGCACCAGTTTAGTAGCATGAAGAATGTTGATGCCATAGTAGCGCTGGGCAGTAAGCTCTGAGCTTGCTTTATCCAGGCGCTTTTGGGTGCTGGCTTGCAGGTTGGCGGGAGCATTGGTGCTTTGCAGGTGGGCATGGAGGTCGGCGGCCTCCTTGTGCTGTTGCTCCAGGGCATCCATATTCAGGCGATGCAGTTTGTGCTTCAGTTCTTTTTGCGTAAGCACATATGAAGCCCTGTTCGCTTTTCTGTCCAGCTCATACGCCCCTACGTAATATTTTGCTTTCAGGTATTCAAGCGCTTCCGTATCCATGGTGCGGTAGCGGGCGTTTAGCCTGATCACTTTAGTCTCTTTGGCAGCAGCCGACAGTTCAGGCTTTGGTGCAGGTGCCGACTTTCCCATCGCCAAACAGGCCAGGTGCTCGGCCGGCAAACGCATCAGCCGCTCCAGTTTGCGTATGGTACTCACCCGGGGCCGGTGCACGCCGCTTTCTATCTTACTGATACTGCTTTGGTTAACGCCCAAACGCATCGCCATACCCCGCTGGCCCAGGCCGAGCTGCTTGCGGGCATATACAAATAGCTTGGCCTCTATCGTCACTGCTTCCATGCTTCTTTCTTATTAGGTTCCTCACTAAGATAACGCAAAAGGCGATGCGTTTTGTATTTTTATTTGAAAAAGCGATGCGTTTTGGGGTGCTCCCACTTAGCGCAAGCATATCTGTTCCCCGCTTGGTGTAAGCAAAGCATGCAGGCTGCAGTGGGTATTAGTAACGATGGGGGTGGACTGGGGCTGTTGGCCATACGCCAGTAGTCATACACCTCCCCGGCGGCAGTGGCCACTTGACCTTCCCTCTCCATCCTAAAGTCTCTCATTGGGCGCGAGCCCAACCCTGTTAAAGGGACACTTCCATTAGTATTTAATTGACCTTTTCTTTGCCGGTAGAACGTAGATTCCTCACAGCCAGCTTATCTTCGCAGCTTTCGTCAGACTACCGGGTATGAACTTAAAATTAATATGGTTTTGGATCGGCCTTACGGTCGCCTTATGCTGCATTGCATATAGTTTTTTTCGTCATAACCATACATTAGCCCTGGTGTATGGGTGTGGTGGGGCATTGGGCCTGTTAATGATCGGGCTTACGCTACTTAAACACAAAAACTTTACCCTTGATAAAGAACGAAAAGAACTTACAGTAAAACAGATAGGAAGAGAAGCGAAAAGCTATAGCCTTTACAGGCTTATAAAGTGGGAAATGAAAACCTTTATATATAACAACAACCAAAGCAGATCATTAAACCTGTTTTTTGAAAAACAGCCTTACGTAACCGTAACAGATAAAGACGATTTAGGAGAGTTTGAAAACCTATACCACTACTTACGCACTCACTACAGGGAGTTGGGGCCATGGTGAGATCCTTCTCTGCCCTGGCTAACCACTCCACCGCTATCCTCAGGTCATTTCCGCCCACACCAGGTACACCATAAACAGGGCATATGAGCCGAACAGCACCCCCGCCTCCCAGCGATCCAGCCGTTTTCTTTTACCCGTCAGCATAAAGACCAGCAGTAAGGCCGTGCCGCCTGTCAGTATAGCCATGTCCAGGTTAAACGCAGGGTTATAGGCAATAGGCCTTATGATACTGCTTATCGCTAAGATCAGAAGGATATTGAAGATATTAGACCCGATCACGTTGCCTATCGCTATGTCGGCGTTTTTCCTGGCCGCCGCCACTACAGAGGTCACCAGCTCCGGCAGTGACGTACCCGCTGCCACTATCGTGAGGCCTATTATTTTTTCACTCACCCCCAGGCGCTCCGCAATGCTTACACTGTTCGCCACCACCAGTTGACCACCTATTACCATACCCCCTAATCCGGCCAGTATGAGCACCCATATTTTCAGGGCAGGTAGGGGCGTCCCCGCCGTTTCATCCGCCGGGTGATTTTTCATTTGCCTGAACACATAATAGAGAAACCCGAAGAACAACAGCAGCAAAATTATGCCATCCACCCTGCCAGACCAGCTTGGGCCAGATACCATAAAGTCATTTAGAAAAAGGAATAATAAGACTGAAATGAAGAGAGAAACCGGAATTTCCCGCCAGGCCGTAGAGGACTGCACCTGTATGGGCAGCATCAGGCCCGATAAGCCGAGTATGATGAACAGGTTGAAGTTATTACTGCCTATGATATTTCCCAGCACTATGTCCGAGTAGCCATTCACCGAGGCAATAATATTGACCACCAGTTCCGGTGCGGAAGTACCGAAAGCGACTATCGTGAGCCCTATAGCCAGGTCCGGTACCCTGTACTTCTTAGCCAGGGCCGAGGCCCCGTCTACCATCCAGTTTGCCCCCACCAGAAGGGAAGCAAAGCCCGCGATTACCAGGAGAAAAGCCAGTATCATACTTACAAAAGTAGATCAGAAATTCATCATTAAGTCCCGCCTCCCATCTATTTATTTCTAATAAAGCCCTCCTGCGCGTATGGCCCCTTTTTGTATGCCGGTGAGGCCCTGCCCCTGCCTGTAGTGCACAAGCGGGTAGTGGCGGCCGGCAGCACCATGTTGCCGGTAAATCCTCTATCTGTAGTCCTGCCCTGCCCACAGGTTTCTCATGCTATTATCCCCCTTGTGAGGCCTGCTCACATCCGCTCATGCCCGGCATTATTCGTACTTCTTCTTAACAATCGATGCCGGACTAAAAACATAGCCGCCCTGCTGCTGTTGTAGAAGTGTTTCCCAATCAACTTATTATGAAACTTCTCCCGATCACACACTACACCAATGTCCGGCTTAGTGCCATTGCACTGATGGCCCTGCTGGTATGCTTGACGCCTGCCTGTGCGCAGGAAGAGCAAAGCCTGCAGACAGATGAAGGAAGCTACCAGGTAGATGAGGTCACAGACGGTCTCGTACACCCCTGGGGCATGGCTTTTTTGCCGGATGGCCGCCTGCTCGTGACCGAACGGCCCGGCAGGCTCAGGATCATGGATACAGACCATACGCTCAGCGAGCCACTGCAAGGAGTCCCCGAGGTATTTGCCGAAGGGCAGGGGGGCATGCTGGATGTAGTCCTGGATCCCGGCTTTGAGAATAACCGCCTCGTCTACCTTTCTTTTGCAGAACCCGGAGAAGGAGGCAAGGCCTCTTCTGCCCTCGGACGGGGCAGGCTGGAAAACGACCGCATTGAAGACTTTACCGTCATATTCCGGCAGGAGCCTAAGTATGAAGGGCCCAATCACTTCGGCGGCCGTATCGTATTTAGCCCCGAAGGGCATATTTTCTTTACTATGGGCGAGCGGTTCCAGTTCGATCCCGCACAGGATCTGTCCAACCACCTCGGCACCATCGTGCGTATTAACCCTGATGGATCCGTACCGGAAGACAATCCCTTCCTAGACCAGGAATATGCCCTCGATGAGATATGGTCCTACGGACACCGGAATATAGAGAGTGCCGCCATTGACCCCAATACAGGCAACCTGTGGATAGCCGAAATGGGCCCCAAAGGCGGGGACGAACTTAACCAGCCCAAAGCCGATAGAAACTACGGCTGGCCGGTAGTGAGCTGGGGGAATAACTATGATGGCACCCAGATACCAGACCCACCCACACACCCTTCTTTCGCCGATGCCGTCATACACTGGACACCCGTTATCTCTCCCTCAGGCATGGTCTTTTACACCGGCTCCATGTTTCCCGGGTGGCAGGGCAGCGCCCTTATCGGCGGGCTCAGCAGCCAGGCCCTCATTCGCGTCGCTATCAATGGACAGGACGCACAGGAGGTAGAAAGACTCGATATGGGAGTCCGCATCCGTGACGTAGAGCAGGCCCCCGATGGCGCTATCTATCTGCTCACCGACCAGGATAACGGTAAAATCCTGCGGATCTCTCCGGGAGAGTAAGGCCTATACCATACAGTTATTCCTTTTAAGGCATATGGGCGCATGAACCTGCCTGCACGCTGTTCAGGCTGCCCGTATCCTCTTATAATATAGCATCCATTGCATGCAGGCAACTGGCTGCCGCGGGCAACAAACCACTTGACTACCCGGCGTAGGAAAGAGGCCTGAGAGCCTAGCCTTCCTGCTCCATCGCGTGCAAGCGTTCTCTTAAGCGCTGCGTGATAGCCCCTTTGGCTCTCGTCCCTATGGCTAGGCGAAGTGGCGGCTTTTGCATATCATGAGAAGCAATGATTTTATCGGCCACTTCCCCCGCATCATCCAGTTGGCCAAACCCTTCATTAATATAATCACGCATCTCCTGCACCCCCGTATGAGTATATGCTTCCATCGCCGTAGCCATACGTATGCTGGCGGCAAATTCAGTGCCTGTAGGTCCCGGTTCGGCTAGGGTAAAATGGATTTGAAACGGTGCCAGGTCTTGGCTTATAGACTCTACAAATCCCTCAATGCCCCATTTAGAAGTATGGTATAAACTGAATCCCGGGTAGGCAATTTGCCCTCCTTCCGAAGAGACCTGGATGATATGCCCCCCATTAGCTTGAGTGCGGAAATAGGGAATGACCTCCTTTATAAGCCTGATAGAACCAAGCAGATTCACATCCAATTGATGAACGATCATGTCATCAGTAAGCTCTTCCACTGCGCCAAAAACACCATATCCCGCATTACTTACCACCACGTCTATCCTGCCAAATGATTTAAAGGCTTCAGCCACCACTGATTGTATTTCATTTTTATCAGTTAGCTCCAGGTGAGCAGTTTTTAGCGTATCAGGATATTGTTGCTGTAACTCATTCAGCAACGCCACATTTCGTAAGGTAGCGAAAACCCTATCGCCTCTCTGCAGTAACTTCTTCATCATTATATTACCCAACCCCGAAGAAGTGCCTGTTATAAACCATGTTTTACTCATAGCAAATAATTTAATGTTATGTGCGACAAAAGTAATGGCAGAGCCTGCCGGGCTGTTAACATATTTGAAACAGGGATTTACGAAAATCAACCCTTTCTGTATTCTGTAGGATTGAGACCCTCCATCTTTTTGAAGAAATTTGAAAAATGGGTGATTTCCCGGAATCCCAACAGAAAGGCAATTTCCGAAACAGACAGGGTAGAGTGCTTTAGTAATACTTTCGCTTCACGGACTATCCGTTCTTGAATAAGTGCAGAGGTAGAGGCCCCCATCGTCTTTTTTAACGTACGGTTTAAATAATTTACGTGCAGGGACAAGGCATTCGCATAGTCAGAAGGGGTGGTTAATAAGAGCTTTTGTTCTGTAGTCTCTATGGGGAATTGACTTTCTAACAGAGCTAAGAAAGCTTCCGTAATCCTGCGGCTGGCACTGGAATTTAGTGTAGCCTTCTGACTGGTCGAGACTGTTTTTGACGCAAAATGCAATACTTCGAATACTAAATTCCGGAGCAAATCAAACTTATGTTCATAGTCCGTGCTAAACTCTTTGAGCATCTTCAGGAATACCCCTTCCATCTCATGAAACTGCTTATCATCCAGTTCGATAACATGTTGCCCCTCTGCCCGAAAGGCAGCATACGCCGTAATATCTCCAAAGTGATGAAAAAACTCCGGCGTAAACACACAATATATCGCCGTGTGAGACCCTTCCAGAGGCACCCAATTATAGGGAATCGAAGGGTTGGCAAATAGCAGGGCCTGATTTTCCACTTCGTATGTCTTGTCTGCAAAATGTACCCTGTACGTACCTTTCAGGATACTAACCTTGTAGAAATTTCGCCTGCTAAACGGAATAGGCTCTATACTACACCTGGACAGATTTCCTATAGTAGATACATAGAAATTCCCCAGGTCATTTGTTAATTCAAATTTTTGGGACTTATAAAAGCTCTCAATAGTTTCATTATCCATACACCGAAAATACAAAATTCAACCTTTTTCAAAGACCAAAACCAGCGCAAGTATCCACGGGTAGGTAATAGCGGCTAAGCCCCGTCGGCACCATCGTTGGCAGAAATAAACCGTTATAACAAATCCCGCCTGGAAGTAGAAGACCAGTGGGCTTCCCACCCTCCCCTCACGCAACGACTGCACCGCATAGAGCAAATGGCCGTTACCACCAGGGAACGAGACCAGAGGCCCGTTTCCCTGCTATTACGGCACGCAGAGAGGTATAAAAAAGAACTTACAGACTTGCTCTTTGCCCCCGTGCCCTATCAGGGAGAAGTTATCACGCAGAGCAGTGCAGATTTTTCTGCAGCCCTGGAAGAGGATTTCGGTAATTTTTCATTTTCGCCATTATATAATGGGTACTACGATGATTACCTGCCCCAGCCCTTTGCGCTTGAGAAGTCAGCCAAAAGTAAGCCAGCCAGTCCGGAGGTGTTATTTTCCGATGAGATGGAAAACCTCGTATATGAGGTGATCGGCCTGGAAAACGATATGGAAGGGCTTCAATATATAGTAAGTAAGGACGCTGGCGTGAAGACCTTCAACTATGATGGAAAAAAGTACAAACAGAAAGACTGTGCCCTTCTTCTTGTCCAATGCCGGAAAGAACTACTTAGAAAGAAAGCCATCCTTAAAGAAAACGACATAGCCATATACCACTACTTCCATAGCCTCACCATGACAGACATGGACAAGCAAAGGCTGGATATACGATACGAGGACCTGTTCAAAGCAGCGCAAGAGCTTTGACCGTGGCATAGAACTAACCGGACAGATTCATCAGGATCTCGCCTTTATGGAAGAAGTCACCCCATACCAGCAAATACATAAAAACTTCCAAGCCCTGGAACCCCTGGAGGCCGAACTAAAGGCCATGATAAACAGAGCCCTTTCGGAAGAAAATTTTGATGAGCTCTTCAGCAGGGAAGTGCAGCAGCAACTAAGGGACTATACCCGCCGGCCACTGAAATACTTTGCCAATGAAGTATACCTTGAGGCCAATCTGGAAAAACTTGGCAATGCCCTTGGCCTGTTACCTGAACTGCTTTCTGCTAACATTTTTATGAAAAAGAAGCGTCTGCTGGACTACCAGGCCCGGCTGGCTGAGAGCAGGGTAGAGGCTTGACAGCTCCTTTTGTGAGCAGGATGAGGCCGTTTCCCACTAAATCTTCTATCTTTATACCTGCTATGCAAAAAAGGCTTCTGTTGATTTTAATCCCCTTGTGTGCCCTGCTCACCGTAGCTCACGCGAAGAATGGCTACCAAAAGGGCTACCTCGTCACCCTGGAGAATGATACCCTGTATGGGGAGATAAAGGACCGCAGGCCGGGCACGTTTACAGAGATATACGACAGGATCAGGTTCAAAAAAGACGGTGCCCTTTTCAGGAAGAAATATGCTCCGGAAGAGATCAAAAGCTATAAGGCCGGCGACCGGCTATACGAAAGCGTGGGATTGGAAACCCGGAGCCGTTTTTTAAAAACCACATACCTCACCGGCCCCGCCCATGAAAAGGTATTTCTGCGGGTAATCGAGAAAGGCACACTCACCTATTACCAGTGGGAATACATTGACTATGATAACAACACTGTCTGGTACATCCCCCTGTTTCACAAAGAGAACAGCAGCGAAATGGTAAGAGTAACCCAGGGCCTGTTCGGGCTGAAAAAGAAGGTGCTTTCCACCTATCTGAGTGACTGTCCCAGCCTGCAGCAGAAGATGGAAAGCAAAGAGGTAACCACCCCCCTCGAGGTGTTGAACTACTATAAAAGGTGCGAGTAACACCACACCCTCCTGATCAGAAGCTCAGCCCCAGGGTTAGTCGTCACATTTGATAATGGTATAAGTTTCATAGTAAGAACTGGACCACGTCGCCCTGCCTCTGGCCATTGGGTAGTCTTCACAGTTGCTTAAAATGCCGCAATCAATTTTAAATGATATCAATTCATAATTACCTGGTTCATAAGGGCTCGTGGTTCCGACGTATCGTGTAATTCTTGCCAATGGCTGTAACCAGCGCCCATTTGCTCCATTGACGCGTGTGTGAGCTTGAAGCAGGAGGCTGGGATCTCCCCATTCTGAGTCAGATTTAATCTCAATTAGCGTTCCTCCGGAGCGGGTTTGACAGTTGTTATATATGGATCCGCCATCATATTCTGCCACACTGCTCGACACAAAGATATCCCCATATTTTGGAAAGCTGGAGCTTAAAAGGATAGCCGGAACCTCAATGAGGTCACCCTGCCGTTTATTTTCAGCATTACTGGTGGGATACTGTAATAACATATCATGGCCTTTATACCGGAAAGAGCGGCCATCATATTGCTTTAATTTGTCAAGGTTTTCCCCCGTGATGCTGTAGCTGATGCCATTAGGTCTTATTTCTGTGATGGTTATTAAATCAGTGACTTCGTCAGAGATGATCTCATCCTCTATTTTACTACATGAAGCGAATAAGGAAAGGCAGAGTAGGAGTGTAATGGCTTTCTGAAACATAGCGTGTTAATTGATTAAGTTATTGATAGGTATTATCAATTATAACCCTTTAATATGATATGCATGTGTTGGCAACTTTAAATCCGTATTACGTTTTAGTTATGTACTATGCGTTGTTTTAGGGCATGTCTGCTGCTGGTTTGGCACTACGTGCAAACGCTGGGTTTGATCCGGGTGGTTTGTTTAAAGGCTATTGGCATTCAGTGTGTTAAGAAATGTTTATTAATCCCGATAGGCATTAGTGGCCAGGTCATCTGCCTTGCTTACAACCAGGTTTATTTGAATTAATCCTCTACTATACCATAGGCCGGATAGTTAATTTATTTTCATTTTCACAGGGCCCTTTCTTTATTATATACCGGCCTTAGATACATCCCCCGGAATCTTGTATAGTCATAGCCGTTTTGCAGGATGGTAAAACCATATTAGTCTGCATTTCAAGTGTTAGAACTGAACGATGGGTAACAATAAATTAACACCCTCCCAGTGTATGTTCAAGGGGGTACCTCCGTGATTTTATATGCATGTTTTTGAATACATTCATATAAAACCAAAACTAACTTTTATGAAAATCAAATCACTATGCTACATTAGAGGCGCTATTATATTTTTAGCCCTCGTTACTGTTTTTCCCTGCCTCACAGGCTGCGAATCACCCGAAGAGGTCAGGGTGCCAGAGGTTGAATTGACACAGACTGCGGCATTGGACCATATCCTTTCTTTGGACTTTAGCCCGGACAGAATCGAAGAGTTTCCTGACTTTTACCTCGTCGAAGGTGATATCCTCTTTTACAAAGACGATTATGCGAAAGACGGACCCTCTACCGAGCAAGCAAGTACCAATGCACTTATTTCCAGGGGAAACCAGAACAATGTTACCGTACGGATAGACGGCTCTATGCCTTCAGGCGGTGCAGATAACTGGCGGCCTGAAATTCAACAGGCTATTAATGACTGGAACAGCGTAGGCTGCAGTAGGATAAGGCTCGTTCTCACCACTTCATCTACTGCAGATATCACTATTCGCAGTGACTTTGGTGCGTTAGGAAACAACGTGATAGCATCAGCCTCTTTTCCTTCCAATGGAAATCCAGGATCCTTTATTCAGGTTAATTTCGACTTTTTAAATAATACCAATGTTTCCTCCGGGCAAAAAAGGTATAACATGGTGCATGAATTCGGGCACTGCCTTGGGTTTCGTCATACTAACTGGGCTGGCAGAAATGAAGGAGTGGGTACAGTAGGAGCCAACTATATACCTCAAACCCCCGTAAATGACAGTAATTCCATAATGAATGGCGGCACGGCGCTCAACTCATGGGTGGGCTTTTCGTCATTTGATGTGAAGGCCCTGCAGAATATCTATCCTGCCTTAAATACCACCTGTCCCGCACCCTTTTATCGATATTTTGGAAATGGCAACCATTTCTATACCACCGATTGGTCAGTTTTTGGAAGCGGCAGGTCTGGCTATAATTTAGAGAGCATTCAGTGCAGAGTGTTTGGGGCACAGGCATCAGGTACCGTACCTTTGTACAGGTACTATAATGCCTCGGCTAATAACCACTTTTTCACCACCAACTTTAATGAGTTAGGAAGCGGGCGCGCAGGATATAATTATGAAGGTGTACAAGCCTATGTATATCCAAATGCCGGAACAGGTAGGGTACCCCTGTACAGGTATTTTCTCACCGGCTCAGTGGATCATTTTTATACCACCAATTTCAATGAATTGGGAAATGGCGGTAGCGGAGTGATTTATGAAGGGATTGCCTGCTACGTACTTCCTTAAAAGTATAAAGCTAAAGTGATCTTTAAACCAAGTTGAGAGGTGGATCGTATGTCAATAGCCTCTTCAATATAACATACCGGCTATTCCCTTGCTATGGAATAGCCGGTATTTAATCCTTAACTCCCTGCTGCATAAATCCTAAATGAGCCTTCAGCAATAGTACAGGCAGCAGGGATTCATTGCTATTCCCTGCCGCCTTCTCTTTCTGATAATTTATTGCTTAATAAAAAGGTGCTTCTGCTTTACTCCCGTATTATCGGTTACTATCAAATAATAGGTACCCGACGGCAGCGAGGTCATATCAACCTGACTTTTGGCTGCATCTAATGATAGTTCTTCATCCATTAATATGTTACCGCTCGTACTGTATACCTTAAAGGTCGCCTTACCCCTCATGTTTCCTGTTTCAATGTTGAGGAAATCCCGTACCGGGTTAGGATAGAATGCCGATGCGTCCGAAATACTTTCCACCTTATCATCCGTAAGGGCAGACCTGCCGTTTTTCTCTTCTAAGGCAGGTTCGGTTATATTCTCTTCTTTAATAACCTCTATAATCTGTTGGCCAGAGGAGCCTACCTTGACCTCGAAGGTAAAGCGATACATATTCACCTGGTTTCCACAATGCATCGCATTGCTGTGAGTAAGCTGATACGTGTGTCTTTCGGACAAAGTACCATAGCTAAAAGAAGCACCGGCTACAGGGGGAGTCTCAGCCACTAAGGTTTGATAAGGTGATACCGTAATATCCCGGAATGTCCACCAGTGCTTTGAGGCAGGGTATATGGCGGTGGCAGATATAGCCAGGCCTCCCGGGGTCGGATTTTGATTATATGAGAATGAAGCCGAAGGAGTAGACTGGTTAAAATCAGAAGGAACATTTATGAGCTTCAGATCTTCCGTCCATCCGCAGCTATTACTCGTATTCACCCACATGCCATGCTTTATGGCTATGCCCTGCCCCGGTTGGTAGGGGATGGTAAAGGATGTAGAGGGCCCGTAAAGCTGAATAATATTAGCAGAGTTATTAGGATCATTTATATCCTGTGCATTATTAGCGCCAACCAATATGTAAAATGATGAAGTAAGACCGTGATTATTGCTATAGGCTCCGTTATATGTCGAGTTAAGCGAAACGGTAAGAGTGCCACTCTGGCCATCTTCTGCACAACTAAATGTTGTAGAGAAATCTGCCTGCAGGTCGCAAACTTCCGTAAGGGTAATATTATCTATGATAACCCCAGCTTTTGAAGACGTAAGATTGCCCTGAACAAACTGTGGAAACTCTGCTACCACTTCAAAATCACGTTTGAAGTCAACAAGGCCAAGGAAACTTGTCGGCGTGATACCATGGTAGTCGGGTGAATAAACCGGATCATAAGCCCACTGCCAGTTAGTGTAAAAATCAATATCGTGCATATGGGCCCCGTTCGTGACAGTAAGTGGGGCAGTGGTACCCATACCCAAATCAGCCTGCATGAGTTCCGCTATTGAAAACTCTGCGGAATACGTGGCAAAATTTGCGGTGCCTGGGGGCAGAGAGGAAGGGTTCAGCGTTAGCTCGATATCCAGTTTACCATCACCAAAAAAGTCCCCTGTAGTAGATTGGCAGTCATAATCACAAACAGAAGTTCCGGGATCCGTTTCCGAATTTAATAATCGCAATATGATACGTGTAGAGGGATCTATCCCTATTTGGTCCGGGGCACCTGTCAGCGCAGGGTAAGCTACATCGATACTGATCTTGTAGCGCTGAAAAATACTTAGAGGCTGAGTAAACTGACTACGAATACCCGTAAAGCCCTTAGCAATACAGGTATCATTGTCAACATTCCCAACATTAATATAAAGGAGAGCGACATTATTACCTGCCTCGCTAAACGGCGGGTTAAGGTTTGGCCCGGCATACCAGCCGCCCGGAAAGGCATAGGCAGGATTAATGGTGTAATTTCGGTTAAGCAAATTACCTCTACCTACCACCCCAACTGTTTTATTCAAACAACCAGGTTGCCAACCCGTGACAATTCCTTCTCCGAATGCATCAAATGCCCAATCCTGATTAGTTGATGGCCCAACCTGCTCAAATCCGCCATTCGCAATGAGCTGCCCATAACTGTTGATGGCTAATGCCTGCAATAGCAAAATGATTACTAAACTGTGTTTAATACTAAGGTTCATAGTGTTATAATTTTAATTTTTGTAGTATTCATTTATACAATTTTGATTTGTAACCTTGTTATAGTTAATTTTTTAATTATAATTTTTATGTTATTAAATTAATAATGCCATCCGGCACCATATTTTTTAAGTCTTCAGCATGTAGCCTGTTGAAGATGAAGTGGGAAATGATTTTTATGCTGAAAATTATAAAATAGAACTATACGATGTGCAGGTATAATAACCCCTTTATTTAAGGGTTACCTGTTTACTGTCGTAACTCGCATAATATGATAGTATGTCGATCTTCAATCCCTTTCCTGGCAGATCATACCCCGGACGGTTTACCTATGAAGCTCATTCCGGACGAAGTGGATGCGAGAAATCTCTTCTTAATAAAAACAGGCCAGACATTCCCGGTAGGGGAGGCCCGGCCAGGGAGGCCCCGCCTGGTTGGCCCGGCCTGGCTGGCCCCGCCACCTTCCCTAAAACACGGAAGGAGTTTCTGCCCCCGACCCAGCCCCCATTGGTGCAAGGCACAAATAATTCCCCTCCTGGGCCCAGGAGGGGGGAAATAAAAACGCGAAGGCGTGTTTTATTTCGGGGAGGTCCGACTCTCGGTGGTCCGACTCTCGGTGGTCCGACTCTCGGTGGTCCGACTCTCGGTGGTCCGACTCTCGGTGGTCCGACTCTCGGTGGTCCGACTCTCGGTGGTCCGACTCTCGGTGGTCCGACTCTCGGTGGTCCGACTCTCGGTGGTCCGACTCTCGGTGGTCCGACTCTCGGTGGTCCGACTCTCGGAGGTCCGACTCTCGGTGGTCCGACTCTCGGTGGTCCGACTCTCGGAGGTCCGACTCTCGGTGGTCCGACTCTCGGTGGTCCGACTCTCGGTGGTCCGACTCTCGGTGGTCCGGCATTCCGGTGGTCCGGCATTCCGGTGGTACATGCAGTAAGTGGCAAGAGAGTAATCACTTCAGTGTACTCCCCTCTTAATTTGTCGGCTAGGCTCCCCGAGTGTGGAAAATTGCTAATATGCTATTTTTAAACTCTTTACCTCCTTAACTTGACGGCTATGCCCTGGGAGGGGATAGAAGAAAAAAGGTGACACACTTTTTCTCTTCAGGGGCGGGGTTTTCCTTTCATTGGGCCACTTGGGCTGGCCTTTTCCCCCGACCTACCCGCTGGACCACACTCACCCAAAAAAGCCTCCAAAACCCGTTTCACATCCCCGTCATCCATGCTTCCATAGATGAAATTACCTCCGTATAGGATAAAGCTGTTAGGCTTATTGGTCATGATCTGCTGCCAAAACTTCTCTTGCAGTTCCCGCATAGCCATATCCGCATTTCCACCCGTCAGACCAAAGGCCGAATAGTTGCAAAATGCATGGCTACTTTTCAGTTTGGTCAGTTTGTCAAAAAGGTACCACTCGTCATATCCGTTAGCAAATATATTCTCTGAAAGCTCCTTTTCGTTCAGATAGGGGAAGTAAGCCACTTCATTCGAATCATATGTCCATCCACCTCTGTATTCCTCAGCCGCAGGCTTCAAAGGACCAGAATCGAAACTCACTACAGCCACTGCTTTTCCAACCAACACCTCCGGAACCTGTTCTACTAGCCTAAAAAAGTCTACGTCATCAGTGGCAGTTTGAAGAAAATGGTAGCCGCATGTTAATCCGGTATAGATCATCGTGTATGATACGAAATTAGTAGGTTACAATGGAAATTGGTGGCGGAGAACATGCCTCTGTGTCAGCATACATACTTACTTAAACATTTTCTGCCTGGTATACGAATGCGGGCCTAGCTTCAATAGGACAATATCATTGGGGCCTTTAAGCCCCCTTTATCAACAGCCATACAAAGCACCGAAATAAGTCCCCCTTCCGGCCCATAGCCGTCAAGTTAAGCACATAAATTACTGTAAATCAATTAATAAGAAGTTAGTCCCCTTTTGGGACTGGGGACGCACACGTCGGGCAGGCGCAGAAATTTACTTTGGAATGGCAATAGCCCAGGCCGGGGTGGGTATAAAGCTGGAGCAATAATCCATTATTTCAGCTTATATCTACAGTCTAACCCAGTCGCCTGCGTACTCGGTCTGAAAGACCCCGGCTCCGGAATCTTTATTTGAGTTCTAAATGGCCATTTGAGGCCGAGTCGGTCCCGACCCCGGCTCCCGGGAGGGTAATTTACATTGGATCAACTCTAAGCTTGACGGCTATCCCTTCCGGCCCACTATAGCCATAATAAAGTACAAACGTTCAGACGAAAGGGGAGGGCCCGACTTTCGCTGGGCCCGCATCCTGGCAGGCCTGCAATAACGCTTATGAAACACCACCATCCCGTCCGGGGGATATAACGAGGCAGCACGCTAAGTACTAACCTCACCCAATATACCTCCATAGCAACAAAAAAAACCGGCCCTTTTACAAAGGCCGGCTTCTATAATATCATAGTCCGTTATGAAAGCTTATTCCGGTAGTCCTCATAGCCAAACTTCCGGACCAGCTCAAAGGTATCGTCCTCGTGCCAGATGCCGATAGACGGGTGGCGCACCCCGTTAAAGAACGTCGTCTTTACCATCGTGTAGTGCATCATGTCGTCAAACACCACCCGGTCACCAATTTGCAGGGGTGCGTCAAATGCGTAGTCCCCTACATAGTCACCCGCCAGGCAGGTAAGTCCCCCCAGGCGATAGCCCGGTTCACCCGGCTCCGCATCGCGTGCGCCCAGCACCCGCGGCTTGTACGGCATCTCGATGCAGTCCGGCATATGAGCAGAGACGCTCACATCCAGCACCACCGCGCCAATGCCATGGTTATCGATGATGTCCTCTACCGTACTCGTCAGGTAGCCCGTTTCCCAGGCCACCGCTGAGCCCGGCTCCATCGTTACCTCCACCTCATACGTCTCCCGCAGGTGGCGTATAAGTTCGATGAGATGCTCCAGGTCATAGCCCTTGCGCGTCATCAGGTGGCCCCCGCCCAGGTTAAGCCACTTCGCCTGGTGCAACAGCGGACCAAAGCGGTCCTCTATCACCCGCAGCGTGCGCTCCAGCGCATACGAGTCGTTTTCGCACAGCGTATGAAAGTGCAGCCCCTCTATACCTTCCGGCAAGGTGCTGCCTAGCTGATCCGCCGTCACCCCCAGGCGCGTACCAATCGCGCAGGGATTGTACAGATCAGTCTCCACTTCCGAGTACTCCGGGTTGATCCGGATACCGCAGGACACTTTTTTATTACTGCTCTGCACCTTACCCCGGAATCGCTCCCACTGCGCCGGCGAGTTGAAGGTAATATGATTGCAGTAGCCCAGCAGTTCGTCAAACTCATTGTCAAAGTAAGCCGGCGTGTAGGCGTGTACCTCATTGCCGAACTCCTCATAGCCCAGCCGCGCCTCGTGTAGCGACGAGGCCGTGGTACCATGCAGGTATTCCTTAATGAGGCCGAAAGCACTGAACATCGCGAAGCCCTTCAGCGCCAGGATAATCCGGGCGCCTGATTGCTCCTGCACATACCGCATGGTTTCCAGGTTGCGACGTAGTTTGGCTTCATCCAGCACAAAACACGCCGTAGGAACACGATCAAAGTTAATGGGCATCTACCTATGTCTCTTTTTGACGTATACTAATAAGACAAGTCGCTGTTAAAACGCCAGCTCCTCATTGATCTTTTCGTGCCAGGGCAGGCCGTACTTGTTCAGTTCCTCCATGAACGGATCCGGATTGAACTCCTCCACATTATAGACGCCCGGTTTCATCCATTTGCCTTCCATCATCAGCTTGGCGCCGATCATAGCCGGTACCCCCGTTGTGTAAGAGATCGCCTGTGCACCCACTTCGCGGTACGTTTCCGCGTGGTCGCAGTTGTTGTACACGTAGTACGTCTTCTCCTCTCCGTCTTTCAGTCCGCGGATCTGGCACCCGATAGACGTTTGCCCTTCATATCCTTCGCCCAGACTCGATGGCTCGGGTAGTACCGCTTTCAGGAATTCCAGCGGAATAATGTCCTGTCCTTTGAACTTGATAGGGTGGATACCCGTCATGCCCACATTTTCCAGCACCCGTAGGTGAGTGATGTACTGCTGCCCAAACGTCATCCAGAAGCGCGCACGCTTCAGGTGCGGGATATTTTTAGTCAGTGACTCAAGCTCCTCGTGGTAGAGCAGGTACGATTCCTTAGGCCCGATGTTAGGGTAATCTACCGGCTGGTGAATTTCCAGCGGCTCCGTTTCCTTCCACTCGCCGTTTTCCCAGTAGCGGCCATTCTGCGTAATCTCACGGATGTTGATCTCCGGGTTAAAGTTCGTCGCAAAGGCCTGTCCGTGATCCCCTGCATTGCAGTCCACGATGTCCAGGTAATGGATTTCGTCAAAGTGATGCTTCTGTGCGTAAGCCGTGAAGATGCCCGTCACACCCGGGTCAAACCCACAACCCAGCAGCGCCATAATACCCGCTTCCTCAAAACGCTCGCGGTAAGCCCACTGCCAGTGGTATTCGAATTTAGCCACATCGCGCGGCTCATAGTTAGCCGTATCCAGGTAGTGCACCTTCGTCTCCAGGCAGGCATCCATGATCGTAAGGTCCTGGTAAGGCAGCGCCACGTTGATCACCATCGCAGGCTTAAACTCCTTGATAAGCTTCACCAGTTCAGGCACATTATCCGCATCTACCTGGGCCGTTTGCAGCTTTGCCTCCGGAAACCGGCCGCGTACCTCCTTAGCGATCGCCTCGCATTTACTAACCGTACGACTGGCAAGCATGATCTCTGAAAAAACTTCCGGTACAGCCGCCACCTTGTGCGTTACCACATGGCCGACTCCTCCGGCTCCTATTATTAGTACTCTGTTCATAGTTGCTGTTTTGGGGCGGGAATATACAAACTCACACGGAATTTAGGCAGTCCAGGATTCAGAAATTGGCTTTTTTGGGGTTTTTGAGGGGGGACACAGTAAGGGAACGGCCCTGTTGATTCCTCACCTGGTGCTAAGGGAAGCGCGCAAGTCCAGACAGCATAGCCTGTAGCCCGTACAAAAACACTTTGAGCCAGCCAGTAGTAATTTTTCGTAGTTTTAGTCTAATCCTCCCCCGGACAACCTTTAGCACATAACCAAAGTAATGTCAGGTTTCCACAGCTATAAGTGAGAGACGTTAGCGAAATTTGCGGATCACCGGGATATAAGGCTCATTTAATACACTGTAACCGCTATCACTAAGCCTGCGGAGGTGAAATGATACGTATGCCTGTTGTTCAGAATCCTCTAATAGAAAATTAATCTCTACAACCACAACATCTTTTCTAACTAAAGAAATTGAGTTTTCACCACCATTGGTGACTGATTCCCCCAGGTTTTCGTTGGGTAAAAATATATTGAGGGCATGTATTTTGGTGTCCTTCGTTAGCTTATGCTGCTTACCATGGGCGTATATACAATCATCTTTAAACTGTAATTCGCCATCAAATTTATAGATCATTTCTACGGGCCATAAGTTGAAATTGATGGTTAATAATATCAATCCCGAAAGAATGCCTATTATAAAAAAAGTTAATAAAGAGCTGTATATAGGTTCTGATACGGTAACACCCGCTATATGTAAGCCCATAAATAGGAAGGGAACAAGAAATCTAATTGATAAAATACCGCATATAATAGCAAAGCGGCTGGCACGCTGAATGGTTTTTATTTTCATCTATACTAAAGTAGGGATTACTGATACTACTTAGCCAATACCACGGAAAGCTTTTATTTGTATCTCACAAAGACCCACTGCCAGTTGGCTGAAAACCTATTAGAACTTGCATATACAGCCAATATGCCCTTATTTATCCGGGTATTAGTATCAGTTAAATTAGCCTTTCATGAACCTGATCAAATTAAGCTTTTTACTCATAACCCTTTTGGGCTCTGTTACAGCCTATAGTCAAAGTATTTTTCCTGAAAAATTCGATGGGTGTAATACAGACCGGTTTACCCTCGAAAGCGATTCAATAACTGCTAAAGTAAGTGAGGAAAAGCTTTTTAAGGTTTTAAAAGAATCGTTTGGCGAAAAGATATTCCTTAACATTCGTGGTACCTTGTCCCTTCAGATAATTGTAGATAAAGGGGGTAATTCATGCTTATTAAGCCTGAACAATGATACGAATGTCAGATCAAAAAAATTAAACCTGAAGCAAACCATCGATGGGGATTTAGAGTGGGATAAACCAAACAAAAAAGTTGCAGCAATCATCGTCTTCAGTTTTGAAGACACGGGCATCAAATTTAAAAGGCTTGGTATGAATGGGCGTAAAGGTGTCCACGAACTGCCTCTTGAATAACTACCTGCCCGGTAGCCCAACCATTGTATCACTATCAATTTAAAAAGCCTCTAGGTGGCTTTTTACTGCCTTATCTCTGCCTTCATCACCCGTATATATGAAAACAGCCACCCCTAAGATGGGGCGGCTCTCTCTATTTCCAAGGCATCAATGCCCGTTTAAAACTTATAATCTGCCCAGTGTTTTCCTTAGCTCATTGATAATTAGCACAAACAAGAATTCTGCTCAGTATAGAAACAAGGCCTACAGTAGGAGTTTGATCCACCACCGATAAGCTGCCTGGTTCTATCGTTATCTAAATCGTTATTAGTAACAAAGCTTTTTACCGTCAGGGATGCTAAAGATACTTTCCTTTTTTTCATAGCTCGAAATTTTTAGTTAAAAACTCGTAAGCGGACAGCATACTCAGCAATGGCTGAGCTTCTCAATTGCCCACTTATCCTTAATAAGGTATCAGAATTTTTGCTTACTAAAAAGCAGTAGCTACTAATAATCAGGGCTATTAGACCTTCCGGGCCATAAAACCAATCGGATAGACCAAAATTCCTTCCCTGTT